>CALVFJ010000001.1 GCA_944326795.1 uncultured Erysipelotrichaceae bacterium
GGCTTTTGGAGGATTTTATTAAAACACTGTAACCTCTGTTGAGAGGTCATAATTTACTGATATTCAAATTAGGATTTATGGATCTTGTACCGGCTATTTTTAATAGCTTGGCAGCTATTATCGTAATATTTATGACCTTACCGATCATTTTAGCTTTGCCGATGATGTTGGTGATACCTATCGGCCTTTTTATCGTATATCGGCAGATATCAACACAAAGAGAAATCAGGGTCGAACTTTTGGAAACTAAAGCAGGGATCGATGGAACCATCGTTGAGTTGTTAAATGGTATTGAGGTCATCAGGATCAGTGATAGCGTTGAACTTGAAAAACAGCGTTTTGCTGATAAATCCTATTATTTGCGCAAAAAAGAAATGAAGCACCATTATCAGATGGCTAAATATGATATTTTAAAGTTTATCAATGAAGCGGTCTTTACGGTCTTAATGATCGGAATCTCAGTTTATTTAGCTACGATCAATGTGATCAGCGTAGGCAATGTGTTAACAGCTTATCTATGTTTTGCCCAACTGATCAAACCGCTAGAGGAATTGCATCGCATCTTTGATGAGCTAGCGGAATGTGTGGTATTAAGTGAAGATTTTTTCAATATGTTGGAATTGCCGTGTGACTTTTCCTATTTGCCTTCCCAGCCACAAGATCTTACCAAGATCGCTAAGCCGTTGATCAGCGTTGATGATATCAGTTTTAGTTATGATGATGGTACCAAGGTGCTAGATGGTATTTCGTTTACAGTAGATGAAGGTAAATTTATAGGGATCGTGGGGCCAAGCGGCTGTGGCAAATCAACTTTGAGCATACTGATCTGTAACCTTGAAAATAGTCATGATAAAGCAAAGATCGGTCATTGGCCTATTTCTAGGCTTTCGCGTCATGATCTAGCTGCAATGATCGCGCTGGTGCCTCAGAATCCATTTTTAATTGCTGGCACTATAAGGGATAATATTTGTTATGGGTTAGCGCAAAAGGTGGATGACGCTGAGATCTTAGCAGCTGCTAAGAAAGCTTTTTTATCATCATTTATCGCAGAGCTTCCTGATGGTTTGGATACGGTAATTGCCGAAGGAGGAGGCAATTTATCAGGTGGTCAAAGACAAAGGATCGCTATTGCTCGGATCTTTTTGCGTACCCCTAAGATCTTGATCCTAGATGAAGCAACATCTGCTTTAGATAATACGGCAGAAAAATATATCCAACGTGAAATAGAAAAATTAATCAAAGAACATAATTTAACGGTCTTATCGATTGCTCATCGTTTGACGACCTTAGAAAACTGTGATGAGATCATCGTTTTTGATGATGGTAAGATCGTACAACGTGCTAAATATCATGAACTTATCGAATCTAAAGGAATCTTTAGCGATATGTATCATGGAAGGATAAAATAATTATTCCAATTTGGAATATATATTTGTCTAAAATGAATTGTTTGCTTGAAATATAAGTGATAAATTTCTTTTGCAAAAAGAAAAGAGGAGAATATGAAAGTAAACGATTTAAGATCTGCATTAACATTGTTACGATCACTTGATGATCAATTGATCGAAACCGATATCGAAGTAGACCCTATGGGGGAGTTATCCGGGATCTATCGTCATGTTGGAGCTCAGGGAACCGTCATGCGTCCAACTAAAGAAGGCCCAGCTATGATGTTTAATAATATCAAAGGGCATCCTGGTGCCAGGGTGGTTACTGGTATCTTGGCAAGTCGAAAAAGAGTAGGATATTTATTAGACTGTCCGCCAGAAAAACTAGGTTTTTTATTAAAGGATTCGGTCAATAATCCGATCAAACCTATCGTTATTCCTAATGAACAGGCAAAATGTCAGGAAGTTGTTCATTATGCCACCGATGAAGGCTTTGATATCCGCAAATTAGTTCCAGCGCCAACCAATACCTTAGAAGATGCTGGACCATATATTACTTTGGGAATGTGTTATGCTTCCAATCCCGAAACCAAAGAATCAGATGTAACGATTCATCGCATGTGTTTTCAATCAAAAGATGAAATTTATATCTTCTTGCAGCTTGGAGCCAGACATATAGGTTATTTTCGCGAACTAGCGGAAGCTAAAGGGGAAGCTTTGCCAATATCTATCAGCATCGGCTTCGATCCAGCCATTGAAATAGCTTCATGCTTTGAAGCACCTACCACGCCGTTAGGATATGATGAATTGCAGGCTGCAGGGGCTATCCGCAAAGCGCCAGTTGAATTGGTGCAATGTTTGACCATCAAAGAAAAAGCTATCGCTAATGCGGAATATGTCATTGAGAGTGAAATATTGCCAAATAGACGCATTCGTGAAGATATCAATTCTGATACCGGTAAAGCAATGCCAGAATTCCCTGGCTATTGTGGACCGGCAAATCCATCCTTGCCGATAATAAAAGTAAAGGCCGTGACAACAAGAAAAAATCCGATCATGCAAACATGCATTGGACCTAGCGAAGAGCATGTTTCCATGGCGGGCATTCCTACTGAGGCTAGTATCTTGACCATGGTCGAAAAAGCTATGCCAAATAAATTACAAAATGTTTACTGCGCTTCGTGTGGTGGCGGTAAGTATGTAGCTATCATGCAATTCAAAAAAAGCGTACCTTCTGATGAAGGCAGACAGCGTCAAGCTGCTTTATTAGCTTTTAGTGCTTTTGCAGAATTAAAACATGTATTCTTAGTTGATGAAGATGTCGATCCTTTTGATATTAGCGATGTGATGTGGGCCATGACTACCCGCTTTCAAGCCGATATCGATATGATCCCAATTCCTGGGGTACAATGTCATCCTTTAGATCCTTCCAACCAGCCACAATATGCTTATAATATTCGCGGCGTCGGCATTGCGTGTAAAGCTATCTTTGATTGTACCGTGCCATTTGACCAAAAAGATCGATTCCAACGTGCCAAATTCATGGATATCGATATGGAAAAATGGTTTGGTAAGCAATAGGAGGAGATGACCATGCCTATTGGAGTAATTATTAACGCTTTGTCGGTATTTTTGGGAGGAATAACTGGCACATTGATCAAAGATAAATTAAGCTCTAAGTTTAAGCAAGAGATTACTTTGATCTTTGGGGCTTGTTCTATGGCGATGGGCATCAGCTCTATCATCATGATGAAAAATATGCCTGCGGTAATTTTTGCGATCGTTATCGGTACGGCAATAGGTTTAGCTATCCATCTTGGCGATAAGATCAATGAGCTTGCAGCTTTGCTGCGTTTGCCGATAGCTAAGATAGTTCCTATAAAAAATGATGATATTACCGAAGAAGAATATATGAACCAGTTGGTTACCATCATCGTATTGTTTTGTGCCAGCGGAACCGGGATTTATGGTACCTTAACGGCGGGCATGATCGTTGATAATTCGATCTTGATTTCTAAATCGATCTTAGATTTCTTTACTGCCTTAATTTTTGCCTGTAATTTAGGAGCGGTTGTTTCCGCGGTTGCTATACCGCAATTTATCATTTTCTTTATTTTGTTTATCTGTGCTGGATTTATTTTTCCTTTGACCAATGCTGATATGATCTTGGATTTTAAAGCTTGTGGGGGAATCTTGATGCTTGCTACTGGTTTTAGGATGATAAAGGTCAAGAATTTTCCAATTGCCGATATGATACCTGCGATGATCTTGGTCATGCCTTTTAGCTATATTTGGTCAACATTTATCATTAGCTTGTTATGAAGAAGATAGTTGTTGGCCTAAGCGGCGCTAGTGGCATGCCCTTAGCAATAAAGCTGTTAAAGGAATTAAAAAAACATCAATGTGAGATTCATTTGGTTGCAACCAAAGGAGCATTGATGACCTTAAAAATGGAAAATAATAAAGATGCTGATGCTTTAAAAAGCTTATGTGATCATTATTATGAAAATGATAATATTGGTGCAGCAATTGCTAGCGGAACCTTTAAAAATGATGGCATGATCATCGTTCCCTGCTCGATGAAAACGATTGCCGGTATTGCTCATGGCTATTCCGATAATCTTTTGCTTCGCAGCGCTGATGTAATGATCAAAGAAAAGCGCAAATTAGTTTTGGCTGTTCGCGAAACGCCGCTTTCTGCCATTCATTTAGATAACATGGCATATTTAGCTAAATTACAAAATGTTTATATCACGCCTTTAGTAATGAGCTATTATAATAGGCCGCAAAATATTGAAGATATGGAATATCATTTGATCGGCAAGATCTTAGATGTCTTTGATCTAGATATAGCTCGATTTAATAGATGGCAATAGAGCAGTTTTTACTGCTCTATTGGTTTTATATAACTTAATAGTTCATTTATAAATTTAATGTTTTTAGCTTGAAGATCATAATAAATATAGATTCCAAGCTGAACCTTATCAGTAATTTGGATAGCTTTTAAGCCATCAAGATGAAAGATGTGCAAAGATTTTTTGGTGGTAATAGCAATGCCTTCGTTATTTTTTGCCGCATGGATGATGGTTTCGATCCTGCCATGGCGCTTGATATTAGGCTTAAAGCCTAATTCTAGACATTTATCGATTGTTGCTTCAGCAATGGCTGTATATCGAGGCATAAGCAACAGCTCATAGTTGGCAAGATCTTTGATCGAACATTTGCTTTTTAAAGCTGAGCATTTTGGGGCTAGAGCTATTAGCTCATCATCATATAATTTGATCTTATGCAAATGTTCTAAGCCATGGCATTTATCACGCATGATAAATAGGTCATAGCTAGTTTCATGTAGCTTAGTGGTAATATAGCGTTCTTCAATTTCTTCGATGATGATCGGAATTTCTGGGTGATCTTTTTTAAATTTGTTAAATTTAAAGGCAAAGTCAAATAAAGAGAAGATGGGAAGCATAGCGATCTTGATGGTTTGTGTAGTAGTTGTTTTTAGATCGTTGATATTATTTAACATTTGTTGATGATCATTATTTATTTTTTGGGCATCTTTTAATAACTGTTGACCATAAATGGTTAAGGAAATTTGGCGATGCGTTCGATCAAATAATTTGACATCTAATTCTTGTTCAAGCTTGATGATATGTTTTGATAAAGATGATTGGGTCATATTTAATTCTAAAGCCGCTTGAGAAAAAGTATGATAAGTGGCTATCGCTAGAAAATATTGTAACTGTTCAATGGTCATGACAATTTACCTATGCTATTTTGGAATAGTATAACATAAAAAGAGGAATTTGATATGCGAAAGATAAAGATTGATAGAAAATTAATCAAGATGGGAAATGATCTGGTTATTATGGTGCAAAATGAAAATGGACATATCGGAAGCGTAGTTACTGCTTATTCCTATGTAAAAAACGGTGAGGTCAAAGTTACTTTGAACATGTTAAATACCTTGGGACATAAAGATGATGAGGTTGCGAAAAGATATGCCGGTACCCTGGCAAAATTTTATAATTGTACCGTGACCTGCATCTGCGGTATTCATCTAGACGATATTACCAAGGATGAAATAGTGGATATAATGGAACAGATCACAGAAGATATTCAAAAATGCTTGAGTGATCATTAACTGATTTTTTAAGATTACTTTAAGAATAGTTAAAGTAAAAAAGACCTAACACTTTAGCGTAATTGTTTGATACGGCTAGGATTAGGTCTTTTATTTCAATGATAATAAATGCTGTTTATTTTAAAGGCTTAAGCATAAAGATATTAAGATCGGTACAAAAAAGGAACAGATGATGCCGTTTAATACCGATAATACGACGGTGTGTTCATTGGTATATTTTAGCATCATTGGTAGGGTCGTATCTTCGCTAGTAGCACCGGCTGGAGCGATGCAGGTATAATAATTAAATCTTAAAGCGATAAAAGGAATGATGAAGAACGAGAATATTTCTCGCATTAAATTGCTTAAAAAAGCGATGCTTCCTAACTCAGCATTGACCAGCTTGCTGATGGTTGCACCGGATAGGCTATACCAGCCCATGCCGCTAGTGATGGCGGTGCTGTAGCTATAAGGAATGCCAGTCAACAATGAACAGATGAAACCAGCAGCAAAAGAAGCGACGATGATGCCAAGCGGTATGATAAAGATCTTGATATTATATTGCTTGATCTTGGTTAAGACATCATCTTGCATCCCGATGCTTATGCCAACTGAAAACATCAAAATATATAAGATCAAATCGGTGTTGCTAGTTAGCAGTGCCAATACGCTGTTATTGATATGAGCGATACCGACCAAAAGACCGATGATCAAAGCTGATACCGTATATATTACCATTATTTATTCCCCCTTTTCTTTTTGGCCATCCATGAAACGTTTGGTTAGAAAATAAACAACGAAGATCGATAAAATCGTAGGTATGATGAAGAAGATGAAACTGGTTATGCCTAAGCTAGCAAGTTCATCAACGAAGTTTTCTTTGCTACCGATATTAACGCCCATGGCAAAGATTAATGCAATAGTACTGATCAATTGAATCTTTTCATTGATGATCTTGGTTTGTTTAAATTTGATAAAATTGCCAATGATGATACCGATGCACATGACGATGATGATATCCATGTTTCTATCCTCCTAACAAACTATCTTAACTATGATAACATGTTTTACGATGTTTTGATAGCTAATGTTTGTTATAATAAGCAATGAGGTGATATCGTGTTAGAACTTTATAAACCTAAGCTTGAAGATATGTCTTTTCGCCAACAGCTGTTAGCAGATGAAGAAACGATGAGCTACAACCATGCATATGGGGGAACCATTGAATTTCCCCAGAACAAATGGCAAAGCTGGTATGAAAGATGGCTTGATGATGCTGATCATTTTTATCGCTATCTTTATGATCCTAAATCTGCCTGCTTTATAGGGGAAGTTGCTATCCATCGTGAAAATGATCGTTTTATCACAAGCATTATCATCATGGCAAGATATCGGCATCATGGTTATGGATCTGCCGCTTTGACATTGCTATTTCAAAAAGCGCAAAAGCTGGGCATAGAAGTGTTATACGATGATATTGCAATTGATAATAAAGCTGCGCTAAAGCTATTTTTGAAGCATGGTTTTAAAATTATCAGCCAAGATGAGCAATGCATTATGATAAAAAAGACTATATGCTCAAGCTAACGGGAAATTGACAAAAGCATTTAAATAAAGTAAAATATCAAAGCTAAGGGAGTAGTCGCCCATTGTGGGGATCGATCAACATGCTGAGAAATTTCTCTGGTCGATCTTAATTGACAAGACTTGCAACTATGGGCTTGGACTATACTCTTAATAGTTGATCTTACGGTATTTCTCCAAGTCGTTTATTAATGAAAGACAAGGAGATTTTTTTATGGGGTTGATTGAACTGTTTGCGCTAGCAGTTGGTCTAAGCATGGATGCTTTTGCGGTATCGATATGTAAAGGATTGAGCATGAAAAAAGCTGATTTTAAAGGAATGGCAGCTTGCGGTATCTGGTTTGGTGGTTTTCAGGCTTTGATGCCATTGTTGGGATTTTTGTTAGGAAGTCTATTTGCCAAAGCCATTGTTATGATCGATCATTGGATCGCTTTTGGTTTATTAGCTTTTATTGGCATCAGCATGTTAAAAGAAGCATTTGAAAAAGATGATGATCAGGAACGATGCGATGCTGATTTTTCATTTAAGACAATGTTTACGATGGCGGTGGCAACCTCGATCGATGCATTGGCCGTAGGAATTTCATTGGCAATGGTAGGCAATGTCAATATCATCATGGCCGTAGTTTTGATAGGTTTTACGACATGCGCACTTTCAGCGATAGGCGTTAAGATCGGTAGCGTATTTGGTGACAAATTTGAGCAAAAAGCCCAGATTGCTGGCGGTATCATCTTGATCATGTTAGGAACGAAGATCTTACTTGAACATTTAGGAATTTTATTATAGAAGTCAGCAAAATGCTGGCTTTTTAAATTATTCGCTATTTATGGGGTGTCTTTTTTATGATAATTTAATTATGCTTATCGTGATGAAGGAGCGATTTATTTATGGATACTAAAAAAATTGGAAGATATATTGCTGAATGTCGCAAGGCTAAAGGTTATACCCAAGAAATGCTAGCCCAAAAAATAGGTGTAACCAACAAGACCATTTCGCGCTGGGAAAATGGAAATTATATGCCAGATATTTCATTGCTCATACCATTGAGCGAAATCTTGGGTGTCTCCTTAAATGAGCTATTAAGTGGCGAAAAGATTGCTGCTGATGATCTGCCAATGATCGCGGAAACAACATTAGCTGATACCTTAAAATATGGCAATGATAAATTGCTGATCAAAAAAAGGCAGTTATGGTTTTTAATAGGATCATGGGGCATTTTTATGATCATCTTGGCTTTTGGCCAAGAGCGAAGGGGAATAGCATTTGCGCTTATCGGGACATTTTTGATTGCATCAAGCATCTATATGCAGTTAAAGACCAAGAAACGTTGGGTAAAGATCAGTGTGTCATTATTGATCTATGCTGCATTGATCAGCGGTTTGATGGCAATTGATTACATAAAAGTTTTAAATGAGCAAAGCTTACCAATCTTTGCTCATAAGGTCAAAACGGCGGATATCATTGTTTATCGTAATCCTTTTTATAATGTTTATCAGCTCAATCCAAATTCTACCAATGAGTATTTGATCATTGATACCAAAAAAGAATACAGTGAAAGCAATGTTCCACGAACCCCGTTTGCTCGTGATATCAGTGGGATCGAAAGTTTGGCAAGATATAAAAATCCATATCTTGGAAATAATAGCAATACCGGAAATCTATTAAATCATCTGCCATTGGCGGAATATGGCGTTATATTTGAAATCGACGATGTAAATTGTGGCTTGATCGTAAATTATCAGGTAACGGATTGGTATGTCAATGCCGATCATTATGTGGAACAAGGAATGGTATATAATACCTTGGCTTTATTTGGTTTGATCGATAATCTTGAATATGTACGTTATAATTTCAGCGGTCGTAATTATCAGAAGATTACTCGTCAAGATGTTGAAACGTGTTATCCATTATTTGATGATATCTTTAGCGTAGATAAGATAGATCAAGAATTATTTAATGAAAAGATCGAAAAAATGATAAATGATAAAGAGCAAGTAAGCGTATTATTTGCACAGTTATTTAAGACAGAATAAGCCATGCGATCGAGCATGGCTTATCTTTTGATGATACGTTTTTTACATAAGGTCGTATGCTGACAATATGGACAGGTTAGCTTTCTTTTGGTAAGGGTATGATAAGCTTTGACATAGGCGCTCATTGTTGGTTCAAAAAGATGATGGCAGTGTCCGCATTCGAAATATCCAGCTTTGATATCAAGAACAGAAGCTGCCATGATACCAAAAATGGCAGTGATGATGGCCACGAAGATAAGTAATATCCTAATGATAGTAGGTAAAGCAATAAAACTTGCAATGATAATTAAGCTTGTTACAGCGATGATCGTTATGCTGCCACAGATGATTGATAATAACAGGTTCTTTTTATTCTCTTGATTTTCTTTGATAAGATCCATCATATTTTCCTCAGCTTTCTTTTTATAATTGCATTCCTCGATTTTTTCGGCAGATAGCAGTTCGTTGACGGTGATATTGAGAGTTTTGCATAGGGGCATCATCAAAGAAACTTCAGGCAAACCATTGCCACATTCCCATTTAGAAACTGTTTTATCACTAATCATCAAGATATCTGCCAGAGCCTTTTGCGTTAATGCTTGTTCTTTACGGCAACTAGCGATAAATCTTCCGATTTTTAATTGATCCATGTTTATCTCCTTTCGTGATCATCATAAGCAAAATATCCGTTTTTTGGTACCTACGTATCGTAGAATTTTGCTTATTGTAATTTATCAACGAATATAAGAATTATTTATGATATAATCAATAAAATTATATCACATAAGGAGAAGCATCATGAATAAACAAATTGATATAACCGGTGCGGTTTTAACAACAGAGCGTTTAAAACTGCGACCATTTAAATTAGAAGATCTTGATGATTTTTATGCATATGCCAGCGTTGATGGCGTAGGGCAATGGGCAGGTTGGCTGCCACATAAGGATAAAGAGGAAACATTAAGGATCTTAAATAGGTTTATCAAGAATAAAAAAACTTTCGCGATCGTATACGAAAATAAAGTGATCGGATCATTAAGCATCGAGCGTTATGATGAAAAGGAATTACCAGAATTTAAAAATAAGATGGGCAGAGAAATCGGCTATGTCTTGGCTAAAGATCATTGGGGAAAAGGCTTGATGAGCGAGGCGGTAAAAGCGGTAGTTGGTTGGCTGTTCCAACAGGAGAATTTAGATTTCATCGTTTGTGGTAATTTTATCGAAAATCATCGCTCGCAAAGGGTGTGGGAAAAATGTGGCTTTACCTTTTATAAGTATGGCAGATATATTACTCAATATGGCGCAGTAAAAGAAACCATGATATCAATTCAGCTTAATCCAGCAAAAAATATGAGGCAATAAATATGGATGACATTTCTCTTAAGATCGAAACAGGAAAATTTAATTATCGGGTGGCAGGCTTGATCATCAATAACGATAAGCTTTTAGTGATGAAAAGCCCAAAGGTACCGTACTTTTATTTACCAGTTGGAAGGGTAAAGTTCAATGAAACGGCTCAAGATGCTATCATGCGTGAGATATATGAAGAACTAAAGCTAAGATCATTAGGCCACTATGGTTTAATCAAGCTTTTTTTCAAGAAGATGTTGATGGAATACGCTATCATGAAATATGCATTTATTTTTTACTTGATATTAGTGAAGATCTTTGTGTATTACATGAAGATCATTTCTCAACAAGTGAAAAAAATAAAGTTCATTATTTTACATGGATGGGCTTTGAAGCGTTAAAAGAAGCCTATTTTTATCCGCTATTCTTAAAAGAAAAAATTTTTGCTTTACCGCAAGTGCTTACGATGATCGAAGAAAAAGAATAATTATTGATGAAAGGTAGTGATCATGGATGAACAAAAAAATAGCTTTATTGGTGTATCCTGAATTTAGTTTACAAGAAGTAGCTAATTTGATGTATCTTTTCCGCTGGCATTTTGATACATACACAGATATTATATATCCTGATATCATACCAGTGAAAAGCGAAGAAGGCATCAATGTGCTGCCTGATAAAAGATGTAATGATTTTTGTGCAGATGAGTATGATTGGTTGATATTGCCTGGATGTAGTGATTTTAGATCAGCTATACGAAATACAAAAATCAAACAATTTTTACATAGCTTGAAAGATAATAAAACATTTGTAATCGGTGCCATTTGTGCAGGTCCATTGTTCTTAGCTCAATCAGGACTATTGAAAGGAAAAAAATATACGGACTCATTATATGTAGAAATGCGTGAATTATTTAATTTTATTGAAGAAGAAAACTTTGTTCCTGCTTCAGTTGTTGAAGATAGCAACATCGTTACTGCTGTTGGTAGTGCGTTTAATGAGTTTGCTGTGCAAATTGCTCGAAAAGTAGGTTATAATTGCTCTGATAAGATATTAAGCGGCTATCTAGAAAATGTTGATGATAACTATTTTTTCCCTCATTTAAGTAAAACGGATCTACAAGAATTTAAGATGGAATTTAAGGAATGGCTATGATACATACATTTTTATAATATTTAAAAATTAATGAGCATATTTATAATAATGAAAGGAAGATGGACATGGGAATTTTTAATGAAAGATAATAGCGAGGTATTGCTATTATGCCTCGTTGATCATGATTAAAATTTGATTAGGAGGTAAATAATGTCATATTTTATCTATCAAAATAAAAAAGATTTTTTATGAAGTTGTGGGTAAGGGAAAACCATTAATAATGCTGCACGGTAATACGGCATCATCGAGAATGTTTGAAATGCTACTTACCTTGTATCAAGATCATTTTCAGGTAATCTTGATGGATTTTTTAGGCAATGGCAGATCAGAAAGAATTCCGGCGTTTCCTGCTGATCTTTGGATAGCGCAGGCAGGTCAAGTTGTTGCTCTTATCGAACATTTAAAGCTCGAAAAAGTAAATATCCTAGGAACAAGCGGTGGCGCATGGACAGCAATAAATGCCGGACTACAGCGATCGGATCTAGTTGAAAAAATCATCGCGGATAGTTTTGATGGTCGAAAATTAGATGATAATTTTATCATTAAGCTGTTAGCTGAACGTAAATATGCAAAAAAATGATCATGAAGCCAAGCAATTTTATATCTGGTGCCAAGGTGATGATTGGGAAAGGGTCGTGGATCTTGATACCAAAGCTTTGGTTGAATGCGCCAATAAACAAATTCCATTATTTTTAAAACCATTAGAGGATCTAAAGCCTTCGATCTTGTTTACTGGTAGTTATGAAGATATGATGTGCCGCAAAGATATGATGAAAGAATATGGAGCTATGGAAAAGTTGGTTAGAAATGGTTGCATTCATATGTTTAATCATGGAAATCATCCTGCTGTCTTAAGCAATGCTGAAGAATATGCTGAGATCGTATATGCTTTTATTAATGATATGATGTGAATAATTGATTAAAGATGGAGAAAAAGTATGCAATTACTAAGACTAAATTTAAATGATGGGATCGAAGGGTGTTTTGAGTCATTGGTTCAAAATAATGTGTTGTATCTTAATGAAGCATTCATGATCGATGAAATCTTAATAAATGGTATAAATACAAATTGTAAGATAAGCAAGGAACATAAAACCCAGATGATCATGATGCCTAAAGATGCTATAACGATAAAAATAAGGTATCATGGAGCATTAGATGGTAAAAGTGGTCTTTACCCTTATGTCATTGAAAGTACCAATGATGATTTTTATCTTTTAAGACATGAAACATTGTATTATCCGTCATTCTATAAAATAGATAGCGATGAATTTTTGGATCATTATTTATATCCACAAAAAGATGACGAGTTTAAAGTTTTTGTCGAAATGACATCAACGCGATCTATTATTAGTAATTTAAATAAAGTAGATGATAAACTATATCATGGTTATGCTCCTACATTTGCAATTGGGGATTTTCAAGCGAAAGAAGTTTTTTTTGGTAGGATAAATTATTTAAGCGATGTGGATTTAGCATCTAAGATCGAATTAATCAAGCGTATTAACAAAATATTATTGAAATATAAAGTTATATATTTCAATGATCTGACAATGGTCATCATTCCTCCAAGGTATGGTAGCTTTGTCATGCCTGATCATCATACGATGTTTATTACCGAAGATAGTTTTGATGATCCACAGTTTCTTATTCACGAGCTAATTCATCTACATTGGAATCCAAAATGTATGCCAAATGTTCAAAATGCTCGTTTTTTTGATGAAGCGATCACGCAATATTTGACATTGCGAGTATTAACCGCGCTAAATCTCAAAAGCAAGCAGCATATTAAAGAAGAGCTTGTAGCAGAATTCAAAGATATGATAAATGATGGTGGTTTGCAGATAAAACCCTTATGTCAATTTGCTGAATATAATTATGGGATATTATCATACTCTTACGGTCCTTTGGCATTACTGCAGCTTGAGGAACATATAGGGGTGCAAGCTATGGATGAAGCAATTAGGTTTATGTTGGATGATGAAAGAATGTATGATTTTGCTAGATTCAAATCCATCTTCGCAGATATTGAAAATGTATGGCATGATTGCTTTGAAACTTGTAATTATCAATATGAATTGCTAAATAAATGTTGAAGATGCAGATTAAGCGCCAATGAAAATAATTATGTGACTTTTGATGATAAGCTTTTATTAGTTGATTTAATTAATATATTATAATAAAAAATGACGGTGAAAATTATGAAAGATATTAGTTTTGATAAATGTCCATATTGTGGCAGCAATAACATTGGTATTGGATATCATTTAGGTAATGGTAATTTATATGCTGATCAATATGCATATTATCGCCAAAGTTCATCTTCTGGCATCGAAGCATATTTTTGCAAAGATTGTGGAATGATCATTGGGCAAAAAGTTTTACGTCCGGAAATATTTGAAAATGCTTCACGAGCAAAAGATGAAGAATTATTAGATATAATTAATGATTATGGCTTTTTATTAGTAAATAAGCATGAATATTTGCCTTCGTTAGATGAGCTAGGTTTTACGATGCAAAATGTTATTCATCTTATCGAGAAAAATTTAGTTTTTTATACCAAAGCTTTTCGCAAAAGGCCAATATATATTTCAATTAATGCTTATCAATTGTTAAAAAGGATAAAAACTAAAAAGCCTTTAAGTAACGTAGCACAAAATATCTTAAGGGAAATGAATGATTATCAACTGATCGATAAGGAAGATATCAAAAGAAAATTGAACTTGGATAGCAAATCATTTAATAGAGCATTTGATGAACTATTAGAACAAATGCTGGTTACAGCATGTGGTGGCAAGAAAAATAGTGTTAATTGGTATACTTATCTTTATTGCACTAGTGAACAATTTGATCGTTTTATCGATGGCCTTCATTTTAATGGCGATGCCCATGATGAACTATGGAAAATCGTAGAAAAAAGATGAACAATAAAGATTTTAAATTACTATGCAAATAGATCTTATTTATCGATGATGCGAAATTGTATGAGAAAAAAACCGAAACAGCTAGATTTAACTGTTTCGGTTATTTTTATACTGGCACCCCCTGCGAGAATCGAACTCACAATTAGCCCTTAGGAGGGGCTCGTTATATCCATTTAACTAAGGAGGCATCAATAACAACATAAATTGTACCTTGTGATGTTAAAACTGTCAAATCAGTTTTTAAGATATTCAAAATAGCATTACCACAATAAAAGTGATATGATTATATGCGAGGTGAAATTATGCAAGATTATAAGATCATTTCTGATTGTACATGTGATTTAGACGATGGCTATGTTAAAAATTTAGCAGTAGATATCATCCCAATGGATGTAACGATGCAAGATCGTCAGTTTGAACATTATCTAGATTTTCGTAATTGTAGTTTTAAGGATTTTTATGCGGCGCTAAGAGCCGGAGAAGTTTCAAGTACTTCGCAGATTAATCCCGCTAAATATTTAGCTTTTTTTGAACCATATTTGCAGCAAGGACAAGATATCCTGTATGTTTGCTTCTCTAGTGGATTATCTAGTACATATTCTTCTTGTGTGATAGCAGCAAATGAATTAAATGAAAAATATGCAAATAAAATACATGTTGTAGATTCCAAATGTGCTAGTGGTGGTGAAGGATTATTGCTTATTGCCGCATGTAAAAATAAAGAAGATGGCATGGATGCAGCTGCCAATGCCCAATGGTTACAGGATAATCTTTTGCATCTTGCTCATTGGTTTACCGTTGATGATCTGATGTTTCTAAAGCGTGGCGGTAGGATTTCAGGTACGGTTGCCATCGTAGGCTCAGCTTTAAAGATCAAACCTGTTTTGCATGTTGATGATGAAGGACATTTGATCAATATGAGCAAGGCTCATGGCCGTAAAGCAAGCATCAATGCTTTATTTGAGAAGATGACGGAAACCTTTGATGAAAGCTATGATCTTCCGGTGATCATTACACATGGCGATTGCGAAGAAGATGCAATATATCTAAAAAATAAGATCAATGAGCGTTATCCTCAAAAAGAAGTGCTGATCAGTTATATTGGCCCGGTCATTGGTGCGCATTCTGGTCCGGGAACCTTGGCATTATTCTTTATGGCTACGAAGCGTTAGAAAGAAAAAAATATGGAAAATACGAATAAATTATTAACTTTTATCAGCAACAGCCATAGTACATTTCACGCTGTTGCGCAATTAGAAAAGATGTTGCAAGCAGCTGAATTTAGGCAACTGCATGAACAAGATCGCTGGGAATTGGCAAAAGGTCGGAAGTATTATGTCAAACGTAATAATTCCAGCATAATTGCCTTTGTTATTCCAGAAGATATCACAAATTATCATTATCAGATCTGTGCTTCACATAGCGATTCTCCGACTTTTAAGATCAAGGATAAACCACAGTTAAAAGGAAATGGCTATGTTAGCTTAAATGTCGAAGGCTATGGCGGCATGATTGATTATAGCTGGCTTGATCGTCCTTTATCGGTAGCCGGTCGCATCGTTTTCAAACAAGGTGATAAGTTGGTAAGCAAACTGATCGATATCGATCGTGATTTATTGATGATCCCTAGTGTTGCGATTCATATGGAACGCGATATCAATAATGGCAAGAAATTTAATCATCAGGTCGATCTTTTGCCGGTGCTAGGTGATGATAGCTTAAAAGAAGATAGTTTTTATCAATTATTAGCGAAAGAAGCAGGTTGTGGCGCTGAAGATATCCTTGGTTTTGACATGTATCTTTATAATCGAACCAAAGCTTGCGTGTGGGGCTTGAACGATGAATATATTGCTTGTCCTAAATTAGATAATTTGCAAAATGCTTTTTTATCAACATCAGCATTGATCGCAGCTAAAGAAGCTAAAACTATCAATGTAATGGCTTGTTTCGATAATGAAGAAGTTGGCTCATTGACGATGCAAGGAGCTGCTTCTACTTTCTTGCATGATTGTTTGATCAGGATCAACGATAGCTTAGGCTATGATAATGCAGCATACTATCAAGCTATTAGCCGTTCATTCATGATTAGCATGGATAATGCTCATGCAGTTCATCCAAATCATCCTGAAAAAACAGATAAAGAAAATTGTGCACATATCAATAAAGGCATCGTGATCAAAAATAATGCCAATCAATCATACACGACCAGCGCGATCAGCGGGGCAATCTTCAAAGCTTTATGTAAAGAAGCTGAGGTGCCTTATCAAGCTTTTGCTAATCGCAGTGATATGCGTGGCGGTTCAACCTTAGGAAATATTTCGAATGCTCAGGTTTCGCTGCATTGTGTAGATGTTGGCATCGCGCAATTAGCTATGCATTCTAGCTATGAATGTGCAGGGGCAAAAGATAGCGATCATATGCTGAAAGTTATTACTTTATATTATAATAGCGAGCTACAGCTTAATGGCAGCGACGAGTTCGTGATAAGATAGGTTCCCGTTATAAAGGGAATCTTTTTTTATTATTCTATTGCGCCGATATCACATTCTATACAAATGTATATTTGATCGCTGGCACTGTCTTTGCAGGCAATTTGGTAGAGCATGATATCCCCGCAAAGGGCATATCCTTCATCATTCATTTGCGCAAGGATAGGCTTTAATTCTTGGTAATTGATGATGTGATTATTGCTGACGACTTTTATCGTTTGCCAATATCTATGTTTAGGAATGGTAATTACTTCAATGTCTGGATCATCAAGCTTTTTGGTTGAATGCATTCCTTGATTCTTGGGATAATGTTCAAGCATAAGTTGATCGTGGGGAATCAAAAAAACGGTCTTTGCGGCTCCGGAAGAATGGTATAACAATTTGTATAAGCTCATAGCATTCTCGTCATGACGAGGATAAAAATAGGAGCGTGGACAAATGCCAATCGATGATTTTTGATTATCGTTCATCATTTTGATCAATTTTTCAAAATGCATGGCATTGTCTAAACGGGCCATGGCCCATTCTGCTTCCATCTTAAGCTTATTGACAGCTTGATCAATTTCTTTAAGTGCTAATTGGGGGTTTTCTTCTTTTATCAAAGCAGAAAGGGTTTTTAAAGACAAGCCGAGTTCGTTGTATTGTTTTACCATGACGATGGTATTGATGTCGCTTTCAGAATATTCACGATAATTGTTTATGGAGTTTCTTTGTGGTTTGATAATTCCTAATTTTTCATAATAGCGCAGCATTTGATCGCTAACGCCGGTTAATAAACTTGCTTTTTTTATGTTCATGCTCTTGACCTTATAATAATTATAAGGTTTATTATATGACATAGTGATAAAAATCACAAGTAAAGAGGATTGAAAATGAAGAAAGGAATGATTTTATTACTTTCTGCGGTATTGATGATTTCAATGACAGCTTGTTCATCACAAGATGATTCAAATACTTCGGCAATTTATACCGCAGGAACTTATACTGGTTCTTCTGCGGGGCATAGCGGTGATGTTATGGTAGAAGCGGTGTTTAGTGATTCTGCAATCGAAGCAGTTAAGATCGATGCCAGCAATGAAACCGAAAGTTATGGTGGAGCTGCTGTAGAAGAGCTTACTACCCAATTTTTAGATGCCCAAAGCGCAGATATCGATGGAGTTACCGGGGCTACTGAGACTTCAGAAGCAGCTAAGCGTGCGATGCAGCAAGCCATCGATCAAGCGTTGGGAACTCAAAAGGAAACAGCTGAACTAACGGATGGAACATATACAGCTAAGGCATCTTCTTATGGTACTAAAGGACAGATGGAAGGCGAAGTTACGATCGAAGATGGCAAGATCAAAGATATCGTCATTACGTCAGAATCAGATTCGCAAACCGGTCAATGGTTCGGAGTTGCTCAAGAAAAATTGATTCCACGTATCATCGAAGCACAAAGCTTGGGCGTAGATTCGATCACAGGCGCTACAACTTCCTCAGGTGCTATCAAATCGATCGTATCGCAAGCCATTGAGCAAGCAGGAGGAAATCCTGATGATTGGTATGGTAAGGTGGAAAAAGCTAGCGATAAGGTTACTTTGGAAGGCTACGATGTCATCGTTGTAGGTCTAGGTGGTTCGGGAATCTTATCTTATGCTGCTGCAGCTGATGAAGGTGCTGCGGTGTTTGGCATTGAAGCAGCGGGAGAAATTGGTGGAAATTCTGTTTCGACCTATGGACCAATGGTAGTTAATTCTAAGAATTTAAACGAACTATATAATAATGGTGAAAATAATATCGACGCTGATGAAGTATATCAAACCTGGATCGACTATGTTGAAAGTGAAGAAAAAGCTGATGTTATCTATCGCACGGTTTATGAAAACGGTGAGATCATGGATTATTATATGGATAATTTTGATTTCTCTTTTGACGGAAAAGCATTTGGCGGAGAATCTGGCTTCTTGCCTTCATTTGTAAAACCTGAATGGGATAAAGAATGGATCGTCTTTACTGCTGATGAAGATAATACCAAATGGTACGATCTTGGACCAGATAAATTATGGCAGTTCCAAAATGCTTTAGATAAGGCAAAAGCTATGAATGAAAAGAACGATTATATGGTAGAACTTACCGCTGATGAATTGATCTTTGATGAAGATGGCAATGTTGTTGGGGTTCATGCCGTTTATCATGATGGTACGGAATATGAAATCTATGGTAAGACAGTTATCTTAGCAACCGGAGGTTTCTTAGGCAATGATGAAATGATGGAAGAAGTGTTTGGCAGCACGATCCATGCGATTGGCGATACCGTAAATAAAGGTACGGGCATCGAAATGGGCCTTTCTGCTGGAGGCACGACCTATGCTTTGGATACTTTACCAATGACCCATATTTCACAAATTCCTAATTTGATCAAAGATGATTCTTTAACGGCTGATGAAAAGACGGTCTTGACATCAATGGCTTTGACAACAGATGTCAGCGCCTTGAAAGAAGATGGATCTTTCTATCAAAACTTGGATGATACCGGAACTAGTGAAGGAGATAGCTCAGAGCTGACCGTAGGAATCGTATATGCACCGGGTTTCCATTATTATAATATTTATTCTCAGGAAGATATCGATAATATTCGAACCAATGGCTTAAGCGAAACGCAGGCAGCATCTGCACCGATTGCTTTGACATCAGGAGGTACAGTTCAAGCAGGGGAACCAATTGAAACGATCGATCATATCATGGAAGTCGGCATTGAAACCAAAAATGTTTATAAAGGAACAGCCTCAGAGCTTGCAGAACAGTTAGGCATGGATAAAGAAACGACAATTGCTTCATTGGGTGACGATGAAACGGTATATTATCTGGTAGAGTGTGCAGGTTATGCATATGGCACCGTTGGCGGATTAGATGTTGATGTTAACTGCAATGTTCTAAGAGAAGATGGCACGCCGATCGAAAATCTATTTGCAGTTGGCCAAGATTCAGAAGGTGTTGAAAATGTAGGTGGCAAGCCTTATACTCCTTGGGCTGGCCAAGCTCAGATGTGGATGTTCGTATCTGGCAAGATAGCTGGAGAAACAGCGGCTAATGTTGCTTTGAACAATTAGTTTCAAATTAAAAGATCTTTAAGTTTATTTGCTTAAAGATCTTTTTTAAATATATGGATGTTAAAATCATAAGTTACGATCATCTGGGAAATATTATCTAGCTTTGCTGCATCATGACGGCTGGTTTTTAGATAATAAGGGGTCATCGTAAATAAATTTTTGATATCTTCGTTGGTTTCAAGGTTGATTTTGCCTTGAACCTTTTTTATTTCAAGCAAGTTTAGATGTTCAAAGTTAAATGTCGTTTCTTCGTTTTTGTATGGATCTTCATAAACAGCTTGTTTCAGCTCATATAAGTGATCGATACCGGGATTTATTAGGATAAAGATTCCGCCAGGTCTTAATAAGCGATTTATTTCATCGATGGCTACTGGAGCAAAGATGGTCGTTATGCAATCGATCGTATGATCGTATAACGGAGCTTTAAAGATCGAAGCGATGATATATTGGGTTGCTTTATCTTGCTTGGCGGCGATGGTGATCGCTTTTTTAGAAAGGTCGATACCACATTTATCGTTGATTGGAAAGTCTTTGGTATAGTAACCTTCACCACAGGCTAGGTCAACTAGATTCTGGGGGTTGTGGTCGCTTATTGTGTTGATGATGGCTTGTTTTAATGGCTGGTAATAACCTTTGTTCAAGAAATCACGGCGAGCTCTTGCCATCAGATCATTATCACCGTGATTGGTAGAATTAGTTATGAAAAGATTAAAATAACCGCTTTTGGCACGGTCAAAAGAATGATTGTTAGCACAAACCATCGTTTTATCTTTGATCACTAATTCTTCGCTGCATATCGGACATTTGTATTTCATGGCAATATTATAAACTATTTTATGTATTTCTACCATGAAATATTATTGATTGACAATCAGTCAGTCGTGTGCTAAATTAAAGATACGATATAAGGTGGTGAATGATTTGCGGGTAACAAAGGATAGTGAGGTAAGAAAAAATGAATTAATTGCTGCTGCTGAAAAGTTATTTAGTGCAAATGGCATCGCTAACACGGCAGTAAGTGCGATCGTCAAAGAAGTAAACGTTGCGCAAGGTTTATTTTATTACTATTTTAAATCAAAAGATGATGTCATCGATGCCATCGTTGAAAAGTATGAAAAACAGTTTGCTCAGACCTTGAATAAAGATCTGATGATGAATTCATACGAAGAGGATCTGGATAAATTTATTGCCAATGTTACCAAAGCCTTTAATGATCTATGGACTAATTTTGATGAAGATAAATTAGAAACCATCATCAACAAAAGCTTGAAGCAAACCAAACAAGAAGCCAGTAAGATCTTTCAAGCTATCCTAGAAGAAGGGGTTGCGGAGGAAAAGATCGAACTGCAAGATCCTAAGATCTATGCTGATATCATCATCAGTGGGATCAGCGATCTGATCTACCAAGGTTTGACCCAAGCTAATCAGATCAAAGATGTAGTAGAAGAATTATTAGCTAATAAAAGGAGAGATTAAAATTATGGATGATCTACAAAAACAAATAGAAGAATTATTAGGGAAAACAGCTAAAGCGGTAAATGAAAGCGTAAATTATGTAGCCAATAAGGTTGATATCGAGAAAAATAAGATCGATATCAAATCGCAGATCGGCTATCATGAAAGAACTTTGCGTAAAGCGTATACCCGCTTAGGAGAAGCTTATTATCAAAGCTTAGAAGCAGGTGTTCCAATGGTTAATAATGAAGATCTATTGGAAGTAATCAAAACCAATAAAAAGGTCATACATTTATTGGAAGAACAGCTTAAGAACCTATAATCTGTTTAAACAGCTTTTGGATTTATTCAAAAGTTGTTTTTTTTATGCTAAAATAGGAAAGGAATTGAGGTAAGGAATATGTTTGAAATTAAGGATCTATATGATTTGAGCCATACATTGGCAGCAAGTTATCTTGAGCAATTTACTTATCCTTGGGAAGCCTTAAAAGGAATCAAGGATATGATCATTGCTTTGCAACAAACTTTAGATTTGAATGAATATGAAGAAATCAGTGAGCAGGTATATGTGCATAAAACAGCCAAGATCGCACCTACGGCATTTATCGATAAGCCAACGATCATCGGAGCTAATACGGAAGTTAGGCATTGTGCGTTTATTCGCGGTGCTGCTTTGGTAGGAGAAAATTGTGTCATTGGCAATTCGGTAGAATTGAAGAATACGATCATTTTTGATAATGTGCAGGTTCCGCATTATAACTATGTAGGAGATAGCATCCTAGGTTATAAGTCACATATGGGAGCTGGATCGATCACTTCTAATTTAAAATCTGATCGTTCACTGGTCGTATTGAAATATGAAGAAAATGGCATAAAAAAAGAAATGGCAACCAACGTCAAAAAATTTGGCGCAATGTTAGGCGATCATGTTGAGGTTGGATGTAATGCGGTACTAAATCCTGGAACGGTCATTGGTCGTCATTCTAATGTTTATCCAACATCTTGTGTAAGAGGATTTATACCAGCTAACTCGATCGTAAAGGCTGCTAAAACAACGGTTGTAGCAAAAAAGGAGGAAAATTAAAGATGAGCGAGATCAAAGGAAAGATTACCATGGAAAACGGAGCTGAAATTCCGTTTGTATTATATCCAGATGAAGCACCAATTACGGTAGCTAATTTTGTAAAACTAGTTAAGGAAGGCTACTATGACGGTAAGACCTTTCACCGAGTGATCCCGGGCTTTGTTAGCCAAGGCGGTTGTCCTTATGGTAATGGTACGGGAGATCTTGGTTATACTATCAAGTGTGAATGTGATAAAAATGTTCATAAGCATGTAGTGGGAACGATGAGCATGGCGCATCGCGGAAAAGATACCGGCTGCTGCCAATTTTTCATCTGTCATGAACCGCAGCCACATCTTGATGGCGTTCATACCGTTTTTGGTCAGGTAACAGACAATATGGGAGCTGTTAGAAACATGCATAATGGCGATGTGATGACCAAGGTGGAAATCTTAGATGAAGCATAATTTTTATAGTCCCAAGCAAATAATTGGTATCGTTTTAGGCTCTATTATCTTTGCTGCCAGCGTTAATCTTTTTATTACTCCTATGGGGCTGTATAACGGTGGATTTATCGGCATATCACAGATCATTAGATCATGCTTGAGCATGTTTGCGGGTATATCTTTTAATTTTGATATTGCAGGTATCATCAATGTTTTTCTGAATATTCCATTATTTATCTTAAGTTATAACAAGATCAGCAAACGTTTTTTATTTGGAACCTTTTTGTCTTTGATCGTGCAGTCGTTGGCATTTTCTTTGGTGCCAATCCCAGTGATACCTTTGATCGAAGATATCATTGCGTCAATCGTTATCGGGGGGATCATTGGCGGTTTTGGCGTTGGGATGATCTTGTCTAGCAATGCAAGTGGAGGCGGACCAGATATCATTGGGGTCTATGCTGCTAGCAATTGGAAAAATTTTTCAGTGGGCAAGGTATTTTTGATCTTAAATGTCTTTGTTTATAGCTTGTGTGCTTATTTGTTTAATTTTGAAACAGCAGCTTATTCGATCATCTATGTAGCGATCTTTTCATATTTTACTGATAAGTGTCATAAACAAAATATCGATATGAACATGATGATCTTTACCAAGCATCCGGAAGTTAAAAAGATGGTAATGACCAAATATGGCCGTGGAGTAACATATTGGAAAGGACTGGGAGCCTATACTGACAGTGAAACGGAAGTATTGGTCATCGTATGTAATAAATTTGAAGTAGAAAGCATCCGCAAGGATATTGCGCAATGTGATGAACATGCCTTTATCATCGTTAATGAGGGAACTAAGGTCACCGGCGGATATGAGAAGAGGTTAGTCTGATGAAAACAGTATTATTGGATCTTGATGGAACATTATTAAAGATGGATGTCGAGCAATTTACTCGTTACTATTTTGGGTTATTGGCAAATTATTTTGCGGATGAATTTGATCCGAAGACCTTGGTGGAAGCTGTTACCAAAGGTACATATGCCATGATCAAAAATGATGGAACGATGAGCAATGCTGAACGTTTTGCTACTGTATTTAGACAGTATTTTGATGCAGATCCGGAAAATGATAAATTTCATGAGTTTTATCGTACAGAATTTAAAAAAAGCATCAAGGCATGTATGATCGATGATGATGGTCGTCGCTTGGTCGATGCTTTGAAAGCCAGAGGATATCGCTTGATCTTGGCAACAAATCCTTTGTTTCCGCAAGAAGGAACCAAACAGCGCATGGGCTTTGTGAATTTAAAGTTAGATGATTTTGCAATGGTAACGACATATGAAAATTGTTGCTATTGTAAGCCGAACATTGCTTATTATCAAGAAATATTGGCTAAGATCGATGAAAAACCTGAAAACTGTGTTATGATCGGCAACGATGTTGATGAAGATATGGTCGTTAAGCAATTAGGGATGAAAACGGTATTGCTTACGGATTGTTTGCTGAATAGGCACGATAAACCTTTGGGGTTTGATCATGTCATGACGATCAAAGAACTAATCGCTAAGCTTGAACAAACTGATTTTATATTATAAAAAAGCACTGTGGCAACAGTGCTTTTGATTTATAGTTTACTTGTCCTGAGGTGCTTTTACTACTTCAGCTAATGAGGCGATCGTACCAGCGATATCTTGGATGTTTGAAGGGATGATCAGCTTGGTAGCTTTGCCATCAGCAACTTTATTCAAGGTTTCAAAACCTTTGATCGTTAAGTAAGCTTTTGATGGATCAGCATCATTGATCATTTCGATACCACGAGCTTGGGCTTCAAATAATCTTTCCATTGCTTGTGCTTGACCTTCAGCTTCAGCGATCATCGCTTCTTTCTTAGCGGTCGCTCTTAGGATCATAGCTTCTTTCTCACCTTCAGCTGTTAAGATGGCTGAACGTTTTTCACCTTCGGCACGCAAGATAGATTCACGGCGTTCACGTTCGGCACGCATTTGTTTTTCCATTGATTCTTGGATGTCAGTAGGTGGAATGATGTTTTTTACTTCGACCCGTCCAACTTTGATGCCCCAAGGATCGGTGGCTTCATCCAAGATCGAACGCATCTTAGAATTGATGATATCTCTTGAGGTCAAGGTTTCATCCAATTCCAGATCACCGATGATGTTTCTTAAGGTCGTTGCCGTTAGGTTTTCTAAGGCAGCAATTGGTGATTCTACGCCATAAGTATATAATTTAGGATCGGTAATTTGAAAATATACGACCGTATCGATCTGCATCGTAACATTGTCTTCGGTAATAACAGGCTGCGGAGCAAAATCTAAGACGATTTCTTTTAATGATACCTTACAGGCAACCCTATCGATAAAAGGTATCTTAAAATGAACGCCAACGCTCCAGGTCTTGTGATAGGCACCAAGTCTTTCGACGACATAGGCTTTGGCTTGTGGAACGATCTTGATACAGCTGGCAACGATGCCTAGTATCAAGGCGATGATGATGATCGTTAAGACAAAATTAAAGATATTTAACATTTTCTAATCCTCCATTAAATTCTTTCAACTATCAGCTTTGCTCCTTCGATTGCTAATACCTTGATCGTGGTGCCTTTGGCGATCGGTTTATTATCAACAGAAATGCAATGCCATAGTACATTGTTTACTTTGACTTCACCCCAAGCGTCATTGGTTATTTCCTTGATCAACACGGCTTTTTTTCCAATGGCGCGATCCGCGTTGGTGCTGATGATGTTTCCACGTAAATAATTGCTAGCTAGCGGTCTAACCATCATGATACAAATGATCGAAACGATGATAAAGACGATCAGCTGAATGATATAGCTAGCATGCAGCTGATTGGCAATCAAGGCTGCAACAGCGCCAATGGCAAACCAGATGCTGACCAATTGGACTGCGGTTAAAAATTCTACAATTAGGCTAATAGCGAAAATGATGATCCATAGCCAGAAATACATTATTTTATCCTCCTATAATTGATTGTTGAGATCGATGATCAGCATTTCATCATGCTGGTCATAATCACAAGAAAATTTTTGCCCATTACATTCTTGACCAAGCAACAGGCTGATCTCGTTGATAACTGATTTATTGCTGATACGGGCATATCCTTTACCAATGAAAACTTTATGCAAATTTTCTAAAGGATAAATGTTTGAATCGATTTGTTGCTTATTTATTGGCTTGATAGCTACTTTTTTATTTGTTTTATCGATACCGATCATGCACCATTTGCTTTCTTTAAAGTATTGCATGGCGCAATTATTCAAAGTGAAGTTATTATTATAGATCGTAACGATCTGTGAGAATGCATTGCCTTTTGACCATTCAAACATGCTACACTTCCTTTCTTGATGATATTTTAACTAATTTTACAGAAATTTACAATATTTATTTTTCTTATTTTTTATATCGTTTAAAATAATTATTAGTTATAGTACAATAAACTAGATAAAGGGAGACATTATGGCACATATTGTAATAAATAATATCGATATATGTTACAAACTTTGCGGTGAAGGTCAAGCGGTCGTTTTGCTGCATGGTTGGGGACAGAAGATGATCATGATGGATTTCATCCAAGAACATCTGGCAAAGCGCTTTAAGGTACTTAATATCGATCTGCCAGGTCATGGGGAAAGTCAGGATCCAGATCGCGCCTATAGCGTAGAGGATTATTGTCAATTGTTAAAACAAATGCTTGATGCTTTATCAATTACTGATCCGATCTTGATTGGTCATTCCTTCGGGTGTAGGATAGCTTTTCATTATGCTGCACAATATCCAACCAATAAGATGGTCATGTGTGGAGCTGCTGGTTTATTGCCAAAAAGAGGATGGGAATATCAACTTAAGACCAAAAGCTTTAAATTAGCTAAAAAGATCGTAAGCTTAAGTGGAGAAAAGAATCTTGAGAAATTTAAGCAGCACTATGGTTCTGCTGATTATAAAAATGTGTCTGGGGTAATGCGAGAGACCTTTGTTAAGGTCGTCAATGATGATGTCAAACCTTTGCTAGCAAAGATCAAATGCCCGGTCATCTTGATCTTTGGAGAAAATGATGATGCTACACCGCTGTGGATGGGCAAAGAGCTGGAAAGCAATTTGGCAGATGGAGCTTTGATCGTTTTTGAAAATGATGATCATTATGCTTATTTTCATCAGCCGCAGCGTTTATTGGCTATCGTAGATAGCTTTTTGGGGGATTAATATGTTATTAAAGTTAATATTTTTATTGCTGATCATATTGATGATGCTGATACCTACCAAACATGCCTTGCATATGTTTCAGCAAAATCGTTATGAATTACGAAGATATGGCAAGTGGCTTAATGATAATGTTGGCAAGAATGTTTTGTTGGGCTTGATTATTGCTTTGGTGCTTGTGATCATCTATTATATGGTATTACGTAGTATTGTGCCGTATTTAAGCTATTTTATAATTGCTGCCATAACGGTATATGACTATTTGAAGGAAAAAAAGAAGAGCTATATCAAGCCTTTGGTTTATACCGCTAGGGTAAAAAGACAGATCGTGGTCATTGTCTTGCTTGATTTACTTATTTTGGGCAGTGTCATATGGTTTACAGCGATCGAAGATCTAATGGGCTTGGTCGTTATCGCTTATGTTATGAATTGGCTGATGATCTACCCGATGGGAATCATTACCATGCCGCTAGAAAAAGGCGTTCAGTTGTATTTTATCAATGATGCGAAAAAGATCTTGCGTAAACATGATGATTTGATCAAGATCGGGATTACCGGTAGCTATGGTAAGACATCTAGCAAGAATATCGTTCAAGCGATCATCTCTGATCGTTATCGCTCATTGATGACCCCTGCTTCTTTTAATACGCCTATGGGCATAACGATTACCATCAGAGAACATTTAAAACCTACCGATCAGGTCTTCGTGTGTGAAATGGGAGCAGACAAAGTAAATGATATTAGTTATCTGTGTAAATTTGTCAAGCCACAGATCGGACTAGTAACATCGATCGGTCCGCAGCATTTACAAACTTTTAAGACCTTGGATAATATCATCAAAGAGAAGATGCAGATGATCGAATGTTTGCCAAAAGATGGCTTGGGCATCATTAATGTTGATAATGAACATATTAGAAATTATCAGGTTAAGAATAGTTGTAAGTTAGTGACTTATGGCATCTATCATGATGCTGATTACCAAGCGGTAGATATTCAATATGGTCCTGATGGCAGCAGCTTTAATGTTTTATTTGAAAATGAGAAGCATGCCTTCAAGACTAAATTATTAGGTGAGCATAACATCATGAATATCTTGGCATCTATCGCTATTGCCCGTCATCTTGGAATCGGTTGGCAGGAATTGATGAAAAGCGTGCGGCAGGTTGATTATGTTGAGCATCGCTTGCAGGTTAAAAAGATCAATGGTTATACTTTCATCGATAATGCCTTTAATTCAAACCCAGAAGGAGCGGCGATGTCGTTGAAGGTCATGAGCATGATGCCTAACAAGCGTTTTATCGTAACACCGGGGCTGATCGATCTGGGCCCCCAGCAATATGCGATGAACTATGATCTGGGCAAGAAGATGCTAGGTATGGTTGATGTGGTGATCTTGGTTGGTCCAAGTCAAACCTTGCCGATCTTTAATGGTTTGCAGGATAGTGGATTTGATATGGAAAATGTTTATGTCGTGCAAAACGTAAAAGAAGCCTTTAGCAAGGTTTATGCCATGGCTTCTTTACAAGATGTCATCTTGTTGGAAAATGATCTTCCAGATGCTTTTAATAAGTAAAATTTAAACATTCATCGATAAATGCTTGTAAGTTCTTAGTTATATATTTTCGACGATGATGGATGATGTTCAATTGCCTTAAGATAGGTCGATCTAGAGGAATTTGCGCAACTTTGGCGCACTCTAGATCTTTTTTTATTAATTTATATGGTAAGATCGCAATGCCTAAGTCTTGTTCGATTGCTTTGATCAAAGCTTGGTTGCTAGAACTTTCCCATATCGGTTTGACATTTAGCTGCAAGGCAGCAAAATGGGAATCTATCAACTTACGGGTAACGCTATTTTTTTCTCTTGTCAGTAAAGTGTAGGCGGCAACTTGCGTCAAGGATACGCTAGGATATGCACAAAGCGGATGACCTTGGGGCACGATTACTTCCATTGGATCGTCTAAGAAAGGTTTGCAGATGATATCGTTAAGTTTTATCTGCCCTTCGATCAAAGCTATATCTAAGGTATTATCTAAGATACCGTTGATGATGGCTGCGGTATTATCGACATTTACATAGGTGGATAGCTGAGGATAGCGAGAACGATAGCTGTTGATCAATGAAGGTAAAAGATGGGTGCCGATCGTGATGCTTGAACCGATGTGGATGGTGCCTATTTGATCCCATTGTTTGATGTTTGTTTCCATTTCACTGTAAAGGGAGATGATATGTAAGGCGTAGCTATATAGCTGTTTTCCACTTTCGGTGGGATAGATCTTTTTGCCAAGGCGATCAAAAAATTTAGTGCCATAATAGTTTTCTAGTTCTTTGATCGCTAAGCTGATCGAAGGCTGAGCAATGTGTAATTTTTGCGCTGCTTTGGTGATGCTTTGTAGTTGGTATACTTCGATAAAGATCGTTAGATGGCGAATGGTCATGATAAGCTCCTTATATAACAAAAATATTATATATAATATATATAAATACTATTATCATTATATTATAAAATAAGCTAAAATAATAGCTGGAGGAAAGATATGGGGAAGAAAAAAGAGGTTTTGCTGAAATTATTTGTTTCGACATTATATTTAAGCGCTTTTACCTTTGGCGGCGGGTATGTCATCGTTAGCTTGATGAAGAAAAAGTTTGTCGATGAGCTGCATTGGATCGATAATGAAGAAATGTTAAATTTGGTTGCAATCGCTCAAAGCGCACCAGGAGCAATCGCGGTGAATGGTGCTATTGTTATTGGCTATCGCTTGGCAGGCTTTGTTGGTTCACTGGTTGCTATCGTTGCTACGGTATTGCCGCCTTTTGTGATCATTACGCTGATTTCCATGTGTTATGACATATTTATTCAAAATCAGATCGTTGCCTTGATGCTGCAAGGAATGCAGGTAGGGGTAGCAGCGGTCATTGCTGGGGTAGTTATCGATATGTCTAAACAGATCAAAGGATATTTTTCATGGACTATCATGATTTTGGCATTTATCGCTTCGTTTGTATTTGGCATTAATGTTGCTTATATTGTTATCGTTTGCATTATTATCGGTATCGTTCAGTCGTTCATGGGGGTAAAAGATGATTTATCTTAAATTATTATTAGCTTTTTTTCAGATTGGGCTATTTAGTTTTGGTGGTGGCTATGCATCGATTGCCTTGATCCAACAACAAGTGGTCGATGTTCATCAATGGCTTTCAATGAGCGAATTTACCGACTTGATCACGATTTCGCAGATGACCCCAGGGCCTATTGCGATAAATGGTGCAACTTTTGTTGGTACCAAAATTGCGGGAATATTAGGGTCGGTAGTTGCAACGGTCGGATGTATCCTGCCATCATCGATCATCGTAGGTATCATCACGATCATTTATATGAAATATCATGATCTAAAAAGCGTACAAAGCGTTTTGCATAGTTTGCGTCCTGCTATCGTTGCAATGGTTGCATCTAGCGGTATTTCGATCTTATTAAGTGCGATCTATCCAGCTAATAATATCAATATTAGCATGATCTTGATCTTCGTGATCGTTTTGCTTGTGCAGAAATTTAGCAAGCTAGGACCTATTGCAATCATGTTACTGGCAGGAATCATAAATTTAGTATTGCATTTATTTTAAATATCGTGTAAAATATAAAAGCTTTTGATAAGAGCTTATATAAAAAATAAGTGAGAAAAAAAGTTCAAAAAGAATATTGACACTAATGCTTGCTTATGATATATTATATAGGCGCTAGTTAATAGCGACACGATAGTTGGAGGTTTAGCTCAGTTGGGAGAGCATCTGCCTTACAAGCAGAGGGTCAGCGGTTCGAGCCCGTTAACCTCCACCATTTTTTTTCTAAATGCCGACTTAGCTCAATTGGCAGAGCAATTGATTTGTAATCAATAGGTTGTAGGTTCGATTCCTATAGTCGGCACCATGATTTGGAGAAGTAGCGAAGTGGCTAAACGCGTCTGACTGTAAATCAGATCCCTATGGGTTCGGTGGTTCGAAACCGCCCTTCTCCACCATCTTCTGATTGGGGCATAGCCAAGCGGTAAGGCAACAGACTTTGACTCTGTCATTTCCCTGGTTCAAATCCAGGTGCCCCAGCCAATTAATTTTGCGTCCCGGTAGCTCAGGTGGTAGAGCAACTGACTTTTAATCAGTGGGTCGGAGGTTCGATTCCTCTCCGGGACACCATCTTATGCGGATGTAGTTCAATGGTAGAACTTCAGCCTTCCAAGCTGACTACGTGGGTTCGATTCCCATCATCCGCTCCATTTTATTTTTATCGCTTTTACTTTAGTAAAGGCGTTTTTTTTATGAAAACAATTATTATGACAAATTATTTACTAATAATATTAAATAGTTTATCTATGATAGAAATAATTTATCATGCACAATGGAAGAAAAAAAGTAGCCTTTTGGCTACTGCTAAGATTTAATCAATAAAAGCTTGGACATTGATATGTTTTCATCCTCGAAAGATATCCAGCTATTTTTTTTATAGGATCAGGTATCTTCGCCTTCAACATTGGATTGCCAGTTCATTTTTATGATCGTTTCATTATGAAGTTCTTGTTGTTTCATTGCATCTAAAGCCAACGCAATTTCATTGAGCATAGCTTTTAATAAACTTTTTTCATATTGTGGTAATTCTTCTTTTTGAGCAAGAGCGATGCCAATGACAGCAAAGATCGTTTCTTTTTTTCTGATTGCTAAGTATAGAGCTTTGGCATTTGGAAGGGTGCTTGTTGAAGCTCCTGCATTTTTATTATTTTCTAATACCCATTGAGCAACGATTTTTTCATTTTTTGATAGATAGACATTATTATCAAATGAATTTGCGGCATTTTCTGTGTATATAGTGGGATCTTGCAATTCATCGTTTTTGACAGGATATAGAATTATCGTTCTTTTAAGCATTTTATATAGTTGAAAGCAGCATTCATTTATGATCTCATCATATGTGTTGCATAATTGTAATTTTTGGCTTGTTTCCAACAATACATCCATGCTGTGTGCATGCAAGCTTGCTAAGATATTTTCTTTTTTTAATTGTCTTGTCAGCGCTGAAATGGAATAAGAAACGGTTATCATGCAGATAAATATGATGGTATATTGTGAAGAGTGGATATTAAAGGAAAATCTAGGCTCTACAAACAGGAAGTTTATTGCCAAGATACTATATATTGCTGCTAATATGCTATAAATAGGACATATCGTTTTCAAGCCAATAACACAAGCAGCCAAGATAAATACTAAAATAGTATTGGTCGTAATAGGATTGATTTGATATAACAATAAACATAAAAGCGTGGTGATCATTAAGATGATAGCAGTTATAAATGTTTCTTTAGGATCTGTTTGCAGATAATTATTAATGTTCAAAGATTGTTTTTGATGCTCGGTTCTTGTATCGGGAATGATATATATCTCTAAATCTGGAGCAATGCTGCTTAACCTATCAACAATGGTTGTTTTTTTTAAAAGTGAAGGTTTTTGATAAGAACGGCCTATGACCAATTTTGAAACACTGCTTGTTTTGGCATATTGAGATATTTGATATGGAATATCATTTCCATACGTAGAAACGATATCAGCGCCTAGATGCTTTGCTAAGCGTAAATTAGCTTGGAGCTGCAGTAGAGTTTTTTGAGGTAAGCTAGACTGGGCTTTCGTTTCTACGAACAAAGCAGTAAATTCAGCGTGAAAAGCTTGAGCCATACGGTAAGCTGTTCTAATTACTTTTTCATTGGTTGGTGAAGTTCCTAAGCAAACTAATATATGTTCCTTGGTAAAAGCTTTTTTCTTGGCATCAGCAATCAAATTGATCCTTTCAGCGCAACGACGTAGGGCAATTGATCGTAAAGCAATTAGATTATCTGTGTTAAAAAAATTCTCTAGGGCTGTTTTGATCTTATTTTTTGAATAAATTTTTCCATCTTTCAATCTATTGATTAGGTCGTCGATTTCGATATCAATTAATTGTATTTCATCTGCATTATCAAAAATATGATCGGGAATCCTTTCGTTTACTTTGACTCTGGTAATGCTTTCGACGATATCATGAAGACTTTCTAGATGCTGAACATTTAGGGTCGTGTATACATCAATACCAGCTCTTAAAAGTTCTTCGACATCGGAGTATCTTTTTTTATGCCTTGATCCTGGAACGTTGCTATGCGCTAATTCATCAACAAGAATTAACTGGGGATGTCTAGCTAATGCTGCATCTATATCAAATTCAGTTAAGACATGATTTCGATATTTGATTGATTTAGTAGGTATTTGTTCAAGACCTACTACCAGATCCATTGTTTCTTTACGATCATGAGGTTCGATGTACCCGATAACAACATCAACATTTTCTACATATTTTTGATGGGCGTGATTAAGCATGGTATAGGTTTTACCTACGCCCGCACAATAACCAAAGAAGATCGTTAATTTTCCTTTTTTCTTAGTGTTTTCCATATGCATATCCTTTTCTGTTTAAATTTTACTACAATATTATATGGCTGTGTTTATCCTGGCTATTTTTTAATATAATTTTAATATTATTATCCTTATATGCGATAATATAATATACATGGCAGGATAGGACAGATGAGAAAGAATATATTGTTGTGTTTTTCAGCAAACATTTCATTAAATGTATTTAAGAAAGTGCTTAAAGTTGTACGAGAAAACCAAGCTAGCTTGATCATTTTATATTCAAAACGAAAACAAGAGTTTGCATATGATGAATTAGATGAGGAAACGAAAAAGATGATTGAAACAATTGATATTCGTTTCATTGGATGTGATAGGATACACAACCACATATTATTTGACTATATTAATAAAAATAATATTGATTGTTTGATCTTCGGCAACACAAAGCATAGTTGGTATGATAAGTATCTGAAATATGGCATTTCAAAAAAGCTAAAAGGATTAGAAGTTTATTTATATGTTGATGATAAAAGGTTGCTAAGTAGTTTTAATGATGAAAGAAGCATTAATAAGAAGCTTATCGATTTTTTGATAATGATGTTTTTTTTGGTGTGTGCAACATTCGTAGGTATCATTATCCAAAAACTAGGTTTTAAAGATATCGATATCATAATGATATATATGATAGGCGTATTATTTACTTGTTTTTTTGCCTATGGTTCGGTTGTTTGTTATGGTTATGCAGCTTTAACGGTATTCATATATAATTATTTTTTTACTGAGCCGCTATATACGTTTAGAGTATATGATAAACAGTATTTTAGCAGCTTTATCATCATGATTATTACTTCAAGCATCATTTCATTTGTTACCTATCGTAGCAAGCGTATAACATATGAAACTTCAAGAAAAGCGTATAGGACCGAATTATTATTACAAACAAGCCAAAAATTGCAAAAAGCAATAAATAAAGATGATATCATGAACAAATTGATGCAGCAAATAGGTAAGCTTTTAGAAAGAAATGTCATATATTTCTTTAAAGATATTGATAAATTTGTTGGATATACATACAGCGGAAATGAGATTTTGCCTCTTGCAGAAACTGATAAAGCAGCGGCGGGTCAAGCAATGAAATTGAATAGATATACGGGATATTCTACTAATATCATGCCTGAAGCAAATTATTTATTTATGACCGTTCGCAATGGTGAGAAAATTTTTGCAATCGTAGGAATTGACATGAAAGGAAAAGCTTTAGGAAAATTTGAGGAAAGCATATTGATCGCTATGCTAGCAGAATGCGCGTTAGCATTAGAAAAAGAAGAATTTGTAATTAGTCAGAATGAAGCATTTAATAAATTAAAGAATGAACAGTTTAGAGCAAACCTTTTGCGCTCTATTTCCCATGATCTTCGAACGCCATTGACCAGCATATCAGGCAATGCTTCGGCTTTATTGCTTAATAAAGATAAAATGAATGATGAACAAAAAATTCATATGTATAAAGATATACAAGAGGATAGCTTATGGCTTATCGGATTGGTAGAAAATATCCTATCAATAACAAGAATGGAAAATGGTGAAATAAATGTTGAAAAAAATACCGAGGTTGTTTCGGAAATAATTGAAGAAGCAATAAGCCATGTTCGAAAAAAGGAGAATCAAAAAATAATTTTTGAAGATTGTGATGATATCATCTTGGTAAAGATGGATGCTAGCTTGATGATCCAAGTAATAGTAAATCTTTTGAATAATGCAATTAAATATTCATATCAAGATTCAACGATTAAAATAATCTTAAAAGAAAACGAAGATGATTGTATCATTGAAATTCAAGATGATGGTCCAGGTATTAAGCCAGAAGAAAAAATGCATGTATTTGATATGTTTTATTCAGCACATCGCAAAGTTGTCGATAGTCATCGAGGAATTGGAATTGGTCTTTCATTATGCAAATCAATCGTTTTGTCGCATGATGGTAACATCAGTGTTGATGATAATATCCCACATGGATCAATTTTTACGATAAAATTAAAAAAGGAGACAATTAATATATGAAAATAGATAGCATTAATATTTTGATCGTTGAAGATGATGCTCCAATTAGAAATCTTATTTCAACTACATTAATGGCTAATAAATATAATTATGAACTTGCAATAAATGGAAATGAGGCATTACGAAAGGTAACTAGTTCTAAAGTTGATATTGTTTTGTTAGATTTAGGTCTTCCCGATATGGATGGCGTAGATGTGATTACACAAATAAGAGGTTTTTCGATGCTTCCGATCATTGTTATTTCAGCTCGGACTGATGATGAAGATAAAATAGAAGCTTTGGATGCAGGAGCTGATGATTACTTAACAAAACCTTTTTCAGTAGAAGAGTTATTAGCGCGGTTAAGATCAACTATCCGTAGATTAGATTATTTAAATACGGTAAAAGAAAGTGAAAGCTCAAATTTTATCAATGGTGAATTGCGGATCGAATATGAAAGCGCAACGGTCTTCGTAAATGATGAAGAGATCCACCTCATGCCTATAGAGTATAGTTTGCTATGCTTGTTGGCTAAAAATGTTGGTAAGGTATTAACTTATCAATATATCTTAGATAAGGTTTGGGTAAATACAATTGAAAGCGATCTTTCATCGTTGCGAGTATATATGGCTTCATTAAGAAAAAAAATTGAAAAAAGAAGTAGTCTAGTAAATAAATATATTCAAACCCATATTGGCATTGGATATAGGATGATAAAGGTTAAATAGGTATTAAAGATGTGGAAAAAAGAAAAGAATTTATTCTATCTATTTTGATCGTAATTATATTATTGTTTTTATCATCATGTATTGGGTTAATATTTAAATATTGGAAGTTTAATGAGTCTAATATAATAATCGTTTATGTCTTAGGGGTTATTATTAGTGCAAAATATACTTATGGATATGCGCCTAGTTTTATCATGGCATTTTTGGTGTCATTTTGTTTTAACTATTTTTTTACCGCGCCATATTATACTTTTCGCGTAGCTGATCCTAATTACTTTATCGTATTTGCAGTGATGACTTCAGTTTCGTTATTAACTAGCGGTATTGCCAATAAGATGAAGGAAAAAGAGAAACAGGCAAAAGAAAATGCTGGTGAAAAAGATCTTTTGCTTGAATTAACCAGAGATTTAAATAATGCGAGAGAAATGATCGATGTTGCAAAAATTTCGATCAACGCGTTCAACAAGTACTTGGGTATCGATGTTGGCTGCGCATATTTAGATAATGATGAAAGACTAGAGCGTTATTACTTGCATGGTCATGATAATGTTTTTAGCAAAAATGAATTAGAAGCTTATGATGAATTGATGATGATGAAAAACTACAGCAAAGATTATATCATTACTGATACCTACTATGATTTTTTAATTAGGAATGGAGAAGGAAAGATCCTTGGGATCATTCAGATTTCAAAAGAAAATAGTGAAGTTTTAGATGCTGATAAAATAAATTTCTATATTCTATGATAGATTGTACGGCTATGGCCATGGAGCGAATATTAGCTGATATAAAACACTTACAATTTAAAGAAGAGGCTAATTTACAGCGCTATCGTGCAGATTTATTACGCGCAATATCTCATGATCTTAGGACACCTTTGAGCGGAATAATGGGCAGCTGTGAAATGCTTGTTTCTTTGCTTGATGCTAATAGCAAAGAATATGCACTTACCAAGGATATATATGAAGATTCTCAATGGCTTTATACCTTAGTAGAAAATATCCTAAGTCTTACAAAACTGCAAGAAGGAAAGATGCTATTAAATTGGCAATTTGAGACATTAGATGAAATAATAGGAACGGCAGTTACCGTTTTTGAAAGAAGATATGGGATCGATGTACAAGTTAGCTTACCACAGCAAATTGTCATCGTTAAAGTTGACGCAAAATTGATTGAGCAAGTTATAATTAATTTATTGGATAATGCCAAAAAACATAGTGAAAGTACGGATATCAGGATATATGCACAAATTTGTGATAACATCATTGACATTAATGTTGAGGATTTTGGCAAAGGCATTGATGATGATGAAATTAATAAAATATTTGATATGTTCTATACTGGCGGTAAAAAGCATGCAGATGCCAAAACGGGAATCGGCTTAGGGCTAACGATTGCAAAATCAATAGTTGAAGCACATGGCGGAACGATAAAAGCCAAAAATAAAACTAGTGGTTCTGGAGCGGTGTTTACTATTGCTTTACCAATTGAGAAAATTGAAGAATAAGATGAGAGGTTTGTATGAATAATGATATTTTGAATACAACGATATTGACTGTTGAAGATGATATCCAGATTAGAAATTTTATTAAATTTGTTTTAGAATCTAACGATTATAATATCGTAACAGCAGGAAGCTATCATGAAGCAATTGAACAATATTTAGCTAATCATATCGATATGATCTTGCTAGATTTAGGATTACCAGATGTTGATGGGTTTGAACTAATTAGAAAAGTTCGTGAATTCTCAAATATCCCGATTATCGTAGTTTCTGCCCGTGATCAAGATAAAGAAAAAGTAAAAGCTTTGGATAATGGTGCAGATGATTATTTAATAAAACCATTTTCAGCTGCTGAATTGCTTGCTAGGATGAGATTAGCATTTAGGCATTGCAAAGTTAAAGAAATAAATGAAAAATATAAAGTAAAAGATCTAGAGATAGATTTAACCAAGCACCTTGTTTATCTAAATGATAAAGAATTACATGTAACGCCTATGGAATATCGGCTTTTAGCAGTATTTTTTAAAAATGTTGGCAAGGTATTAACGACAAGCTATATAATCAAAGAAATATATGGGGCAAATTATGGCAGCGATACCCAAGCGCTGCGTACCTTAATTGCATCTTTACGCAGAAAGATAGAGGAAAATCCGGTAAAGCCAAAATATATTCTTACAGAAGTTGGAGTGGGATATCGCTTGATGGATGAATAGAGCATCAGTAATGATGCTTTTATTTTGCTCACACAATTCTCACATCGATGCCTATTAATCTCACAACTATCTTATGCATAATTTAAATATAATAAAAATGTACCAAAGAGATGTGTAAATATCAAGTCGCGAGGATAATTATGCAAATTCTCTATTGATCCACGATAAGAGATTATAAAACTACATTCGACGGACCATTAGCCTGAGGTAACCAATCCACGAATAACAGAGTGGTTAACTGTCGATGATTTGTTTAGAAAGCTCCTGTATGTCATTGATCTACAATTGAATATTTTAATTGTGATCGTTTTTACTTGACAAAGGTCACTTTATAACAGGAGATATTATTATGAGCAATATAAATAATTTATCTTTATTATGTGTCAATATAAAGCATATCATTGAAAGCAATGATAGCAATAAGTATCAATTGGCGGCAAATATGATTTCGAGATCTATGGCAGAATATCCTGACTCAGCCAAGCCACATAACTTGATGGGCATATTAAAAGAATTAACAGGAGATCATGCAGGAGCAATGAAACATTTTAGAGCAGCATATGCTTTAGATCCTCAAGATCAAGCGGTCAAACATAATTTTGAAATCTTATGTTCGTTTAATACTTTAGGAAAGACATTTGAATATGGTGATGAAAATGATTGCCAAAACATTCATAAAAATGTTACAGCACTTCGGACTTTTAAAAAATTGACATTATAGATTTGTAATTTATTTTAGTCATGTTTTCAATGCTAAATGTTAGCTTAATATCAATAAGAAATCTATCAAGTTTGGTAGCGGTTGTATATTTGAAAAAGTAATGAAATAGATGGCAAAAATGTTAGCCATTTTTGATATTTTAATATGATTTTAATTTTAGCTAAAGATATTTAATCCGTTTTTAATTTTGCGTGTGATAGGATAATCGTGTCAAATAATGATAATAGGAGGATTTTTATGCTATTAGATGTCATTATGATTAGTATGTTAATTGGTGGGTTTGGTTTAATCAGGCTATTTGTAAATTGGACTGAAAGTCAAATCAATAAATAAAAGGAGAAGTTTACGATGTGGATATTAGCTTTGATTATTATTGGATTAGCAGGATATTTGCTTTATGCATTGATATATCCTGAAAAATTTTAGTTAGGGAGAAAAGATCATGTTACAAATCGTATGTACATTATTATTATCTATGGTTATTATTATGCCGTTTGCCCTTTATATTTATAACATTACCACAAAGAAAAAGAGCTTTGTTGATCCGGTCATGGATAAAGTGGATGATGGTATTTATCGCTTATTTAAAATTGATACCTCTGACATGGATTGGAAAAAATATGTTTGTACATTGCTTTTAGTAAATGCCTGCATGGTTTTGGTTGGCTATCTAATCCTTAGGGTGCAATCAATACTGTTTTTTAACCCAAATGGTATTGGAAACATGGACCAATCATTGTCCTTCAATACGATCATTTCGTTCATGACCAATACGAACTTACAGCATTATTCCGGAGAATCTAGCTTATCATATCTGTCGCAGATGCTAGTGATCATCATGATGATGTTTACTTCTGCTGCTACTGGATATGCCGCATGTGCAGCCATGATAAGAGGATTTTTAGGAAAAAAGATGGGGAATTTTTATGTGGACTTTACCAGGATCATTACTAGATTTTTACTGCCTATGTCATTTATTGTTGGCTTGATCCTTGTATGGCAAGGGGTTCCTCAAACCTTGTATCCCAATTATACGGTATTTACTATTGAAGGAAAATTGCAAGATATCGCAAGCGGTCCAATTGCTGCATTAGAATCTATAAAGCATTTAGGAACAAATGGTGGAGGTTTCTTAGGAGCTAATTCTTCGACCCCGCTTGAGAATCCGACGATTATAACCAATATCTTGGAACTGTTTGCAATGATGATCTTACCAGCATCATGCGTATTTACTTTTGGACATATGGCTTATGATAAATACCATGAAAAGAAAATACAAGCAGGTAATGATCTTTCAACGATCAAAGATAACAAGCACGTATGGCTAGGATCAGAAGGCAGAAGCCTCTTTACAGCGATGGCTGTTTTATTTCTAATTGGTTTGATCCTATGCTTTTGGGCGGAGTCACAAGGGAATAGTGCTGTTGCCGCAAATGGAATCGTGCAAACATTAGGAAATATGGAAGGTAAAGAGGTTAGATTTGGTATAGCTCAATCTTCTTTGTTCACGACAGTAACAACTTCTTTTACGACTGGTACCGTAAATAATATGCATGATACCTTGACACCTTTAGGCGGAATGGTTCCATTATTGCATATGATGTTAAATGTGGTCTTCGGTGGGGCAGGCGTTGGATTGATGAATATGTTGATCTATGCGATTATCGCCGTATTTATTTGTGGATTGATGATTGGTAGAACACCAGAATATTTGAGCAAAAAAATTGAAGGAAAAGAAATGAAGCTTGCTGCTTTGTGCATCATCATCCATCCATTGTTGATTTTAGGATTCAGCGCAATTAGCGTTATTGTTCCTGCAGGACTTGAGGGAATTACAAATCCGGGATTCCATGGGCTATCCCAGGTCTTATATGAATTTTCTTCATCTGCAGCTAATAATGGATCAGGGTTTGAAGGCTTAGCTGATAATACATTATTTTGGAACATTACGACAGGTATTGCTATGTTCTTTGGACGTTATTTATCTATTGTGATCCAGCTGGCGATTGCTAACAGCTTAATGAAAAAGATCGATATTAATGAATCGGTTGGAACGCTAAAAACCAATACATGGACATTTGCAATTGTCTTGGTGTTTGTAGTTTATATTTTTGCTGCTTTGACTTTCTTGCCAGCATTGGCTTTAGGACCAATTGCCGAAGCATTGACATTAGGAATATAAAAGGTGATTTGAAATGAGTAAGAAAAAAAAGAATAAGTTTATTACTAAAGATATTTTGTTATCAAGCATAAAGGAATCATTTGTTAAATTGAATCCTGTTTATATGATTAAAAATCCTGTAATGTTTGTTGTAGAAATTGGCTTTTTCATTAGTTTGGTCTTAGTTTTTTTTCCTCATCTATTTAATGATGAAGGAAATAATTTGAGTTTATATAATGCAATAGTGGCATTTGTGTTATTTTTTACCATTCTATTTGCAAACTTTGCTGAAGCTGTTGCAGAAGGTCGAGGCAAAGCCCAAGCTGAGACATTAAAGAAAACAAAAAAAGATACTCAAGCTCGCTTGATATTAGATGATGGAAGCGAAAAGATGATCTCAGCTTCCGAATTGAAAAAAGGAGATATCGTATTAATAAATGCAGGTGAGATTATTCCAAATGATGGCGAAATCATTGAGGGCATTGCCAGTATTGATGAATCCGCAATTACGGGTGAATCTGCTCCGGTATTAAAAGAAAGCGGGGGAGATTTTGCTTCAGTAACAGGAGGAACAACGGTTGTATCTGATTGGATCAAAGTTGAAATTACTTCTGAGCCTGGAAATTCATTCTTGGATAAGATGATTGCTTTGGTTGAAGGTGCATCAAGGCAAAAGACCCCAAATGAAATTGCCTTGAACACATTGTTGGTTTCATTAACTATCATCTTTTTGATCGTGATCGTTACATTATATCCATTTGCAATCTATTCAGGTGTTAAATTACAAATTTCAACTTTAGTAGCTTTGATGGTTTGCTTGATCCCTACGACGATCGGAGCACTGTTAAGCGCGATTGGTATAGCCGGTATGGATAGGGTTACAAGATTTAATGTCATTGCAATGAGCGGTAAAGCAGTTGAGGCTTGCGGTGATGTTGATACGATGATCCTAGACAAAACAGGTACCATTACTTTCGGAAATCGCTTGGCTAGTGACTTCATAGCTGTTGATGGCGTTGAAAAAGCAAAATTGATTGATAATGCATTTTTAGCTTCTTTTAAAGATGATACGCCAGAAGGAAAATCAACGGTTGATCTTGCACGGAAATTAGGCTGTAAAATAGATGCTGAACAATATCCGGACGTTGAATTTATTGAGTTTAGCGCTGCAACTAAGATGAGCGGCATTAATTATAATGGCCATAAAATCAGAAAGGGAGCAGGTGATGCTATTGCTAAATATATCAAAGAACGGCAAGGAAAGATTCCTGCTGATCTAAGGGCTAAGGTTGATGAAATTTCAAAATTAGGAGGCACACCGCTAATTGTATGCTTAGATAATATGATCTTAGGTGTTATTTATTTAAAAGATACTGTAAAACCTGGATTGGTAGAAAGATTTGAAAGGTTAAGAGCTATTGGTATCAAAACAATCATGTGTACTGGTGATAATCCTTTAACTGCTGCAACGATTGCTGCGGAAGCTGGGGTTGACGGATATATTGCTGAATGTAAACCTGAAGATAAGATCAAGGCAATCAAAAAAGAACAATCAGAAGGTAAGATAGTTGCCATGACCGGCGATGGTACAAACGATGCTCCAGCTTTGGCGCAAGCTGATGTTGGTTTAGCGATGAATTCAGGAACATCTGCAGCCAAGGAAGCCGCTAATATGGTTGATTTAGATAGTGATCCAACAAAGATTCTGGAAGTAGTAGAAATTGGTAAACAATTACTAATCACGCGTGGATCGTTAACAACATTTTCTATTGCAAATGATGTTGCAAAATATTTTGCAATCATTCCAGCCATGTTCACCGTGGCGATTCCACAGATCAAAGTATTAAATATCATGAATTTATCTACTCCTTCAAGCGCTATCTTATCCGCATTGATCTTTAACGCTCTTATCATTCCTTGCTTGATCCCTTTAGCAATGAGAGGCGTAAAATATAAACCTATGAGCGCAAGCAAGATGTTGGGAAGAAATATGCTGATTTATGGATTAGGCGGTGTTATTTGTCCATTTATCGGAATTAAATTAATTGATCTGATCATTGCGCCAATCTTGATCATGTTAGGCATATAGGAGAAAATTATGAAAGATTTTTTGAAAAGATTTAAAACGGCATTTATCTTTACCATAGGCATGTGTGTTATATGCGGCTTTGTATATCCAATGTTTTTAACTGCAACATCACAAATTTTTTTCCATGATCAAGCTAATGGTAGCAAGATCGAAGTTAATGGAGAGGTTGTTGCTAGTGAATTCGTTGGTCAAGATTTTACTGATGAAAGATTATTCCATTGTCGACCTTCAGCATATAACTATAATACTTATACGTTAGAACAGCTTGAAAGTGGTGAATATGCAGGGTTAAGCAGTGGAAGCAATAACTATGCTCCAAGCAATCCTGCTTTAGAAAAAAGAATTTCTGATGAAGTAAAAACATTTATGGATGAAAATCCTACTGTTAAATTAGACGATATTCCAAGCGATATCGTTACGGCTTCGGGATCTGGCTTGGATCCACATATTTCTGTTGAAGCAGCCATGGTTCAGGTTGATCGCATCGTAGCTAATACTGATTTAACAAATGAAGAAGTTATTTCTTTGATTGAAAAAAATACCGAGCATAAAATATTAGGTATCTTTGGTGAGGATAAAGTGAATATTGTATTATTAAATTTAGATTTGGCAAAGGAAATTGGAATGATCTAATCATCTAAAAGCTTATTGCTTGCATGATATACAGATAATTAATATTTTTGATATTATTTATGTTATGATCCTAAGCAAAATATCCATGAAAATGTATTAAAAATATATCGGATATGCATCATATGCACTATAAATATCATTATCCATGCCTTACAAAATGATTGCCTAATATAAAATTGTAGATGAATGATCTTGTTGGTAAAAAAGTTCATGTAATATCTAGGCTTTCAATGATTTTTGGATATGAAGCTCAGAAAATTTTCTTGGAGGTAAATGGTATGAGATTTAATAGCTTGAATCCTGAGCTAACCGTAAAAGATATAAATGTTACAAAAAGATCCTATTTGGAACTGTTAGGTTTTAAATTAGAATATGAAAAAAAGAAGATAAATCTATTTTTGTATTATTTGAAGGTTTGCAAATGATGTTTGAACAGTTGCATGCTGAGGAATGGAACTATCCATATGGGCGTGGAGTTAACTTTTCTATTACAACAGCTAATATTGATGGCTTATACCAACGCTTGCTTGCATATGATCATCCCTTATATCGTCTATTGATGGTCAATAGCTATGAGGCTGATGGTAGCATGATCATCCAGAAAGAATTTCTTGTTCAGGATCCCGATACCTTTTAAGATTTACAGAATAGTATTAAAAAATGTTCATGATTTTATATGTGATAAAAAGCAGGTTATTTAACATAACTTGCTTTTTGTGGTTTAGGAAAAGTAAAAGATGCTTATTGTATTTATCAAGAAGCATCTTTGTAAAAGAAAAATTTTAAATTATTTGTTTGTTAGTATCGATGATCTCTTGATATTTAAATTTAGAAGGTAAGATATCAAAGAGAGTTTCCGTCAAGCGATAACAAAATGCAGGTGCTAAGATCAAGGTAATGCTAAGCATAGCAGCTGACAATAATCGATATGCACCATGGCGCTTATGACTGATGATAAATTCTACTCTTTTGATGATATTTGTTTTATTGTTATCAGAAAAAGAGATTAGATCGATGTCGGGAGCTTGTTGGATATTTTTTAAGCAATAGCGCATTAATTTGATAAGCGCTATTTTTTCAGCTTTGGACATCGTGGTGGTCATTCTTTCGTCGTTTGCAAGTTCACATGAAAATAATAAGGTATCAGCATATGTTTTGATAAAAGGGTTGTACCAAAAGATCAGCTTGTAGAAATTTGCAAGTTTGATGAAAAACAAATCGTGATATTTATAATGATATAATTCATGTTCGATCAAAAGTAACAATTGATCTTTGGTGTAATCATGTTCAGGTATAAGGATTGTTGGATATTCTAATTGTACTAGACATGGTTTTTGGATATAGCTGTTGCGACAGATAGTGATGCGTGCTTGAATGTTTAGTTTTGTCTTAACTTTTTTTAACAAGTAAAATAATTCTTTGGGATAGCGGTTAGCTCTTTCGATCTTATTTAAAAGATCATTTGATTTATAGTAATGATAAAGCGTTAACAGCAAACATGAAAAGAATAAAACAAATAGCAAAGCATATACCGATAAACGCAAATATGGATCGCTTAGCTCCTGTAAGAAGTGATTGGTCAAACGAACATTATATTTAGCGTAGATTAGCTTATTTTTGAATAATTCACCATAGAGATAATCTTTTCCGATAAAAATGAGGATAAAAAATAAGGGAAAGGTAAAAAAGGTACCGATGAATTTTAAGATATTGCAATATGTGATTGCAGAAAAAGCAATAAGGTATCTTTGCAAGATCTTGATGCTAAGAAATAAAACGCTAATGATTATATTTAAGATCAATAAAATGTAGATTGGTGCTAGATTATTCAGCATCTTCGTATTTTTTAATCAAGGCATCGATCTCATCAGCAGCTTCATTTCGGGTTTTTTCATCATCGATAAATCCCAAAAGGATATCGGTATAGGTCTTGTTTTCATGCTTTAAAAGGATATTGTTTAAATATTGTTTCAAGTATTCGCTTTTGCTTATAGATAACCAATACATCGTGCCGTCGATATTTTGCTTGGATATCAAACCTTTTGCTTCTAAACGCATTAGAAAAACGGAGATCGAACTATTTTTCCATTGATTTGGGTATGCATCTTGAATAGTAGTGAAGATGGCTTTTTTATTGATCTTATTATGATGCTTCCAAAATAGTTGTAATATCATTGATTCTGAATGGGAAACGCTTTTCATGTTATAACCTCCTTATACTACAATAATACAACATATATGTAGAAATATCAATTTATGCCAATTAAATTAAGGATAAAGGAAAAAATTGGACTATTTATATCGTGAAAATAGGAGGCCAAGATGCGAAAGATCAGAAAATTAGTATTATTGCTGATGGTGGTATTGATGATGACATGCGTGATTAATGCTGAAGATAATCAAGAAAATGATGTAAGAACAGGAAGCATTACATTATATAAATTAGTATCTAAGGATGGAGCATTTAAAGATGGCAATGGATATGAACAAGATATAAGCGATGTTGGAAATGAACCATTAGCAGGTGTAACTTTTAAATACCTAAAAGTAGGTGAAATGAAACAAGTGGATAATGATGATCGTGATATTAGTGGGCTATATTATCTTTTAAATGCGGATTTTAAAGCTTGGCTATCTCAGCACAACATAACGACTGAGTATACGACGATCGATAAGGTTGATTATGTTAGCGCTGAAGCAGCTAATAAGATCATGAAAGATCTAAATACGTTAACGGTTGCATATGGGCAAGATGATGGAAGTCAAAGCGGAAATGAATTGTTAAAAGCCTATGTTGATGCCAAAGGAACAGCGATGCCTGTGACTGATGATCAAGGCAAAACACAAGTAGATAACTTAGAAGTTGGTTTATATCTAATTGTCGAGATGGATATTCCTGCAAAGGTTAGTGATGGAATTGGCGCTAATGTTGCTAAGGAAAGCCGACCTTTTTTTATTAGCTTACCAATGACCAATCTGACGATGATCGATGGACATCCTGCTGGATCGATGTGGCAGTATGATGTTATTGCTTATCCCAAAAATGAAATGATCACGATCCGTAAGGATATCATTGCTAACGGTAATGATGTTTTAGATGGGGCAGATGCCAACGGATTGGTGCAAAAAACTGATAAGAATGTAGGAGATAATATTTCATTCTTGCTTAGTATAGATGTACCGATGTTGCAGCCGATGGCCGATGGTGTTCCTAATACTAATCGAAAATTTATTGTTAAGGATAATTTGAGTGATGGATTAATAATTGATGATCATAGCGCTAATAATTTTGAAGTTTCATTAGGAACGGATAATTACAATGGAGATGGGAATACAATGCTGGAATATGGCACTCATTATGTAATAGAAGGTAAGGATACTAGTTTCGTATTGACCCTGACCGAAGTTGGATTGGATAAATTGAATCAGATCAGTGCGGATTCAAAGTTATATGTAAGATATCAAGCAAGATTAACTAAAGATGCTGTTAAAGATAATGGTGCTATTAAAGAAGAAAGCAATGCTTTTACCTTGACTTATGGGACCAGTGTTTCAGCGGATAAGGAATTTGCTTCTAACCAAGATATCAGGGTTTATACCTATGAGATCGATATCAAAAAGAGCTTTAGTCATGAAGTAGATGATATCAGTCAGGTTAGCTTTAAAGTAGCATATCAACAAAATGATGGAATTTATCAACCATTGCGTTTTGTCAAAGAAACAGCAGGTATCTATCATCTACAAGACAAGGCTGAAACAGGTGTTGATACGATCAATCCTGATGCTCAAGGCAATCTTATCATCAAAGGTTTGGATGATGGCACATATGAATTTAAAGAAGCATCGACTATTCCTGGTTTTAATCTATTGCGTGACCCTATCTATGTAACACTGAAAAAAGCTTATCCTGAAGACGGTACCTTGCAGCAAGCATCAGTGCAAAGCAAAAATAGCGAAAAGATGATGCTTGAGGAAGGATTAGCACAGGGGATAGCCAGATTTGAAATTCGTAATAATGAAACGATTGCCATCTTGCATACAGGCGGCGATGGAAGGGATATCTTTGCAGCAATATTAGGGGTAATGATGATCTTTGGTGGGACGGTGATCATCTTGAATAAGAAAACTTATGAAAAAAAGAAGGATTAAGAAAAAAGTGTGGCTGATCATAGGTTCGTTAGGGATATATCTAGGATACCTATTGCTGGTATGGCCTTATATCTGTGATCAATATGCTCGGATCTTTCAAACTTCTTGGCTTGCTGCATATGATGAACATTTAAATATTGTCGATAACGCTGAGCTAAATGAAATTAAGGAACGTTGTCAAAAATATAATGAAAAGATCTATCTTCAGCAGCAAGATAATCAATATCGTTATAGTTCTGCCTTAGGCTATGATCAAGAATATCTATCATTGCCTTGGAACGGTGAAAAGGTTTTAGCTGCAATCATCATTCCTAAGATCAATGTTAATTTGCCGATAGGACATGGAACAGCGGATGATACGCTACAAGTTATGGCTGGACATTTATATGGCACCTCATTGCCAAGCGGTGGCAAAGACACACATGCCGTAGTTGCTGCACATTCTGGACTGCGTAGCAGTGAACTTTTTTCGCGCTTGGATGAACTTACCATCGGCGATGAAATTCAGATCAAGATATTTGATGAGCTTCATTTTTATAAAGTTGAACAGATAAAAGTGGTGTTGCCAGATGAGTGCGATCAATATCTGCAGATCATCCCTCATGAAGATCTTATAACTTTATATACCTGTACCCCATATGGAATCAATAGTCATCGCTTATTGATAAGAGCAAAACGAAGCTTTGGGAATGATAAGGAACTAGTAAACAACATCACGCTAGCAAATGACAAATGGAAACATTTGTTGATCATTGGAGCAATCGTTTCGCTTCCGCTAGGCGGTATGTTAGTTTTTGTTATGAGGAAAAGGAGGATGGGTGATGCTTAAGCTACTATTGGTTTGTTTTTGGCTATTAAGGCCGATGGTATCTGAAACATTAGCCATAAATGATGAAAAAGCCCAGATCGTCATTAATTATTTTGATGATAATGCGCAAAAGGTTCCAGTTAGTGGTTCAAGCTGGATCTTGGTTAAAGTAGCGCGGATCGTTACTGAAGCGGATGATAAGATCGATGGTTTGAAGATCATTTCATTGGTTGATGGCTTAAAGATCGATAAAAATAGTGAGATTGAGGAAATTTTACAACATCTTGAACTTACCAAGCAGGATGAATCTCATCAAAAAGTGATGAATATCAAGGGCCTTGAAGTGTATGAAAAGATAACAAATGACCAAGGTCAGATCATTTTTGATGATCTAGAACCAGGCGTATATCTGGGGCTTGAGCAAAGCGCAGCAGCTTATCATTTATGTGCTGAACCATTTTTGCTCAGTGTGCCAGCAACCAAAGATGGCGTAGAAAGTGATATGGATCAAACGGTAGAACCTAAAGCTGTTTTGGGTGGTAATTTGCGTATCAGCAAAAAAGCTAGCGGTAATGCAGTTGATCGTCAAGAAAGATTTGCCATGATGATCGAGATCCCATCAGGGACATATCGTTATCGCTTTGCTGATGGTCAAACAGGATATATCAGCGCTCATCAGCAATTATTAGTAAATGTTGATAATGATGTCATCATTTATGATGTCTTAGCTAACCAAGAATACAAGGTTTATGAAGTAAAGGCAAATCAAGATGGTTATAAGACCATCTATCAGCAAAATGAAGGAATGATCATGGCGAAGCAGGAGGTATCAGCAACGATCATCAATGAGCGCAGTTACCACGATGAGGTAGATACCAAGGTAGCAAGCATGATCGATCTTGCTTTGGGTTTGTGGGTGTTATCGATCATAGTTATCTTAGGCTTGGGTTTTTTGGATAAAAGCAAGGAGCATAAACGATGAAAAAATGGATTATCTTTATATTAACGCTGATATTGGGGCTTAGCTTAGATATCATGAAGCCATGGGCACAAATTAGCGAAGAATCCTTTGCGCCTGCCGTTGCGACAGTGGAAACGCAAGATATATTGGCAAGAATTGCTTGTAATGAAAATATGATGATCTTGATCGGAAATGAACAGGATCAAGATTTTCAGCAATTGTTAGATGCATTTACTGATGTGTTAGCGCAAAGTGATCAAAACGTTGCATCACATATTGTAAAGATAACTAAGATAGATGATGAAGCATTGATCAAAAAATTTATTGATCATGCATATGATGAAAATGATAAGCAGTTGATCATGGAAGCTTTTGCTGATATTTTACAAGGATCTACCGGAAACTTTGCTATTGTTGATGTATTTAATGCCACGATAACAAAAGTTACGTCATATAGCTTAAAATTAGCTGATGGATTGACGATAGCGGATGTTGCTAGCATAGAGCTAGGGCTGATGTATCATAAACTGATAAATCAGCTACGACCTGAAATTTCTTTGATGGCGGTTAATGGTGCCAACGAAGGGGATCAGTGGAATTTTAATGCCAAAGCGCGTATCCAGGAATTTACCGCCCCTGTTAATGGCAATTATTTGGTCAAGCTTTGGGGTGCCGATGGTGATTCGGATATGGGATCTAAAACATATGGAGTCAATGAGCAAAGTGTTCCGCATACTACAGGAATCGGTGGCGGTGGGGGATATACCCAAGGGATCATCCATTTAGAACAAGGACAAACCATCTATCTAGCTTTAGGTTTCCGTAATGATATGTCAGGCAAAAGATCATATAATGGCGGTGGCAAAGGCTTAGGTGCCAGTTATGGTTATCGTTCAGGCGGTGGCGGAGCTGCATCTGCTTATTTGAGCGAACAAGGCAATGGCGAAATAAATGCTTATCAAAATGCTCAAGATCAGATCATCATGATCGCAGGTGGTGGAGGCGGAGCTGAAGATTTCTTCGCGCCTTCTTGGCAAAATTATTATTGTAATTTTAATGTGTGTATCACATCGATCGGTGGAAGCGGTGGAAGTAATCCTACCAGTGGAACAAGCAGTGGTGGTATAGGAAGTGGAGGAAACTATCAGTTTGGAATTGGTGAAGATTATGCTTCTTATGAGAATTCGTCATCAGGTGGTGGCGGCGGTGGTCTATATGGTGGTCGTTCAGCAAATAATACAAGTTTAGTATTACGTGGCGGAACAGGTGGCGGTGGTTTAAGCTATATTAATGAAGCTATCGTTAAAGATGGACATATGACAAACGGCGAATCGGTTAATTATCAATGGGTAGGTGATGCCTACGGCTTTGATGATGGCGAAAATGCCAAGGCTAGCATTGAATTGATCTCAATTGATAAATATCAGCTTACCATCAATTATTTAGATAAATATACCGATCAAGCTATTCATGAAACATACCAAGAAATGATAACTTTGGGTAGTGATTATCAAGTACCTTCACCAGATATTGATGGTTATGGCGTCAGTGATGAAGATCAAATAATAATTGAGGGAGTCATGCCAGATCATGATGTAGTAATTGATGTTTATTATGATTATGCAACTTTAAAGATATATTACCTAGATCATGAAACGCATGAAGATCTTGCAGAACCATATATCGTGCATCTTAAAAGTGGTACAGAGTATGAAAAGCAATCACCAGATATTGATGGCTATGTAAGATTTGATGGTGATCATGATGTCATCAAAGGCATAAAAAATTTAAAAGAGGAAATTTATCATGTTTACTATGTTCCATCATTTGAACCTATTAAAGATATCATCATGGTCAATGATGAAGTTATTGATAAAGAAACAAGTGATCATGGTGTACAATTAAAAGCTGGTGATATCGTAACCTATCAAATCTCATATGAAAATAAACGAGGCGTTGAGGTCAAGGAAACGATCGAGGATGAATTAAGCGATAGTTTGGAATATATGGAATACATCAAAGATCATGAGCCAATAATTACTGATAAGAAACTTACTTGGAATTTAGAGATTGCCCCTCAAAGTAGTGGCAGCGTAAGCTTTAAAGCTAAGGTCAAAGATACGGATGAAAAGACGATCGATAACTGGTCAAGAAAAGATCCTTATATCAGCTATTCGATAGTAAAGGATAGTGATCCCCGACCTGGTGAGCAAGTAGGCTATGATCAAGAAGTAACGTATTATTTAAAAGTAAAAAATAATGGTTCAAATACCGTTAATAATTTATTAGTAGTGGATAAGATACCGGAAAATACTGCGTTTAGCTGGGTCGATCATGATTACCATGGACAGTATATAGCTGATGCTAATTATGTACGTTTTGTCATAGATGAATTATTACCTGATCAAACTGCGCTTTTATCCTTTAAAGTAAAAGTAACAGCTAAGATCATGGACGATAGTTTTTTGCTCATAGAAAATAAGGCTCATTATGATAATTTTGCAGGCAAAATTGATGATCTAACAAAAGATGAACAAGTTATGCAAAATAACAATATTACCAATACCATTAAACATGAGGTAGTTGGTGTTAAGATCGATGCCTTAAAGACCAGCGATCCAATTGATGGTATGATGGTTAATGCCGGGCAGATCATTACTTACAATGTAAGCTTGATAAATAATGGAACCGTAAAATCCAATTATTTAAGGGTTCAAGATGAAATTCCTGCTGGTACTAGTTTTGTTGATGGCAGTTTAAATTTAATAACGGATAATCCTGCATCAGATCAAAAATATGCTTTTTCACATGGCGAATCATTTGATATTCATTATGATCTAAATAATAAGCAATATTATTTATCGAATATTGGAGAAATTAAAACGACTAGTGGTAACGCAGCACAAGCATTTCAAATTTCATGGAAGGGTGATATTTCATTAGTCGCTGAAGAAGTTCCAAGTGGCTGGAACAAATTTAATGTTAATGGTAATGTGCGATATTTTAATGTTTCAAAAAATAATACCCAAGAAGCAATCAAAGAATATTTAAGTTCATTACGTTTTAGCGGTGAATATGGAACGGTTGGCGAAATAGTGCTAAATGTATTTGATACTTCTTCAATGATAGGACGTTTTGATGATGAAGGCGTCATTCATTTTTATCAATATGTCAGCGGAGCATATAATTGGAATAGTGCTAATAGTAAAGCAAGTTCTTCGTGGTTTGCTGGGTTGCAAGGTTATCTAGCGACCATTACTTCTGCTGATGAAATGAATTTTTTGCAAACTTCGGTTGCGACGAAAGAAGGATGGATCGGCTCAAGATATACTGGCGGATATTGGAAATGGGTCACTGGTCCGGAAAAGGGAGAAGCTTGGTGGAAAGGAACCAATCGAGGCTCAGCAATAGGAAAATATTCTCACTGGAATAGTGGCGAGCCAAATAATTCTGGCGGCAATGAAGATTGTGTCGTGGCTTATTATTCCACGCAGGCATGGTGGAATGACTGGGCTGCTTCACAGACGACCGGCTATTATGTCGAGTATTCTGATGGTTATAATGGGTACTATATGCCAAAATCTAAATACGCTACTGAACTTCCTACGCCTAGCAATTCTGGAGGTTGTAAATATATTGCAGCTAATGACAAGTATTTTGTCGAATGTGTTACATCGGATATTGAACCGGATAAAAAGGTCACAATGACATTTAAGGTCAAAGTGAATGATCCTTTAAGCACTGGCATAAATGAAATCGTAAATACGGCATATTTTGAAAATAGTTTTGAAGATCTAGGATATGCAGGCACTAAAGATGAAGCACCTGATAAACCATCTAATACGACCATTCATCCGTTGGAAGGAAAACAGCCGATCATTACGGCTGTTAAAGATTCTGATCCCAAAAGCGGCAGCGTCGTTGATATCTTAGACACGATCATCTATAAGATACATGTAGAAAATAAAGGCAATAGTCAAGCTAAATATATATTGGTTCGTGAATACTTGCCAGAACATACAGCATATATACCACAAAGTATTTCTCATGATGGCACATATCAGCTAAATGCGGATAGACCATATGTTCAATGGCTGATTCAGGATCTTCCGTCAAAAGGCGATGTTGATCTATATTATGGGGTTCAAGTTAATAAAGATGCCCCATATGATGCTAAAATCGAAAGAGCTGCACTTTATGAAGCCTTTACTCTAGAACCAGACGAAGCAATACTGGCTAAAGATCCAATAGAACAAACCAACAAGACCGTTCATTATCTTCATGAAGTAGATCAAGAAGATGAGAAAATGGTTGTTTTAAACAAGCAAGCTGAGCCCCAAAACGATAGCTATGTCCATCGTGAAGAAACGATACGCTATGATCTGCAAGTCAAAAATACTGCAAAGACGACCGTAAGATATATCATCGTTCATGATAAGATCCCTGCTTCAACTTCACTGGTTGAAATTGCACAGATCGAAAAGGCCACCAGTAAACAAATAGGCGATGATATTTATTGGGAGATAACAGATTTGCCGCCAGATACGGCATTAACATTATCTTTTGTGGTCAAAGTGGATAAAGAAAGCTTAAGTTCTCAGATCATCAATTATGCTTCATATGGCACATCGACTCGTAAAGATCTTTCAGATGAAGAAAAACAAGATTTGTTGACCAATAAAAGCAATTTGGTCATCCATAATATCTATGAAGCACAAGTTGAAGTAGTAAAAAATGCCGATATCGAAGCAGGTAGCCTTGTTGGGCGAGGACGCAAGATCACCTATACTTTAGCGATAACCAATTCTTCGCAAACAACAGCTAACTATGTGGCATTAGCTGATGCGATACCTCAAGGAACGATGCTTGATGCTCATAGCATAAGATATGATGACAAAAATGATTTGTGCCAGCTTGATAGCACTAAGAATCATCTATATTTTGTATTGCATGATCTAAAACCAAAGGAAACCAGAAGCGTCAGCTTTAGCGTGATCGTCAGTGATGAATGTCGCGATGGTCAAATTATCGAAAATCAAGCTTTTTATGAGTTGTCAAATGTAAGACCTGCAGCTATCGATAGCGAAGATTTCCATCATCCGCAGCAGCCGACCAATAAGATCATTCATTATGTAGCAATCGGTACCGATGTTTTACCGACTGGTGGTAAAGGCTTTAGCAGATCATATTATGGTGTAGTTATTTTGTTGATATGGGTTGGTGCATGGATAATAAACAAAAAAAGTCGTTGATAAAACTAATGATGATCATGGCTTGGATGCTTCTGATATCAACTTCCACATATCTCATCAATGAACAAAAACGGATATATCAAGAAAAAAATAAGGAACAAAGCATCAAAAAAATGATCGATGAAAATGAACATGCTTTTGATATGTTGGCGAAGATCAATCCTGACCTACTTGCTATTCTAAATTTTGATGATGCTTTTATCTCTTTACCAATCGTTAAAGGAACAGATAATGCATATTATCTTCAGCACGCTTTTGATGGTAGCTATAGTTCACAAGGCACGGCTTTTGTTGATGTTAGGTATCAAAATACTGATCAGATCATGTTTATATATGGGCATAATGTTTATTATGATCCAAACGCAATGTTTTCGCCATTGGCATCGTTGTTAGATCAAGATGAATTTGAACGTCATGATAAATTTGAACTGATCTATCAAGATCATAAAGAAAGCTATGGTATCTGCATGAGCTTGCTGGTAGATGTTGAAGATCAACAGGTCATGCAGACCCAATTTGCATCGTTAATAGCTTGGCAAACATGGTATGAGCGATTGAAAAGTTATGCAATGCTTGAATCGTCATATCATGTGCCAAGCTTTGCAGATAAAATGGTCATCTTGCAGACTTGTTATGAGCGCGACGTGAATAAACGCATTTGGATTGTTGCAAAAAAGATTTCCTGATAGAATTAAATAAGAAAGGTGAATAGGCAATGAAGATTTATCCGATATATCATAGCGGTTTTTTGGTTGAATTAACAAATCATTATTTATTATTTGATCTTTGGCAACGTCAGCTGCCTTTGCTGGATGTTGCTAAGCCCATGTTTGTTTTTGTATCACATGCCCATCATGATCACTATGATCCTAGGATCAAGCAATTAGCGAATTACTATCAAGAATGTCATTTTGTTGTCAATGGTATCGATGATCCTGATTATTTACAGGCACAGCCAGATAAGGAATACAACATCGATGATGTAATCATCAAGACCATAGGATCTACGGATGAAGGGGTAGCATATCTGGTCGAAGCGGAAGGTAAGAAGATCTTTCATGCTGGCGATCTTCATTTGTGGTATTGGGATGATGATACCGAAGAAGAACATTTAACCATGTATCAGGCATACCGCAGGGAAATAAGCAAGTTGGAAGGAACGAAGATCGATATTGCTTTTTTGGTTTGTGATAATCGGCAGGATGATAAAGATGCTTTAGCTGGCATCGAGCTTTTTGCTCAATTGGTCAAGCCAGCCTTGATCATTCCGATGCATGGTGGATTTGGGATTGACAAGACCAAAGAGCGAATAGCTAAGCTTGATAAAAGGATAAATATCATTTATCTAAGGGAGCATGAAGTATATGAAATTTAAGATGATCCATGAAAATTACAATGTCAGCAATTTGGCAGCTTCTTTAGCTTTTTATGAAGAAGCTTTAGGCCTAAAAGAAACCCGAAGAAAGACCAGCGATGATTTTATCATCGTATATCTAAAAAATGAAAATAGTCCATTTGAATTAGAACTAACTTGGTTAAAAGATCATCCGCAAAAATATGATCTAGGTGAAACAGAATTTCATCTAGCGTTTGAGGTCGATGATTATGCGGCAGCCTATGATAAGCATCAACAAATGGGCTGTGTATGTTTTGTTAACGAGGCTATGGGCATCTATTTTATTGAAGATCCCGATGGCTATTGGCTGGAGATCGTTCCGGCCAAATAAAAAACCAGCTTATTGCTGGTTTATTTTTTGGCATATGTTGCTAGAACGTTAGTATCAAATGAGAAGGTCATCTTATTTTTGCGGCGATCTAGATCTAAGGCGTCATTGATCATATCATCCAATAGTTGGGTGAATGAAACGCCTAACGGGCTCCATAGATAATAAGCTAATGAACCAGGAATGGTATTTATCTCGGTGATGTAGATCTCATCGTTATCAGTGTTCAACATGAAATCGATACGGCAGATCCCGCTAGCTTGCAAGATTTCAAAAGTCTTTAAAGCTAAGGATTTGATCTTAGCGGTTTGCTCATCAGCAATCGGAGCGGGAACCAAGCGAGCGGCACTAGCCATTCCTTTTGAAGGACCGCTTTTGGTATAAGCTACCTTGTTAGGGGTTTTTCCTTTACCTAGTTTATTGCCTTGTGGCAGATATTTTTCTTGGAAATCTAAGATCTTGCCATCTTTGGTTTCGTTGGTTAGTTCAAGTTCACTAGCTTTATGATCAAAGTGGGTTCCTCTTACGGAACAATTGACTTCTTTAAAGTTTTTGATAAGTTTCTCGATGATGATCTTAAAATCATATTTGCCAGTTTCTTCAATGGCTTTAATTAATTCTTCTTGGTCATGAGCAATTTCGATCCCGATGCTTGATCCAAGACAGGCAGGTTTTAGGATCACCGGATATCCTAATTTGTTAACTTTAGCAATAACGTTTTCAGGATCTTTATCGTATTCATCAGCGTATATCCATGTCCAATCTGCAAGTGGCAAGCCATGATGAGCAAGGATGCTTTTCATGAATATCTTATCTTGTCCCACACCGGCAGGGATCGTTGAACAGCCGGTATATGGTACTTTAAGCATTTCTAAGAAACCTTGTAGGCTACCATCTTCACCATTGGTGCCATGAACGATCGGCATGACGACATCGATGGTATTGATGGTCTTGGAAAATAAACCTTTATTTACCGGTTCGATATATACCTTGCCTTTTTTCTTGATCAAGGATACTTGTGTACATTTATTTAAAAGATCATTTAAATTTACGAAGTTGGCAATGTCGCTCAAAGCTTCACCAACATAGAAATCACGTTGTTTAGAAATGTAGATAGGAATGATCTCGTACTTGTTTTTATCTAAGTTTTCGATGGCCTGCGAAGCGGAGATAATGCTGATTTCATGTTCAACGCTTTCGCCGCCAAACATAACGGCAACCTTTAATTTCATCTTTTTCCTCCAATAGTCATCAATTATTTTAAACCTTTCTTGAATTTTAAACAATATGCTTTACAATTAATGTATATAGAAAAGGAATATTTATGAAATATAGAGATGATATAAAAAAGATCAAGCCATTATTGATTGCGATAACTTACTTTGTGTTCTTGATCTTTATGGTAGTAAATTTTAATACGATAGCGGGATGGATCTCTAAATTTTTGCGCTTGCTGACACCATTTTTTTATGGGGTAGGTATTGCCTTTGTTTTGAATATCCCGATGCGCCGCTGTGAGGAATTCATTGTTAAACATACCAAGCCAACAAATTTAATCTATAAGAAAAAAAGAGGTATAGCGATCATATTCGCGATTATCGTCATGTTTGCTGTCATAGGTTTATTTATGTCGATCATTATTCCTCAGCTTTTCATTACAATTGTGAATCTTATCAATAACTTAGCGAGGTATGCTAATAGTTTGTTAGGCAATATCAACCAAGTGTTTGAATTTTTACATTTAGATCCTTTGGAATTTACTGTTAACGGTGATCTGATCAACGAGATCATGAAAAGCTTTGGTATCGATATGACCAATCTGTCAACGACGATCAACAATGTTGTTTCGGGTATTTCTAGCGCTGGGTTTTCCATCGTAAATAATATTGGTAAAGTTATCGGTGAATTAGGAAATTGGTTCATGGGCTTCATGCTTAGCATTTATTTGCTTGGTTCCAAAGAAACTTTTATTCGTCAGATCAAGAAGGTAGTTGCTTCGATTTTTAGATATGATGTTTGTCAAGATATTTTGGCGGTTAGCTCAAAGATCAATGAGATCTTTAATAATTTTATATCTGGTCAGCTTTTAGAGGCTTTGATCATCGGTGGTTTGATCTATGTTGCGTTATTGCTATTTAAAATGCCATTTGCGATCTTGATCGGGGCGGTTGCCAGCGTGATGGCATTGGTTCCGGTCTTTGGACCAACCTTAGCGTGTTTTATTGGCTTTATTTTGATACTGTCCGTAAATCCGTTGCAGGCAGTATTGTTTGTTATCGTGTATCAAACCGTGCAGCAAATCGAGAATACAGTAATTTATCCTAAAGTAGTAGGTAGTTCTGTAGGTCTTCCGGGCATTTGGACCTTATTATCAATCGTAGTTTTTGGTGGCTTATTTGGCGTGATCGGTATGTTGCTGGCAGTACCATTTACAGCTTGCGTCTATACTTTTGGTTCAATGTTGGTCAATCAGTCATTGCGCCGCAAACGTTTGAATGTTAGCAGTGAAAAAGTTGAAGTAGTTACTGCTCATGAAGATAATGAGCATTAAGGGTGAGATAACTTATTAAGCTTTAAGTAATGTCATGTTCATTGATCTAATGATGGTGAATGTCGTTAGCGTCTTGATAATCTATGTCTTCTTTTATCTATGTTATCGTTTGACCGTTGTTGTATATAAGCGTACTGGTAACTTAAAATAAAAAAGCACATTTTGTGCTTTTTTATTTATTCAACATTATAACCGGCAGCGCTGATTAATTCTCTTGCTGTTTTTTCATCAGCTGCATTGATCTCAACTTCTTTGCGTTCTAGATCGATCTTATGTTCGATAGCTGCTAGCGCTTTATCGATGGTCTTTACGCAATGTTGACACATCATATCGTTAACTTTAAGCTTCATAAGTTGCTGCCTCAAGTGCAATTTTCATCATATTGGTAAAAGATTGTTCTCTTTCTTGGGCGGTAGTGATCTCAGGAGAAACGAAGCTATCTGAGATGGTCAATAAGCATGCGGCATTTTTGCCAGTTACCTTTGCATTATGGAATAGTGCAAAGCTTTCCATTTCTACGCATTTGCAGCCATGGACATTGACAAGATCATTTACATAATCGGTATTTCCTTCACGATAGAAAACATCAGAGCTATGGATCGTAGCTACGGTCAAAGGAATTTCAACACGTTTAGCAGCTGCGATGATCTTTTCGTTTAGCTCAGCTGAAGGATAGGTCTTTGCTTCTTCATATCCAGATTGTGTTTTTGCAAAGCTGCTTTCGGAAAAAGCGGAATCTGCTAATACGACATCAAATATCTTTAATTCAGGACTATATGAACCTGCTGATCCGATACGAATGATATTTTCGACATCATATTGGGTAAATAATTCATATGAGTAGATGCCAATGCTTGGCATGCCCATACCTGAACCCATGACCGATACTTTCTTGCCGTTATAATATCCGGTATAGCCAAACATATTACGCACGGTATTAAATTGTACGATATCAGTTAAAAATGTTTCCGCAATGAACTTTGCACGCAAAGGATCTCCCGGCATCAATACGGTCTTAGCAATATCACCTTTATTAGCGCTGTTGTGTGGTGTAGACATAAATTACCTCCTAAATTCGTTTTAATTATATCATATTTATCTAAATTGATACATACATATGCCAGCGGCGACAGCTACATTTAATGATTCAAAATTATGCATCTCGATGATGATATTTTGATCACATGCTTGCATTATTTCAGATGATACGCCATTGCCTTCATTGCCAAAAACAAGCGCCAAGGGATAGATAGGCTTGATAGTGCTTAAAGGGGCAGCCTCTTTTAAGCTGGTAGCATAAATCGTAAAACCTTGCTTATGCAAGTCATCGATCAAGGGCAGCAAAGGAACTTGGATGACATTTAAATGAAACAAGGCTCCTTGCGTAGAGCGGATGAGCTTATCGTTATATAGATCGGTAGCGTTTGGGGACATAATGATCGTATCAAAGCCAAAGCTATAAGCGCTGCGAATGATTGTGCCGATATTGCCAGGATCTTGCAGATCATCGAGGATGATTATCTTGTTAGTGCTTAGATCTAGCTTTTTAGAAGGCATACGGCAGATTGCCATGATCTTTTCGACAGATTCATGCATGCTTATTTTTTCCATGATCGCTGGAGTTACGCTATATTCTTCATATTGACCATGATAGGGATTGAATGTTCCTTCTTTGATGATGATGGCTTCGATCAGGTTGGCTTTGTGGGCTTCTTCGATCAAATGCAAACCTTCGATCAAAAAACGTTGATCTTGGGTACGGTATTTTTTTTGGTGATATTTATGCCATTGTTTTACCTTGGCATTGGTTAAAGATGTTATCTGCATATAAATTACCTCGATAATATTATACTTTATTTTTCTAAAATTATAGATTTGAATATCGAATATCGGACGGTAAATGTTTATTGTGCTATACTATATAGGAAAAGGTGGAATTTTCCTATGTATAAGATTTTTAATACGAATGCAATTACGAAGAAACAACGCTTTAATCGCGCTTTGTTATGTGGGAGCATAGCCGCAGTGGCATTAGGTTTGGTTTATGGCATTTTTTCTTCGCTGATCCATATTGAGTTTTCGATCGTATATCTAGCGATAGGCTATGCGATCGCTAAGGTGGTGTTGGAGTATGGCAAAGGGGTGCAGGTGCGTTTTAGCGTGCTGGCGGCAGTGTTATGTGTTATCAGCATCTTTATCGGTGATATGATCTCGATGTTTGGGTTTAGATTTTTATTGATTCCTCAGCTTTATGGTACGATCTTGAGCGTTTATCTACGCAGTTTGTTGGCAATGGATATCAGCTCGCTTTTAGGCTTGCTGTTTAGAGCTGGCGGAGTCTATATGGCATATATTTATGCAAGGGTGGTGTAGATAATGTTAAGAAAAACCTGGATGGAGATCAATCTTGATAATCTTCATCATAATTGCCGATACTTTATCGAACATACACACAAAAAATTAATTGCGGTAATCAAAGCAAATGGCTATGGCTGTGGTGATGAACAGGTAGCTAAGGTGGCTTTGGAAGCTGGAGCTTGCATGTTGGCGGTTTCTAGCCTTGATGAAGCTATGGCCTTGCGTAATTGTGGGATCACTGCGCCGATCTTGATCTTAGGTTATGTGGAGCCGCAGGATGCTTCGTTATTGATAGCCCATGATATTGCTACAAGTGCGGTAAGTTTGGAGTGGGTCAAGGAATTGGTCAAGCAAGATGTTGCTCAGCTAAAGGTTCATTTAAAAGTTGATACGGGGATGAATCGTATTGGTATCAAAGATATCGAAGAGCTTAAAACGGCTTATGCATTGCTTAAGGATGCAAAGGTCGAGGTGGAAGGAATCTTTACCCATTATGCCTGCAGCGATCAACAGCCACAGTTCAAGACCGATGCTCAATTTGCTGCTTTTAAAGCAGCATATGACGCGTTAGGCGTTAATTTTACTTATGTGCATTGTGATAATTCCGATGCTGCTTTGACTTATCCGGAAGATCTTACCAATACGATAAGAGCTGGGATCGGCATTTATGGTTATAGCAGCTATCCTAGCGGCTTAAAAGGGGTAGTTAGCTTATACACCACGATCATCAATGTTAAGACAGTACATCCTGATGAAACGATCGGCTATGGTGCAACCTATACCTGTAATGAGGAAGAAATCATCGCAACTTTGCCGATTGGCTACGCTGATGGTTTTATCAGACGCAACAGTGGACGTAAGGTATATGTAGATGGATATTATGTACCGATCGTAGGTAGGATATGCATGGATCAATGTATGATAAAGCTGCCATTAAAATTACCGGTAGGAACAATCGTAGAACTTATCGGTGAAAATGTATCGATCGAAGAAATGGCCAATGATCTGGATACCATCATTCATGAGATCATTACTAATTTTAATGAGCGCTTGACCAGACGCTATATCAAAAATGGTCAGGAATATTTGATCGTTAATAAGAGGGTCTTTTGATCCTCTTTTTGTTAGCATAAAAAAACCATGATGTCTTATCATGGTTAATCAAGCTTAGTTTGCATATATAGATGATGATCGGTATCATAGATGGAAAAATGATCATCATCGATGATCGCATAGGTGTTAGGATGACCGTTTTTGGCTAAAGCGATCGATCCTGGATTCAACATGTGATCAGTAGTTGTTGGAACATGGGTATGTCCTGATAACAAATAATCATTTGCTTCCATGGTCGGCTTAGCTTGAGGGCCATAGTGATGGCCGTGGGTCAAGAAAAACTTGCGTTCATTGATAAATAAGATGTTGTAATCTGCCAAGATGGGAAATTCTAGGACCATTTGATCAACTTCAGCATCACAATTGCCTCTAACGGCAATGATCTTATCTTTTAAAGGATTTAATAATTTGATGACTTCTTTTGGGGCATAGGTTGATGGCAGATCATTGCGGGGACCATGATATAAGATATCGCCTAAACAGATGATCATGTCACAATGATGAAGCTGAAAGGCTTCGATCGCACATAACGCTCCGCTTTTGGCGCCATGGATATCCGATATAACTAAATATTTCATTGCAGCGTGCTCCTTATTTCTATGCTATAATTTATACCATGAAAAAGATTATGATGACAATAATAGTTTGCTTTTTTTTATTTTTCGGGCAAACATTTAGATTACAAGCAGCTGAGATACCATTTGCGTTGGAAGCTGAATATGTGTATATGATCAATATCGATACGAAAGAAGTAATGTATGAAAAGAATGCTTATGCGAAGATGTATCCAGCCAGCATGACCAAGATCATGACTGCGATCGTCGCTATTGAAGCAATTGATGATCTAGATGAAACGATAACAATCACAGCGCAGATGATGGCTGGCCTATATGAAGCTAATGCCAGCATGGCAGGATTTCAGATCGGCAACATCGTTACTTACCGTGATCTTTTATATGGCGTATTATTGCCTAGTGGCGCTGAATGTACGCAAGCCTTGGCTTATAGCTTGTTTGGCAATGTTGAAAGCTTTGTTGCCAAGATGAATGAAAAAGCTAAAGAACTGGGCATGAATGATACGCACTTCGTTAATACGACCGGGCTTCATGATGAAGACCATTATTCGACCTGTTATGATCTAAGCTTATTGCTAAGTTATGCTATCGAAGATCCAACTTTTTATGAGATCTTTACCAGCAAAGAATATACTAGTACCAATGGCTTGAAGATGCAAAGCAGCAGTTTGAGCTATTTAGGCCAGGGTGCGCATATGATCGGAGCCAAGACCGGATTCACCAATCCGGCTGGTCGCTGCTTAGCATCTATTAGCGACGGAAATGAGCGCTATATGATCATCCTAGGGAAAGCACCAAATGATGCTGCGATTTCTAAGGCCTTGGTCGAAAGCAATCAGTTATACGATTATTTTTATGATAATTATCATTATCAAACGATCTATGCGCAAGATGAACTGATCAAAAAAATCAAGATCCGCTACAGCATCAGCGATCATGACTACGATATCAGGTCAGACCGCCCGATAGCGTTAACCACTTATAATGAGTATGAGGTAACCATAGATATCCCAGATGAATTGATCGCACCGATCTTCAAAGGCGATATTTTAGGACAAGTAGTAGTTAAAGGAGCAGATGATACGATCACTTCGTTTGATATCATTGCCCAAAAGGATATCAAGACCAATTTTTTGCTTATAACTTTTTGGGGAATAATTGCTTTTTGTCTAGAAAATACCCATGCTGCCATCAATATCACGATCATCATCATTTTGTTGTTGATCATCATCAAGTTAGCGCTTGGCTTTAAGACCAAGAAAAAACAAAGCAGCTAAAAGAACAAGAAAGCCTTTACTAGCATGATAAAGCTGATGAAAAGGCTTTTTTAGGTTATATGATAAGAGAAAATCAATAAATAATATTGTTTTTTATGCCTAAAAAAGCTATAATAAACGACGTTTGAAAGGACCTTTTGCCTATGGAATATACGAAAATTTTAAACATTGCCGTAATAGCCCATGTTGATGCTGGAAAATCAACATTGGTAGATGCTTTTTTAAATCAAAGTCATGTTTTTAGAGATAATGAAGAAGTAGTAGACTGCGTGATGGATAGCAACGATCTAGAACGTGAAAGAGGAATTACGATCTATTCTAAAAACTGTAGCGTTACATATAAAGATTATAAGATCAATATCGTCGATACCCCAGGACATGCTGACTTCTCAAGTGAGGTTGAACGTATCATCAAGACCGTAGATACGGTTATCTTATTGGTAGATTCAAGCGAAGGACCAATGCCCCAAACACGTTTTGTCTTGCAAAAATCATTGGAAAGCGGTTTGCGCCCAATTTTGTTGATCAATAAGATCGATAAGAAAGATGCTCGGGTAAACGAAGTTATCGATGAAGTTTATGAGTTGTTTTTAGATCTAAATGCCAATGATGAACAATTGGATTTCCCGATCCTTTACGGTATAGCCCGCGAAGGTATCGTTCGCTATGATATGGAAGATACCAATACCGATATCGTACCATTATTCGAAACGATCTTAAAACACTGTCAGCCATATCCTAATTTGCTAGATGAGCCAGCACAGATGCAGGTATCAGCTTTAGCATATGATGATTATATCGGCCGTTTAGGTATCGGTAGGGTATATCGTGGAACCTTAAAAGCGAATACGACCTATACGGTATGCGATCCAGATCAAAAAAATAAGAAATGCAAGGTCGGACAGATCTTTGTTTATAAAGGATTGAGCCGAATTTCGGTCGATGAAGCTCAATGCGGAGAAATCGTTATTGTCAGCGGTATCAGCGATATCGGTATCGGTGAAACGATCTGTGATGTAAACATGGTAGATCCATTGCCATCGATCGATATCGAAGAACCAACATTATCAATGAACTTCATGGTCAACAGCTCACCATTTGCTGGTCAAACTGGTAAATATGTTACCAGTCGTAATATCCGTGAACGATTAGAAAAAGAATTAGAAGTAAACGTTGGATTGCGAGTCGAAGAAACGGATTCAACAGATTGCTTCAAGGTTTCTGGCCGTGGAGAACTGCATCTATCGATCTTATTAGAAAACATGCGACGTGAAGGCTATGAGGTAGCCGTATCGAAACCACAGGTAATCTTTAAGAAAATCGATGGTGCCTTGTGTGAACCAGTAGAAGAGGTCGTATGTTCAGTGCCAAACGAATACTCAGGAACGGTTATTAATAAGCTGAATCTGCGCAAAGGGCAAATGGTAAATATCGAAGATGAAGGAAGCTATACACGCATAACTTATCTGGTCGCAACCAGGGCCTTGTTAGGTTATCGTGGTGAATTTATCAATGATACCCGTGGAGAAGGAACGATGGTCAAACGTTTATCAGGATATGAACCATATAAAGGTGAGATCCCGCAGCGTGAAAATGGTGCTTTGATCTCCACCGAAACTGGCAACGCCATGACTTATGCATTATGGAATATCCAAGAGCGTGGGCAGCTGTTCATTTCGCCACAAACCCCAGTTTATGAAGGTATGATCATTGGTCGGGCTAGCCGCAATATGGATATGGAAGTAAATCCGATCAAAAATAAGAAGATGACAGCCGTAAGATCGACGGGAAATGATGAAGCGATGAAATTGGTTCCGCCAAAGATCATGTCGTTGGAAGAAGCTATCGAATTCATCAATGATGAGGAGCTGGTGGAATTAACGCCAACAGATATCCGTATCCGCAAAAAATATCTAACCAATCTGGAAAGAAGACAACATTTAAGAGCGATCAAAGCTCAAGAAGAACAAGACTAGAAACATCGTATGATGTTTCTTTTTCTTTTATTCCTGCTAATTTTGCGTTATCCTTATGGTAGAAGAAAAAGAGGTACAACAATGTTGAATATCGGACTGATCGGAATCGGACAGATTGCCAAGCGGGCAGCCAATGGCATAAATTTAGCCGCCAATGCTCAGCTTTATGCGGTTGCTTCACGCAGCATGGCAAAAGCTCAAGCATTTGCGCAAGAGCATCATGCCATAAAGGTCTATGATGACTATGAAAAGTTATGTCAGGATCCTTTGGTAGCAATGGTATATATCTGTACGCCTAATGTTTATCATAAAGAACATATCATGATGGCCTTGGACCATCATAAACATGTTATCTGTGAAAAGCCTATGCTGATGAATATCGAAGATCTTGAAGCATGTTTCGAACATGCTAAAAAGCAGGGCTGTTTTTTGATGGAAGCTCATAAAACGGTGTTCACACCGTTGAACCATCATTTATTCAATTTGATTTCTGAAGGGATCATTGGCAAGGTGCATTTTATTGAAGGACAGTATGCTAGTGAGGTCTTGCCATCTAAGAAAAGCATTGCTGATTGGCATTTTCAAAGCGAAGGCGGAGGGTGCTTGTATGATATTGGGGTATATCCGTTGGCGTTTGCTAATTATTTTGCCAACAGCAAGATCATCGAACATCAAACGATGATCCATAAGGTTGATGGTATCTTCTGCGATCAGGCTCAAGCTATGATCCGCTATGAAAATGGGATCATGGCGCATATTGCAACCAGCTGGCAGTGTGACATGGTCAACATGGGCTATATCTATGGTGAACTAGGTTATATCGAGTATAAGAATTTTTGGAAGAATACCCAGGCATATCTGGTCAAAAACGGACAAAGGACCTTGATCGAAGTAAAGATGAAAAGCGATTTTACCGGGGAGATAGAACATGCGGTAGAATGTGTTGAAAAAGGCTGGCTGCAAAGCAATGTCATGGGTTTTGTGCAATCAGCTGCGATCTTAGATATCATCAATAAATGATAAACGTTAGTTTTTATCATTTATATCTTCATCCATATGAAAAGATACAAAATTAATAATCGCTTATAGGCTACTTTTTATCAAGCGCATAAAAAAACTGTAAAAGTCAAGGATATATCAATACAACTTAACTTATTACAGTTTTTTTTCTTTTAGAAACTTAGCTGCTAAAAACATCAGAAGATAGGCAATGCGCTTTAATAGATGTATTAATTAAGCTTATGATCAATACCTTTAATGACCTGTTTTTATTACTATTATATCAAAGGATAAATAAAGCAGCTTTCATAGTTGAACAGCAAAATAGATTATTTATGGATTATCATCTTAAGGTTAGTTTGTTACGAGCATTAGCAGTTGTCTCTTGTTTTAAATAGTTTCGCATTCATTTTTTTTACGTTGCTCTTACCTACAACATACATCGTTATCCAGGAAATGGCAAAAATAAATACGAAAATTCCAAAATAGATTAAAAATCCTCTTACACTATGTTCCATCCAATATGCAAGATAAGCGATTGGTAGCATTATTATTGAAATGATCGAAAAGTATATTCCTGTTTGCTTAACGATGCTCCAATTATCTATATCCCATATTACTGAGCTTGCGGCAAATCCCGTTCCGATTATTCCGCTAAGAAGGGTTTGTAAAATTACCGCGTTGATTTCGTTTCCCGTAGCTGATATAAGTTCCGGTACACAAGGTACATAATATCCATTTGCCCACCCAAGAGAAATAAATATCGTAATTATATAACCCAATGTAATTCCTAGTGGAAATCCCCAAAGGCTACGCTTGATAATTTGTTTTTTCATGATATTCACCTCATATTCCTAATATCTTTTTTAGTTTTGGAACATAGCGCCTAGATACATATGTTGTCGTTCCATTTGATAGTTTAACGCAAATTGTACCGGTAAAACTCAAATCAAAGTTATTGACTTTTCTTAAGTTAATAATTTCTGAATTTGATATACGAATAAATTCATTAAATGGCAAACGACTTTCTATTTCATACAATCTAAAACGAAGAATATATTCTCCTTTATTAGTAACTGCATAAACTTTTCCAGCATTTGCATAAATACGAATCAAATCTGACTGCTCTATTATTTCAATTTTTTCATCTTTTTGACCAGAAATTATTTGTGATGTATCTTCTGAGAGCTTTTTTACAATGTTGTTCACATCTTCGGTCATTGATGCAGTTAGAATGATTATTTTGGGCTTGATATATGAACTATCAATCTTAATTTCGACCTGCATGATGATCACCTCTTTTTTTGTGCTGTTATTATAAATAAAACGGATAATAGTTTCAATGAATTTTCGATAGTTGGTTGATTTCAAAATATAACTGGTCAATAATCGTGTGGAGGTTCTTTAGGCTTAGAATTATTTGTGTTATGTCCAAAAATGTTTTTTATCACCATATATTTGTCCATGGTGATATCAATCGTGCGTATCTATCTTAGTACCTTGAATGTTATAGGTTCTGCTTATTTGGCTTTTTTAAAGGATAAGATGAAGATATTTTTTAAGACTATGGAAAACATTATTAAAATACGGTAACCACTGTTAAAAGATCGACATTTTGATGCTTTTAGGACAAAAAAACGGTAATCTAGTGATTACCGTAATTTTTTATTAATAGCTTTTGGTATAACCGTTATAAGCTTTTACCAAGATTTCTTTCATTTCTTCGACCATTGGAACACGAGGATTAGCAGGTGAACATTGGTCTTCATAAGCTAGATAAGCAATCTTATCAAGGTTATTCATGAAGGTTGTTTCATCTAAGCCTTGTGCTTTGAAGCTCATTTGGATACCGCAATCGATAGCTAGATCGCCACAAGCACGAGCATACATTTCAACGCCTTCAGCAATGGTATTTGGTTTTAAACCGATTGCTAATGCTAGTTCGAAATATTTTTCATCAGCTTTATAGTAGTTATATTTTGGCCAGATACCAGGTTTTTCTGGTTTGGTACCATTGTAGCGAATGACATGAGGCATCAAGATAGCGTTAGCTCTACCATGAGGAACATGATATTCACCACCGATCTTGTGAGCTAAAGAGTGGTTAACACCTAAGAAGGCATTAGCGAAAGCCATACCAGCTAGACATGAAGCGTTATGCATCTTTTCACGAGCTTCAGGATCGTTTTTGCCATTGTTTACCGCACGAGGCAGATATTCAAAGACCATCTTAACAGCTTGTAATGCTAAACCATCAGTAAAGTCACTAGCTAAGGTACTAACGAAAGCTTCAGTAGCATGGGTCAAGACATCCATACCGGTATCTGCCGTGATGCTTTTTGGTAGGCTCATCGTTAAGCTTGGATCAACGATAGCAACGGTTGGTGTCAAAGAGTAGTCGGTCAATGGATATTTCTTGTTTTCTTCCTTATCGGTGATAACAGCGAATGGGGTTACTTCCGAACCGGTACCACTGGTCGTTGGGATACATACCAATTTAGACTTTTTGCCTAGTTCAGGATAACGGAAAGCACGCTTACGGATATCCATGAATTTTTGTTTTAGATCATCAAAGTTAACATCAGGTTGTTCATAGAATAACCACATACCTTTAGCAGCATCCATGCTTGAACCACCACCGATCGCGATGATCGTATCTGGACGGAAAGCTTCCATCAAGCTCAGACCACGTTTAACGGTTTGAATGCTTGGATCTGGTTCAACATCACAGAATAATTGAACTTGAACCTTGTTTCTTCTTCTTTCTAATTGATCAGTAACCCTTGTTACATAGCCTAGATCGACCATTGATCTATCGGTAACGATGAATACACGTTCCATTTCGCGCATGTCGTGCAGATATTCGATTGAGTCTTTTTCGAAGTAGATCTTGCTTGGAACTTTGAACCATTGCATATTGTTTCTCCTTTTACCGATTTTCTTGATATTTAATAAGTTGATCGCACTTACGTTGTCTGATACCGAGTTATGTCCGTAAGATCCGCATCCTAATGTTAATGAAGGGATGAAAGAATTATAGACATTACCGATACCGCCAAAAGTACTAGGAGAGTTCCAAATGATACGGCAGGCTTTTAAACGTACGCCAAAGCGTTTAGCTAATTCTTCATTAGAAGTATGGATGGCAGCAGAGTGACCTACACCATTGAACATTACCATTTGTTCTGATTTGTTCAAGCCATCTTCTACCGAATCAGCTTTTAGCATTGCTAGAACTGGTGATAATTTTTCGCGGGTCAATGGTTCGTTTACACCAACTTCGCTGCATTCAGCGATGATGATGCTGGTCTTAGCTGGGACTTCAAAGCCAGCATTTTTAGCGATCCAGCTTGCGCTTTTTCCTACGATATCTGGATTTAATACGGCTTTGGCGCAATCTTCTTTAGATGCGACATTGAACATATATTTTTCTAATAATTTCTTTTCTTTTTCGTTGGCAAAGTATACATTGTAGTCTTCAAAGATTACCTTGACATCATCATATACTTCTTTATCAACGATAACAGCTTGTTCGCTGGCACAGATCATACCATTATCGAAAGCTTTTGATAAGCAGATATCATTAACTGCTTGTCTTAAATTAGCTGTTGTTTCGATATAGGCAGGGACGTTTCCGGCACCAACGCCTAATGCTGGTTTTCCGCATGAATAAGCGGCTTTTACCATGGCGTTACCACCAGTAGCTAAGATCGTAGCGACCCCAGGATGGTTCATCAAGCAGCTGGTTGCATCCATGCTTGGAGCTTCGATCCATTGGATACAGTTTTCAGGAGCGCCAGCTTTGATTGCGGCTTCATATACGACCTTAGCTGCAGCGATCGAACATTGCTGAGCTTTTGGATGGAAAGCAAAGATGATAGGGTTTCTGGTTTTTAAACAAATCAATGATTTGAAGATCGCGGTTGAAGTAGGATTGGTTACGGGGGTAATACCAGCGACGACACCTACTGGTTCGGCGACATAGGTCAAACCTTTGACGACATCTTCTTCAATAACGCCGACAGTTTTTAAATGACGCATATGGTTAACGACATATTCGCAAGCAAATAGATTTTTGGTAGCTTTGTCTTCAAAGACGCCACGTTGAGTTTCTTCGATAGCTAATTTAGCTAGCTCACCATGTTTATCTAGGGCAGCTACTGAACATTTTGCGACGATATAATCGATTTTTTCTTGATCGAAGTAATAAAATTCATCCAAGGCTTTTTGAGCTTTTGCTACCTTGATGTTAACTTCTTCGTTGTTAGTAGGTCCACTAACTTTTGCTTCTGTTTCTTGAACTTTCTTTGTTGCCATATATCCTCCTTTGTGAAGCATTTCACTTATGACATCAGTAATATATCACTGAAAAAAGAGGGTTGCAAGCACTTTTGTTAGCAAATTCACAAGTAACCGTTTACATTTGAGAAAAAATTTTTTGTAAGCGTTTCCTTGGAAAAACTAGCAAAAAAATATATCTTCAGGTAAAATAAAACAAAGGAGATCTTCATGATGATCAAACAAAATTTACATACGCATTCGATATATTGTGATGGACAAGATACGATCGATGAAATGGTTGAAATGGCCATTGCTAAAAAATTTGCGGTTCTTGGTTTTTCTAGCCATGGACCAAATGAACCTAATGATGATTATTCGTTGCCTGCTGAATTCTTGGCATCTTATATTCAGGATGTACATAGAGCAAAACAAAAGTATGCTGACAAGATCAAGATCTATCTTGGTATCGAGCAGGATGCCTTGGGACAAAGATTTGATCATAGTATCTTTGACTATATCATTGGCAGCGTACATATGGTTAGTGATGGTAAAAATTATCTGCCGATAGATAGTAGCAAGCAATTGACCTTAAAGATCATCGCTGAAGGCTATGGTGGCGATTTTTTAGCTTTTACGCAAAGCTATCTTAAAGAAATGCAAAAATTGATCGATGATCCGCAGGTTGATATCATTGGGCATTTTGATCTTATCCAAAAGTTCAATGAAGATCAAAGCATGATCGCCTTTGATGATCCTATATATCTAAAGATGTGCTATGATGCACTGGATTTGATCATTGCTAATGATAAGATCATTGAAATAAATACGGGGGCTATAGCTAGGGGATATCGCAAGTCGCCATATCCTGATGTTAACCTTTTACGCTATATTGCTAAGAAAAAGGGCATGATATGTTTGAACAGTGATTGTCATGATCGCCATTATCTGGATTGTTATTATGATGAAAGCTTGGAATTGATCAAAGAGTGTGGCTTTACGCATCTGATGATCATGCATGATGATGGGTTTAAAAAAACAGCTATCTAGCTGTTAATAATTATATTGGAATTTCTTTTCGCTAGGGTCGATGGGTAGCGCTTTAAGCGTATAGTCTTCGACCTTGATGAACATGTTTCCGGCTTTGATGATAGCGATGAACTGATCGATTGTAGCTTCATCCCCTTGAACGAAGATCTCGACCATGCCATTTTCCATGTTGCGGACCGAACCGCTCAAGCCTAACTGTTGAGCATTCATGACACAAAAATAACGGAAACCTACGCCTTGTACCCGTCCGGATACGATCATATGATATCTTTTCATTAATAGTTTCTCCTTGTAATAATTATAAATGAATATTTTAGACAAAACAAATGATTTGTTTGGTAGACAATCAGCTAAAAGTACATTATACTTAAGCATGTAATAGGGGAGTAGCTCTAGACATGTATTCGTCAGCACGGAATATCCCGGATACAAATCTTTGTTTTATATGAAGAAGCAAGACCTATGACATAATAGGCTTTTTTTATGCCTTAGGAGGTTATATATGTATTTTAATGAATCCGCTCAAGATGTCTTAAAACAGCTTGAAAGTGATGAAAACAAGGGGCTGAGCCAACAACAAGCCCAAAAGAATTTAGCTAGATATGGCTATAATGAATTGGTAGAACAAAAAAAGCAGCCTTTATGGTTACGCTTTTTATTGCAATTTAGCGATCCGCTGATCATCTTATTGATCATTGCTGCTGTCGTTTCGATCATTGTTGATCCTGCGGAATGGGTAGAAAGCTTGATCATCTTTATCGTAGTGATGCTGAATGCTGCACTAGGAACCTTTCAGGAGTACAGCGCTGAAAAGTCTTTAGAATCTTTGAAAAAATTAAGTGCACCAAATGCTAAGATAATTCGTGATGGTGAACGTTTGACGATACCTAGCCGGGAGCTAACGGTTGGCGATGTGGTGATCATTGAAGCCGGAGATTATGTTCCAAGCGATGGGCGTATCATCGAATCGTTTAATTTACAGATCGATGAATCGAGCTTGACCGGTGAATCGGTGCCAGTCAATAAGAAAACCCTTAAGATCGATGCTGATGATGTAGCTTTAGGCGATCGCAAGAACATGGCTTATGCCAGCACGGTATGTACATATGGCCGAGGCAAGATGGTCGTTACTAGCGTGGGCATGAACAATGAAGTAGGAAAGATCGCTACGATGTTACAAGCTTCAAGCAATGAGATGACCCCACTGCAGATCCGTTTGAATCAATTGTCAAAGATCATCGGTATCATGTGCGTGGTTATCTGTATCATCGTTTTTGGCTTAGAATGGATGGAAGGCCAAGATATGTTAGAAGCCTTCAAGACCGCGGTTGCTTTAGCGGTTGCCGCTATTCCTGAAGGTTTGGCAACGGTAGTAACGATCGTCCTGTCGATCGGAGTTACCAAGATGGTCAAACAAAATGCCATCATTCGTAAGCTGCCAGCTGTTGAGACCTTAGGCTGTGCCAGCGTCGTATGTTCAGATAAGACCGGTACCTTGACCCAAAATAAGATGACGGTCGTTGAAACTTATTTGCCAAACCAAGGCTTAAGATCATTTGATGAAAAAACGCCAAAAGATCAATCATTGGTTGAGCTATTGCGTTATTTTACCCTTTGTACCGATGCTGAATTAAAAGTTAGCGACGGCAAGATCGAGCTATTTGGCGATCCAACCGAAACGGCCATGGTCGCTGCTAGCTATATCTTACAAGAAACCAAAGAAGAATTAGCTTTAAGATATAAACGTACCAAAGAATTAGCTTTTGATTCTGATCGTAAGATGATGACCGTTTTCTATGAGTGTGAGGATGGCATTTATTCCTTTACCAAAGGCGCACCTGATGCGATCTTCAAACGCAGCACCAACGTAGTTCCTGCAGATAATGAAGCTTATGAAAAGATGGCTGATAAGGCGCTGCGGGTCTTAGCAGTAGGTGTTAGGAAGTGGGAAAGCTATCCTGTAGATATTACCAGTGACACGGTTGAACAAGATCTAACTTTTATGGGCTTGATCGGTATGATCGATCCTCCGCGCTTAGAAGTAAAAGATGCCATCGTACAAGCTAAAAAAGGTGGTATCCGAACGATCATGATCACGGGTGACCATGTGACAACGGCTAAAGCCATTGCCCGCGATCTAGGGATCCTAGAAGATGGTCATATAGCTATTACTGGTCAGATGTTAAACGAAATGGATGATCAAGCTTTGGATCAACAGATCGAAAAGATCAGCGTATATGCTAGGGTTTCACCTGAGCATAAGGTCCGCATCGTCAAGGCATGGCAAAGAAAAGGCCAGGTCGTTGCGATGACCGGCGATGGGGTAAATGATAGCCCGGCTTTAAAAACTGCTGATATCGGTTGTGCCATGGGCATTACGGGTACGGATGTCAGCAAAAATGCTTCTGATATGATCCTTACCGATGATAATTTTGCGACGATCATCCATGCGGTAAAACAAGGCCGTGGGGTCTATCGTAATATCAAAAAAGATGTTCAGTTTCTATTGTCGAGCAATATCGGAGAAGTGCTTACCATTTTCTTGGCTAGCTTGATGGGCTTATTTGGCCATACGGTAGGCGTACCTTTGGCTTCGATCCATCTATTGTGGGTCAATCTGATAACGGATACCTTACCAGCATTTGCTTTGGGAATGGAACCGGTTGATGATGATATCATGTTAGAAAAACCACGCCCTAAAGATGAAGGCTTTTTCGCGCATGGTTTAGGCTTGACCATTGGCTGGCAGGGTGTCATGATCGGTTTGCTGACCCTTGCTTCTTACTTGTATGGTAATGCGCATAGCCATGAGCTAGGACAAACGATGGCATTCTTTACATTGTCGATGTCACAGCTGTTTCATGCTTTTAATATCAAGAGCGAACATAGCATTCTGCATCGTACGATCGTAAATAATAAATACTTGCTTGGTTCCTTTGTTGTCGGAGCATTATTAAATGTTATCGTAATGTATACTCCAATGAACCAGATCTTTAACCTAGTGCCATTGTATGGCAATTATCTGATCGTTGCTTTGAGCTTAAGCTTTGCACCGATCGTTATCGTTGAAATTGCGAAAGTAATCAAAAGGACCTTGGCTAAATAGTCAAGGCCCTTTATTTTGTGGCGCAAAACGCTGCTAGTTCTTTTTTGCCCTTTGCGGTAAGATAGGGATACAAAACGTCCCAATGGATCCGCATGAATACTTCTTTGGGCACCAAAGGATAATTGGTATCATGATCTAATTCACGGACCCATTCCAGATGCGCTAGCATGATCATCGTGATAAGCGAAACGATGATATCATGGGATAGTTCTAAAGTAAAATAATCATCTTGCTGCAAGGATTCGATAGCTGCGATCAAAAGCTGTTTTTGTCTTAAAACATTTTTTTGATTATCTTGAGCTAGCAAATTATCGATCGTAGCTAGTTCGCTGTTGGTAAAGAAAAAGCGATTATCGATCAAGCTATTCAGCATTTCGTTGAAGATGCTATCAAGATCTTTGATCGAAGATACAGATATGGCCGTATGCAAAAGCTTATTATCATTTAATAAAGCCTTGAAGATATCTTCTTTTTTCTTGAAATGATAAGTAAGATTGCCAACGCTGATATCAAGCTTAGCAGCAAGGCTGCGCATGGAAACCTGCTGATAACCTTTTTCGTTGAACATGGTCCTAGCACAATTCAAGATTTCTTGTTTAGTGATCATCTTGTTTCCTCCTTAGATTATCATACTAAATATTGACAAATAGTACAAGTGTGCTAAAATATGAGCGTAAAATAGTACAAATGTACTAACGGAGGGAAAATGAAAAAATTATTTGCTTTATGCTTAAGCGTTTTATTATTGGCAGAATGCAGCAATACAACTGATGCAACCGAAGAACAAATAAGTGCTCCTACAAGTACGGCACCGCAAACTACTGCTGCTAGCGAAGAGGTCATCGTTGCTGATACATTTACATCTGCTAGCTTGACCAGAACCGTGCTTAGCGATGCTGATCTAAGTGCAGCTTATGAAAATTTGGCCGCTATTTCCAATGATCTAGCAACTTTAGCTATTTCACAAGAAGAAGGATATGCTGAACCTGAAAGCAAGCTAGCACAAGTAATGAGCGTTAATCCTGATGGTTCGATCGCCATGAGCACGATCCATGCTTGGAAAGTAGATCCTGAAACGCAAACGATTACCGTGGTAATGACCGATGGACAGACTATTTCTAACTTAGTTGAACTAGGTAAACGCGGTTCGATCTTGGTACATGGTGATATGTACTACAATATGCATGTCGAAACAGCCGATATCATCAAATTAGATTATAGCGATGAAGCTTATGAAAACGGTGAATTCAATATGTCATATTCAGGCAAGGATAATCAGCTATGTGAATATACCGTTACTTTTGATATCTTAACGATCGAAAGCACTCCATTATACGTATTTGACTAAATGCAGAAAATGACCTTTAATGGTCATTTTTGCTTTTTTAAATTGAATTTTATGCGGTTAAGATGATATAATACCAAAGTAAAGCGTTATAACTAAAGAAGTAGTAGTAAGCAATTTCTGACATATCAGCGAAAGATACATCATGGTGCAAGTATCTATGTTCATATGCTTATGAATTCATCTTTATAGTGGGACCAATCATCCTCGGCTACTGCCGTTATCCAGTTAATTAAGGTGTATCTTCAGCATGCTGAAGATAAATCAGGATGGTACCGCGTAATTTAGTTATCATTGCGTTCCTGTAGATAGGAACGCATTTTTTTATGGGAGGATAAGATGGAAAAAGTTCAGCAAGTTAAAAATGAAGGCTTAACGGCCATCGAAGCCTGTGAAAGCTTGGAACAGCTAAATCAGGTAAGAATTGATTATTTAAGCAAAAAAGGTCATGTTCAAGGCTTGATGTCCTTGATGAAAGATCTATCAAAAGAAGAAAAACCAGCTTTTGGTCAAGAAGTAAATGATTGTAAGCAAGCTTTGACGCAAGCTTTGGAACAAAAGATGGGCGTGCTGCAAGAATCTGCTTTAAAAGCCAAATTAGCTCAAGAAAAAATTGATATCAGCGTTGCTGGTCATAAACCTATCATCGGAACGGTGCATCCATTGATGATGATCCAGCAAGAACTAGAAGACTTATTTGTAGGAATGGGCTATAGCGTAGCTGAAGGCCCAGAAATGGAATTAGATCTGTATAACTTTGAAAGGGCCAATCTGCCTAAGGATCACCCTGCAAGGGATATGCAGGATACCTTCTATATCACGCCAACGACCTTGTTGCGTACCCATACTACCGCTATTCAGATGCGGGTATTGGAACAAGCCAAAGGTCAGCTGCCAATCAAATTGATCTGTCCAGGTAAAGTTTATCGCCGCGATGATGATGATGCGACCCATTCACATCAATTCATGCAGATGGAAGGCTTGGTCGTAGGTGAAAATATTACCTTGACCGATCTAAAAGGAACCTTAAGCTTCTTTGCGAAAAAAATGTTCGGCGAAGATCGTGAAATCAGATTTAGACCAAGCTATTTCCCATTTACAGAACCAAGCGTTGAAGTTGATGTAACCTGCCATATGTGCGGGGGCAAAGGCTGCAATGTATGTAAGCAAACGGGCTGGATCGAGATCTTAGGAGCAGGAATGGTACATCCAAATGTGTTGGAAATGTCAGGCTTTGATAGAAGCAAGTGCAGTGGTTTTGCGTTTGGCATCGGTCTGGAGAGAGTTGCAATGCTTAAATATGGCATTGATGATATCCGCAACTTCTATACCAATGATGTTCGATTCTTAAAGAACTTTAATCGTTTTGACTAGGAGGCAATAAAACATGAAGATAAGTTATAACTGGCTAAAGCAATATATCAATTTAGATGATGTCACGCCCAATGAATTGGCTCAAAAGCTGACAACGGCAGGCATCGAGATCGAGGCAGTAGAACCGTTTGTTAAAGGAACGAATCTTGTGATTGCCAAGGTCGAAGCATGTGAAGATCATCCGGATAGCGATCATTTGCATATAACAAAGGTCAATGATGGCACGAATGTATATCAGGTCGTCTGCGGAGCACCAAATGTCAAAGCAGGCATCAAGGTCATCTTTGCGCGCAGCGGAGCAAAATTACCAGGCGGAACGATCAAGAAAACAACGGTCCGCGGTGCCGAATCCAATGGCATGATCTGTGCTTTATTTGAATTAGGCGTAGATAAAAAGTTTCTGCGAGAAGATCAGATAAATGGTATCGAGATCTTAGGCGATGATGCCGTTGTTGGTGAAGATCCTATTAAATATCTTGGCTTGGATGATGTGGTCCTTGATGCTTCATTGACCCCAAATCGTGCTGATCTTTTGGGAATGTGGGCCTTAGCTAAAGAAGTTGGCGCTGTTTTACGTAAAGAGGTCCATCTTCCTAAGTGTCCAGACTCAGCTTTGATCAATGAACCAACACACTTTCATCTAGCAAGTGAAACGACTAAATGTCCATACTTTTTAGGAAAGGTCGTTAATAAGGTCGTAGTAAAACCTAGTCCAAAGTGGATGCAGGATCAGCTGCATGCTGCAGGTATCAAGGCTATCAACAATGTTGTCGATATCAGTAACTATGTCATGCTAGAAACCGGTCAGCCTTTGCATTTTTATAATTTAGCAAAATTAGCTAATCAAGATATCGTGGTGAAAGATAATATCGAAATGTCTTTAACGGCCTTAGATGGCATCAGCTATGATGTACATAAAGATGATATCGTTATCACGACCAACGGGGTGCCTACCGGACTAGCAGGGATCATGGGCGGCGACGACAGCAAGATCGACGAAGAAACGACCAGTATCTTTATCGAAGCTGCGCATTTCAATGATGTAGCTATCCGTAATACGGCAAGACGCCTTGGCCTATCTACCGAAGCAGCAACACGTTTTATCAAAGGCATCGAACCAATGGCAGCTAAAAAAGCTGTTGATCGTTGCGTACAGCTGTTAAGTGAATTAGCGGATGCTGAAGGTTTTGAAGCCAATGTTGAAGCCGGAAGCAACGACTATGAACCAATCATCGTAAAAGAAACCTTACAGCACTGCAATCAACTTTTAGGAACGAATTTTACCGCTCAGCAAGTTGAAGAGGTCTTAAACGCGCTAGACTTTAAGGTAAAAAGAGAAGATGATGAATTCATATGTCATATTCCAAGCTATCGAACAGATATCAAGATCGCTCAAGATATCGATGAAGAAGTTATCCGTTTATTAGGTTATGATGATCTAAAAGAAACCTTACCGCAAATGAGCGCAACCGTAGGTGCATTAGATCCACGTCAAAAACTACGTCGTATGATCAAGGATATCTTGGTTGGTATGGGCTTAAATGAAATCGTGACTTATACCTTGACCAAAAGTGAACATATGGAAGATACGATCATGCCATTTGGCGAATACGTACAGGTAATGTCACCATTAAGCGAAGATCGCCGTTATATGCGTTCAAGCTTGATGGCAAGCGTTTTAAGCTGTATTGCCTATAATCAAAATCGTCAATCAGCAAATAATAATCTATTTGAAATCAGTGCGGTAACCACCCAAGATAAGGTACAAGAACGTTTAGCTATTTGCTTGAGCGGTCATCTTCAACATGATCGTTTGCATCAAGTAGCGATCAAGAGCGATTTCTATACCCTAAAAGGTATCATTTATGATATCCTTGAACGCTATGGTTTCAATGAATCCCGGATCATGATCAAGGAAAATAACATCGATACCACGCATTTCCATCCATATCGCAGCGCTTGCGTATATATCGGCAAGGATCTGCTTGGTATATTTGGTGATGTCCATCCAAGCTATGCTGCAAAGATGGATGTTCAAAACTGTGTATATGCTGAATTGTTGTTAGATGTCATCCTAAATAACAAGGTATCAAAGGTACGCTTTGTACCATTAGATAAATATCCAAGCGTATCACGGGATATTGCCTTAGTAGTTAAAGAAGATGTCCAAGTACAAAAGATCATTGAAACGATCAAACGTAATAGCAATCAATTAGTACGTAATGTGGAAGTGTTCGATATCTATCAAGGGGAACACGTAGAAAAAGGATATAAATCTGTCGCTTTGAATATTATCTATCAAGCCGGCGATCATACTTTAAAAGATGATGAGATCAATGCTTGTCATAACAATATCCTAGATAATCTTCAAAATAAACTAGATGCTAAATTAAGAGGTTAAGATTATAGATCCTACTTAACTGAAAAAAAAGTAGGATCTTTTATTATATCTTCTTAAATATTTGATATGAAAAATAGGCTATTTTATGGTGTATACATTCAACGTTATTTTATTTAAAATATTTATATAAGTATAATTGAGGGGGCTTATTAATGAAAAAAATAACTATAATGATCTGTTCAGTTTTAATCTGTAGCTTAGTTCAGGTTAACGCTATAGAAAATGATGAGATAAAAGCATGCGCAGCACTTAGCAATGAAAAGCAGTATTGTTCAATAAATAATGATGGTGAATGTGAATGCATCAAAATTTTGATATCTTATAGAGGAAGGGATCAACAAGGTGATTAATAATTTAGAAGATATAGATGCAAAGTTTATAAAAAAACTACGAGAGATAAATGGCGATTCTGCAGATAAGCTATGCGATGAAATAGGTGTCAATAAGACATCATTATATTATGCCGAAAATTGTATAAGACGTTTGTCGGAAGATATGTTAAATAGGATTTTAGCACATTATAAAGTGAACTATAATAGAGATATGAAGCTTTATAAAGAAGCTTATGAACTAACGATCAATCTTTATGAGAGCTATCTTTTCAAAGATATGGATTCTTTAAAAAAATATGAGACGGAATTTTATGAGAAGCAGGATCTATTTTCTTCATCGCGAGCTTTTATTTTTAATGATTTGATGCTAGCTATCATCAATTTATTAAAGGACAGAACGGTTACCTGTTTGCTTTTAGATGACATTAAAAAATATAGAGCATTGTATGATAACAATATTGAATGTATTTATGCAATTGTATATGCATGGGGAAAAGATGTATATGCAAATTTACGTGATGTAAAGAAAGTAGTATTAGAAATATATAAATATAATTCTAATTATAATCTTAAACCAAGTATAGAAGGTATGCTGGATTTCCAAATTGCTAAAATAAAAAGATGCAATCATGAATATTTTGAAGCTTTGAAATTCTACGAAAAGGCAATTGTGTCGTTACAAGAAATATATTGTATCGAACGAATTAACCAAACAAAAATTGAAATAGCAGGATTGTTAATAGATTTAGAATTATATGACAAAGCTGAAGAAGAATATTTGAAATGCTTGAATGAAGCTATCAAATATAAATATAATAGAAGAATATGTGCGTGTTTGAATAATTTGGCATATTTATATTTTATCGAAAGAAGATATGATGAATGTATTGAATATGTGCGTAAAGCTAAAGCTGCAAGATCAACACATCCTGATATAAATTATTTTTTAGCGTATTGCATATATCAAACTAAGTCGAAAGAAGAAGCAAGAAACATCGTTACAAAATTATTAACTGATGAAAAAGATCGTTATACATACCGAATGTTAAAGATGATCCAAGGATTTATCAATGATAATCATAAAAATATAGATATGTATTTTGAACGATCGAAAAATCATTTAGAAAAGCTGCATGATAAGTTAGAGATAAAAGTTTTATATGAAATGAATATCATGTATTATAAAAATAAAGATCAAGATAGATATTTAAAATTAGTAGATGAATATTTTGCATTAATAGATAGAAAACCTCATAAATAAAACTTATTATAATTTTCGTGATACGAAAGAAGGCTAATAAGAGCAAAGCTATAGGGATATGCTTTAAAAGCAAAATTAAGTATAAGCAAGGATATTTAGCAACAGTGTATAGCCATTAAGATAATAGTGTTAAAAAGCATAAGGCTAATTTTGTGTTTTTTGTCATATAAAAGTTAAAAAGCTAGGAGGGATAGCTATGCGCTTAAGTAATGTAAGAAAAGTCTATCATAATAAAAAGGGTGATGTCGTGGCTTTGGATAATATCAATTTATCCTTAGAAAATAAAGGAATGGTTATCATCCAAGGTTCTAGCGGTTCTGGAAAAACAACGCTTCTAAACATTCTGGCTAATATCGATCATGCATATGAAGGAAGCATCGATAATTTTTATACTTCATCATATATAACGCAAGATACGGCGTTATTTGATAACATGAGCGTTTATGACAATTTATTAAATGTATGTAATAATCGCAAAATTATTGATAAATATATCCATAAATTTGGCCTTGAAGAAGTTAAGAAGCGCAAAGTTAAAAAATGTTCTAATGGTCAAAAGAAAAGAGTACAACTATTATGCGGCTTTTTAAATGGTAAGCAAATGATGCTTTGTGATGAGCCAACTGCGGCCCTTGATCACGATAATGCTGAAGAAGTAATGCAGATGTTGAAAAAGATTGCGAAACAAAAGTTAGTGATGATCGTAACACATGATATTGCTTTGAGCGAAAAATATGCCGATAGGATAATTAAAATCGAAAAAGGCAAGATCATAGCGGATGAGATACTTAACGATACCGCGATCAATGATGTGAAAAATGTTCAAAATGTCAAAAGCGTGATCAGAACTTTTAAACTGGTGATGCGCGAATTTTTTTCCAAGCCGTTAAGTTATTTGATGTTAAGCATATTCTTGCTTATAGGTGGCTCGTGCCTTTATTTGGCGACTAATTTATTTTTTAGTTTAAATGCGCAGCTGGATTATAATGAAGCGTTTGAAAATGGTACAAATATCGTCGTGGAATATAATCAAAGCAAAAAATTTGGGGATATAACTAATTTGGATCTAAATATGGTAAATCTTAATGGAAGGGTCTATGTTAATTATGATTATATTGCATATGATAAGCTAAAAACAATAATTGCTGATAATCCGGAGATAATTGCTTATGAAGCTAATGTCGAAACATTTGAGTATGCGAATTATGTTGGTGAAAATAAAAATGATAGCGGTACTTTTAAATTTATCTTGGATGATTTTAAAGATCAGCAATATATCGATGATATTACGGGAAATCTAACAAATACATTATTCGATATTAGTTATCGTCCGCGACATTATCCTTTTATTTCTTCGGCAAACGTGCCCAATGGCAGCTTATATCATGATAATGAGGCATACTTGGACTTTGTAAAGCTAAATGAGGACTATATCAAAAATAGCGTTAATATCTTTCATTTGTGTGATTATGATGAATTACCACTGTTATATGGTGAATATGTTAATAATGCTAATGATATCATCATCGATCAAAAAGTTGCAAAGATGATCATGGATGAATATGATATAGATGATATGGAAAAACTGATCGATATGGATGTCGCGCTGAAGCAAAGGACCTATGCTTATTATCATATCACCAATAGCTTATTGGATTTACCAAGTTATGATAATTTTGTTTATAAGATCAAAGGCATTACTAGCATAACAAATGATGAACTAGCCATGATATTCATGATTAGCGATGTGGTTGATGATCCTTTGTTAGCGACACATTTGCTTTCCGCTGATGATTTAAAATTTCAAAATGTACGTTTTATCTTAGATCCAGCTTGCAATATCGCAAAGACCATATTAAAGATCAATGATGAATTTGGGTTGGCGAATAGTAGTTTTGCTGCATTGGCAGATATAAATTTGCAAAAGAATGTTTTAAATCGTCATAATGAGGATATGTTGATGTATTTAGGATTGCTGTTCATAGGAATAGTAACTTTATTGATGATCTATTATTTGCTACAGCTAAGAAGTCTTAGAAAAGAAGCTAGATTGCTAAGAAGCTATGGTTATAAGTTTGATAGGTATATTTTCATAAAGCATATGATCATAGGAATTGTGGCATTTATGATCATGTTGATGATATCTCATTATGTGTTGGTATATCTTAATGAGATCGCTATAACGTATGGTTATAGTTATTTGCTGGAAGATAATAGTTTATATGTTTTGCTAAGCTGGTTGATGATGGTGGGTATAACGATGGCGATCAATAGGATATTGGTGATCAAAAATGATTGAAATCAAAGGCTTAAGAAAAAGTTTTGGTGATCAGCTAATCTTTGATGATCTTAATATCGATATAGATCGATGTGGATTGTATGGTATCGTAGGCAGTAGTGGCAGCGGGAAATCTACATTATTAAATATGATCTTTAAAAATGAGCCTTGTGATGAAGGAAGCATCATTGTTGATGGCACGATGGCGATGATATATCAAAACTATGAACTTATCGATGAATTGAACGTATTGACAAATATAACCTTGTATCGCAAGAATCTAAAAAATCTTAATAAAATCATCAAAGATCTGGGCTTAAAAGAATTATTGAGCCATTATCCCAAAGAGTTATCCGGCGGACAAGCCCAAAGAGTGGGCATCGCTCGGGCGTTGGTATTTGATCCTGATATCATCCTGTGTGACGAACCTTGCGAATCATTAGATATTGATAATAAGATCATCGTTATGGATATGCTAAAGAAGTTGTCCCAAGATAAGATCGTTATAATGGTCAGTCATGATCAAGAAATGGTTGAAAAATATTGTGATGTGATATTTACGATAAAAGATAATGATATTCAACAAGATGTTGCTCAAACTGATAGGCAAAAGTTTTATCCCAAGAATAATCAAATATCAGCTGTTGATGCGAAAAGGATAATACGTAAGACCATGCAGAAAAAAACGGCCATCTTTAGTGTGATATTGGCGGTCTTGATGTTGATATTAGGCAGCTTGAAAATCTTGAGCCAAGATCATTTTGTCTTCAATGAATCCCAAGATGTGCTAAATATTGATATGATATATCTAGATGTTGATGAATCATATATCTTACAAGATAATGCTGTCAATTTGCCGTTAGAACCGATAATTTCCTTTAAGGATCTATGTTTTGATGATAGATCATATAATGTCAATATCATACCTTATGTTGAAAATGATAAGTATGCCAAACCCGATGAAGGCATGGTCTTGATCAATGATCATTTAGCAAAGATGTTAGGACTCAAAGAAGGTGATGAAGTTATCTTGACCTATGAACAAACCCAAGGCGATATGCAAGAAATGACCTTTATGATCAAAGAAATCATCGCCGAGGATTGTACCGTACCGCAAGTATATTATGATCACGAGCCATTATTTATGGCTTATGATCAAATCATCCTTAATGAAGAAGGCTTGACGTTTTTGGATATCTTTAAATCGCAAGCAACGCGCTATCAGGCAAAGGTTGGTTATGAAAATATCGCTGATACATATTCAAAATATCAAGATATCGCAGGAATAAATATGTATAATTTAGTTTATGATGAACGCGTTGATAGCTTTATCAAACAAAAACCATTAAAATTAATGACGGATATTGCTGCATTATGTTCATATGGAATTCTGTTGTTGATGATCGTCGTGTTTAATTATCGTACCAATCAAAAACAATTGCGTTATTATGGCTTATTGGTAAATTTTGGTAATGATATAAGCAAAATTAAAAGGATGCACGTTTGTTATAAAGTGGTTAGTTTTGTTTTGATTTATTTGCTGATAGATGGTTGGTTATGCTTATATCGTGATGCTTGGCTGTTATTAGAATTAATTGGCATATTGGTTGTATATGTTGGAACGAGCAATTTACAATTAAATAAACTAAGACAAGATAATATTAATTTGATAATGAAAACCGTAAATTAAAGCAAAAGCAGTTTCGTTTAAGAAACTGCTTTTCAAATGCCGATATCAGAAATTCCAGCTTGGGAAGATTTCTAAGAATTGGGAGAATTCGTATGTGGTGCCAAAACCACAGGTAATAGGTAAGTAGATGATGAAAATGATGATGCAAGCTACGATATATAAATTGACGTAGCGTTTGGCCTGTGGTTTATTTTGGATCAAGATCTTGCTGATAAAGACGATGGATAAGATCATAAAGATCACACTAGGATAATAATGATAGCTGAAGACACAGCGTGTTACTAAAAACCATGGGGCTAGATTGCTCAGATAACCAACAAGGATGAAAAAGCCGGTGCGGTTACGATAGCGTAAGGTAAAGTATGCGCATAATGGCAGGGTGATCACGCTGACCCAGTTAAGCAAAGGATTATTTAAACAACTGATGGTATGATAGATATTTCCTTCATAACCGGTATAATACCAGATCGGTCTGATATCGAGGATCCATTGCCACCAGACACTTTCAAAAGGATGGGTGGCCTCTAGATCGATGTGATATTCATACATATAGATGATCTGGTCGATGACATTTTTGATCGACCAGCCATCACGCCATACCGGCGTAAGCAGATAGATGGCAAAGTACATGATGATCGGAACGATCACGAACCATAGGATGCACCATAAGATGGTCTTAAACAGCTTTTCATAAAAGGTATTAACGATCTGATGGGCTACATTGATGTCATCAGCTAAAGGAAACTGATCGTTGGCAATCATCTTTTTGGCTAAACGATATTCACGATAACGATTAAAGATATTAGCGAAGAATAGGATAGCTAGCCCGACGGCGCCATAACAGCCGGTCCACTTGGTGCTGATGGCCATTCCCATGAAGGTTCCGCTTAAGGCAAGATAAATAAATTGACGTTTTAAGGAAGTATCATAAAAGGATGAATAATAGTACATGCTCATGAAAAAGAACATGGCGATGATGAAGAAGATGCTAAATGGCTCCAGCGTAGCGATGCGGGAGGTCGTGATGTGCATGAAGTCAACAGCAAATAAGATCATCGTCATCGCGGCATAATAGGTCTTGTTAAAGATCCTTTTGCCGAAGATATAAACTAGTGGCAGCATCATGATGCCAAATAAAGCGCCCATGATCCTAAAGCCAAAGGGGTTAGCTCCAAAGATCTTGATGCCTAGGGCGATGATGGAAGTGCCTAGCAAAGGATGGACATGGGCATACATATGCTGACCTTCTACGATCTCGATGGCATTGCGCGGATGGTATACCTCATCAAAATAGGTATTGGTCATATATGTTTGTTTTAAGGGGATCTCATCCTGCTCATCGATCATCAAGTTGGCATCATATAAGGGGTCATCGATATCCTGATAAACTTCAACAGGAATAAAAGCGTCTTGATCTTGTTGATGAAAACCGATCTCGGTAATTGTCGTATGCAGGTTAGAAGTTTCGATCTTGATGTATTCATAGTTATAATCGCCGCTGATGATCTCCCATTGCAAGAATGAATAATCTTCTAAAGTAGTGATCAATTCATAGCTTTTATTATCATTGCTGCCGTAGATCTTGGTATCGTGAAAGCCAAGCTGATAGCCATCATAGGTATGGTTATTATCGCCTTCTTGGCCGATGATATAGATATCATTGAAATGGGGATCAGCTAATTTGAAGATAACGCTTTGATTTTCGGTGGTTGGCTGCCAATAGGTATTAGGCATTATCGTTGAGCCTAGCTCATGCAAGCAGATAATGGCAAAGAGCGCGGTTACCAGCACCATGATATAGGCATCTTTCTTGTTAAGCTTTAAAAACGGCTTGCTGTTATAGAAGCTATGTTGTATAGCTTTGGCTTCTTCTTTGGATCTTTTATTAGGGATCCGGGTAAATATCAAAGTTACGATAAAAAAGATGATCGTACATAATAATAGCAGTAAGATCAGTTCAGTATCATAAAATAACGATAAACTTATTTTTTCGAGCATATTAAAAACCTCACTTTGGTATTATAAGCTATAATCGCTTATTTTTAAATGCTTTTACGAAAATAGCCGCCAATATCGGCGGCTAATGGATCATTGTAATTTTTCTTCGATTTCTTTGATCTGAGCTTCAAGTTCAGCGATAAAACGTTGTTTTTCTTCGATTTCTAATTTAGCGTCTTCGACCTGCGTTTCGCTTAGCATGTAGACCATTTCTTTATTTAGATAATCGATCTGACGTTTTTGCTTGCTGATCAGTTCTTCTTTGCGTTGTTTGTTTTGTAGCATGCGTTCACGCCACATTTCTTTCTTGTTTTCATTATAGGCTTTCATATTGGCAAAGTATTGATCTTGTACCTGTTTGAAAGCTGCCCAAGCTTTATCATCTAGTTCTTTCGAAGCGTTTGCGATCGTTTTATAAGTGTTCATCAGATCTTTCATGATCTGGGTGTTTTCTTTGGAATAGAAATTAGCAGCTAAGACTTCTTGAGCTTTGGCTACCAGCTCCATTTTTTGATTATAATTTTCTTGGAAGGTCTTTTCAAGTTCTTCGCGGTATTTGCTATATTTGCTGTAGAATTCATCGCGGAAGCCGTTGAATTTGTCCCATAATTCTTGATCGTGCTGATTGCCGGCACTGCCGGTTTTTTTCCATTGTTCAAATAATTCTTTGCTTTGTTTTATAGCTTCTTTGAAGTTTTCTTCATGGCATAGGGCTTCTGCTTTTTGGATCAGTTCTTCTTTTAATGCTTTATTGTGTGCAAATTTGCTTTGCAGATCCTTGAAATATTCGTTTTTCTTGTCGAATAGCTTTTGTCTTTCATTATTGAAAGCTTCCCAAAGCTGATCATCGGTCTCTTTGTCCATGCGTGGGCAGGCTTTCCAAGCATCCATCAATTCATTCATCTTTTGGGTTGCTTCCTTGAAGTTGGTTAGGTTAGCTGCTAACTTAGCTTGTGAAATGATTTCTTCTTTTTGTTTTTTGGTTTCTCCTAAGGCTTCTTTGTGCTTAGAAGAAGGAACGCTTAAGATTGCTTCAAATTCTTCTTCTAATTCTTCTTCGATAGCTGATTCAAAATATTCGATCTTACGCCAGGTCTTGCGTAGGTCCTGGATTTGTGGTTGTATCTGCGACCATGGAGCTGATGGATCGATTTCCTTGGCTTTGGCGATTAGTTCCTTGCGCAAGGCTATTGATTCATCAATATCCAGATTTTTAAAGCTTGTTTGATTTTCGTACATATTATTAATACTCCTTTTGTTCGATGGTTTAATTATACACTAATTTAGCTTATTATTTATGATAAAATAAGAATTATAAAAATATTTTTTTGGTTCATAGCTAAAAAAACCTAACTTTTTTTCAACTTAAAGACAAGATCATGAATTTTTTTTAAGGTTTAGTTTTTGGGGCATGGATGTTATAATGGCAATGGTGAATTTTATGGATAGAAGATTAGTTAAAAATTACATATACTCAGTTTTATATCAGATGTTGCTGGTCATAACGCCATTTATCACGACCCCTTATCTTACTAGGGTAATGGGTGCTGAGGTGTTATCGATCAACAGCTGGACCTCAAATCTAGCGCAATGGTTCGTATTATTCGGGATCATGGGCGTTAATATCTATGGTAATCGGGAGATCGCAAAGGTTCGCGATTCACGCCATGAATTATCAACGACCTTCTGGGAAATCTTTACGATGCAGTTTATCAGCATGATCGTTTCTTCCATCGTATATGTCGGTTTTTTATTCCTTAATAATAGTGAATATTTCTTGTATCTAGCATTGCAGGGCATTACGTTATTTAGCGTTGCTTTGGATATCACCTGGTTTTTCTATGGGGTCGAGGATTTTAAGAAAGCTAGCTTACGCAATATGTTTGTTAAGATCTTTGGCATCGTGCTGATCTTTATCTTTGTCAAAGGTCCGCAAGATCTGGTCAAATTTATCTTGATCAATACGTTGTCAGGCGTTTTAGGACAATTGATCATGTGGGCGCAGCTACGACAGTATGTTGATTTTTGCAAGATCAGCGTGCAAGGCGTATTGCGGCATTTCAAACCTAATATTGCTTTGTTCATCCCACAGATCGCTATCAGCGTTTATTCAGTGCTAGATATCACGATGTTAGGATATCTTGGACCAGTGATGGAAGAGGTAAACTTCTATGAACAGGCTCAAAAATTCGTAAAGATGTTCTTGTTTTTCATTACCTCGATCGGTAGTGTGATGCTGCCAAGGGTTACCAATGTCTTCCATAAAGGCAATTATGATCAAGTGAATGCATATTTGACCAAAACCTTGAAATTTGCTTTATATATGTCGATTCCGATGATCTGTGGCATCGTTGGCATGATCCAAAATTTTATTGATTGGTTCTTGCCAGCATCTTACAGCGTAGTTGGCAATATGATCATTGCTACTTCGCCGATCATCTTGTTTATCAGCTTGAGCAATGTTTTTGGTACACAGTTCATGGTTCCTACCGGAGATACCAAGCATTATACGATATCGGTCGTAACGGCGGCAGTTTTAAATTTCTGCATCAATTTTGCCTTGATTCCTTATATCGGTGCTTATGGAGCGATCATTGGTTCAGTTACCGCAGAAGGCAGCGTTACCTTGATCCAATGGATCTTTGTCAAAGATAAGATCAAGATCACGATGACCCTGAAAGAGCTGCTGAAGATCGTGGTCAGCAGCGTCTTGATCGTATATCCGGTTTATTATGTTGGACAAATGCTTGGCGCTAATATCTTGAGCAATCTTGTGCAAATAGTCGTAGGTTTGGCATTGTATTTTGTTTTATTGGCAATCTTTAAGGCTGATTTTTTATTAGAAATGTTGACAAGTTTCAAGCAGAGAGGTTTTAAAAATGGTTAAGCTTTCGGTTGTGGTTCCTATCTATAATGTAGCAGAATATCTGCCTAGATGCCTTGATTCGATCATGGCGCAGACCTTTGAGGATTTTGAATGCTTTTTGGTCAATGATGGTTCAAAAGATGATAGTTTGGCAATCATCAAAAGTTATTTACCGCTAGATCCGCGTTTTAAGCTTATCGATAAAGAAAATGGTGGATTGAGCGATGCGCGAAATGCTGGCATGGCCCAAGCTAATGGCGAATATATCTATTTTTTAGATAGCGATGATTTTATCGAACATGATCTATTTGCCAGCTGTGTAAATAAATTAGAACAAACCAAAGCTGATATGGTCATCTTCGATATCTATCAATATCATCAAAAGGATGGCACCAAAGAAATCATTCGTAATCGCTATGAGGAAGATAAGATCTATCGCCTAGAAACGCAAAAAGATATCATTTGTAACATCCTCAATGCGGCATGGAACAAGATGTATCGTTTATCATTGTTTAAGGATAATGATATCATTTATCCTTTTGGTTGCTACTATGAAGATCTAGGAACGACCTATCGGTTGCTGTTAAAGGCTGATGGCATCTGCTTTATCAAGCGACCATTGTATAATTATCTGGTCGATCGTCCAGGCAATATTACGACAGAATTCAGCTTTAAAGCTTATCATGTCTTAGATATGGTAAAATTGACCTGTGATTTTTATAAAGCAAATAATGTTTATGATGAGTATTATGAGGAGCTGAAATTTTTAGCTTTGGTCAATATCATGGAATGTTTGAAAAAAACGCGTAATAGCGATAATCATAAGATGGTTGATAAATATATCGATGTTTGTTTCTATGATATCGAGCAAAATTGGCCAGAATATCCAAAATGTAAATATCGTGTCTTGCGCGAAAGATATGATTGGCTGTATTTGCATAAAAATTGGCTGAAATTGTATTTGCGTTGCCGCCGCTTATGGCACTAAAGGAGGACTTTGTTATGAGCAAGATTACCGTCGTGGTTCCTATTTATAATGTTGAAAAGTATCTAAGGAAATGTTTTGATTCTTTATTGAAGCAAACATTTGATGATTTTGTCATCATGGCCGTCAATGATGGCAGTCCTGATGATTCGCAAACGATCATCGATGAATATGTCAGCAAATATCCTAAAAAGATCATCGGGATCAAAAAAGCTAATGGCGGCTATGGCAGCGTGCTGCAACTAGCGATCGCTAGGATGGAAAGCGAATATTTTTTGGTATGTGATCCTGATGATTATCTAGCGGAAGATGCTTTGGCGCATCTATATCAGTTGGCTGCTATTTCTGATTGTGATCTGGTGATCGGAGCCAAGAACTATATTTATGATGGAAGCGAACGGATCGATTATGATCGTGCGTATAATGGCGCATATGTTAGCTTAGAAGTTAACAAGGTCTATAAGCGCAATACTGCACGTTTTGCGGATCTGTTGTTCGTTGATCCTAGTCCCCATTCTAAATTATATCGTCGCAGCTTGGCTACTAATATTCAATTTCCGACCAAGGTTGGCTATACGGATAATTTGTTATTTTATGTTAGCTTGTTAAATAGCGCTAGCGTGATCTATACCGATAAGGCATGCGCTTATTATTTGATCGATCGTCCGGGCAATTCGATGAGCGATGTTAGTCCTAAAGCGATCGATGGCAATATCTTGGTCTTTAAGAACGTTATCGAACAATGCCAAGGATTGCAGGCTCCTGATATGTTTTATTACCGCATGTTTGAAAGCTATAAATTTATCTTAAGAGAAATGGATCGCATGCTAGGTGATAAGGAAGATGTTCAAGCAAGATTGGATAATTTATATACTTTGGTCGCTTTGTTGATCCCACATGCCAAAGCTATCAAAAAGGTATATGGCAGTTACAGCAAGGCTAAGTTTATTGAAAGATATAAAGATATGCTGTTGCTTGATCCACGCTTTTCGAAAAAAATGTATAAGGATATCGTGGCAAAGAAACTTAAAAAATTTGCTTAAAGATGTTATAATCATAAATTGTTGATAGAGGAATGCAAGATGAGATTATCAGTAATAGTGCCAATGTACAATGTTGAAGAATATGTTGAAGAATGTCTTTTGTCATTGGTTCATCAAACATATAAGGATATGGAAATCATCGTCGTGGATGATGGGGGAACTGATAATAGCGTAGCTATCGTACAAAGGCTGCAAGCTCAATATCCGCAGCTGCAACTGGTCCATAAACCAAATGGCGGTCTAAGCGATGCCCGTAACTATGGCTTGCAGTATGCCAAAGGAGAATATATCGGCTTCATCGACAGCGATGATTATGTGGATACGACGCTTTATGCCAAGATGATGGCCAAGGTCGATGAAGGTCATGATGTCGTTGTTTGTGATATTCATTATTTTTTTGAAGATGGCAGCGGCTATGTGATGCAAGGCATCAACTATCATGGTGATGATATGCATAAGAATGCCTTGCTGTCGCCAATGTTCGCTTGGAACAAAGTTTATCATCGCCGTTATTTTGACAAGGGATTGCGCTATCCTTTGCATACTTGGTATGAAGATACGCCAGTAACGACGATGATCTTCGCTGAATGTGACAAAATTGGTCATGTAAAAGAAGCTTTGATCCACTATCGGCAGCGCCAAGGTAGCATCATGGGCTCAAATAATTCGCCAAGGATCATGGAGATCTTTGGGGTAATGGCCTTAGTGCGTGCAAATTTTAAAGCTGCTGATCTTATTGAAAGATATCATGATGAACTAGAGTATCTGCATATCGAACATCTGCGCTTATATGGCATGTTTAGGTTCATCCGTTCGCCTTTTTTTGCTCAGGGTTATGAACAAAGCGAAAAGATCATGACAGAATACTTTCCATCGTGGCAGCATAACCGCTATATCAAAGATCTTAATTGGAAAAATCGTTTGTTCTTAAAATATTTTAATCTGCGAACCAAGAAGCTTTTTGATCTATTTATCAAGTAAAGGAGAAATTGATGCGTACCCGTTATTCATTTTACAATTTTATCGTAAGTACGATCACTGCGGTGGTATTGCCGTTGGTGGGCTTTTTTAAGGTTCAGCTCTTCATTTCTTTATATGGTGATAAGCTAAATGGCCTACAAGTAACAATGGCTCAGGTCATTACCTTTTTGAATGTTTGTGAATTGGCTTATTCTCTAGCTTTTAGACAGTTGTTGTTTAAACCGCTGGCTCAAGGTGATAAAGAAAAGGTATTATCGATATATCATGGTGCTCGCAAGATCTTTAAGATGACTGGTATGGCTGTATTGGCCTTAGGGGTCATCGTTGCACTGTGCTTTCCATTTTTTGCTGATTCGCCGATAACCTATCTGCAAACGGTGCTGATGTTTATTGCCTTATGTGTACCTTATGGTATTTCTTATTTCTTGATGGGGCCAAATTTTGTCATCATTGCCGATCAAAAAGAATATAAGATCAATATTTGGATCCAAACTATTTCGATCGTTAGGATGCTTTTGATGATCGTGGTCATCTTGTTGAAGATGCCATTTGTTTTCATCTTGATCATCGAAGGTTTGAATATCTTGATTGCCAATACTTTGGCGCGGAAGATCGCTTTGAAAAATTATCCATGGCTTAAGGAAAAACCTAAGCAGGTCGATGAACGCTCTTTCATTCAAAATGCCAAATATACGATCGTTCAGCGCATTGCGACCCTGGCAACCAGCAATACGGATAATATCGTAATTACTTTGTTCATGGGTTATACCATGACCAGTGTTTATGGGGTGTATTCTTATTTGACCGAAGCGGCAAGCAAGATCATCAACAGCGCGATAACATCGCCAATCAATAGTTTTGGTAATTTGTTCAATGATGAAAATGGTGATTCATATAAGGTATTTACGGAATATTTTAATTTTGGTTGTTATATTGCTAGCATTGCTGCGATATGCTTGTTCATCGTCATGCCGGAATTCATCGATATCTGGATGAAGCATCAGGATCTGTATCAGGTAACTTTTGTGATTGCTTTCTTGTTTGCGGTTAATATCTTCTATATGACGATGCGTGAACCGATCATCATTTGCCGTGACGCTAATGGTTTATTCAAACAAGCTAAAAATAATGCTTATTTATTAGCTATCGTGAAGGTGGTCCTATCGATGGTGCTGATTCAATTTTGGGGCATTACCGGAGTATTGTTGGCAACATTGATCGCTTATTGGGTAGTAGATTTCTTATATAATCCGCTGCTAGTATATCGGGAAGTATTCAAGCTTAGTCCTTGGCGCTACTACAAGATGACCTTTTCGCGTTTATTAATTGCTTGTGTGGTAGGTGCTGTTGGTTTCGTGTTCTGGAATTCGCATCTGGCATTTATCAGCGGTGGTTTCGTACACTTTTTCATCGCGTGCATGATCTTGGGAATCAGCGTGCTGATCGTGATAACGCTGATATATGTATGTTCTTATGAATCGTTTAGAAATTTGATCAGAAGGATCTATCAGATCTTTAAAAGAAGGATGGGATAAAGATGAAAAATTATGATGTAGCTATTATTGGTGGTGGTATCGGCGGGTTGATGTGCGCATACCGCTTGATCGCAAAAAAACCAGATCTAAAGATCATCTTATTTGAACGCGGACATGATCTGGAAAACCGCCGTTGTCCGATCGTTGCTAAGAAAACCAAATACTGCGTTAAGTGCGATCCATGTAATATCATGGAAGGTATGGGTGGTGCAGGTGCATTTTCGGATGGCAAATATATCATTTCGACCGAATATGGTGGCTGGTTAACTGATGTGATGGAAGATCAACAAGTCATCGATTACATCGAACAAGCCGACGATATCTTGGTATCTTTTGGTGCAACGACGGAAAGATATCTGCCAAATAATGAATTAAAGCAAGAATGTTTGAAATATGATCTGCATATGCAGCAAGCACAGGTAAAGCATTTAGGTACCGACGCTAACTTTGATACGATGGTAAAACTGGTCAATAGCCTGAAACCAAAGGTTGAGATCTGTACGATGACCACGGTCTTGGATGTCGATAAAGAAACAAAGATCGTAAAAGCTAAAGGACCTAGTGGTGAATATGCGATCAGTGCACGATATATCGTCTTTGCCGTTGGTCGGGCAGGTTCTAGGATCTTTGCTTCATGGTGCAAGAAAAATGCCATCGAGCTGGCAAATAACCAAGTTGATGTAGGGGTCAGGGTCGAATTGCCGTCGATCGTATGGGAACATTTTTCCAAGAAGATCTATGAGCCAAAGATCTTCTACCGCTCGGCTAAATATGGCGATATTACGCGAATGTTCTGCTTCAATGAAAGAGGACATGTCGTAACAGAAAATACCGACGGGGTATTGACGGTCAATGGTCATTCTTTCAAAGATGAAAGCAAGAAGAGCCAAAACAGCAATTTCGCCTTGTTAAGCACGACCAGATTTACTGAGCCGTTTAATGAGCCAATCGAATATGCGCGTTTTGTGGCAAGCTTAGCAAACAAGATCAGTGGAGGCAGCGTATTGGTACAGCGCTTAGGCGATCTGGAAAATGGCAGAAGGACAGACGAAAAACGTTTGAAGGCTAGTACGGTAAGACCTACCTTAGATGCGGTAGCCGGCGATCTAAGCTTATGCATGCCAAAACGGCAGTTGGACAATATCATCGAAACCTTGCATGCCTTAGATAAGATTGCTCCAGGTACCGCCAATTATGATACCTTGCTGTATGGGGTAGAATGCAAGTTCTATAGCGCAAGACCAAAATGTGAAAACTTTGAATTGGTCAATGCACGAGGATTTTATGCTTTGGGCGATGGAGCAGGCTTTACCCGCAGCTTATCGCAAGCTGCTGCAAACGGTTTGATCGTTGCGGATATTTTAAATAAGACAATTGAATTGTAAAGATAATTTGCTATAATATTTATGGAAAGAAGGAAAGAATAATGGAGAAGTTTTTAGTTGAAGTAAGTGCTCGTCACATTCATTTATCACAAGAAGATCTAGACAAGTTATTTGGAGCTGGCTACCAACTAACTGTTAAAAAAGAATTAAGCCAACCTGGTCAATTTGCTTGTGCTGAAAAAGTTACGGTCAAAGGACCTAAAGGCGAAATGAAGATGTCTATCTTAGGACCAGTAAGAAAACATACGCAAGTTGAAGTTAGCTTAACAGATGCTCGTGCTTTAGGGGTAGTTGCCCAAATCAGAGAGTCTGGCGATACTGATGGCACAAGCGGTGTTACCGTTATTGGACCTAATGGTTCGATCGATATTCCTGATGGGGTTATTGCTGCTAAGCGCCATGTTCATATGACACCAGCTGATGCCGAAAAATATGGCGTAAACAATGGTGATATCGTAAGCGTCAAGATCGATACCGATGGTCGTAGCTTGGTATTTGGCGATACGGTCGTACGTGTTTCTGACAGCTATGCGCTAGCAATGCATATCGATACCGATGAAGCTAATGCTGCTGCTATTGCCGGAACTGCTCAAGGTGAACTTGTTAAATAAATTTGGTTCGAGGTTAATTAAAACAAGTGCTTTGGCACTTGTTTTATTGCTTTGTGGATGTGAGGCAACCAACGAAGAACCAACAGCAAGTACGCAAGATACGACTCCACCTTGGATCGATGTCAAGCAATATCATATTGAAACGATAGCCGGCAATGTCGTTGATCTTAGCGGACCGACCGCATATGATGATGTCGATGGGGTATGTGATGTTGAGATCAGTGGTTATGTCAATTGGGATGAACCAGGAGACTATTTCGTCGTTTACAAGGCGAGCGATACTAGTGGCAATCTGCAAGAAGTACCGATCACGGTTACCGTCTTAGAACCAGAAGATCAGGCTTCAGCAACACCACAGATGGATGATCAGCAGGTAATACAGGGATGCAGCGATCCAAATGCCAAAGATCCAACCAAGAGCTGTGACACAATCTTGAATAGTGAGATCGAAAGCTTTGCAAAATTATTTTATGGTCCTCAAAGCTTAGAACAATGCATAGCATATACGGAAGATGAAGAAGCTTGTATTCCGATCTATACTAATGATAATAATTTTTGGGGCTATGGAGCATGATGATTCATGCTCTTTTTTTGATGGTTATAAAAAAAACTTAACAGAGAATCTCACATATAATACAATCTAGATAGGAGAAAATATGCGATATGACATCTAAATATACGAAAGTATTATTGATAATATGCATAGGTATGGTTGTTTTATTGACGTCCTGCAATAGTAAAAAGGCACAGGACAATATTTCCTATTATGAACCTGATATGAGCGAATATGTGCGATTAGAAGATAGTGATTGTTTTAAAGGTATTACGATCGACGAACTGCTTGAAATATTCAAAGAAAATAAATCGGCAATCATATATATGGGTTATTCGCAATGTGGTAATTGTCAGCAAGCGGTGCCGATAATGGCTGATATTGCGAAAGAAAAAGGTGTTTCTATATATTACTTGGATTTTTATAATGAAAAATATCCTATAGAGGATGATACTATTGTTGAACTTGAAAATATTCTAGATGAATATTTGATGATCGATCCTAGCGATGAGGTTAAAAAGATTTTTACTCCGCATTTATTTTCAATAAAAGATGGTAAGGTTATTAAATCACAGGTTGGAACGCTAGAAGAATCTGAATTGAAAGAAATTTATGAAGAAATAATAGGATGAGTTATGTGTTTAACGCACATAACTTTTTATAAAAAAAGAAGCTGGATAGCTTCTTATTGATTGCCAATCTTTAGATTAGATACTAAATAGCGGCCGTTTTGGTTTTTAAAAGTTAGTTGATATGTACTGGAATATGTTTGAGAGACATCGTGAGCTTCTACGATATAGTCAAATTTGATCGACCCAATAAAACCATCCTCAAATTCCATGACTTCGAAGATCTCGACATTTTCGAAACTGATCGTATCGTGATCGGTAAACCAGGTGTTTTCGAAGGTTGATAATGCTTCGGCAAAGGTGGTATTAGGCAATAATAGCTGACGAATCTGATAATAAAGGGCATCTCTGGTAATGTATTTACAATAGGTCATAGCGGCGTTGGAAATCAGTTCTTCATATATCGCTAAATTTTCAGCATCAGGCTTATTTCCTATGTAGAAAGCACTTCCGCCTAGATCATTGACCACAACGCTATTAGGATCATCGGTCATTACCGTCGGGGTGTTGATTATATTATCAAAGAAATAACGTTTTACCATCGGTGCTTCAGGATAATTTGTTCCTTCGGTCAAAGTGCTTTCGATGCTATCAGCAGCTAAAAATTCATCGGTGATCTTAACACCATTGATGTAGACGTCTTGGGCATCGTTGAAATACTCGACCGTAAAGGAGTAATCATTCATGTTGGTACGAACATAGTAGCGCTTCTTGTCTTCAGCTTGTTTTAATTGCAAGGTTGAGATATAATCGCCATCGATGACCACATCATAGTAACTGTAATCGGCATTGCTGTAAGCTAGTTTGATGTACCCTGCTTTGTCTAGATCATAGCCGTCATACTTATTGGCTAGATAATTAGCATATGATTCATAATCGTTTAATTGATAGAATACTTCTTTGGATTCTTCATATAATTTTTCATAATTACCAGCTTGAATATTATCAAAATAGATATTCATCGAACCTTCAGGAGTAGCTTTTTCATAATTTGTCAGCCACATCCATAAAAAGCCTAAGACGCAAAAACCAGCAAGCATGGTTATGGTAAAGACAAACAATAGATAGCGATAAAAACCAGGTTCGATCTTTTTACGTTCATTATAATTTGATTTTTTTATTTTACGACCCAAGCAGTTGGCACCTCTCTTTCTCCATATAAGGATACTGGATTATTGATGATCTTACCTTCGTATACCATGCAGCTGCTGTGTCCTCCATCAAGGTTGGCTGCATTCATCGCACCGTATTCCAACATGATCTCGATACAGTCAAGATAGGTTGCGCCAAGGGAGGTGGTTTGCCTGCCGTCGATGACCAACAACAATACGGCACCATCTTCGCGCTGCCCAATGACTGTTCGCGGATTTAAACCGCCACCAGTTCCAGTAATAGGCTGGGCTTCATAATTGATGATCAGGGGCGGGCCGAAAGTCACGGCATTGACCAACCCATAATCAAGGGCTTGCTGACCGGTCATTTGACCTACGACCAAGCGATCGTGCTTGTTAAAGCCAATGATAGAATCATAAGTTTCGGTCGTTCCATAGATTAGTTCGCCATCCTTGATGACGATGCCTTGAGGGATGGAACCGTCGCCTTTTCCTCCTGGATCATCAAAGCCTCCGGCATTGATACCGCCAATTCCACCTAGAAATGATACATAGTCTTCAACATAATGACCACTGATATTATTAGGATCTAAGATCGAGTTTACGCCCAGATCAATACGGGATGGATCATAAACGATCATTAATTTTCCTTTGAAAGTGTCGCCGCTGACATCGATGATATCGATCTTATCCTTTACGCTTTCATCGATAATGAATTCATCTTCTGTATAATTGGTAATTGCATCGGTGATCGTAACATTATTTTTAGCCATGATTTCGTTGATTTCCTCATCTGAGAACAGTAGCTCAACAATAGCTTTGCCACGTCTAGTTTCCATGAAGGTGCTGATGATCAGATTGCTGAAAGACTCGCTAGGGCCGCGGAAAACGATCATGGTTGCTAGAAATATATTTATTAAAATCGCAAGGATGATAACTAATACCACTAGCATGCTTTTTTTGCTTCGTCGTTTGATGCTAGCTTTTAGTCTTAATCTTTTTGCCATAGGTACTCCTTTTTTTGTGCTACTATTATAGCATAAATAATTATATAATAATTATGAGGTGAGCAAAATGTTTAAAATTGAAAATGATCTGGTTTTTTTAGCTGTTGATACCAAAGGCAGCGAGATCTGCAGCTTTAAAGATAAAAACAGCGGGATCGAATATATGTGGCAAGGAGATCCAAAGCTTTGGAGCGGACGCAATCCTACACTGTTTCCTATGGTATCTAATACTTATAATGGTATTCAACTGATCAATGGTAAAGAATATCATATGAAGAACCATGGAATCGTGCGTAGTGCAGAATTTACTTGTACTTATCATGATGACAATACGATCGTTATGACATATCAAGCTAACGAAGAATCAAAGCAATTGTATCCTTTTGATTTTAGCTTGGATATCCGCTATGAATTACATGGCAAACGGGTTGATATCATCTATACGATTACTAATCTTGATGATAAGATCTTGCCATTTGGCTTTGGCTTACATCCGGCTTTTAATTGTCCGCTAGAAGAAGGAGAAAAATTTGAAGATTATCATCTAGAATTTAGCAATACTGAAACGGTAAATGGGTTGCTTGGCCCATTGAGCTTGCATGATGAAAAGGTGATTCCATGTGATTATAGCTGGTTGAAAGATAATCCAACGATCGTTTTTGAAAATCCGCGCAGTTCTTTTGTAAAATTAACCAACGGCAAGCATGGAGTAAAAGTTGGCATTGGGTCATATAAATATATTGCCTTCTGGACCAAGGAAGGAGCACCGTTTATGTGTATAGAACCTTGGCATTCTCATGGTGATTTTAGCAAAGTTGATGTTCCTTTTGAAAACCGTCCAGATACGATGCATTTAGCACCAAATCGCAGCTATACGACATCCTACTATATAGAATTATTCTAAAAGTATGATACAATAATTAATGGATGATAGTCATAATAGGAGGAAAAGATGGAAGTTATAATTTGTAAAGACTATGATGAAGCTAGTGCAAAAGCTTATGAGGTAATGAAAGAGGTCATCAGTGCTAAGGATGATGCAACTTTAGGCTTGGCAACTGGTTCTACCCCAATTGGTTTGTACAAGAACATGATCAAAGATCATAAGGAAAATGGAGTAAGCTATGCGAAATGCCACAGTTTCAACTTAGATGAATATGTTGGTATCGATCGTAATCATGAACAAAGCTATTATACGTTCATGCACGAAAATTTATTCAACCATATCGACATCAAAGAAGAAAATATCAATTTGCCATATGGTGATGATCAAGCAGCTTGTGATGCGTATGAAAAGGCTATGGATGGCTATAAGATCGATATTCAGGTCTTAGGTATCGGTGCTAATGGTCATATTGGTTTTAATGAACCAGGCACATCTTTCGATTCATTGACCCATATCGTTGATTTGCAAGAAAAGACCATTAGTGATAATGCACGTTTCTTTAATAACGATATGAACCTAGTACCAAAGAAAGCTATTACCATGGGTATCGCTACGATCATGAAAGCTAAGAAAGTATTATTGATCGCTACGGGTGCTAATAAAGCTGATGCTGTATATGGTTTGGTAAAAGGCGAAGTAACCGAAAGCTTACCAGCTTCAATCTTACAAAGACATCCTGATGTCGTAGTAGTTGTTGATGAAGCTGCAGCTAGCAAGATCAAATAAGAGGCATATTACTTTTAATTGCAGATAATAATCGGTATAATACAGTCACATACTTGATGGAGGTATATATGAAGATTATTAGTAATGTAAAAGAATTTGAAGATGTTTTAGCAAATAATGGCAAGGTATTGGTTGATTTCTATGCCGATTGGTGTGGACCATGCAAGATGTTGGCTCCAGTATTGGAAGATGTTAGCAAAGAGCACGCTGATATTGCATTTGTTAAGGTCAATGTCGATCAGGTGCAGGAATTAGCGGCAAAGTTTAATGTCATGTCGATTCCAACCTTGATTGCTTTTGCCAATGGTAAGGCCGTTAAACAAACTATGGGTTTTATGCCAAAAGTTGAATTGAACAAATTCTTAGAAGTTTTGAAATAAAATTTTATGATAAATAAATAATTCACTTAAATTAATTAAAAAAAAGCAAGGAATGAATGTAAATGAATACAATTCATGACTTGTTTTTTTTATTAATGATTTTAAATAGAAATAAATTCAATGTTAATTTGCAATCGGATATTATAATAAATTTTTAACTTTATTAGTATAATAAGTTGTTGGTGTCCAACTATTTTTTAATTTTTTCTAGATTTTAATGTATAACTATCCGCTACGGGTAGGGTAATAATATGAAAATCTAAGTATAATACCTGTCTTTAGAGGTTTGCATTAAAATATGGTGAGAAAATATTAATGAGCTACAATTTGTAGCTCATTATTTTTT
>CALVFJ010000002.1 GCA_944326795.1 uncultured Erysipelotrichaceae bacterium
TATCTGCAATTTCTCAATAAACCAAGTTAAAAACTTGGTTTTTTTTTTATAATTAGATATAATTATTAGGCATAAGATGGAGATAATAAATTAATGGAAAAATTTAATAATATATTGCCTGATCTAAAAAAGGCCAAGATCCGTACCAAGGATCAAACTGTCATAAAAAGAGAAATTTTTGATCTGCCTGCCCAAGTGAAAAACTTAGGCATTGGCCGTAAATATTTTTTGCGTACTTATGGCTGCCAAGCCAATGAGCGCGATTCAGAAACGATCGCTGGTATCTTGGAAGCAATGTCTTTTACCAGGGTAGATAAGGAAGAAGAAGCTGATGTCTTATTCTTTAATACCTGTGCGATCCGTAAGAATGCGGAAGATAAGGTTTTTGGGGAGATCGGTATGCTGAAAAAGCTAAAAAGACATAATCCTGATCTGATCTTTGCTTTAAGTGGTTGTATGGCACAGGAAGAGAGCGTGGTAAATACCTTATTAGCTAAATACCCGCAGGTCGATCTGATCTTTGGTACCCATAATATTCATCGCTTGCCTTATCTTTTATATAATGCCATGATGGCTAAAGAGCGAACGGTCGAAGTGTATTCGCAAGAAGGAGAAGTGGTGGAAAATTTGCCGGTTTCGCGTTTTGGCAAGCACAAAGCATGGGTCAATATCATGTATGGTTGCGATAAATTTTGTACCTACTGTATCGTACCATATACTCGCGGCAAGCAGCGTTCACGTTTGATGTCGGATATCTTGCAAGAAGTAGAAAGCTTGAAAAAAGAAGGTTATCAAGAAATTTGCTTATTAGGGCAAAATGTCAATGCTTATGGCAAAGACCTGGGAATGGAAGATGGCTTTGCCATGCTTTTGGAAGAAGTTGCGAAGACCGGTATTCCGCGCATTCGTTTTAGTACCAGTCATCCGCGTGATTTTAGCGAAAATATGGTATATGTCATGAAGAAATATGCTAATATCATGCCAAGTTTGCATCTTCCTGTGCAAAGTGGCAATAACGACATTTTAAAGATCATGGGGCGTGGCTATACGGTAGAGCATTATAAACATCTGTTTGATCTACTGAAAAAAGAGATCCCAACGATTACTTTCAGCACGGATATCATCGTTGGTTTTCCAAATGAGACCCATGAGCAATTCTTAGATACCCTTGCTTTAGTAGATTATTGTCAGTATGATCTGGCATATACCTTTATATATAGTGCCAGAGAGTCAACACCAGCGGCTAAGATGCCAGATACGGTATCAGAAGAAGAAAAAGCGCAACGATTGCAGATCTTAAATGAAAAGATCACCTATTATTCAAATTTGAATAACCAGCGCTATCTGCATAAGACATTAAAGGTTTTGGTCGATGGTTTGAGCAAGAAGAACAAAGAAGTATATAGCGGTTATAGCGAAGAAAATAAGCTGGTCAATTTTACCGGCAAAAATATCGCGGTCGGACAGATCGTGGATGTATATATAACTGAAGTAAAAAGCTATTCATTGAATGGCGTAGCAAAGGAGGAAGAAAATGAGTAAGATTCGGATATTTGCGCTTGGCGGATTGGACGAAGATGGCAAAAATATGTTTGTCATCGAAATCGATGATGGTATCTTTATTTTGGAATGTGGCTTAAAATATCCCCAAGGCGATCAGTTGGGAGTAGAAATGATCATTCCTGATTTCACTTATTTGAAACAAAACGAAAAAAGGATCAAAGGTATCTTTATTACCCATGGACATGATGATGTCATGGCTGCGTTGCCTAGCTTGATGAAGGTCATCAAGGCACCGATCTATACGGCGCCTTTGACCGCCGTCTTATTAGAAAAGCGTTTTAAGAAGGAAGGCATCAAGAAATATGAGATCCATCGCATCAAGCGAAATGGCAGCTTTAAGATCGATAATTATAAGATCAAGACCTTTGGGGTTACCCAGTCGATCATGGACGGCTTTGGCGTAGGTATCGGCACCGATCAAGGATATATCGTTTATACCAGCGAATATATCGTGGATTATGATATCAAGAATGAGGCTTTCCGTTGCAATCTAAGCGAGATCACCAAGATCGGCAATGAAGGCGTTTTGGCCTTGCTTACAGAATCAGTGGGCTCGACCCGTGAAGGGCATAGCGCGCCAAAGCATCGAATCACCAATATCATCGAACCATGCTTTGAAGATAGCGATAACCGTATCATCGTTACTTTATATAATCAAAATATCTATCGCATCATTGAAGTCATTGAATTGGCGGTTAAATATGGGCGTAAGATCTGTTTTTATGATGATGAGCTTAAACAGATGATGATGGATATCGAAAAGCTAGGTTATTATCATGTTCCGGTCAATGCGGAAGTGCCTAGATCGCGCTTTAACAATGATGATGAGAATATCTTAGTGATCATCTCGGGCAGTGGTTCAAATATCTTTAAGCGCGTTCATAAGATCGCTATCAAAGAAGATGAATCTTTGGAATTTAGAGAGAGCGATACGATCATCATCGCTTCTCCAATGGTTCCAGGTACTGAACATGAAGCAACCAAGATGGAAAATGATCTATATAAGGAAGGAGCCAAGGTCATAGCGGTCGATAGCAAGCGAGCTTATTCGATGCATGCAGCGATCGAGGATCTAAAGATGATGCTGTATCTGTTTAATCCGACATATTATGTACCGGTCAAAGGAGAATATCGTCAGTTGGTATCTAATGCTAATATCGCTTTGGATATGGGGTATAAGGCTGATCATATCATCGTTTTGGATAATGGACAGATTGCAACGATCGAAGATGGTAAGCTAAGCAAACATTATGATCTTTTGCAACTGGAAGATGTCATGATCGATGGCAAGGATAATCTAGATGCTTCGGGAATGGTGCTGAAAGATCGTGAAATCTTATCGACCGATGGGGTCATTGTTGCGGGTGTCGTTGTTAATTATCGTACCAAGCAGATCATTGGCGGACCGGATGTTCAAAGCCGTGGTGTGATCTATTTGAAAGATGCTGATTATGTCATGAAGGAAGTAGGCGTCATGTTCGAGGATATTATCAATAATGCCGTGAAGGAAAAGCGTTATGATAATATGGGCTGCCGTCAGGAAGCTCGTGAGAAGATCTCCCGCTATGTTTTCAAAGAAACCGGCAAGAAACCGATGATCTTGCCAGCTATCGTGGAGATCAATATCAAAGATTAGAGGTAGTAGTGTGGCAAAAAGAAAAAGTGCGAAGAAAAAACAACAGGAAAAAGAACTCTATACCTATCTTACTGTTGTGATCGTCAGTGCTTGCTTGTTGATAGCATGCATGCGCTTAGGAATCGTAGGGATGTTTTTATATAATCTTTTTCGGGTGTTGTTTGGAGAATATTTTTATGTTGTCTTGATATATCTTTGTGTCATTGCAATCATGTATAATGTCAAAAGGTATAGCAAATCATTATCGCTGGGCAAGCTTAGTGCTAGTGTTCTATTGATACTGGCTTTATTGATCTGGGCCATGATGCCATATGATCGCCAGCTTAGTGGTTTTACGATCTTTCAAAGCTATCTAAAAAATATTCCCTTATATTTTGCAGGGCAAGCTAATACATTTGGTGGAATCATTGGAGCATTGCTTTTATCGATATTTACCATCTTATTTGATTATCAGGGAACGATCATCATGATCGTGGTAATGTTGATAATTGCGCTTTTATTGGTTGTCCCATTATCCGAATTTACTAAGATCTTTGATGGTGGCAGCAAGGTTTTGAAAAAATCGAAAGAAATGCTAAGCACCGATGAAGAAGAGGAAGAAGATGAGGAAGAAATAATAACTAATCGTCAGCCATTGATCAATACGATCAATGTTGACGATGGCCCACTTCCGACGAATAAAAAATCACGCTTATTCATTGATGCTGATGATAAGCTAGAAGAAGATGAAAGCCATGAACAGTTTCAGACGCCATCTAGCGAAGAGCAAGTTCCAAAGGAAGAATCATACGTTCAACCTTTGGCTCAGCCATCATCACCATCCTCTAGCGTTCCAAAGACCAGTGGACCGTATACACCTGCTCCGCTTAGTTTGCTAGATCCTTTATCAGCTAGCAAAAAAAGCAATAAGAATCAGATCAGCGCTAAGGAAAAAGGCGAAAGATTGATCGAGATCTTAGATAATTTTGGAATTCATGCCAATTTGATTGCTACTCATATCGGACCAAGCGTAACCAAATTTGAGGTAAAGCCAGATGCCAGCGTAAAGGTATCCAAGATCCAAGGACTGTCTGATAATATCAAGATGGAATTAGCGGCAAGGGATATCCGGATCGAAGCGCCGATCCCTGGTAAAAATGCGGTGGGAATTGAGATTCCTAATGTGGAAAGCACCATGGTCAAGATGAAAGAACTGATGATGGGCATTCCTAAGGATAAGGAAGATAAACCGCTGTTATTTGTTTTGGGTAAGGATCTGATGGGCAAGAATGTTTATTGTCAATTGGATAAGATGCCTCATCTTTTGATTGCTGGACAGACCGGTAGTGGTAAAAGTGTATGCATGAATACGATCATCACATCTTTCTTGCTGCGATGTGATTGTGATGATGTAAAATTGTTGCTAGTAGATCCAAAAAAAGTTGAGTTTACCCCTTACCATAAGATCCCACATCTTCTGGGACCAGTCATCTCGGATCCTAATAAAGCTAATAATGCGTTGAAGATCGTTGTTAATATCATGGATGAGCGTTATGATCTGTTTTCACAGGTTGGGGTTAGAAATATCAGTGTTTATAATGAAAAGGTCAAAAATCAAGCTGATAAGGAAAATGGCTTGAAACCTTTGCCTTATATCGTGGTCATCATCGATGAGCTTGCTGATCTAATGGCGGTTGCTGGAAAAGAAGTAGAACTTAGCATCCAAAGGATCACGCAGCTTGCCAGAGCAGCGGGCATTCATTTGATCGTAGCGACCCAACGACCAAGTACCGATGTTATCACCGGCATCATAAAGGCTAATATCCCTAGTCGTATAGCGTTTAATGTTTCAAGCGGTATCGATTCGCGAACGATCATCGATCAGGTTGGAGCAGAAAGATTATTAGGCAATGGTGATATGCTGTATTATCCTACCGGTGAACCTAGTCCTATCCGTTTGCAGGGCGTTTATGTTACGGATGAAGAAGTAGCGAGGATCTGTGAATATGTATCTAGTCAGCGTGCTCCTTTATATGATGATGCTTTTATCCGCTTAGAAGGCGTAGAAGGAAATGATAATACGGCAATCATGGCAGCTTGCGATGATCCGCTTTATGAAGAAATCAAAGAGTATGTCGTAGAGGTGCAAAAAGCTTCAGCATCATTGTTGCAAAGACGTTTCGGTATAGGGTATAACCGGGCTGCTCGTATGATGGATGTCTTGGAAGATAAGGGCATCATTGGGCCGCAGCAAGGATCTAAGCCTCGTGAAGTATATCTGAAAAAAGATAGTGGACAATAAGAAGCCAGATGATGGCTTCTTTTTTGATGAGATAAAAAAACTTTTTTATTGGTTTGAAATCAAGTATAATGATTATGCTAAATTAAAAAGGAGAAAATAATGAAAGAAGTAATGGCAATCATTCAGGATGAAACCTTGACCTATTCACAGCAGTTGCTGGCTTTGGCCCGCTTAGCAGAAAATATGGATCATACGATCGAACTGGCACCGGAATTGGTCAAAGCTAAGGAAGAAGGGATCATTTGTGATCTAGGTGAAGGTAATGCACCTTACCGTCCGCGCTATATTTGTCCGCGCTATCAATTGTTGTTGGATAAAGGCTCGAAGTTTTTAGCTCTTGAGCCAGCACAAGATCTATATGAAGCATTAAATAATCTTTTGATCATGTATCGTCATGTTCCTTCGATAACTTCATATCCGGTCTATCTTGGCACCTTGGATGAAATGTTGGAACCATTCGTGCAAAAGGTAAGCTATGATGATGCTTATAAGGCATTAAAACTGTTTTTGTTGAACATCGATCGTACCTTATGTGATTCTTTTGTTCATGCTAATTTAAGTGGCAAAGATACTTTAACAGCGAGAATGATCATAAAGCTGACGATGGAAATGCAATTGGCAATTCCTAATCTTACGGTTAAATATGATCCAGAACAAATGAGCGCTGATTTTATGAAATTATGTATCGAGTGCATGATGAAGACCGCTAAGCCATCATTTGCAAACGATAAGATGTTTAGAAAAGAATGGGGCGATGATTATGTCATTGCAAGCTGTTATAATGGCTTAAAAGAGGGTGGCGGTGGTTTTACCTTACCACGCTTAAGAATGTATGAATGTAGCTTGAAGGCTAAGGATGCTGATGATTTTATCGATAATGTCTTGCCTTATTATACGCAGCTGATGCTGAAGATGATGGATGATAGGATTGATTTCATCGTTGAGCAAAGTAATTTCTTTAAAGCTAATTTTTTAGTTAAGGAAGGGTTTGTCGAGCTAGATAATTTTACTGGAATGTTTGGTATGGTTGGTTTGGCTGAATGCTGCAATCATCTTTTGCATATTGCTGATAATACCAAAGGTTATGGAAATAATAAGGAAGCGGATGATCTAGGTGTTAGGATCATGGAAAAACTGCATGCTTTGGTTGAAGCCCATACCTGTAAATATGCAGCTAATTTTGATCATCATTATCGTTTGCATGCGCAAGTTGGTATTGATAGCGATGGACGCGAAAATTCGCCAGGCGCTAGGATACCGGTAGGATCAGAGCCTATCATGCCTTGTCAGATCATGCATAGCTGTCGCTTCCATAAGTATTTTGAGACTGGCATCGGCGATATCTTTAAATTTGAAGAAACATGGCGGGATACACCGGAAGCTTTGGCTAACATCATTGAAGGGGCAATGAAAAACGGCATGCGTTATTTTAGCGGATATCTGGAAAATAATGATGTCGTTAGGGTGACAGGATACTTGGTCAAAAAAAGTGAATTGGCTAAGCTTGATGCTAAGGGACAATCATTGAATAATGTCAGTGTTTTTGGACAGGGAGCACGTGATTATGGCAATGCTTTGGACCGCAGGATCGTAAAAAATAATGAAAGCGCCAATTAATCGTATCATACCGTTTTCGAATGTAGATGGCCCGGGCAACCGCATGGCCATCTTTTTTCAACGCTGTCCATTTAAATGTTTGTATTGCCATAATCCTGAAACCATCAATGATTGCATCAACTGTGGCATTTGCGTGCAAAATTGTCCAGCTGCTGCTTTAAAGATTAATGATGGCAAGGTTGTATGGCTTGAAGAAAATTGTGTAAGCTGTGATACCTGTTTGCAGGTATGTCCAAATTTATCGACCCCTAAGATCCATCATTATACGGTTAAAGAATTAGTTGAAAAGATCGCTTTTGAGAAGGACTTTATCAGCGGTATTACCGTTAGTGGGGGAGAATGCATGGAACATGTTCCTTTTTTGATCGAGCTTTTTAATGAAGTAAAAAAGTTGGGCAAGACCTGTTTTGTTGATTCTAATGGTCATCATTTATTTGTGGATCATCCTCAGCTTTGTGAAGTGATGGATATGGTCATGCTTGATGTCAAGGCTTATGAAGCAGCGGACCATATGGTTCTGTGCGCCCAAGATAATCAAAATGTTTTAAAAAATCTGCGTTATCTGCAAGACATCGGTAAGTTATATGAAGTAAGAACGGTAATGCTTCCCAATGATCCGCAATTAAATGAAAGGACCTTGAAAGGGGTAATTGCCAATCTTGATCCTAATATTCGTTATAAGCTTATCAAATATCGCCCTTTTGGCGTTCGGAAAGAAGGACTGAAAAAACTGGGCAATACGATAACGTCTGATGATGAAATCAATCGACTATATGATATTGCGATAAAACTTGGACATAAAAATATCGTGATCATTTAAATGTGTTAAATTTGTGTAATAAGGTGTTTACTTAGTTTTAACAAAAGGGTAAAATAAATGTGTAAGAAATGGCTTACAAGGAGGAAAATTAATGAAAAAGGCTTTAAAGCTATTTTTAGCTCTTTTGGTCTCTGTTAGCTTAGCTGCATGTTCATCAAGTAACACAGAAGAAGCAACGACTACTGAAGGATCTGAAACAACTTCGACATCAGGGGAATGTCCAGTAACTATCGGTTTGGTTACCGATATGGGTGGTGTTGATGACAAATCATTCAATCAATCAGCTTGGGAAGGCGTTCAAAGGTTTGCTGAAGAAAATGGATTGCAAGATTGCGTCAGCTATTTACAATCAACAACTGAAGCAGACTATGTTCCAAACTTATCAACATTTGCTGATGAAGGTAAGGATCTAGTAATCGCTGTAGGTTATCTGTTCAATGAAGCAATTACAGAAGTTTCAGCAAATTATCCTGATACGATGTTCTTGTTTGTAGATGACGTCGTTGATCATGAAAATGTTGAAAGTGCTACTTTCAATGCTGAACAAGGTTCTTTCTTAGTTGGAGTTGCTGCTGGCTTAACAGCTATGGAAAATGGTTCTAAGACTGTAGGATTCATGGGTGGTATGGAAGGACCAATCATCGGTTCATTCCAAGCTGGTTATGAACAAGGTGTCTTAGCAGTATGTAATGATTGTAAGATTTATGTTGACTACGCAGATTCTTACTCTGATGATGCTAAAGGTCAACAATTAGCTGCTAAACAATATGATTTAGGAGCAACCGTTATTTATCAATCTGCTGGAAATGCAGGAAATGGTGTTATCAAAGAAGCTAAAGAACGTGGTGATGTTTGGGCTATCGGTGTTGATAAGGACCAATATCAAGATGGTATGAAAGATGATGGTACTTCTGTTATCCTTACTTCAATGTTGAAACGTGTTGACAGTGCTACTTATAGTGCTTGTACCGATATGTTAAATGGCACATTTGAAGGTGGAACAAAAGTATTTAACTTAAGTAACGATGGCGTTGGCGCTGAAGTAACCAGCGGACGTAACTTAAGTGATGATGTTATCGCTCAGATCAATGATTATGCTGAAAAGATCAAGAGCGGAGAAATCGAAGTTAGTTCTGAAGCAACGATTGCTAACGGTTCATCTAACTAGCTTAATTTTCAAAAGATGTTGATTATGATCAGCATCTTTTTTTGTGATGAGCTCTATGATCTTTAATTGTAATTGATAAATTTGTGTTATAATCTAAAAAGTAAAGGATGTGATGGATTTTGGCAAGTTTGGTTTTAGAAGGCGGTACATTTAGAGGTGTTTTTACAGCTGGGGTACTGGATGCTTTTCTAGAAAATGATATGATGTTTCCATATGTGATCGGAGTATCAGCGGGGATTGCGAATGCATCCAGCTATATATCAAAGCAACATGGAAGAAATTTGGAAATAATCGAAAAATATCGTCGTGATCAGCGATATACAGGAGTAAATAATTTTATCAGGGAACGCTCTCTTTTTGGGGTAGATTTTATTTTTGAAAAAATACCTTTGGAACTTGTACCGTTTGATTATGCAACATATTATCGATATCCTGGAATTTTGAAGGTTGTTGCTACCAATGCAAAAACTGGGCAAGCAGAATATCTAGATGGTTTAAAAACCTCGGTTCATAATGAAGTATATAAAGCTACTTGTGCCGTTCCTGGTGTTTTTCCTGCAGTTAGGATCGGTAGTGAAGAATATTATGATGGTGGAGTGAGCAATTCGATTCCGATTGCTAAAGCCATGGACGATGGCAATCAAAAACATGTCATCGTATTGACCCAGCCTGATGATTTTGTTAAAGAATTTGATCGTAGTACTCAGATCGTAGAAAAGATGATGCGCCGTAAGTATCCAATGATAGCCTTTAAATTACGTAATCGTTATAAACTGTATAATCTGCAGGTAAAATTATGTAAAAAATTGCAGCAGGAAGGTAAAGCCATAATCATCAATCCTTCGCATAAATTAAATTCAACAGAAAAAGATGTGGATGTTTTGAAAAGCACTTATGAAGAAGGCCGAAAATGGGTTTATGAGCATTTGGGTGAGCTGCAGGAATTTTTAAAAGGGGAATTGTTATAATTCCTTTTTTTTATTTATTAATGCATTTTCAAATGTTATAATTGTTGTGTAAAAATTTATTAGAAGGGATACACGCTAAATGGAATACGCTGTAGAAATGTTAAATATTACTAAGGAGTTTCCAGGTATCAAAGCTAATGATAATGTTACATTGCAGGTTGAAAAAGGGACCATCCATGCTTTATTAGGTGAAAATGGTGCGGGAAAATCAACGTTGATGTCGATCCTATTTGGTTTATATCAACCAACCAGTGGAATCATTAGAATAAATGGAAATGAAGTTAGTATCAACGATCCTAACGATGCGAATCGTTTAGGAATTGGTATGGTGCACCAGCATTTTAAGCTGGTAGATTGTTTCACTGTCACGGAAAATATCATTTTGGGCAAGGAACCTTTGACTAAATATAAGACCGTTGATCTAAAGGAAACCTCAAAAAAGATCCTAGAACTTTCTAGGCGATATGGATTAGATGTTGATCCATATTCAAAGATCGAAGATATTACTGTAGGCATGCAACAGCGAGTAGAGATCTTAAAGATGTTATATCGTAATGCCGATATCTTGATTTTTGATGAACCTACAGCTGTTTTGACTCCACATGAAATTGAAGAACTTATCGATATCATGCGGAATCTAAAAAAAGAAGGAAAGACCATTATCTTGATCACTCATAAATTAAAGGAAATCAAAGAGGTTGCTGATAAATGCACCGTATTGCGACGAGGCAGATATATCGGTACTGTTGATGTATCGCAAACGAGCCAAAAAGAAATGGCGGAAATGATGGTAGGCCGTGAAGTTGATTTTACTGTTGAAAAGCCAGATATCCAAGTTGGAGAAAAGGTTTTGGAAGTCAAGGATCTATGGGTTAAAAATAGTCGTGGGCTTGATGCGGTGAAAGGTTTTAGTTTTAGTGTCGCTAAAGGCGAGATCGTTGGTATTGCTGGAATTGATGGTAATGGTCAAACTGATCTTGTATATGCTTTGACCGGTTTATCTAAAGTTGAAAAAGGAAAGATCTTATTTAAAGGGCAGGATATCACAAAGTTAGATGTCAAAGGAAAAGTCAAATGTGGAATTGGGCATATTCCAGAAGATAGACATAAACATGGTTTGATTCTTGATTTTAAATTAAAAGAAAACATGGTCGTTCATGAATATGACGGTGAATATAGCAAAAATGGAATCTTGCAATTTTCCAAGATCGATGAATATACTGATCGATTGATCAAGGAATTTGATGTTCGTAGTGGACAAGGCAAGGAAACTATTACCCGAAGCATGTCAGGTGGAAACCAACAAAAAGCAATCATTGCGCGAGAAATTGACCGTAGCCCTGAATTATTGATCGTCGTTCAGCCAACAAGAGGATTAGATGTTGGAGCAATAGAATATATTCATCGCCGAATCGTTGAGGAGCGTAATAAAGGTAAGGCCATCCTGTTAGTTTCATTCGAATTAGATGAAATATTAAGTCTTAGTGATCGTATCATAGTTATGTATAATGGAGGAATTACGGGAGCAGTAAAAGCCAGTGAAACGGATGAAAAGCAATTAGGCTTAATGATGGCTGGTGAAAAGATTGAGGGGGTAAGTGATCATGAGTAAAAAGATGGAAAAGATCTTGATTCCTTTGATCGCCATTGCGCTTGGTATCTTGCTTGGGTGTGTTATCTTATTGGTTTCAGGTCAGGATGTTGGAGCATTGTTTAATGGATTGATAAAAAGTGCAACGGGATTTGATTTGTCAAAACCGCAAAATGGTTTGAACTTACGATATCCAGGAGAGTTTTTAGTTAGCTCAATGCCAATTATTCTAACAGGTTTAGCCATTGGTTTTGCATATCGTTGCGGAATGTTCAATATTGGTGCAGAAGGACAAGTGATCGTAGGTTCTTTGGTAAGCTGTATGGTAGCTATCTTGGTACCGATGCCGGGAATGATGGCAGCCATAGTTTGCTTGTTAGCTGGTGGTTTGGCTGGGGCTTTATGGGCGTTTATCCCAGGTATCTTAAAATGTCAATTTAATATCAGTGAAGTTGTTACAGGCATCATGCTTAATTATACTGCTTTGTACGGAGCCAACTACTTTTTAAAAGCTCTTCCAGAGTCAACAACGACTAGAACAGTGAATATTCCGGCAAACGCAAGCTTAAGTAGTGACTTTTTATCAGAATTAACCAATAATTCACGTTTACATTGGGGATTTATCTTGGTGATCATATGTGTAATTGCTTATTGGTTCATTATTGAGAAAACATCTTTCGGTTATAGCTTAAGAGCAACTGGTTTTAATAAAGAAGGCGCTAGATATGCTGGTATCAAAGTTAATAAAAGCACGATCCTTTCGATCATGATTTCTGGCTTTTTTGCAGGGCTTGCTGGTGCAATAATATTACAAGGTACATTTGGTTATGGAAGGGTCATGACAGCAGCTGAAAATTATGGCTTTGATGGTATTTCAGTAGCTTTGGTTGGAGGATGTAATGCAATTGGTATCTTGCTTTCGGGCTTATTATTTGGTTTGTTGAAGGTTACGCAGCCTTTGTTGCAAACAAGTGGTATCCCAAAGGAAATCGGCGATATCATATCTTCATCGATCGTTTTCTTCGTAGCAATTCAATATGCGATCCAATATATCTTAAATAAGCTGGAAATTAAAAAGGGCAAAGCTCATGCTAAGAAAGCAGGTGATGTTCAATGAGTATCTTAATTTCGATGGTTCCTGCAACTTTAATGGTAGCAACACCAATCATCATTGCTGCTTTAGGCGGCTTGTTCTCAGAACGTAGCGGCATCGTGAATATCTGTATTGAAGGTATCATGATGGTCGGTGGCTTTGCCGGTGCTACCGTATGTGTATTGTTAGAAAGTGATCCGACCTTTGGTCCTTATGCTGGATGGCTTGGCTTGTTAGCAGGCTTAGTTGTTGGTATCATATATTCGTTGTTGCTTGCTGTTAGTACGATTAATTTTAAGGCAGATCATACTATTGCTGGTACAGCTATCAATATGTTGGCTGCCGGTATTACGATCTATTTATGTCAGATCATCTTTGGTCAGCAAAGAACGATTGCTTTTTCTAAAGGTATCTCTAAGATGAAAAAGATTCCGCTTTTAAGCGATATTCCGATCATTGGTCAGGCTTTTACCGGAATATATCCTACGATCTTTATTGCTTTGATCTTAGTGTTGGTTACTTGGTTTGTCGTATATAAGACACGCTTTGGCTTACGGCTGCGTTCTTGTGGAGAAAATCCTCATGCTGCGGCAAGCATGGGTATCAATGTTTATAAAACTCGTTATGCAGCAGTCATGATATCTGGGGCGTTGGCTGGATTGGCTGGAGCAATCATGGTGTTGACCAATGGTATCCAGTATACTGCTAGCAGTATCCATGGTGTTGGTTTCATCGCTATTGCTGCTTTGATTTTTGGAAAATGGCATCCATTAGGTACTTTAGGAGCAGGGCTTTTCTTTGGCTTCTCTAGTGCATTAGGTGTTTATGCCAGCATGATCCCGCTTTTGAATCTTATTCCTTCGGAATTCTTCTCTTGTATTCCATATATCTTGACGATCGTTGCTTTGATCATCTTTAGTGGCAAAGCGGTTGGTCCAAAGGCTTCAGGACAGATCTACGACGCAGGGAAACGATAATAAAAAATAAAGTCGAATCAATCGTAAGATTATTCGGCTTTTTAGATGGAGGATAATATGCTTGATTATAAAATAGTAGAAGGGGTCAATCTTCATATTGCCAAGACCCCAAAGTTTAAAGATGTTAATATCGAGGTTGTGTTTTCCAAGCAATTGGATGGTGTTGATGATGTTTATTATTATGGTTTATGTCAGTTTATGGAAGATAGCTGCATGTTATATGATACCAAGCAAAAGGTAAGCGATATCTTAGATGAATTATATGGTGCCAAACTTAATGTAAAGATCGAAAAACGTGGACAATTGCTGATACTGCGCTTTGTCAGTAGCGTCATGAATGGTAAATTTGTACATAAAGATCTATTAAGCGAACAATTCAAATTGTTAGCTGCGTTTATCTTACAGCCTAAATTCTATGATGATAGCAAGGGAAGGCATTTATTTGCCGAAATGAAAGAAATCTTAAGATTAAACATACAAGCCATCAATGATAATCCTGCAAGTTATGCTAGCGTAAGAGCAAATGAGATCTTTGGTGATATGCTTCAAAAACACTGTATATATAGCCTTGAAGATGTTGAAAAAATGAGCTATGAACTTTTATATCAAAAATATCAGGAAATGATCCAAAGCATGGCGATAGACATTTTTATCGTTGGCGATGTTGATGAACGATGTTGTTTGAAGCAGGTAAAAGAAAATTTTGCCTTTACGGAAAGAAAGACAAATAAACAATTGGTCTATCTTAATGAACGAGAAGATGCAATCGAAATTTGCGAAAGTAGAAAAGTTACGCAATCAAATCTGGTTCAGCTGTATACATGTCAAAAAGTATCGACATCAAAGGATTATGCTAGCATGATCATTGGAAATGGGATCTTTGGTATGCTGCCAACGTCGTTATTATTCCAGGAAGTTCGAGAGAAGAACTCTTTATGCTATTCGATCTATGCGGATTTTAAAATTTATGATGGTATCATCAAGGTTGCAACTAGTTTTGATATTAAGCAGCGCGATAGGATCGAAATGTTGATCGCTGAACAATTAAAAAAAGTAAAAGATGGTGCTTTTTCTGAAGAATTGCTTAATACGACCAAACAGATGTATATCAATAATTATCGTCAAAGTGAAGATAGTGCTGCCAGTATCATATGGAATGCTTTTCGTGAAAGCATCATTCATGATGAGCGTACGACCGAGCAAATCATCAAGGATATAGCAGCAGTTAGCAAACAAAGCATTCAAGAAGCCTTTAAAGATGTCACGCTTAAGGTAACTTATATATTAGTCCAGGAAGGAGAAAGCCATGATCAAACATGTTAATGATACGTTTGAAGAAACTTATTATGAGGGTCGCTGTGATAATGGGCTAAGGGTCGTTATCTGGCATAAACCGGATTATCATACTAGTTCTTGCCTTTTTGCCGTACCTTATGGCAGCTTGGATCTAAAGCAAATTGATCAAAAAGGCAATGTGATCTGCATGCCTAGCGGTATTGCACATTTTTTGGAACATAAATTATTTGAATCAGATCATAGCGATGTCATGGAGGAATTTAGCAAGTTAGGATGCAATGTCAACGCTTTTACTTCATATACCGAAACTTGTTATTATTTTGATACCAGCGCACCTGATATCGATGATCCTTTGGAATTGTTATTAGATTTTGTGCAAAGCTTGAATATCAGCGAAGCTTCGGTCGAAAAAGAAAAAGGCATCATTGATCAGGAACTACAGATGTATCTGCAAATGCCTGATTCCCGCATCGTTTTTGAAAGCTTCAAAGCTTTGTATCATCATCATCCATTGCGCAATGATATCGGAGGCGATCATGACAGCGTTTATGCAACGACGAAACAACAGCTTGAAGCTTGTTATCATATGAATTATCATCCGTGCAACATGTTTTTGATCATTGCAACGCCAATTGATCCTGAACATTTGTTTAAGGTTATAAATGATAATCAAAAACGCAAACAATTTGGTGATTTCATCCCGTTAGCTCGTTATTTAGAAATTGAGCCCAAAACAGTGTATAAACCCAATGTTCATATCAAGATGGATGTAGAAATGCCTAGAGTTGCCTTAGCTATTAAATTAGCGGTAAATACTGATGATATCATGAAAAAGCTCAAGGATGAATGGATCTTACGCATGATCTTGGAAACACACTTTTCGAGCATGAATGCGGATTTTCAAAAATGGATCGATGAGAAGAAAATTTCTCCTTTATTCTATTGTGATAATGAAAATGCTAAAGATCATGCATTGATGATCTTTGTTGATGAAACCGCAGATGCCCAAGCTTTTGTAGCATTTATCTTGGAACAGCTGCAGTTGCTTCGTGATAAGACCATCGATGAACAAAGCCTAGCACAAATGAAAAATCGGCATTTTGGCAGCGTGATGCGGATCTTTAATCGTGTTGAAAACATTACGATCCAACATTTCCGCAATATGGTCAATGGGCTGGACATATTCGAATTATTAAAATTAATCGAAAGCATCAGCGTAGAAGATTGTTATGCGTTGTATCAAAACCTAGATCTTAGCCATCAGGCGGTAATTGTGATCGATAAAAATGATGAAAATTGCTGAATATGGGAAAAATAAGCAAATATCATGTTAGATATTTGCTTATTTTGCATTTTTAAGTATGATTTTAAACTTTGTTTTTTTGTAACAATATTGGCATAATTAGCCTGCAATTAAGGAGGACACAAAATGTTGAACGTATTTACCTTAGTGGGCAAGGTTAAACAAATGCCCCAGATCAAGCAAACAAGCCAAGGCAATGCTGTAGCAACGCTGGTCATCGAAAGCGAGAGACCTTTTCGCAATAGCGATGGTTCCATAACTTTTGATCTATTCAATGTTACTTTATGGAAGGGCATTGCACAGATGTGCTCAGATTGTTGCAAAGAAGGAGATGTCGTAGCGATAAAGGGCAGGATCCAGGATACGGTCTATCAAAAAGATAAGGAGCATAGCTATCATAATATTGAATTGATCGCTGAAAAGGTTTCTTTCATTTCTTAAAGCTTCCATGGAAGCTTTTTTCATGCTTAAATATGGGTAAACCCTTGAAAATTTGCCAAATATGATATAATCTAAGGGAGTTTAGGATGGGAGAAAATAATTATGGCATTTGATTCATTAAGTGAAAGATTGAATAAAGCACTACGAAATATCAGCGGCAAGGGCAAGCTTACCGACGATAATATGGAAGCGATGCTAAAAGAAATTCGTTTAGCATTATTAGAAGCAGATGTAAATTATCGGGTAGTTAAAAATTTCTTAGAAACGGTCAAAGAAAAAGCAAAAGGTGAAGAAGTCATCAAGTCGGTCGATCCAGGACAGATGGTCGTTAAGATCGTTCATGATGAGATCATCAATTTATTAGGCAGTAATGAAGCTTCCTTGACCCTTAAAGATCAGGGGATGAGCGTGATCATGCTGGTAGGTCTGCAAGGTACAGGTAAAACGACCAGCATTGCCAAGATCGCTAATCTTTTGAAAAGAAAATTGAATCGGAAGCCATTATTGGTAGCTGCTGACGTTATCCGTCCGGCTGCCATCGAACAATTGCAGACCTTAGGACAAAGTATCGATGTTGAGGTTTTTAGCAAAGGAACAGAAACCAGCGCATTGCAAACGGTAGAAGAAGCCATGGCATATGCAAAAAACCATGATTATGATACGGTATTGATCGATACGGCAGGACGTTTACATATCGATGAAGAATTGATGAAAGAATTGCAGGATATCAAAGCAGTTTGCGATCCACAGGAAATTTTATTAACGGTCGATGCCATGACCGGTCAAGATATCGTAACGGTTGCTAAAAGTTTTAATGAAACTTTAGCGGTAACAGGTTTGGTCGTAACTAAATTCGATGGTGATTCGCGTGGTGGTGGCGTATTATCAGTAAAGGCGATCACCAATGTACCAATCAAATTTGTTGGTCAAGGTGAAAAGATCGATGACATGGATATCTTCTACCCTGATCGTATGGCGGATAGGATCTTAGGTATGGGAGATATCGTTTCGCTAGTAGAAAAAGCTCAGGAAAAAATGGATCTAGAAGCTAGTGAAAAGACGGCTCAGCGGTTGATGGAAGGAAAGTTTACCTTAGAAGACATGCTAGTACAATTTGAACAGGTAAGCAAGCTAGGTCCGTTAAGCGGCATCATGAAGATGATCCCGGGCTTTTCTCAATATAGCAATATGATCAATGATGAAGATAGCGCTAGACAGATGAAGCGTACCAAGGCCATCATCCAAAGCATGACCCCTTATGAGCGAGCTAATCCAGATACGATCCGCAGCTCAATGAAAAGAAGGATCGCCAATGGTAGCGGAACGAGTGTCAATGATGTAAACAAACTGTTGAATCAATATGAAAAAATGAAGACGGCGATGAATGCCATGTCTTCATTATCTAAAAGCGGTAAACTTAATGAAAACTTTTTAGATAAGCTGATGAAACAAGGACCAAAGGCCAATAAGCCCAATCGTCCAAAGTATCGTTTAAAATAATTTGCGGTGTAAAGTAAAAATACTTGACACTATTGATTATTGTGATATTATATTGGAGTGAAAATTAGGAGGAAGAAAAATGGCAGTTAAATTACGTTTAAAAAGAATGGGTGCAAAGAAGGCTCCTTTTTATAGAATAGTTGCAGCAGACTCTAGATTTCCTAGAGATGGCCGTTCAATCGAAACGATCGGTTCATACAATCCAACAACTAACCCTGCTACGATCATCTTAGATCAAGAATTAGCGCTTAAATGGTTAAGAAATGGTGCTCAGCCTTCAGATACTGTTCGTAATATCTTATCTTCGCAAGGCGTTATGAAAGCTTTCCACGAAGAAAAGCATAGTAAATAGTTATGGTAGAATTAGAAAAGGTCTTAAAGAATCTTTGTCAGCCAATGTGCGCTAATCCTGAAGCTTTGGATGTTAGGGTCATGCCTAGTTTGAATGAAAACGAGATCCTGCTTTATGTTTACGCAAAAGATGAAGATGTTGCCAAGCTGATCGGCAAGCAAGGCGTGATGGCTAATAGCCTGCGTCAGATGATGGCGGTAGCTTCGTTAGAAGATCACAAACGCATCGTTATTAAGTTTGAGACGATATAGGATGTTTTCATACATCCTTTTTTTCTAGGAGAAAGACATGGAATATATCAAAGTTGGGATGATCATCAATACTTTTGGGATCAAAGGGGAATTGAAGATCAAAAGTTTTACAGATTTTGAGGAAGAACGATTTGCTGCTGGGAAAATGGTTTATATCTTAAAAGATGGCAATTATCTTCCTTTTACCATTGCTTCGAATCGTTATCATAAACAGCATATCCTTATAGCATTAGAAAAAATGGCTGATATCAACTTAGTTGAAAAATATAAAGGTTGTGAATTATATGCCGATGCCAAGAGCCTGCATCAGTTAGCTGATGGTGAATATTATTTTTTCGAACTTAAGGATCTGATGGTATATGATATGAACAATCAGCAAATAGGTAAGGTCTTGCAGGTCGAAGAAGGTTTAGCCCATAACAATCTAAGGATCGAGCTAAATAATGGTAAAAAATGTTTGGTACCATATGTCAAAGCGTTTATTCATAAGGTTGATCTTGAGCAACAAAAGATCTGGATCAAAACGATCGAGGGACTGCTATGAAGATCAGCATCATGACCTTGTTTCCTGCGATGTTTGAAGGTTTTTGCAATACTTCGATCATCAAAAGGGCGCAAGAAAAATGTTTGGTCGATATCGAATGTGTCGATATGCGTGATTTTGCTTTGGATCGTTTCAAACACGTTGATGATACGCCTTATGGTGGAGGAAGCGGCATGATCTTGAAATGCCAGGTTGTCATCGATTGTTTGAATAGCATCCGTACTCCGCAATCACATGTGGTCTTGACCGCGCCGGTTGGCAAGATCTTTAAACAGGCTAAAGCGCATGAATTTAAAAAGTATGAGCATCTTATCATCATCTGTGGCCATTATGAAGGAATCGATGCACGAGTATATGACTATGTCGATGAATTGATCAGTATCGGTGATTATGTGCTGACTGGCGGGGAATTGGCGGCGATGGTCATGGCTGATGCGACGATACGCTTGCTTAAAGGTAGCATCGATGAGCAATCAAGCGCAGATGAATCGTTTGAAAATGGGCTTTTAGAATACCCACAATATACCAAACCTAGTGTTTATGATGGCAAAAAAGTTCCCGAGGTCTTGCTTAGCGGACATCATAAGAATATCGAAGAATATCGGATGCGGATGTCTTTGAAAACAACTTGGGAAAATCGTCCTGATCTTTTGGAAAAGATCGAACTGAGCCCCAAGCAGCAAGCGCTTTTGGCTCAGATCAAAGAAAAAAATAAGTAATTGCATTATTTAGCTAAATATGCTATCATATCAAAGCACGTTATGGTGCAATATTTGTTCCGCTGATCATGAAATGATGAATGAGCATAATTATTGATAGAAAAAGGAGAATAGAAGATGAACTTAAATTTAGTAAATGAAATCACTAAAGATCAACTTCGTAATGACATTCCTGATTTCAGACCAGGATGCACCGTTAAAGTTGACGTAAGAATCAAAGAAGGCGACAAATCTCGTATCCAGGTTTTCGAAGGCTTGGTAATTTCTAGAAAAGGTAAAGGAATCGGTGAAACATTTACCGTTAGAAAACAATCTAATGGTGTAGGTGTCGAAAGAACATTCCCTGTTCATTCACCAATCATCGAAAAGATTACCGTATTAAGAGTTGGTAAAGTTAGAAGAGCTAAGTTGTTCTATTTACGCGGCTTATCTGGTAAAGCTTCAAGAATCAAGGAGAAATAAAAAGTCGAGTAATCGACTTTTTTGTTTATTTAGCTTATGAAAAATACATTTAAAGATATTGCTTTGGATTTTCTTAAGACCTTGCTGATAAGCTTGATCGTGGTTTATGTGCTGACGCGTTTGATCGTTAGACCGATCAGCGTAAATGGTAGTTCGATGTATCCGACCTTAAAAGATAAAGATTTTGGTATTGCTAGTGTTTATAAGACCTTCATCAATGATGTTAAGCGAGGGGATATCGTGATCATTTATCTCGAGTCGCAAGAATATATCATTAAACGTGTAATTGGTATGCCAAATGAAACGGTGGCTTGCGAGAATGGGGTAGTGACGATCAATGGCGAAGCATTGGACGAAAGCTATCTAGATGCTGATTATGTGGCAACATTTGACGTATTTACAGAAGATTTTGGACCAATTACCTTAGGTAGCGATGAATTTTTCGTTATGGGGGATAATCGTCCTAATTCGAAAGATTCACGTTATTATGGTCCTTTTAAATATGATGATATCAAGGGGGTCGTTGATGTTATGCTTTGGCCTTTTAAGGTGATGGACTAATGGCTGATATTCAGTGGTTCCCTGGGCATATGAACAAGGCGCGGCGCTTGATGGAAGAGTCGCTGAAACTTGTTGATATGGTGATCGAGATTCGTGATGCTCGTATACCGTATGCTAGCGCTAATCCTTTGTTAGATCGTTTGATCAATAATAAACCGCGTTTGATCGTTTTATCAAAAAAAGACCAGGCTGATCCAGAGCAAACTAAGGCATGGGTTGCTTATCTAACAAAAGAAAATACTAGCTGCGTTGCTATCGATAGCTTGCACGATAATATAAAAAAAGTGATAATTGATGATTGCCGCAAGATCATGGCACAAAAAATAGCTCGCATGAAAGCTAAAGGCATGAAACCACGAGCCATCAGAGCGATGGTCGTAGGTATCCCAAATGTGGGCAAAAGTACCTTGATCAATGCAATTGCGAAAAAAAAGATCGCTAAGGTTGCAAATAAGCCAGGAGTTACCCAAGCATTGCAATGGATGCGCTTGGATAAAGATATCGAATTGTTAGATACGCCAGGCGTTTTATGGCCTAAATTCGATGATCAGGAAGTTGCTTTGAGCTTAGCTTTATGCAAGGCTATCAAGGATGAGGTGGTCAATATGGAAGATATCGCAATCTTTGCGTTGCGTAAGATGATTGCATATTATCCAGATCGTCTTTGCCAACAATATGATTTAGATCTTAAAGATGATCTGTATGCGATGTTTGTCCAGATCGCGCAAAAACAAAAACTGCTTAAGGCCAATGGTGAAGCTGATGAGGAAAGAGCATACCGGTTTTTCGTTGAGCAAATTCGCCAGGATAAATTTGGAGGCTTGACATGGGAAAGAGTCGCCTAGCTCATACAACGGCAAATGAGTATGAAAAAAAATATTACCCTGCTTTGGTCATGGGCATTGATGAGGCCGGCCGTGGCCCTATTGCGGGACCATTGGTGGTAGCTGGGGTCATATTTCCTGCTGGTTATCATCATGATATGATCTATGATTCTAAAAAATTAAGTGCTAAAAAGCGTGAGGCTATGTATGATGTCATCATCAAGGATGCTTTGGGTTATAAGATCGAGATCGTTGATGAAAGAACCATCGATCATTTAAACATCTATCAAGCTACCAAACAGACGATGCTAAAAATAGCGCAGTATTTGCCAGCAGATATTGTTTTGACCGATGCGATGCCATTGGAAAATTGCAAAAAAAAGGTTGAAGCTATCATCAAAGGTGATCAAAAAAGCGTTAATATTGCTGCTGCAAGCATCTTAGCTAAAGTTACTCGTGATCGTTTGATGATGAACTATGATAAGCAATATCCTGAATATGGTTTTGCTTGTCATAAAGGTTATCCTACCAAACAGCACCTGGAAGCATTAGAAAAATATGGAGCGTGTCCGATCCATCGTCATTCATATGGACCGGTATATCGCTTGGATCAAATGAAGTTAGATATTTAGGATATTTAACTTTTTTTGTTTTATTACATAGGGGGTGTTAAAATGAAAAATAGCCGCTATGTAGCAAATCTTAGCTATCATTATCATGGCGATTGGCGCAGGATCGCTAAGGCCATCAAAGATAACGAAGATGTAGCTGAACATGATATCAAAGAAAATTATCTTACGATCTTTGATGAAAAATATCCACAAGCTTTTCGAAACTTGCGTTATCCGCCTTGGGTCATATTCTATCAAGGAGATCTAAGCCTATTGCAAAAACCTTTGATGTCGATCGTTGGTTCAAGGGTCATCGATGCATATGCTTATGAAATGACGGTATGGTGCGCCAGTGCTTTGGCCCAACAGTCTTGCTTGGTTTCGGGACTGGCATGTGGCGTCGATGCCTTGGTTCATGAAACCGGCTTAAAATATAACAAGACGATTGGAATCATCGGCAGCGGGATGGATCATTGTTATCCAGCTGAGAATGCTTTTTTATATGCTCGCATGAAAAGGGAAGGCTTGATCATCAGTGAATATCCGCATGAGGTAAAAGTTGCCAAACATCATTTTCCTTGGCGTAATCGATTGATCGCAGCCTTAGGAAAAAGCCTGTATGTGACAGCAGCTAAGATCAAAAGCGGTACGATGCATACGGTTAATGAAGCTTTGGAACTAGGCAAAGATGTTTATTGTATTCCATACCCATTAAATGATGAATTAGGGCAGGGATGTAATTTATTGATCCAGCAAGGAGCTAATATCATCATTAAAGATGAGCTTGATGCATTTTTTGCTTGCAAGTTTAAATAAATTAAGTTATTGTAATCAACAATGAAAGGATGATAAGGATGAAGAACTTAGTAATTGTAGAATCACCTTCAAAATCAAAAACGATTGAAAAGTACCTAGGCAAAGACTATGAGGTCGTATCCAGCAAAGGGCATATCCGTGATCTAGCTACCAAAGGCAAGGATGGCTTAGGTATTGATGTAGAAAATAACTTTACGCCGACCTACGTTATCGCCAAGGGCAAAAAAGATGTCGTAAATGACCTGAAAAAACATGTTGCGGCTTGTGATAAAGTATATCTGGCAACTGACCCGGACCGGGAAGGAGAAGCCATCAGTTGGCATCTAGCCAATGAGCTTGATCAGGATATCGATGCTGTCAATCGGGTCGTTTTCAATGAGATCACGCATGATGCGGTCATCGAGGCTTTTAAACATCCTCGTAAGATCGATATCAATTTGGTCAAGTCTCAGGAAACTCGCCGAATGTTAGATCGTATCATCGGCTTTAAGCTTTCTAAGCTGTTAAAAAATAAGATCAAAAGCAAATCAGCTGGCAGGGTACAATCCGTAGCTTTAAAGCTGATCGTCGAAAAAGAAAAAGAGATCAGAGCGTTTGTTCCTGAAGAATATTGGACCATCGATGCGTTGTTTAAGGAAGATGGCAAAGAATTCAAGGCTTCTTTAAGCAAGATCGATGATGAAAAAGCAAAGATATCATCAAAAGAGGAAGCAGATAAGATCTTAAAGGAACTTGATGGGCCGTTTATCTTAAGCAGCATCAAAAAACAAGTGCGTAAGAAAGATCCTAAGCTACCATTTATTACTTCTACCATGCAGCAAGAAGCTTCGACCAAGCTAGGATTTAGCGCTAAAAAGACGATGAGCGTAGCTCAGCGCTTATATGAAGGCGTAGAATTGGCGAATGGCTTTGAAGGTATCATTACCTATATGCGTACCGATAGCACGCGCTTATCGAATGTTTTTATTGCTAGTGCTAAAGATCATATTGCCAAAGAGTATGGCAGTGAGTATGTAGGTTTTTATAAAGTGAAAAATGATGCTTCAAGCCAGGATGCTCATGAAGCGATACGTCCAGCCAATCTGGCCAATCATCCGGATAAGATCAAGCAATATCTGACCAATGATGAATATAAATTATATAAGCTGATCTATGCTAGGGCCTTAGCGAGCTTGATGGCTAGTGCCAAGCTAAATACCATAACTTATAATTTGATCCAAAAAGATTATGAGTTTGTGGCAAATGGCTCGCAATTAGCTTTTGATGGTTATTTAAAGGTCTATGCTGATTATGAAACGACCAAGGATGTCTTGTTGCCAGAACTTGTCCAAGATCAAGCTTATGATGCGGTTAATGTTCTATCAGATCAACATTTTACGGAACCGCCTTTGCGTTATTCTGAAGCGCGTTTGATCAAGGAGATGGAAGAACTAGGAATTGGCCGTCCATCTACTTATTCCACGATCATCGATACGATCCAAGCTCGTGGCTATGTGGAATTGAAAAAGCCTACGGCTTCAGCTAAGACCAAGGTCTTCTTTCCAACTGAACAAGGAGAATTGACTACCGCTAAATTAGATGAATTTTTCTCTAGCATCATCAATGTGCAATATACGGCACAAATGGAAGATGAACTAGACCTGATTGCCGAAGGTAAGGAAGATAACATCGCGGCTTTGCAGACTTTCTGGGCTAAATTTGATCCTTTGGTAAACGATGCTTATGAAAAGATGGAAAAGATCAAACCAGAAGAAGTTGGTGAGAAGTGTCCAGAATGTGGCAATGAGCTGGTATATCGCAATGGGCGTTATGGCCGTTTTATATCTTGTAGCAATTTTCCAACCTGCAAATATACGCGTAAGATCGAGATCGATAAACCTAAAGCAGTAGCTGAACCTACTGGCAAGATGTGTCCTAAATGCGGCAGCGAGCTTTTGAAACGCAAATCACGCTTTAATACTTTTTTCTTAGGTTGTTCTGCTTATCCAAAATGTCAGTATATGGAAACATTGGATGGCGTAACGATCGAGCCTAAGAAGAAAACAACTAAAAAAAGAGGTAAAAAATAATGTACGATGTTACCGTAGTCGGAGCTGGTCTAGCAGGATGTGAAGCCAGTTATCAATTAGCGCAAAAAGGTTTTAAGGTTCGTTTGTTGGAAATGAGGCCACAAAAATCCAGTGATGCGCATAAGACCGCCATGTTTGGAGAATTGGTTTGTTCCAATTCGTTGCGCAGCGATGCCTTGACCAATGCCGTTGGCTTGCTTAAAGCCGAGATGCGCATGCTTGATTCTTTGATCATGAAAGCGGCTGATGCCAATAAGGTGCCAGCAGGCAGCGCGTTGGCAGTTGATCGCGAAGGTTTTGCTAAGATGATAACCGAAACCATCAAGCAGCATCCAAACATTACTGTTGAATGTCAGGAAGTTGATACGATCGTTGATGGTCCTTTGATCATTGCTAGTGGCCCATTGACCAGTGATAAGTTATCGAAAGCTATCAAAGCTTATCTAAAAGAAGAAGATTTTTATTTCTATGATGCTGCTGCTCCGATCGTTACCAAGGATTCCATTGATTTTTCAAAAGCTTATTATAAATCTCGTTATGATAAAGGAGATGCTGATTATATCAATTGCCCAATGACCAAAGAAGAATTTGATCATTTCTATGACGAACTTATCAATGCTAAGGTGCATGAACCTAAAGAATTTGAAAAAGAAATTTATTTTGAAGGCTGCATGCCTTTTGAAGTAATGGCAAAACGTGGGCGTCAAACTTTGCTTTTTGGACCAATGAAACCAGTTGGCTTGGAGCATGATGGCATTAAGCCTTATGCGGTCGTGCAGTTGCGCCAAGATAATGCCATCAAGACCTTATATAATATTGTAGGTTTTCAGACCCATTTAACTTATGGTGAACAAAAAAGGATCATCCAAATGATCCCAGGTTTGGAAAATGCGCAGATCGTTCGTTATGGGGTCATGCATCGCAATACCTATATCAATTCTCCAAAATGTTTGAAAGAGACCTATCAATGTCGTTTCCGTGATGATCTTTTCTTTGCCGGACAGCTTACCGGGGTAGAAGGTTATGTGGAAAGTGCAGGAAGCGGCTTATTGGCGGGGATCAACATGATTCGCTATTTAAATAAGCAAGAGCCATTGATTTTAGGTGATACCTGCATGCTAGGAGCCATGGCTCATTATATCTGTCATGCCAATCCAGCTAATTTTCAGCCGATGAATGCTAACTTTGGCATCATGCGACTTGAGCAAAAGGTCAAAAAAGCAGAAAAGAAAGAGGCTTATGCCAAACAGGCTTTAGAGCAGATCAAAACTAAGGTATGGAAGAATTATTAGCGCAATTTATAAGCTATATCAATTTAGCCAAAAGCGGTTCTGCCGCAACCAGTGAAGCTTATCATCGCGATATTTCGCGTTTTATCACTTATGTGCAAAGCCAAGGGATCGATGATCTTTCTAAGGTGGATAAGCAATTGATCTTTAAATACATCATGGTTTTAAGAAGCGGTAAGATCACGGATGGAAAGATTTCTAATACGACCTATAGCCGTAATTTAAGTGCGCTGCGTAGTTTTTTCAAATATCTGCAGAAGATCCATAAGGTTGAAGATAATCCTTTCAAACAGTTTAAAAATCCCAAAAGCGATAAGAAGCTGCCAGAGTTTTTGACCTATGATGAGATCGATAAGATGTTAAATTGCTTAGATGAAGAAGATCCGCTGCAGCTGCGAAATAAAACCATCATTTCTTTGCTTTATGCTTGTGGTTTACGGTTGGCTGAGGTAGCCTCGCTGCGATTAGAAGATATCGATCTTAATGAAAGATATGTGCGGGTCATCGGTAAGGGCAACAAGGAACGCTTGGTCCCATTTTATGAGGAATGTGGCAGTATCTTGCAGCGTTATCTTATAAATGCTCGGCCGCTATGGCTAAAAAATGACATCCAACAGGTCTTTATCAATCAAAAAGGACGACCGCTATCCAATCGTTATATTCAGATCATCGTGGAAGAAACTGGAATAAAAGCTGGGTTAAGCAAAAAGGTTCATCCGCATATGATCCGTCATTCTTTTGCAACTCATCTTTTAGATAATGGAGCTGATCTAAGGATCGTTCAAGAGCTTTTAGGTCATGAAAATTTAAGTACGACCCAGATATATACCCATATCACGGTCGATAAATTGAAAAATGTTATCCAAAATGCTCATCCAAGAGCTAAAAAGCCTTTATTTTAAAGCAAATATATGATATATTATTTGACGGCAAAATGCCTATTACACACACTTTGGATTCATTGATTCCGTGCTCATTTGAGTTATCAATGTTGGAAGAGGTGGAGGAAAACAACGGAAAGGAAGGTAAAAAATAAATTATGACTGTTGTTTCAATGCGTAAATTATTAGAAAACGGTGTTCATTTTGGACATCAAACTCGTAGATGGAATCCTAAGATGAAATCTTACATCTACACTGCTAAAAACGGTGTACATATCATCGATTTGGCACAAACTCAAGAAGCTATCGAAAAAGCTTATGCTGCTTTAAAAGAAATTACGGAAAACGGTGGAAAAGTATTGTTCATCGGTACCAAGAAACAAGCACAAACAGCTGTATTGGAAGAAGCTTTACGTTCAGGATCTTTCTATGTAAACCAAAGATGGTTAGGTGGTACTTTGACCAATTTCAGAACCATTCAAAAGAGCATCAAGAAATTGTTGGAAATTGAAGAAATGGAAAACAATGGTACGATCAATGTTTACCCTAAGAAAGAAATTGCGGTATTAACTAAGAAGAAAGAAAGATTGGAAAACTTCTTAGGCGGTATCAAAGAAATGAAGAAGCTTCCTGATGCGATCTTCGTCGTTGATCCAACGGAAGAACACAATGCTGTTGCTGAAGCAAGAAAATTAAATATTCCAGTATTTGCATTAATCGATACCAATGCTGATCCAGATGTCATCGATTATCCAATTCCATCAAATGATGATGCAATCAAAGCTATCAAATTGATGACCAGCATCATGGCAGACGCTATCGTTGAAGCTAAGGGCGGATTATTAAGCGTAGCTCATCAAGAAGATGAAAGCGTTGAAGATGTAACGATGAAAGACGTTATGATCAATGTTGAAGAAGTTGCAGCTGAAAATGAAAGACGTCGTCGTCAAAAGAATGAAGAAAGACGCGCAAGAGAAAACCAAAGAAGAAATCTTGGCAACTCTGAAAGACGTTTCATCAAGAAGGATGCTGCCGCTGCTGTTGAAGTTGTAGAAGCACAGCCAAAAGCTGCTGCTGTTGAAGCTGCTAAGGAGGAACAAGCATAATGATCACTGCTGCTTTAGTTAAAGAATTAAGAGAAAAGACCGGTGCCGGTATGATGGACTGCAAAAAAGCCTTGACCGAATGTGAAGGCGATATTGCAAAAGCTGTTGACTGGTTAAGAGAAAAAGGAATCTCTAAAGCTGCTAAGAAAGCTGATAGAATTGCTGCTGAAGGTTTGTCAAAAGTCTTGATCGAAGGCAATAAAGCTTGCTTGGTAGAAGTTAACTCTGAAACGGACTTCGTGGCTAAGAACGAACAATTCTTAAACTTATTAGATACTACAGTAAAAGCTTTGATCAACAGCGATGCAAAAACGGTTGAAGAAGCTATGAAAGTTGCCGTAGATGGCAAGACCTTAGAAAACTTATTCATCGATGCTACTGCTACGATCGGTGAAAAGATCACTTTAAGAAGATTTGAAGTCGTTGAAAAGAGCGATGATCAAACATTCGGTTCTTATATGCACATGGGCGGTAAGATCTCGGCTGTTGTTGTCTTAAATGGCGGCAATGCTGAAGTTGGTAAAGATATGGCTATGCAAGTTGCTTCAATGAGCCCTACTTATGTATCTCGCAATGATATGCCTGCTGAAGTTATCGAACATGAAAGAAGCATTCAAGAAGAAATCTTAAAGAATGATGAATCATTGAAGAACAAGCCAGAAAAAGTATTGAAAGGTATCGTTGAAGGACGTGTATCTAAATCATTACAAGAAATGTGCTTGGTAGATCAGATCTACTTCAAGAATCAAGATCTAAAATGCGGTCAATATTTAAAAGAAAACAATGCTGAAGTAGTATGTTTCGTTAAATATGCCGTAGGTGAAGGCTTAGAAAAACGTGAAGAAAACTTCGCGGAAGAAGTTGCTAAGCAAATGGCTAAATAAACAACATCATATAAAAAAGATCACTGGATCCAGTGATCTTTGTTTTTATTTATGCAGGATGTGTTCTAAAAGATAGCCTTCTTTTACGCCGTATTCGCTAAGATATAGTTCGGCAATATCGTAATATTCCATGATGGCATATAAGATCTGCAAACCATACCATAAGGTTTTCTTGCGAGCATCGATATATTTGCCGATGATGAAGTGAATGGCATCATTGTCATAGTGATTGATGATGTGCAATACCTCATAGCGGGTCAGCTTAAGCCGTGGATCGCCCATCTTATCATAGATCGTAAATAATGACTCGATCGTTCCGCCAGCACCAACTAGGTTGCCGCTGAAACGATGATCTAGTTTTTTTAGCTGATCGATGACATATAGCTGTGGTTCTTGAGGGTTGATCTTAAATAGGCTGACACAACCTAATTCAATGCTAGTTTGATATTTGATCTGATCATAGATGAACTGGACCATCTCAAAAGATCCGCCGCCGATATCGATCATGATGCCTTCGTCCATCTTTACCCTGCTGCGACAACCTTTAAATGCTAAAGTTGCTTCTTGCTCTCCTGTTAGCAAGATTGTGGGAACTTCCTTGTTTAGTTGAGCGATAAAGCTTTGTGGGTCGTTCAGCTTGCGTCCAAAGGCTGTTACTAAAGCATATAGATCTTCAACACCGCGGTTTTTAGCGATGTCTTTGAAAGATATCAAGGTCTTAAGGGCTACTTCGATACCTTTTTGGCTGATCTCTCCTTTATCGACGTAGCTGCCAAGTTCTTTGACCGTGACGTAATTATCGATCACTTCAAAGCCATAATCATCATAAGAATACAGTCCTAATCTGATGGAATTAGAACCAATGTCAATTATTCCGCATTTTTTCATAATTACCTCTTCTTTAAATATCTTCTTATGATATAATTATACACGAAGAAATGGAGAATATCATGTATAAGAGAGTTTTACTGAAATTAAGTGGAGAAGCCTTGTCTTCAAACGGTAATAATTTTGACCCTCAGATCTTAAAAAACTTGGCAAACGAGCTAAAAGAAGTACATGAACAAGGGGTAGAAATTGCAATCGTTGTGGGCGGTGGAAACTTTATTAGAGGCAAGATGGCTCAAAGCATCGGTATCGACAGAGCACAAGGCGATTATATGGGCATGCTGGCAACGGTGATAAATGCTTTAGCGATCCAAAGCGCTTTAGAAACAGCAGGGGTCCCAACCCGTGTGCAAACTGCCATAGAGATGCCAAGAGTTGCCGAACCATATATTCTTAGACGTGCCATTAGACATTTAGAAAAAAATCGTATCGTGATCTTTGGCGGTGGTACTGGAAATCCTTATTTTTCAACAGATACGACCGCAGCATTAAGAGCTTCTGAAATCAAAGCAGATGTTATCCTGATGGCAAAAAATGGGGTTGATGGCGTATATTCAGCTGATCCAAAGAAAGATCCGCAAGCTGTCAAATATGATACCTTGACCTATATGGAAGTTATCCAGCAAGGTTTGATGGTGATGGATACAACAGCTACCAGCATGTGCATGGACAATGATATCGATCTGGTCGTTTTCAACATGAATGCTCAAGGTAATATCTTAAAAGCTGTAAAAGGCGAACAGATCGGAACGATCGTAAAAAAGGAGAAATAAGATGACACATATAATTTTAGAGCTACAAAAAGAAAGAATGGAAAAGGTTATCGAACATTTTGAGGAAAACCTAAAAACAATCCGTACCGGAATGGCTAATACCAATATTTTAGATCATGTTGAAGTTGACTATTACGGATCACCAACACCGATCAAACAAATTGCTGGCATTACCGTACAAGAAGGACGTACCTTGGTTATCAAGCCATATGATTCAAGCAGCTTAAAAGATATCGAGAAAGCATGCAATATGGCTGATCTAGGCATGGCTCCGCAAAATGATGGAACGGTCATTCGCTTAACGGTTCCAACGCTGACTGGTGAAACCCGAAAAGAAATGTGCAAAAAAGTCGGAAAGCTTGCCGAAGAAGCTAAGGTTCAAGTTCGTAATATCCGCCGTGACGCTAATGATGAAGCTAAAAAGGATAAGGAATTGACCGAAGATCTACAAAAAGAAATGCTGGAAAAGATCCAAAAGCAAACTGATGAATACATCAAGATGATCGATAAGATCGCTGATGCCAAAGAAAAAGAAGTATTAAAAGTTTAATAAGCGGTAATATACCGCTTATTTTTTACATTTGCGAACTTTTGTTTAAGATAAATTTGCTAGCTTTTAAGCATTATATGATATAATCGTAGAAGAAAAATGAGGTATGTTATGGAGCAATTACAGCATGTTGCCATTATTATGGATGGAAATGGAAGATGGGCCAAAGCCAAAGGCTTGCCACGTACCCAAGGACATTTTGTCGGGGTAGATAATGTTCGAAACATTGCGATCAAAGCTAATGATATGGGCATCAAGGTCTTGACGGTTTATGCTTTTAGCACAGAGAACTGGAAAAGACCATTGGAAGAGGTAAGCTATTTGATGAAGCTTCCTGCCATCTTTTTTGATAAATTTATGAAAGAACTGATGGAAAAAAACATCAGGATCATGATGATCGGAGAAATGGAGCAGATTCCTAAGGAAACGGCGAAGATCTTGCAAAGAGCGATCGATAAGACGGCTGATAATACGGGAATGATCTTAAATTTTGCCATGAACTATGGTTCACAGCGTGAAATGCTTTTAGCCATCAATAAGTATGCTAAGGATGTATTGACTGGTAAAGCTGAACTTGGCATCGATGCTGCTGGGTTTGAACATTATCTGATGACCAAAGATCTTCCGTCAGTTGATCTTATGATCAGGACCAGCGGGGAACAGCGGATATCTAATTTCTTGCTTTGGCAGATCGCATATACTGAATTGATGTTCGTCGATGAGCCTTGGCCTGAATTTACACCACAAAAATTTGAAACTTATTGCCAAAAGTTTTGGCAGCGTGAACGCCGCTATGGAGGCTTAAAATAATGAAGCAGCGATTTTTAACGGGAATCATCCTATTGATCGTCGTATTTTTTCCGTTTTATTATGGTGGTATGTTGCTTCGTGCCTTGGTTTTTGCAACTTGTGCCATTAGCGCATATGAATTGATCGATCTACGTAAAGGGCGGACCAAATGGGGCTTGATCATTTTCGTGTTCTTAAGCATCATCGGCTTTTATAACCTCAGTGAAAATTATATGATCATAACGGTCACGATCTTTTTGATCGTATTATTCTTGCTGACGATCATGGTCAAGGATATCCAAGTGACCGATATCTGTTATATCTTTACCATTTCGATGATCTTGTCGCTGGCTGCTAAAAGCTTGGTCGTAGTTTATGATCAAGGGTATGCGGTCTTGATCTATCTGGCTTTGGCTTGTTATGGTTGTGATCTAGGCGCATATTTATTTGGCTATTTTTTTGGCAAGCATAAGATGATCGAAAGGATCTCGCCAAAAAAGACCTGGGAAGGAGCGATCGGCGGATGGGCTACCGGTTTTGTCAGCAGCTTGATCGTTGCTTATCTATTTATTCATAATATAGATTTTGATATGTTATTTTTATGTTCGATTTTCTTGCCAATGGTTGCACAGATTGGCGATCTGGCTTTTAGCTCGATCAAAAGATATTATGGCGTCAAAGATTTTGGCAATATCTTTCCAGGACATGGCGGAGTATTGGATAGGATCGATAGTTTAGTGTTTTGTTTGATGTTCTTTAATGCATTTTTAATGATGGTGATGTAAATGAAAAAGATACTTTTATTAGGAGCAAGCGGTTCGATCGGCCAACAAACGATCGATGTGATAAAAAATCATCTAGATCAATATGAACTTACGGGTTTTAGCGTAGGTAAGCAAGTTGACAAAGCTTTGATGATCCTTAAGGATCTAAAGGTGGCGCACGTATATGTCAAAGATGCTGAAGATGCCGCTAAAATTAGTGAAGCTTATCAGGATATCAAGGTATATCATGGGCAAGAAGGCTTAGATGAACTAGTTGAGGCAGCCGACTATGATCTTTTGGTCAATGCGCTGGTGGGCTTTGTTGGTTTGCAGCCAACGCTAAAAGCTATCAGCTTAAACAAGGATGTTGCATTAGCCAATAAAGAAACATTGGTCGTGGCAGGAGAATTGGTCAAAAAAGCGCTAGTTGATCATCATGTCAATTTATTTCCGATCGATAGCGAACATTCGGCTATCGCTCAATGCTTGCAAGGCAATAAACATGAAGAAATTAAAAAATTGATCATAACAGCTAGTGGGGGATCTTTCCGAGATAAAAGCCGTGATCAGTTAAAGGATGTTACCTTAGCTGATACCTTGAAACATCCTAATTGGTCGATGGGGGCAAAGATTACCATCGATAGCGCAACCATGATGAATAAAGGCTTGGAAGTGATCGAGGCTCATTATTTGTTCGATGTCGATTATGATGATATCGAAGTCGTATTACATCGAGAAAGCATCGTTCATTCAATGGTCGAATATGTTGATAATTCGATCATGGCGCAACTTGGCAATGCTGATATGCGTTTGCCTATCCAATATGCCTTAGGTTTTCCCCGTCGTTATCCGATCAATACGGAGCCATTAGATCTAGTTAAAGTTGGGACCTTACATTTTGAAAAAATGGATATGGAACGTTTCCCGCTTTTGAAGCTAGCTTATGACGTGGGCAGAAAGGGCGGTAATCTGCCTTGTATCATGAATGGGGCAAATGAAGAAGCTAACTTTGCGTTTCAAAAAGGACAGATTGCTTTTTTAGATATCGAAGCGCTGGTCTTTAAAGCAGTAGAGAAAGCAAAATTTAAGCCAATCACAAGTATCGAAGATATCCTTGAAGCAGACGCTTGGGTAAGAAATTATGTTCGCAAACAAATTGAGGTGATAAATAAGTGACATTGATATATTTTATTCTTTTATTATCAGCGATCATCATCATTCATGAATTAGGACATTTCATGTTTGCTAAACTATTTAAGGTTTACTGCTACGAGTTTTCAATTGGCATGGGCCCAAAGATCTATCAAAAAAAAGGCAAGGAAACCGTGTATAGTTTAAGACTATTGCCAATTGGTGGATATGTGGCCATGGCTGGCGAAAATGATGGAATGCAGGAAGCATATGAAGATATCGTCGTACCCAAAGAAAGGACCCTTACATATCTAAAGGAATGGAAAAGGATCGTTATCATGGGCGCAGGTATCTTCATGAATTTTATGTTAGCTTGGGTGATCATGAGCGGATTCTATCTGTATCAAGGGGCATATCCGGTAGCGCCAGAACCAATTGTTGCCAGCGTAATGGAAGATGGTCCGGCACAAGCTGCAGGCATTGAAGCCAATGATCGGATCATCAAGGTTACTTTGGCTGATGGAACGACCATCGAGCCTAAGACTTTTGAAGATATCACCAATTATACTTTGACTTATGATGGTGATATAACATATACTATAGAGCGAGATGGTCAGATCATGGATTTTACCGTGACACCATTCCAGGACGAAGCGACCAAGATCTATTATTCGGGCATCAACTCTTTGCCATATCAAAGCAAGGCAGTAAACCTGCTTAATGCGCCGATCTTAGGAGCTAGCTATCTTTTTGATACGACCAAGACGATGATCATATCATTGGTGCGGATGTTTCAAGGATTTGGCTTGGAACAAATCAGCGGTCCGGTAGGGATATATACCGTTACAGAAACTTATGCCAGCTTGGGTATTGAATATTTCTTGATGCTGGTCGCCTTGATGTCATTGAATGTGGGCATCGTTAACGCTTTGCCATTGCCAGTGCTTGATGGCGGCAGGATCGTGATCACGATCGGCGAGTGGATATGTCATCGCAAGCTAAATCAAAAGGTTGAGATTGCTTTGATGTCAGCATGCTGGATATTGCTGATCGGTTTGATGGTCTTTGTGACCTGGAATGACATCTTACGTTTGTTATAAGGAGAGATTATGGATTTTGTACGTAATATCGTAAACGGTATCTTGATGGGCGTGGCTAATGTAATTCCCGGGGTCAGCGGTGGTACGATCGCTGTTGTCTTAGGATTTTATGATCGTTTGATGGAATGCATTACCGTGAACTTTAAGGTCATCAAGAGAAATTTACCTTTTTTGATTCCGCTGGCTATTGGAATCGTGATCGGGGTGGTTGGTTTGAGCAAATTGATGGAGATCTTATTTGCAAAGTTCCCACAGCAAACTTATTTTGCTTTTATCGGCATCATCCTAGGTAGCTTGCCAGCAATTTTTACCAAAGCACGTTTGAGCACGCCAAAGATCAATGGAATATCTTGGATCGGTTTTATAGTAGCTTTTGGCATCATGGTCTTTTTGGCATTGTTCAATGGTGATGCTAATAGCGGATCGGTTCTTTATACGACCTTGACCCCTGAATCATTTATCGTCTGCATGTTAGCGATGGCCATCGCTGTTGCAACGATGATCATTCCGGGTATCAGCGGTTCGATGATCTTGATCGTTATGAACATGTATCAGACGATATATTTTGAAGTGTTGAATAATCTAAATATTCCTTTGCTGATACCTAGCGGCATCGGAGGGATCATTGGTTTATTTAGCGGAGCTATCTTGATTCGTTTCTTGCTAGCTTGTTACAATCAATTGACCTATATGATCATCGTTGGCCTTTTGGTTGGGTCTATCTTCCAGCTATTGGTTCAAGCTAATATCGTAGCATTTGATCTAACTTTGATCATTTCGATCGTGATCATGCTGATCATGGCAATCGTTATCTTTACATTTGGTAAAAAAGATCTGGATGCTGATCTAGCTAAGATAAAACAAGAAGCATAAAAGCTTCTTTTTTATTAGCAAATAAATGTTTATCAAAGCCAGATAATGATGATATAATAAACAAGTAAGTGAGGTAAAAATATGGCAACTATCTTAGTAACCGGGGGATGTGGATACATTGGTTCCCATACCTGCGTAGAATTGATCAACCTTCATCATGATGTTATCATCGTGGATAATCTATATAATTCATCGATCAAGGTCTTGGATCGCATTAAGGAGATCACGGGCGTAAAGCCAAAGTTTTATCAGGTTGATATCTTGGATCGCGCAGCTTTGGATCAAGTTTTTGCGGAAAATAAGATCGATGCGGTGATTCATTTTGCAGGCTATAAAGCAGTAGGTGAATCAGTAGCTATTCCTTTGACCTATTATAAGAATAATATCAGCGGTAGCATTAATTTGTATGAAGCTATGGCTAAAGCTAATGTCAAAACGATCGTCTTTAGCTCAAGCGCTACGGTCTATGGTGATCCAGCTAGTGTTCCTATCAAAGAGGATTTTCCTTTGAGCACGACCAATCCTTATGGAACAACAAAATTATACAATGAACAGATCTTAAAAGATGTTTATGTATCTGATGCGGAATGGAGCATCTTGCTGCTGCGCTATTTTAATCCGATCGGTGCGCATAAATCAGGTTTGTTAGGCGAAACACCTAATGGCATTCCTAACAACTTATTGCCTTACATTGCGCAAGTCGCGACCGGTAAACGGGAATTTTTAAGGGTATGGGGCAATGACTATGATACAGTTGATGGTACTGGGGTGCGCGATTATATCCATGTCGTTGATCTAGCCTTGGGTCATATCAAGGCTATTGAATATGCGCTAGGCCACAAAGGAGTCGAATGCATCAATCTTGGTACGGGCAATGGTTATTCGGTCTTACAGGTCAAAGATGCTTTTGCCAAAGCGGCAAAGATGGAAATTCCATATCAGATCATGGATCGTCGCCCTGGCGATATTGCCACTTGCTATGCTGATACTACCAAGGCCAAAGAATTATTAGGCTGGAGCGCTCGTTATGATATCGATGATATGTGTCAGGATGCTTGGAACTTTGCTCAAAAAAATCCTAACGGTATCGAATGATCTTAGTTTTGATAAGCAGCAGAGATTGATGATCTGCTGCTTTTATCGTGTATTAAGGAAGTAAGGGAATTTTATTTAAGTATCAATTAAAATTTGTTATAATAAATTGAAGGAGTGTGATATCGTGAATAAGCAGAAAAAGATCGTTATCGGCATTATTGCCGCATGCTTGCTTGTCGCCTTAACGGTGCTGGGTTTTTTATTATTTGCCCCTGCCAACAACGATAGCTCGCCACAGGAAACTGCCAAACCAACATTGTCTACCGTAGTAGGGCAGGATAAACCGGATGCCAATACGGCTTTTGATGGCATTAACATCGATCTGGTCGATTATACGACATATAAATTTGATGATTTAGATTTTAATTTTGTGATTGCAAGGATCAGAGTAAAAGCTAATGGTCCTACTAATATTGGGCTTGAGCATTTTAAGACCAGCGAAGGTATCAATTTAGCTGATTATGCTGCTTATGTATCAGCATTGGAAGAAAAATCATATTATCTAGGTAAACAAAATGTTTGGTATGAACTGGTCTCGTTGGAAGATGAATATTTTAGTCAGATCTTTATTCCTATCAATAACAAAGATCTAGAAAACATAGAGGTTACCAATGATATCGATCAAACCGTGATGAGCTTTGATCTAAACAAAAACAGCGGAACCAAGGAAATGCTGCAATATGTCGCTAATGATGTCATTAGTGATGGCAAGACCTATCAATTGCAGGTATCGAGCGCTTTTGATATCAGCGGTGAACAGCTATATCAAAATGGTACGGAATATCTAGTTCCGTCGACCGTAGGTATCTATTGTTTTAATCTTGATGTCATCAGCTTATGGAAAGATACCGTAGTGATCGAAGAGGCTTATTATTATCCTAATAACAGCGATGAGGTCTTTAAGACTCTTGATTCTTCGATAAGCGCCATGAAGCATGAAAATATCATCGGTAAGGAAATCACGGAAAAAAGTTCGGGTTCATTATTTTTTGAAGCATATAATCCGATGAATAATCCGATAACATATACGGGTGTACTAAAGTTAAAGATCAGCGGTAGCGATACGTTGATCGAAGTAAATGTCGATCTAAACTAGGGGAGGGTAACAAGTGAAGAAATTAATCAAAATATTATTATCGGTCTGCCTGGTTTGGTCAGTGCTGACAGTTTGCCATAAAGATTTTGTGCAGCAGGTAGAAGCTTATGATTTTACCTATGCCATGAACTGCAGCAATTATGAGGTCGATACGGTAAGAGATGATGGTGGCTTTCAAAGTTATGGCTGCTATGCCAATTTCAATGATGCCAAAGCTAAGATGAATGAGCTGGGCAAAGATGCGGTGGTACGTCATCCATCTAGCAAATCACCAACCAAGATCATTGCCATGGTTTCGGGGACAGCATATAGCTATCCATCACGTTATGGCAAGAATACTTTGGATATTACGCAATATAATGGTAATGTTGCAAATCAGAAGACAACTTATGTAACGATGCACCGCGAGCTTTATTATCAAGGAACAGAAAGCTATGATGGCAATGGAGAAGGCGTCATCCATATCAATGTTACAGGTTTTGATGGTTATACAACGTTAAAAGGTGTCGATCTGATCCCTACAAAATATACGGAAAAAGAAATACCGATCATGTTAGGAGGAAATAATAGCGGAAGCTATACCGAACAGCCATTCATGACCCATATCTATAAGGCTGAATATGTCGTTGAACAAAGTGGTAACTATCGTGATCTAGTTTTTTATTGGTATAGCGGATGGAGCGATGCTTCGACCTATCCTACCAAAAACCGTCATGCGATTGGATTGGCGCCTGATTGGATGGAAACGGGAAAGAAATATTATTCATATGATGGTTATACTTTTTATAGCGATGCCTATTATCAAAATTATGTAGGTACATATTATAACTATTATCAATTTTTGCCTTTAAGATCACAAAGTAATATTGCGGCAAACGTCTATAATACTTTTTTAAGCTCAAAAGGATATAATTCTTCAAGCAAACTGTGGAATCAGGGACAGACGTTTATCGATGCTCAAAACACCTATGGCGCTAATGCCTTATTGGTATATGCGATGGCTTGTTTGGAAAGCGCCTATGGAACAAGTTCATATGCGCAGCAGCGAAATAATTTGTTTGGATGGAGCGCATATGATTCTGATCCTGATTCAGCTTCTTATTTCTCCTCGGTTGAGCAGGCAATCAAGGAGCATATGGGGATCAATCTGCGTGGCTATCTAGATATCAATGATTATCGATTCTTTGGACCGCAGCTTGGTAATAAAGGATCAGGAATTAATTTAAAGTATGCTGCCGATCCGTATTGGGGCTATAAGATCGCTGCGATCGCTTATGATATCGATAAATGTGCGAATGGCTATAATGGTAATTTGACGGATTATAACAAATATTCGTTGGGTGTCATCAATACTTATGGCGTGGCGATCAAGCAAAGCGCAGATAATAATTCTAAGACTTTATATACTTCACAATATGGTGCAACTTATCAAAAAAATTTCATGGTAACGATTCTAAGTGAATCAAGTAATTTTATCAAGACCAATACGGTCAATCCATTAAGCGGATCAAGCGTGATCAGCGGTACCGACAAGGGCTTGGTTAACTATGATTTTAATAGCAGCGTAGGATATATCCAGGTAAATTATGTCGATAAAGTAAGCCAAGGATCAAATGTTCAAGAAGGAACGACACCTACCGGGGACTTTGTATTTAAGATCACTAATTTTGCTTGGAATGAAAATAGCTTGAATATCAAGGGAGAAGCTTATCAACCTGGCATATATGTGACCCAAAGCAATACCTTGAAACATCGGTTATTGTTAGAAAATAGTTATCTTGAACAAAAAGAATATGCTTTAACATCAACTAGCAACAAAGATTATGCAACCTTTGAAACTAATCTTGATGTTTCGCAATTAGCTGATGGCAGTTATAAATTCATGATTGATTATATGTATGGTGAATTTAGCGAATTTAATGGTTATAAATATCTGCAAGGTTTAGAATTACCAGCTGAAAAAGTTGTAGGTAATAAAAAGATAACCTTCAGCAAGCAAGATGAATTAGTAATCATGACGGTTCAAACCGTAAATGATCCTTCACCTGAACCAACTGAGACCCCTGATCCAAGCGAAGATCCAGAGGAAACACCTGATCCAAGTGTTAAAAAGACCGTGGCGGTTGCCCCAACGAAATTTGATTATGTTGATGGCAATATTTTGGAAATCGTTGGTACGGCAATGATAAAAGGCATGGATGCTAAAGAAGGAACTGATATAAAGCATGAAATAGTCTTTATTGATAGCGAAAGCGGTAAAGAAATTAAGAATTATACTGCTTCAACGACTAAGAATGTGATTAATCTTGGCGATGGCTATGCATATGAGATGACACAATTTGCGACAAAGATCAATATCCAGGAATTAGTAGACGCTGGATATGCTAATTATACGATCATGATTCGTATTACTAATGGTGATACCGTAATGAGCGATAATATCTTGAATACCGAATTTTTGAACTTACCTGCTGCTAAACAGCTTGATGGTAAAAATGTATATTTTATCAATAATCAAGATTATCGTTTCCGTTATGAATTGTTGATCAATAATATCGATATTGATTGGAGCACGATCAAAAAAGCTAATCAGCGAAATTCTTTATATTCTAGCCTTGCTTTGAGCATCGATGCTGATGAAAATTTAACGACAGAAGCCGCTAGCTGGATTTATAATATTGATTATGATGATGCCTCAAAGATTACATATCAATTTATCTTAGCTGATATTAATTCTGGCAAAACTTATGAATTGAAAGAAAGTAAGGCTCAAGCTTGCGCGATTAATTATTCGCAAGTCATGAAACTTTCTTATGATTATTCTAATGCTTGTTTCAAAGAGGTTAATTCTTTGAGCAATATTCCTGATGGAAGCTATATCGTATATATGGAAATCATTAATGGTGATTATCACGATATCTTTGAAGTTACAGATTACTATGATGAGATGAATCTTGATGTAACAGCAAAGAATACAGGACGTAATTTCAAGCTTGCTAAGAGCAGCGTTAGAGATAGGGTTATATTAACTATATCTTCTGCTAAAACAAGCGCAGAAACGACAGAAAATGCATCAGATGCCGATACAACAGCAACTGCTGATATTACAGAGTAAAGAGTGCAAATAGCACTCTTTTTAAATGCATGAAAAAAGATACCATCTGCTATTGGGCAAATGGTATCTTTTTTTAGCCAACGATCTTAACAGTGATCGTTTGATTGATATTTATACGAGTATTTGGAGCAGGATCGATAGATAAGATCTTTCCAGCACTAGCACCGCTAGCTTCTTCAGATGATACTTTAACAAAATTTAGATTATTTCCTAATCCAACAGCAGCATAAGCATTTTTCACATTAGCTACTGCGCTGTCATAAGAATCAGAACTTAAGATTCCTAAACTAATGTTTGGTGTGGTTACATAAGTTAATACACAAGAATTGCTATTACTATCATATTCATAGTCGACATTGTTACATGTGCAATTTCCATTACCAGGACCGGTTGCATCAGCAGGGCAAGCTTGGATAGGTTTTGGACCTTTAGATAATACAACTTTGATCGTAGTGCCTTTGGCAACGGAGCTACCTGCTGCTGGGCTCATTGATACGACCTTGCCAGCTTCAACATCGCTATAATCAGCTTGTGTTGATACTTCATAATTTAAGCCATCGATCGAGCATTTGGCAACATTTCCACATGGATTGGTTGTGAAGCTTGGAACGGTCACATAAGCACCACTTGAAACTTTACAGGTTATGGTCTTACCACTAACGCTGCAAGCTTCGGTAATGATGCCTTGCTCATAGCTAGTTTGTCCGACATCAGTTTTATTTAGGGTCCATCCTGCACCTTTGCTGTTAGCAGCATTGATCTCATTTTGCAGATTGCTGAAAGCTTTGCCAGCTTGGTATAGATCAGAACTAGGGCCACCATAGGCGCCTAAGGAAACAACATAATTAATGGAAGAGCCTTGAGCCTTGGTTCCGGTATCATTAGAAATGATATTTCCTTTAGCGATAGAATCGTTATATTGCTCAGAACGGGATCCAGCGTTCATGCCATTATTGCTTAGATAAGTTTTGAAATCAGTTTCTGATTTACCGGCATAACTAACGATATCGACTGATTTTCCTTTGGCAAAGGTAACTACGATATTTGTGCCAGGTGGAACCATTTCCGTTCCTGAAATCGTTTTGCCATTGATGGTAATAGCTAAGATGGTATCAGCTGTTTTATCGGAATCTTTTTCAGTAAAGCTGATATTGATCTTTGCAGAGCTATTGTATAGGGTGTTGATACCATTGATATAGGTAACAAATTCTTGCTTTGATCGATCTGTATAATTGTTGATCGGTACATAGCCAACCGATACTTCAAAGGTTACGGTCGAGCCAGATTTTAAAGTACCGTTTGAAGGAGTTTGGGCAATAACGGTTCCTTTGGTCTTTGCACTATAATATTCTTTAATGGTATATTTTAAATCGTTCTCTTTAGCCCAAGCAACAGCATCGCTAGAGCTTTTGCCAACCTGACTTTTTACGCTGATACCAGTACCACTTGATAAGACGACGGTAACTTTTTCACCAGTCTTGGTTTTTTCTCCAGCTTTTGGTGTTTGAGAAATTACCTTGCCTTCGGCGATGGTCGTGCTTGCTTCTTCTTCAAAAGTTACGCTCATAAGATTTTCTTTGGCCCATGCTTGGATATTGGCTTTGGTATAATCACTGAAATCTGGCATGGTTATTTCAAGTCCAAGTGCATCTTCACCAGCTGATATGCTTACTAATATCAAAGCATTGCGCTTAGCTTTATTGCCATCGATATTGATCTTAACGAATTTACCTTTTTCGATTTCTTCACTGATGACATATTCAAAGGTTACGTCGGTAAATTTATTATCTTCGAACCATTTTTTGATCTCATCTTCGGTCTTATCTTTAAAATCAATTAATTCGATTTCTTTTTCTGGATCAGGACCATTGCTGATGACTAGCTTTAAAGGGGTATCTTTGGTGATATATTCTTCAACCTTTAGATTTTGCGAAACGACATGATCTTTTTCGATATCTTCATCAAACTCATATGAAATTTGATAAAGTTCTTCCGGGATCTTATTTTCTTCGATCCATGTTTCGACCTCAGTTATGCTTTTTTCTCTTAGATCGATAACTTTATATTTGCTTCCTGGATCAGCAATCAGGAAGATATAGGCAACGATCGCTACGATCATGAATAAAGCGATGGAAACTCCCGCTAAGATGTAGGTCGTTTTTCGGCTTTGAAAATTAATGCTCATATCATACCTCTTCTTTAATATTCTAAAAAATTATAACACAGAATAAACATTTAATGAATAAACTTGCGGATATCATGATAAAATAGTTGCTCAGGAGTGATGCAAAAATGAATATGTTGATTGAACCGATTGCTCAAAGCTTGAATATCAAAGCTGAGCAGGTCGAAAATACGTTAAAACTATTGGAAGAGGGCAATACCGTACCTTTTATTGCTCGCTATCGTAAAGAAGTAACTAAAGGTCTTGATGAAGAACAGATATTATTTATTCAAAAAGAATATAGCTATCAACAAAATCTGCAACAAAGAAAAGAAGATGTTTTGCGTTTGATCGAGCAACAAGGAAAATTGACGCCTCAGATCAAGGAAGAGGTTGCAAAGTGTAGTAAATTATCACAGGTCGAAGACATCTATCGCCCATATCAGCAAAAGAAAAAGACCAGAGCGACGATGGCCATTGCCCTAGGCTTAGAACCGCTTGCTGATAAGCTTTACAGTTGTCCTAAACAGCTGGATATAAACAAAGAAGCCGCAAAATACATAAATGAAAAAGTTACGGATGCTTCTGTTGCAATCAAAGGAGCTCAGGATATCATCGCTGAGCGGGTAAGCGATGATGCCAAGCTAAGATGGAAGGTCATGGAATCGATCATGAAATATGGTAAGATCATTACCAAAGCTAAAAAAGATCATGGGGATGAAAAGAAGGTTTATAAGATGTACTACGATCATTGCGAACCAGTGGCTAAGATCGCTAATCATCGCGTCATGGCCATTGATCGTGCCGAGAAAGAAAAGGTCATCACTGTTAGCTTTGATTATGATATGGCATATCTGGAAAGATATGCGTTGCGTGGCATAACCCGCGATCGTGAAACGGTGGTCTTAAGTTATTTGGAAGCAGCTGTCAATGATGGTTTAAAACGCTTGCTTTTTCCTAGCGTTGAACGAGAGATCCGCAGCAATCTTACCAGCAAGGCGCAAGAACAATCGATCGAAATCTTTTCGCTTAATCTGGAAAAGCTGTTGCTGCAACCACCAGTTTCTACACCGATGATCCTTGGCTTTGATCCGGCGTTTTGTACTGGATGTAAGCTAGCAGTAGTTGATAGTACCGGCAAGCTGATCAAGATCGATGTCATCTATCCGCATCCACCGGTAAATAAAGCACAAGAAGCAGCTAAAAAATTAGTTGATCTATGCCGTAAATATCCAATAGGTATCATCGCTATTGGGAATGGGACAGCTTCAAGAGAATCTGAAAGCTTCGTAGCCAAGGTCATCAAAGAAAATGATTTAAATGTACGTTATACTTTGGTATCAGAAGCTGGTGCTAGCGTATACAGCGCTTCAGAATTGGCTCGTCAGGAATTTCCTGATCTTCATGTTGAACAGCGCAGTGCGATATCCATTGCTCGGCGATTGATCGATCCATTAGCCGAATTGATCAAGATCGATCCTAAAAGTATCGGTGTTGGTCAGTACCAACATGATCTACCAGCCAAACAGTTGAATGAGCGATTAGATTTTGCAATTCTAAAATGTGTAAATAGAGTAGGGGTCGATGTAAATACTGCTAGCATCGAACTGCTGATGCATGTTGCTGGCCTAAATAAAGCTAATGCCAAAGCTATCGTTGATTATCGGAATGAGCATGGCAGATTTACTGACCGTAGTCAATTGAAAAAGGTTAAGAAAATGGGAGAAAAGACCTTCGAGCAATGTGCTGGATTCTTGCGAATCCATGATGGAGATAATATGCTTGATCAAACTGGCATTCATCCTGAAAGCTATGAACTAGCTAAGCGCTTGTTGCAAAGCTATAAGATCGATGAATTGAACAAATTAGATTTTGCACAATGTGCCAAGGAAGTTGGCAGCGATGAATATACGATCAAAGATATCGCGACGATCTTAAGTGCACCAGGACGTGATTATCGCGAACAGTTTGATGGTCCGATCTTAAGAAGCGATGTTTTGGAAATCGATGATCTAAAGATCGGTGATAAGCTGCAAGGTATCGTTAGAAATGTTACGGACTTTGGAGCTTTCATCGATATTGGTTTGCACGAAGATGGCTTGGCGCATATCTCACGTTTAAGCAATAAGAGGATCAATCATCCAAGTGAGGCAGTCAATGTTAATGATATCGTCGATGTTTATGTTGCCGATATCGATAAAGAAAGAGAAAAAGTTCAATTGTCTTTGGTAAAAATATAAATATATCTTGATCATATGATATAAAAAAGGTAATTAATCATATTTAAAGATGATTTTATTACCTTTTTTTATAAATGAAAAGAAACGCTAATTTAAGAAATGCAATCATTAAATTTAATTTTTATTTCTATATTCAATAGGAGAAAATCCGGTATAATTTTTAAATACTCTACTAAAATAATGTTGACTAGTATAACCAGATTGGATCGATACTTCTAATATATTCAAATTAATATTGTTTGATAATAATTCTTTTGCATATTGAATTCTTAAGCTGTTTAGAAAATCACTAAAATTCATAGTTGTTTTGTGTTTGATGATTTTTGATAAACTAGAGATGCTTAGATGGGTTAAGTGACTTAATTCGTTTAGACTTAAATTTGGATTTTGATAATTTTTTCTAATATATTCTATAGGATCAATGTTTTCATTATCTGCATAATTGCTTATATAAATGTTAATTGCATTTTGAATGATATTATATAGTTCAGAAATTTGTATAGGTTTTAGCTGATAGCTAAATACACCATAATCAATGGCTTTTTGTGCATAAGAAAAATCTGAATATCCAGAAAGAATGATTATTTTTGATTTTGGAACAATATCTAAGATACTTTCAATCATTTCTAAGCCGTTTAATTTTGGCATGTTTATATCAGTAATTATGATTTCAGGTTTATGTTTTTTTATTTGTTCTATTGCTTCCAATCCATCTTCAGCTAGCAAAATTTCTTTGAAATTAAATTTGCCATTTTTAATTAGTTGATTTAAACCATTTAAAATTGTAGATTCATCATCACAAATCAGTATTTTCATGCTAATCACCTCAAAATATCATTTGGAATCGTAATTGTAATTTTGGTTTCTATAAATGGAATGCTATGGATGTCCATAGAATATTTATCATTATAATTTATAAATAATCTTTCATTGATGCTGTATAATCCATAGTTATTTGTTTTAATGTGATTTTTTAAATTATAAGAAATTTCTTTAATTTTCTCAGCTGATATTCCTTTTCCATTGTCTTTAACGCATATTTTAATTTCATTGTTCATTTGCTGAATATCAATCGTAATTATCCCATGTTCAACATAACTTCTTATTCCATGGATCAAGCTATTTTCAACTAAAGGCTGTAGTATTAACTTGGGAATTAGAATATCGTTCAAATCGGAATTACAATTAATGTGATATGAAAATTTATGGTCATATCTAATTTCTTGCAGAGACAAATAACTGATAACATGTGTTATTTCTTCAGAAATTTCAATGTTTTCACGACCATCACTCAAGCTGATCCTAAAAATATTCGATAATTGATATATCATATTGCTAACATCATAAGCGTTATGTTCAATAGCTTTAAATTGGATCGTATCTAAAGTATTATATAAAAAATGAGGATTAATTTGAGCTTGCAAAGCTCTTAATTGTTCTATACGCTTGTCTTTTTCTTTTTTTTGGATATCAATAAATAATTTATTTATCTCACTGATCATTTTGTTGAAAGTTACACCTAGGCTATATATCTCGTCTTTGGTAGAAGGAATATATCGAATATTAAAATTGCCATTTCCAATGGTATCCATGATCTGTTTTAGATCGACTATAGGTTTACATATGTGTTTAGCAAGTATATTTGCAATGATTATAGACATTATAATTAATAGAAATATAATCACGGAAATGATCTGCAAAGATTGATCGCTATTATAAAAAAGAACTTTATTATTAATTTTTTGACAGAATATCCATTTGTTAGAATATGGAACTTTACTAAAAAAAATGGTAGAATTGGTACCTTTTATTATTCCGTTTTCTTGATTATTCATAGCTTCTAAAGATATTTGTGCTAGTTCATTTTTGTTTAAATTTAGTTGATCGATATCATTGCTATAAATTAAGCCATTATTTGTCATTATCCACATTTTGCTATTATAGACATTGTTATTAGCTAAAACGTCATTTAGCTTTGTTAAGCTGATAGATCCGTTGATAAATCCTATTTTTTCGTTAGTTTGGTGATTAATTATTGGATAACATATTAAAAAAATATTATTTCCATCAGATTTTGATATTACAGGGTCACTAATAACATATTCGTTTGTTCCCATCATCGCTTCTTTGAAATATTGTCTTGAACTGATATCGATAGATAAATGATCATTTATCCAACCTATACCATTAGTACCGCCAATCGCATAAGTTTCTTGTAAGTTGCCATAAATTTCTTTATTTAGGTTGTTTAGATTAATGATAAATGGCTTAATTTGTTCTATATTTATATTTTGGGTTCCTTCAAATTCATGTATTACCCTAATTTCACTAATGCGTTGATTTAACCATGATCCTATTTCTTTTGCTTTATCATCAGTAATTGTTTGAGCTTGGTTTATTGCCATTGCTTTATTGTGTGGTTCAACATAAAGTTTGATTAAAAGATATAATGGTAAACAAATTATTAAGATGCAAATAATAAAAGCTAATAATATTTTAGTTTTTAATTTCATATCAAGCCTCTTTTGATATGCTAATTATAATTATTTTTACTTTAAAATAAAAGTGCAAAAAAAGGAAAAATAGTATAAATACAAAAGATTTTATTTATTTTAGAATAGTATTGTTAATAAAATAACAAGGAGAAAAGAAATGGTAAAGTTATTTAAATTGTTTATCTGCTGTATGTTAATATTTGGATTGACATCATGTAGCAACAACGGTGCTTCAGGAGCAAATAATATTGCTAATGGCACTTATGAAGGTGTTGGAAAAGGTAAAGGGGGAGATATAACATTAAATGTTACGATTGAAGATGATCATATAACAAATATAGAGGTAATTTCCCACAATGAAACTACAGGATTTGATAGTGCGATGGATACTTTAAAAGATAAGGTTTTAAAGTATAATTCTATTGATATTGATACAGTTAGTGGTGCAACATTAACATCAAAAGGCTTTTTATCAGCGATTGAAAATGCTTTAACTAACGCTAATGCGAGCAAAGATATGCTTGCTAAAGCAGAAATTAATGATCAAGAAGTTGAAAGACAAGAAATAGAAGAAGAATATGATGTAGTAGTTATAGGTGCAGGAGGCGCTGGATTTAGTGCTGCAATTGAAGCAAAAAATGCTGGAGCTAATGTTATTATTCTGGAAAAGATGCCTGCAGTAGGTGGAAATACATTGATTTCAGGAGCAGAGTATGCTGCCCCAAATAACTGGCTGCAAAAAGAAGAAGGCTTAGAAGATAGCGTAGATTTGATGGTTGAAGATATGCTGGTAGGCGGCGATAATAAAAACAATCCTGAATTGGTAAGAGTTGTAGCTGAAAATGCACTTGATGGTGCATTATGGCTAAAAGATGAAGTTGGTGTAATTTGGGAAGATGAATTAATGTTTTTTGGTGGACATAGTGTGAAAAGATCACTGATTCCATTAAATGCGAGTGGTGTTGAAATTGTTACAAAGCTTAATGAAAAGGCACAATCTATGGATATTCCTATTTATCTAAATACCAAAGCAACAGAATTGATTGTTGAAGATGGAAAAGTGGTTGGTGTCAAGGCAGTTGGGGAAGATAACGATTATACTTTTAAATGTGATGCTGTTGTTATGGCTACCGGAGGATTTGGTTCTAATGTTGAGATGAGAATTCAATATAATCCAGAAATTGATGAGACAATTCTTTCGACAAATTCTGTAGGATCTACTGGCGATGGTATCATCATGGCTCAAGAAATTGGAGCAGATGTTGAAGGAATGGAATATATCCAAACATATCCAATCTGTGATCCATTAACCGGAACATTATTATATTTTGATGATGCTAGACTATACGGCCATACAATCATTGTTAATAAAGAAGGAAAAAGATTTGTTGAAGAACTTGGAAGAAGAGATGAGATGTCTTTAGCTATAAAGGCTCAAACAGGAAATGTTTGCTATGAATTGGTTGATCAAAATGGTTTTGTAGAGTCTAAGCTTGAGGAAAATCATGCACAAGAACTAGAATATTTATATGAAAATGATTTGCTAGTAAAAGCTGATACTTTACAAGAAATTGCTGAATTTTTCGGCGTTGATTATGAAGCATTGCAAGAAACAGTAGATAACTATAATACTTATGTTGAAAATGGTGAAGATCCAGAATTTAATAAGCGTTCTTTACCTAGCAAGATTGAAACTGCTCCATATTATATGATAAAAGCTGCGCCAGCCGTTCATCATACGATGGGAGGATTGGTGATTAATACTGATGCTCAAGTACTTAATACTGATGGTGAAGTAATAGAAGGATTATATGCTGCTGGTGAAGTTACAGGTGGTATTCATGGAACTAATAGGTTAGGTTCATGTGCTTTAGCTGATATTACGGTATTTGGACGTATTGCTGGTCAAAATGCAGCAGAGTATTCAAAATAATAGATATAAAAACGTAAAATAATGATATATACCCATTCCTCTATATTACCAGGGGAATGGGTATTTTTATAATTAAGTATTCATAAAAAGTAAAGTTAGGAAATTTGCTGGATCATTTTAAGAACACGGTATTAACTATTTGAAAATAAGTGCAGCATAGCAAAATGAATTTGTGATTTTTATATTTTTTGACAGTTTGCTAAAAGCTATAAATATTATTTTCAGCAGCAAAATAATAATAATAAAGATAAAAAAAGGATGTTTCCAGTAAATATAGAAACATCCATATGTTGATATTTAATGTGTTAATAGCTTTGTAAACATAACGCAATTGTATATGTTTTAGCTATTTCATCCTGAAGATGGCAATGATATTAGTAATGGCAAAATAAATGGCAACGATGGCAATGATACCTTCGATGGCAAGCATATACATAGCGTGATTTTGCATGATGCCATTTAATACGATCAAGACTGCTAATGCTAAGTATAATAAAGCTAGCAAAGCAGCTCGACCTTTATTGCCTTCTTTGACGATTCCATCCAATCGCGATACTTTGTGATATTTTTGGATATCAAAATTTGGCACTTGGGTCAAAGTATCTAAAAATTTACGATACTTATATTCCGAAATAACTAATGCCAAGACACCTGCAGCGATGCAGATGAAGATATTGACGTTAAATGTTGCGATCAGGATACCTAATACCAAAGCAACGATATAGCGATTGCTATAGTAATTTAACTGGCTGGCATGCTTATCTTTCACGATGTATGCAGCCTTGGAAAAACGGTCATATATGACATTTTGTCCATCTTCTAGCTTATAGATGTTCCTGCCAGCAACGATTTCTTTTTTGGCCATCAGCAACCCCCTATAATTGGGCAGTGCCTTTGCAGTATGTCTGAACAACGCTGTAATCATCGTTCAATACGACGATATCAGCATCATAACCAGCGCATAGCTTGCCTAGATGATCATTTAAGCCAAGCAAGGTAGCAGGGTTGATGGTGCATGAATTTAAGGCAGCATCAAATGGTACCATGGCTTTTTCTACTAAGTTTCTTAGGCCTTCATTGATCTTTAAGGTTGATCCAGCTAAACCTTTGGTGCTGGTCAAATGGGCGCTGCCATCAGGATAGATTTCGATCTCATTGCCACCGAAAATAAATTTTTCACCAGCTTTGAAGCCTTTGCACATCAAACCATCAGAGATCATGATGGTCTTATCACGGCCTTTTGAATTAAACAAGATATTTAAGGCTGAAGGGGTAGAGTGGTTGCAGTCACAGATAACTTCACCATAAACATCACGATTACGTAAAGCAGCGCCTACCAAACCATTCTTACGATGGTTGTAAGGGGTCATGCCATTATAGATATGGGTCATTGATCTAGCACCATTAGCAAATGCCATGGTTGCTTCTTCATAAGTTGCTGCTGAGTGACCAACCGAAACGACGACACCATTTTCAGCACAGTATCTTGTTAAAGCAAAATCTTTATCGGTTTCGGTTGCCATGGTAATTACTTTGATCAAGCCATCGGCAGCTTCTTGATAATGTTTAAATTCTTCAACCGTTGGAGCAACGATATATTGTTCAGGTTGAGCTCCTTTATATACCATATCTAGATATGGTCCTTCAAAATGGATACCTAGGATCGCAGCACCTTCGTAACCATCTTTTACAACTTTTGCAACGTTTTTTACCGCATTGGTCAATACTTCGTTGCTTTGGGTGATCGTTGTAGCCAAGAAACCAGTAACGCCTTCTTCTACGATGTTTTTGGTCCAGTTACGTAGACCCTCTTCATTTGCATCATTGGTATCAAAGCCATAGGCACCATGACAGTGGATATCGATGAAGCCAGGTACGATTCGTTTATCATCGTAATCCTTATCTACTTCTTTTGCGCCATAATTATGAACAGCTATGATTTTTTTGCCCTCTACTTCTAATTGCGCAGGGATGAATTCACCATTCAACCAAACGCGTTTACTTTGAATGATCATTATTATTTCCTCCTAATATAATTATAATTTAGCACGAAAATAAAGCAAGTGGTTTGCACTTTTCAGTAATGATTTTAAGTATTTCAACTAAAACGTTGAAAACGCTATGATACTTGCTATAATTTAAGTGACTTACATAGAAAAGGAGATCAAGAACATGACAGTATTTAACATGGATGATGCTACACTGCAAAGTACAAGTGCAACATTCACCGCAACAGAAATTCATCAACAACCTGCTACATGGGCAAAAACATGCAATCAGATCCGTGCAATGAAAGATGAGATCAAAACATTCATGGATAAGGTTTTGACCCAAGATGATTATGATGTGGTATTTACCGGTGCCGGAACCAGCGAATTTGTTGGTAATGCTTTATATTCATATATCAATCGTCTTTGCAATTATAAGGCAAAATCTTATGGAACGACCGATATCACGGCTACTCCTGAAAACTATATCTCACCTAATAAACCAACTTTATTGATCAGTTTTGGTCGTAGCGGTAACTCTCCTGAATCAATCGGAGCCGTAGATTCAGCAGAAGCAGTAAGCAATAATTTATATCATTTATTTGTAACCTGCAATAAAAATGGGGCATTGAGCAAACGCGCTGAAAAAGAAGCTAATTGCTTAGCAATCAATTTAACTGATGAAACACATGACCAATCATTTGCGATGACCTCAAGTTTCTCTAATATGTATCTTGCTACCTTATTATGTTTCAGTATCGACAACTTAGAAGAAACTATCGCTAAAGTAAATAGCTTGATCGAAAAGAGCTCTGCTTTGGTTGATGATCGTTTTGCCGAAATGAAAAATGTCGTTGACACTTATAATTTCAATCGTATCGTATATCTAGGCAGCAATACTTTGAAAGGTATCGCTCAAGAATCAGCGTTAAAGATGTTGGAATTAACAGCTGGTAAGGTCGTAACGATGTATGATACACCTTTAGGCTTTAGACATGGTCCAAAATCGATCGTTAATGACGATACCTTGACGGTTGTATATCTAAGCGACACAGCTTATACTCGTCAATATGAGATCGATCTGATCAAAGAAATGAGCTCACAAAGAAAAGGCAATAAGATCATGGCAGTATGCAATACGCCTTGTGAAGAAGCTAAGGGTCTATGTGATTTCTATTACTGCTTTGATTCAGAAGCTAAAGATAATGTTTTCAATGGTTTGGATTTCATCGTTTGTGCTCAATTGATCGCTTTATATAAATCTTTATCATTGAACATTACTCCAGATAATCCATGTCCAACTGGTGAAGTAAACCGTGTTGTTAAAGGTGTTACTTTATATCCATATGCTAAATAATAAATAGGAGGAAAAATTAATGTTAGGAATTATCGTTACCGGTCACGGAAATTTTGCAACTGGTTTGACCAGCTCAGTTAAATTGATCGCTGGGATCCCTGAACACTATGAAGCAGTAGATTTCGTAGAAACTGATTCAGTTGAAGATCTAGAAAAGAAATTGAATGCAGCATTGGATCGGTTAAGCGATTGCGATGGCGTAATCGTATTCTCTGATCTATTAGGTGGTTCACCATTTAAAACAGCTGTAGAAGTATCCTTAAAACGTCCTGAAGCAAATATGGTCGTTTTATCAGGAACAAATTTAGGCATGATCATTGAATCAAGCATGGCAAGAGCATTCGTTGAAGATGCACAAAGCCTAGCAGATATGGCTGTTAATACAGGTAAGGATCAAGTTTATAAATACGTCTATACCGAAAGAAAACAAGAAGAAGAAAGCGAAGACGGAATTTAAAAAAACAAAGGGATCATAACGATCCCTTTTTTAGTTATCATAGATCTTTCGTGCATATTCGCTAGGAGTGATACCATAGCGCTGGGTAAACTTACGGCTGAAGTAATGGATCGATGCATAGCCTAGCATATTGCTGATGGCGCTGATCGTATATTGTGACTGACGGATCAAGACCTTAGAACGCGCAAGTTTTAATTCATTGATATATTGTTTAGGAGAGATATGCAGATTATCCTTGAAAAGATTTTGTAGCGAAGAGCGTGAGATCGAAAAGGCATTGCATATCTGGTCGATCGGCAGCGGTTCATATAAATGTTCATTGATATATGAAGTGATTTCTTCTAAAAGCTTATCTTCAAAATATTGGTTGATGTTGGTTGTTGGCTTGACATATTCATTTTCATATTCATATTGTAGCAATTTGATGATGATGCCTTCCAGCAAGCAAATTTGATAATCATTGGCATAAGGAATGTTGCTATCAGAGTTCTTGGCTAAAAGTTCGATCTGGGCAACTATTTCCTTGCTACAATTAAATACCCGATTGAAAATGCTTGGATCGATGATGCCGTTCATTTCAAATATTATGGTTAGATATGAACAAGATCCTGCTGAGGCTACAGCTTGAGAATGGAACTGTTTTGGAGCGTATAAGCATAGATCGTGGGTATTTAACGTAAATTCCTTATCCTCGATCATGGTTTTTAAGCATCCGTTATCAACATAAGTCAACTCGTAGAAATTATGAACTTCTCCATCAAATTTATAATCAGGTCCTTTTACGACATAATAATAAGCAAGGATCTTGTTAATATGCAAAGATGAGCGGATATCTTTGATCGTGTATGGCTTTGTTGGCTGTTCGCTTTTTATTTGGTGATCATCAGGAGCAAAGATGCTGACACTAACACATTCATCCATTGGGACGATTGCAAAGCGAACACCTTTTTTTAGATTAACATGGCGGTGGATGGCGTATTCCAGATAGTTTTCATCATCATAGATGATCAGCATGCCCATCCCAGAGTTGACAACGACATAGATATCGCTGTCATAGTAGAATACCTTGTCGATAGTTTTGCTAGTCAAGATGTATTCTTTGGCGCTAAGGTTTTTTTGGGTAATTATAGCTTTGGTTGGTTTACCATATTTTAAAAAATTAGCGCTTGTTGTCTTATTGTACATTTTATTTGTCTCCTAACACAAAAATTTTAACATATTTTCACACAATCTTCACAAATAAACTATCAAAAAACACATATTGTTGAAAAATGCAAATTAAATACTAAAAAAAATAAATAAATAATGGACGGAATAGCATAGAATAATAACTGAGGAAAGCGTTTTCTTAAAAAGCTTACCTTTGAAGGGAAGGAGATATTATGCCAAATATCATTTTAACAAGAATTGACAATCGTCTTATTCATGGCCAAGTTGCAACGCAATGGAGCGGAGCAATCGGAATTAATTTAATTCTAGTAGCTAATGATGACGTTGCCAACAATCCCATGCGTCAAGGTTTGATGGATATGGCTGCTCCAAGTTACGCAACTACGCGTTATTGGACAATTGAAAAAACGATCAATACTATCCATAAGGCAAGTGACGCACAAAAAATCTTTATTATCGCTGACAACCCTCAAGATGTCTTGAAGCTTGTCGAAGGCGGCGTTCCTATTAAACGTTTGAATGTCGGTAACATGCATATGTCTGATGGTAAACGTCAAGTTGCTACTAGCGTTGCTGTTGATGATGCTGATATTGAAGCATTTACAAAACTTCGTGATCTAGGTGTTGAAATCTTTATTCAACGTGTACCTGATATTGCGAAAGAGGACGCTAGCGTACTGTTTAAAAAATAATAATATTTGATTAATTAGAAAGGGGATTATATCAAAATGGATGTAATTCAAATTGTTTTATTAGCAATCGCAACATTTATCTTTGCTATTGACCAATTCTCATTAACTGAATTAATCTACCGTCCAATCATCGCTTGCCCAATCATCGGTGCAATCTTAGGCGATCTAAATACTGGTTTAGTTGTTGGTGGTACTTATGAATTAATGATGATCGGTAACATGCCAGTTGGTGGTGCTCAGCCTCCAAACGCTGTATTAGGTGGAATCGTAGCTATGATCTTCGCCGTTAAATCAGGATTCTCAGTTGAAGAATCTTTAGGTGCTTCTGTTATCTTCGCTGTTTTCGGACAATACGTTGTAACATTAACATTTACTTTAACTTCTGCTTTAATGGCTAAAGCTGATAAAGCTGCTGAAAATGCTGATCCTAAGGGAATCGTTGCTGTTAACTACATGGCAATGGGTATCTTAGCTTCATTATTCGCAGTATTAGCTATCGTTGCTTATGTTGGTGGTTCAGCTATGTCTGGTCCATTACAAAACTTCTCTACTACATTCAGCTGGTTCATGGGTGGTCTAGGAGCTGCTGGTGGTATGATGAGATATGTCGGTTTTGCTATCCTATTAAAGATCATGCTTGCAAACGATATGTGGGGTATCTACTTCGCTGGATTCGCTGCTGCAGCATTATTAGGAAACGTTTCTGCTACATCAGGAGCTACATTGCTATTGGTTGCTTTCATCGGTATCGCCATTGCATTGTATGATTACAACATGAACGTTAAGATCAAAAATATTGAAGGAAATGGAGGTATGAGTGATGGCATCTAATGTAACTGCTTATAAGGATCTAACACCTGCTCAACCACTAGATAAAAAGACATTAAATAACATGGTTTGGAAATCAATGATGTTACAAGCATCATTCAACTATGAAAGAATGCAAGCTTGTGGTTGGTTATGGGGTATCTTACCAGGATTACAAAAAATCCATACTAACAAAGAAGACTTAAGTGCTTCAATGACTCACAACCTAGAATTCTTCAATACTCACCCATTCTTAGTAACATTCGTTATGGGTATCGTTCTATCACTAGAACAAGAAAAAGCTGATATCAACACTATCCGTGCAGTACGTGTTGCTGCTATGGGTCCTTTAGGTGGTATCGGTGACGCATTATTCTGGTTTACATTAGTTCCAGTTACAGCTGGTATTACTGCTAACATGGCTATTAGCGGAAGCTTAGCTGGTCCAATCTTATACTTTATCATTACATTCGGCGTACAAATGGCATTACGTTATTGGTTGATGTACTGGTCTTATTCTTTAGGAACTCAAGCTATTACATTATTAACTAAGAACGCTAAAGAATTCACTCATGCAGCTAGTATGCTAGGTGTATTCGTAGTTGGTGCTTTGACATGTAACTATGGTGCTACTACTTTAGGAATGATGATCCCTAATGGTACTACTATTGATGAAACTGGTGCAGAAGTTGCTAACTTCATCGATATCCAAGGATTATTAAATGGTATCTTACCTGCATTGATCCCATTAGCATTAACTATGATGTGCTATTTCTTGATCAAGAAAAAGGGATGGACTCCAATCAAATGTATCGCATTACTATTAGTAATCGGTATCGTTGGTTGTGTATTCGGTATCTGGTCTGGTGATTACACCGCATTGGTACCAGTTCCTTGGCACGCTTAATTTAAAGTTAAAAGATAAATCTTCTGAACTTCAAAAGCTCGCAATCAAGCGAGCTTTTTTTCATCTGTATTGATCTTTGATCATTGAAGGTATACGGTAAGAATCAAGGATCTTGCGACGTGAAAGCTTTTGGATATCTTGGTCAAAATAAGCAAAAAGCATTTTGCCTTTATGGCAATCAACGATAACTAATTCACAGATCAACCAGGCGATAGCCATGTCGATATAATAGGTATGAATTTCGATATCTTTGATAATTTCTATGATGGAAGATAGATATGAAGTATTAAGATAATAACGTAGAAACATTACGATCATGAAGCGAATATGGTATTCGCTACTATCTTTTTGTTGGCAGCAATATCCGAAGAAGACATCCTTGTTTTTACGAACATGTTTTTTTAGGTCGCTTACTAGACCATCGCATAATCCCCAATTATCGATCTTTTGCAGATGTTTATCAAGATAGGGTTTGAGTTCTTCGAAGCTTAGCTTGCTGTTAGCGATGATGATCCCTTCAAGCTGGATTTCTTCAAAATAATGATGCGTTTGTTCAAGATAAGATAGATCTAGCTTTTTAGCGATTTTTTTGAGGGTAGGGAGAGGAATACCGATCAGCGGATAATTAGTATTTTGGATCTTTTGATTAAAATGCAGATAATTTTTATCTTGATAGTCAATTAGCTCCATATTATATGCTCCTTTTGGTATATAATAGCATAAAGAGGAGAAAAAGATGAAGACAAAGGTTATCAATACGCCCATTGGTCAGTTAGCCATAACTGCAAGTGATGATGCTATCATAAAGATTGCTAAAAGCGACGATATCAGCAATGAAAATAGTGAACTGTTGGATATGGCTTGTCAACAGATAACAGAATATTTTGACCACAAACGCAGGATATTTACTTTTCCGATCAGGATTGGTCGTTATAATGAGATATATGAGCAGTTACGTATGGTTCCATATGGAACTACAATTTCCTATAAGGAGCTAGCTATACGCTGTGGTATGCCAAGAGCAGCACGCTTTATTGGTAATGTCATGCATCAAAATGAATTGTTATTGGTTGTTCCTTGTCATCGGGTCATCAAGGCAGATGGTGGATTAGGAGGCTTTGGCTTAGGGTTAGATATCAAGCGCTATCTTTTACAATTAGAGATGACACCGCAGAATTTCTTGAAATAGCAGGTTAAAATTGCTTATAATATAGGGCGAGGTAAAATGATGAAAAAAATTATAAGCTTGATATTATCTATATTGCTTTTAAGCGATGGCGTCTATGCGCTTGGCTTTGAAGATATCATATATGATGAAAATTATGCGCTTGTAAGTGTGGATAGCGATGGAATAACGACCATCACACAAGCCGATGATTTTAACAGTGCTTTGACCCTTTTTGAACAGGAAAAAGATCATTATGATAATTTAGGAATTACTAAAGATGGCATATTTTATAAAGTTGAGCATGGCATCGTAGCTTTGCATAAAAGCGATGCTTGTGATGTCAATGTGGAATTTGTTAATAAAATAGATGGCAGCAGTAACTATGTTAATGGCTGTTATGGCAATGATGGTGCTTATTTGACTACTCGCGATGACATGAAAGTAGAATTTAAGATCTCGGGAGTCGTTGGTGTCGCTGATTTTGCTGATGTGACCATCATACCGTTAGAATTTTTAAATGATACTAGTTTGAGTATCTATAAAAATATTGATGGTAATCTATATCATCAGATCAAAAATGATGTAGCAAATGATTATTATAGCAATTTGATCAACTTAGGACCTTCACCGGCATATTTAGTACAAGATGTTTCATACTATAGCTATGATGGTCATTATTTTTATGAAGACATCAAAACCTTATTAGATGATTATAAAAATGGTAGTTATGCCAACAGCATCAATGTTAGTGAACCATACTATAATTATTATCAGTTTGTTTCGCATCGAACCTTAACTAATATCACGCAGCAACAGATGGAAAAGTATCTTCATGAAAGCTTGCTTATCGACGATGTCATCTATAGTTATGAAGATATGGATAAAGATAGTGCTGATGACAGCTTGACCAGATCACAGTTCTATGGCAGTGAATTTGCTTTTTATCAATATCAGTATCAATATGGGGCTAATGCTGCGATGATGATCGCTTTAGCGATGAATGAAAGTGCTTATGGGCGCAGCTCATTGGCTTTTACACGCAACAATTTATTTGGGCATGCGGCTTATGACAGTGATGTCGAACGAAATGCGTCGCGATATTTAAGCGTGCCTTCCAGCATCTATAGCCATGCTAAATACTACATTTCGGGAACTTATTGTTATCCTAGCAAGTTTCAGTATCATGGTGGTTTCTTTGGCAATAAGGCCAGCGGCATGAACGTAAGTTATGCATCTGATCCTTATTGGGGCGAAAAAGCCGCGCAATATTATTACAAATTGGATGAAGCTTTAGGGTTTAAGGATAAAGATGCCTACACGCTAGGAATTAATTTAGATAGCGATCCGATCGATGTCTATCAATTTTCTGATCTTAACAGTCAGATCTTATATCAAAGCAATGCTAATGAAGATTATGCTTTTGTTATCTTAGAAGCTTTTGACGTTAATGGCCACAGTTGGTATAAGATCCAAAGCGATGCTAGTCTTGATCAAGACAGTACGGTAGAATTGCTTTATGATTATGATTTTGCGAATCATGTTGGTTATATCTTGCAAGATAGCATTGAATTGGTGCTAGCGGGCAACAATGAGCCGCAGACTTATGTAAATGTAAGTTTTGATGCCAATGGGGGAACTTTTAAAGATGGCTCATCTTATATCAGTTACAATATGCCGCAAGGGATCCCAAGCATCGAAGAACCAACCAAGGATCATGGCTTATTTATCGGCTGGGATCAACAGCTATCATCGATCACAGAAGATACGGTCTATGTTGCCCAATATAAAGAGGTAGCAAGCATTGAGATGCTTGCTTTGCCAAAACAAGCTTATGAGGTCAATGAAAGGATCGATCTAACAGATGGTACGCTTAAAGTTAATTTTAGCGATGGCAGCAACGAGGAAGTGCAGCTTAACACTGCGATGGTTTCCGGCTATGATCTATCAAGCGCTTCAGATCAGGAAGTATTGGTTACATATGGCGGAACCACCGTTACTTATCCCATCAGCGTTTCGCAAGAATTAGATGATCTACGCAAGGAGATAACCGCCCAGATCGATGTTATCCTTACCCTTGATCCAAACGCTTTAACTGATGAGGATAAAACAAGGATCTTAGATCTTAAGCAACAGATCAACGATGGTATCCAACCATATTTAAGTTTTGAAAAATTAAGAGCTTTAGATAAGCTGATGTACGCAGCTATCGATGGAATGATCCAGTATCGGGTTAGCAGCGATATCAGCGTCAGCGGCTTATCGCTGGTCATTCCCTTAAAAGATTCGTTAAGTAAAGATTGGTTAAAGGACTTTTATAGCTTGACCAAAACCGGCGGTGCTCATCAGGATATCTTGAAGCAAGTTGCTGAAGCTAATGGATATACGATTCACGATACTTTTGGCATCGATATCCGCAATCGTTTAGAAAAAATAGAAGTTGATGAACCAATGATCATCAGTATTCCCAAGCCGGAAGGTTATGGGGCAAATGAGATGTTCAAGGTCTTAAGTTATCAAGATGGTGAAGTAAGAGAATGCTATACGACCCAGACCGATAATTATGTACAATTCATGAGCGATGGGAATGCCGATTATTTATTGGTATCCAAAACGAGTGCTAATGATTATGCACAAGCAGATATCCAAGAAACGATCAATCAAGAAAATAGTGAAACCGATATTTTGACGATCATTGGTTTTGTCGCTTTTGGCATCTTAATGATCGTGATCATGATCATGATCGCACTAAAGATCAATAGAAGGATGAAATATGATTCAAAAAAACGTCGCATTAAACAAGATCAAATATCAGAAGATGACGATAGCGCCCGAACTGCTTGAAAGCATAGCTGAGCGAGGCATTGCCATAGCCATCAAGGTAAGACAAATCGATGATGATTTATATGAATGTGTAGATGGTCATAAGCGCTTAAATGCTTTAGCGATCTTGGCTGCCCATGATGAACGATTTTTAATGGTTCCTTGTGTGATCAAGAATGATTTCAGCAAGGCTGGCAGTACTTATTGGGGAAATACCAAGAACAAACATTAGGAGATAAGATATGGAAAGATTACAAAAGATTATTGCACAAGCCGGCATTGCTTCACGCCGCAAAGCAGAACAAATGATCGTCGAAGGACGCGTAAAGGTAGATGGCGAAGTAATTACGGAATTAGGTTATAAAGCTAAAAAGGGTAGCATCATCGAAGTTGACGGCAAAAAGATCCAAAAAGAAGATAAGGTATATTTTGTCATGAATAAGCCTAAAAATACCTTGTGTACCGCTAGCGATGAGTTTGATCGTCCAACGATCAATGATCATTTAGATATACCGCAGCGCGTCTTTAGCGTTGGCCGTTTAGATTTTGATACTACTGGTGTTTTGATCTTGACCAATGATGGTGATTTTGCCAATCAGATCATCCATCCTCGCTATCATATCAAAAAAGTTTATGAAGTTAGCATCAAAGGCATGCTGACTACTGAACAGATCAAAGAATTAGAAAAAGGCATCATGCTGGAAGATGGCATGACCTTGCCAGCTAAGGTTTGGGTAACCAATCGAAATTATGAAAAAAATAGCTGTAAGATCGAACTTACGATCTTAGAAGGACGTAACCGTCAGGTCAAAAGGATGATCGAATACTTTGGACTAGAAGTAAAAAAACTAAATCGTAAAGCTATAGGTTTTCTTCAGGTCAATGATCTAAAACCCGGAGAATATCGGATCTTGAAGCCTTTTGAGGTCAAACAATTATTAAAATTAGCTAATGAAAGACATTAAAAACAATGCTCACCGTTGATAATGGTGAGCATTGTTTTTTTAATTATGATTTTTTATAGCATTGTTGATAAGTTCGATATCGGGATCGATATAGATCGTTTTATAGGTCGTTAACTGTACCATTCCTGGTTTTGCCTGCGGGATCTTTTTAAGATTTTTGACATAGCAATAATTTACTGGTACAGAACTAGACATGCGTCCGCTAGAATAATACGCCGCGATATTAGCAGCTAGACGAATGATCTTTTCATTGATCTCACCTTGAACGATGACGTGAGAACCATGATAATCTTTGGCATGGAACCACATATCGTTCTTGTTGGCTAATTTGAAGGTTAGATAATCATTTTGCAGGTTATTTTTGCCATATAGGATACGCGTATTGTCGATACGGCATATCGAGTATTTTGGTGCTTCTTCTTTCTTGGTTTTACGGATCTTTTGCTGCGGTTTTTTTAGATAGCCTAGCTTTATCAGTTCTTCCTTGATTTCTTTGGCATCATTGAACTCGGCTATTTCTAGCTGCTGTTTGATGCCAGTAAAATAATCTAGTTCATCTTGGGTGATCTTGATCTGCTGCAAAAGATGATCCTGCGCCTTTTTTTGTTTATGATATTTGGTATAGCATTTATTAGCATTTTGTTTACCGTCTAATTTAGGATCTAGCGGGATCTTGATCGAAGAGTCATCACTGAAAGATTTTAAGGTGATCGAGCGTTGGCCTTTGGTATCCGTGATATTATAGGTATAAAGCAGATCGCCATATTCTTTCCAGATATCGCATTCTAGCGATTCATCGTAGGCTTCTAACAGTTTAGGCAGCTTATTGCTGTAATGCTTGATCTGCGCTTTGACAAATTTAAAGATATCGCCGCTGATCTGCTTGATCCTATCTTTTTCTTCCAAATGATAATAGACGACATCCAAACCTTCATGTAGCGCATAGCTGACATTAGGCCCTAGGTGTCTTAGCTCGATGCAATGGAAGATGGCTTCATCTTGTTGCTTGGCAATATATAGCTTTTGCGAGCCTTTGATTTCTTGCATGATGTCGGCAAAGCTTTGCCCATGATCCAAACGGTAGCGGACCTCTTGTTCTAATAAAGGAGAAAAGCCAAGAAATTGTTTGGTTAAAGGCAGCTGATGGTCATATATCGTTGTTATAAAGGGATCGTTTTTAGCTTGCGGATCGATCTCCTTGAATTTTGCCCCGGGATGGATGGTCCTTTGATTGTTTTCAAAAGGAGGTATCCTTTTTAGGGCATCTACGATGATGCCTTGATCATTGACCAAGATGACATTGGCATATTTGCCCATTAGTTCGATGCTTAAGAACCATTTGACCCGATCACCAATATCATTGGTAAAAGATACTTCCATCTTTAGGTGACGGTCCAAATTTTCTTGGGTCAAGCTTAAAATGCTGGCTCCTTCTAGATATTTACGTAGCAGCATCACAAAATTTCCTGGTTCTTCTGGAGTGGGAAATTTACGTTGGCTTAAATTAAAGCGATTGTATAGCGAATGACAAGAAATCAAAAGCTGATTTTTGCCATTATGGGTCTTTAACTGAAATAAAAGCTCGGTCTTGCTGATCTGATAGATCTTATTGATCCGACAAGGCAAGATAGCTTGGATATCAGGAATAAGCTTAGAAATCATGATTGCATCAAGAGCCATGATCATACCTCCTTGCTAACTTTTATTATTTTAGCAAAAATTATGATCATAAAAAAGTTTTTGTTGCAAATAATGATTTCTAAGGTATCATATTTGTAAGAAATGAGGGAATAGGCGTGAAAAAAGGATTATTGATCGTGCTAAGCGGACCTAGCGGTGTTGGCAAGGGCACGGTAATCAAAGAATTAGTAAAAAATGAAGATCTTAAGCTGAGCTACTCGATCTCGATGACGACAAGATCACCGCGTTCAGGTGAACAAGATGGTGTTAATTATTTCTTTGTCAGCAAGGATGAATTTAACAAAGCCATAGCTGAAGGGGAATTGCTGGAGCATGCTGAATTTGTCGGTAATATGTATGGCACACCTAAAGCATATGTAGAAAAGTTGCGCAATGAAGGACACAATGTTTTGCTGGAGATCGAGGTGCAAGGGGCAATGCAAGTCAAAGAGAAATGCCCAGATGCCTTAAGCATCTTTATCATTCCGCCTTCGATGGATGAACTGGCAAAAAGGATCCGCGGCAGAGCAAGCGAACCAGAAGAAATCGTTCAGCAGCGCTTGGAAAAGGCTAAGAAAGAGATGGAGCTTATCCCGCAGTATAAATATGTTGTTTGCAACGATGATCCTATCTTGGCTAGCGATATCATCAGCGCGATCATCAAGCGATATATGCAGATCTAGGTATGGAGCGATCCATACTTTTTAATTGTTTAAAAATAGGAATTTAGGTATAATAACTAGGTGAAATGGTGATGAATATGACACAGAAAAAATATGATGATAATAGCATACAGATCCTAGAAGGATTGGAAGCCGTGCGCAAAAGACCAGGTATGTATATTGGTTCGACCGACAGCCGCGGGCTTCATCATCTGATCTGGGAAATCGTTGATAATGCCGTTGATGAAGCGTTGAACGGCTATGGAAAAAATATCAAGATCGTCATTGGCAAAGATGGCTCCATCAGCGTTAGCGATGAAGGGCGCGGTATGCCTACGGGCATGCATAGCTCCGGAGTCAATACCTTACAGGTCATCTTTACGATCTTACATGCCGGAGGGAAATTTACTTCACAAGGTGGCTATAAGACCTCAGGCGGTTTACATGGCGTAGGGGCCAGCGTGGTCAATGCCTTGAGCCAATGGCTAGAGGTCGAAGTATGTGATGGCAAAATGATCCATCGCATGCGCTTTGAAGATGGTGGTAAAAAAATAGGTAAGCTGGAAACGATCGGCACGACCAAAAAAACCGGCAGCAAGGTTACTTTCAAACCTGACGCTACGATCTTTTCTACGACCAATTTTAACTATGGCACGATCTGTGAAAGAGCCAGAGAAACCGCTTTTTTGCTGAGCGGGGTTAGCTTTAGCGTTGAGGATCAGCGCAGCAATAAACATGATGTTTTCATCTATGAAAATGGTTTGGTATCATTTTTGGAATATTTGAATGATGATCGCTCCACCTTGACCAAACCTATTTGCTTTAGTGGAGATAGTAATGGCATCGCCGTAAGCGTAGCTATGCAATATACTGATGATTATCAAGAGAATATTTTTAGCTTTGTTAACTTGGTAAGGACCATTGATGGCGGTACGCATGAAGTTGGTTTCAAAAGCGGTATTACCAAAGCCGTCAATGATTATGCCAAAAAATATGGGATCCTAAAAGCAAAGGATAAGAATTTTGAAGGCAGCGATGTTCGTGAAGGCTTGACCACGATCATCAGCTGTTCGATTCCTGAAGATCTGTTGCAATTTGAAGGGCAGACCAAAGGAAAACTGGGAAGTCCTGCCGCCAAGACCGCTTGTGAAAGCTTGGCTTATGAGAAGATCAGCTTCTTTTTGGAAGAAAATAAAGAGATTGCTGAAAGCTTGATCAAGAAGATGCAAAAAGCATCGTTAGCTAGAGAGGCCGCTCGTAAAGCTCGAGAAGAAGCGCGCAAAGGCAAAAAAGGCAATAAAAGCGAAAAAGTGTTGAGCGGTAAGCTGGCACCGGCTCAATCCAAGGATAGCAGCAAGAAAGAATTATTTTTGGTCGAAGGTGATTCAGCCGGCGGCAGCGCCAAACAAGGGCGTGATTCCAAATATCAAGCAATTTTACCGCTTAGAGGTAAGGTCTTGAATACGGAGAAATGTTCGATGGCGGATATTGAAAAAAATGAAGAATTGAATACGATCATCCATGCCTTAGGGGCAGGGGTGGGATCGACCTTTGAATATAAGGATGCCAACTATCAAAAGATCATCATCATGACCGATGCTGATGATGATGGAGCGCATATCCAGATCTTGCTTTTGACGTTCTTTTTCCGCTTCATGCGACCTTTGATCGAACAGGGCATGGTGTATATCGCAAATCCGCCGCTGTATAAGGTCAGCAAAGGTAAGGATGTGCATTATTGCTATACAGATGACGAATTGGAACGATTAAAGAAAGACTTGGGCAAGGTTGAGATCCAACGATATAAAGGACTTGGTGAGATGAATGCTTCACAGCTATGGGATACAACGATGAATCCGCAAACCAGGACCTTGATCCAGGTCAGCATCGATGACATGATGCTGGCAGAAAAAAATGTTTCGACCTTGATGGGCGATAAGGCCAATGCCCGCCGTGAATGGATCGAAGAGAATGTTAGCTTTACCCTAGAAGACGATTATAAGGTGGAATAAGATGGTAAAAAAACAAGAAATTCATGATAGTACATTGATCAGCACACCGTTAGAAAATATCATGTCTGATCGTTTTTCCCGTTATTCAAAATATATCATCCAAGAAAGGGCGTTGCCAGATGCGCGCGATGGCTTGAAGCCGGTTCAACGGCGTATCTTATATGCGATGTTCCATGAAGGAAATACCTATGATCATGCTTTTCGTAAATCAGCGAAAACCGTAGGTTTGGTCATCGGTAATTATCATCCGCATGGCGATAGCAGCGTTTATGATGCCATGGTCAGGATGTCGCAAGAGTGGAAGATCAATTATCCACTGATAGAGATGCATGGCAATAATGGTTCGATCGATGATGATCCGGCGGCAGCCATGCGTTATACGGAAGCGCGTTTAAGCAAGATTGCCAGTACCATGGAGGTTGATCTGGATAAAGATACGGTAGAGTTTGCCCCAAACTTTGACGATACCGAAAATGAGCCAACGGTCTTGCCGGCAAGATTTCCAACCTTGTTGGTCAATGGCGCGACCGGTATTGCTGCAGGTTATGCGACCAATATCGCTCCGCACAATTTGGCAGAAGTCATCCAAGCGACGATCTATCGCATCCAAAATCCGCAGTGTTCCTTAGAAGAGATCATGCAGATCATGCCTGGTCCAGATTTTCCAACTGGTGGCATCGTACAAGGTAAAAAGGGAATATTGGATGCTTTTAAAACAGGAAAAGGACGGGTAGTGGTTAGATCAAAAGCGCAGATCGTTCAAACCAAAACGATCCAGCAGATCGTTATCACGGAAATTCCTTATGAGGTCATCAAGATCAATATGGTCAAAAAGATGGATGAGATCAGGATGTCCAAGGATATCGATGGCATCATCGATGTTAGGGATGAGTCTGATCGTAATGGCTTGAAGATCGTCGTTGATATCAAAAAAGAAGCTAATGCGCAGCAGATCCTTAATTATTTTTATAAAAATACCGATCTGCAGATTTACTATAACTATAATATGATCGCTATCATCGATAAAACCCCTAAACAGGTAGGGGTCATCGATCTGATCGATTGCTTTATCGCTCATCGTGAAGATGTCGTAACCAAAAGAAGCCGCTATGAATTAGCCAAGATGGAAAGCCGCTGTCATATCATCGAAGGTTTGATGCGTGCCGTTTCGATCATGGATGAGATCATTGCGATCATCCGCCATTCCAAAGATAAGCAGGATTCAAAGCTTAATCTGATCAAGCGTTTTGATTTTAGCGAAGCGCAGGCTGAAGCAATCGTTACGATGCGGCTATATCGTTTAAGCAATACGGATATCAAGCAGTTACGCGATGAATTTGCTTTATTGGTCAATAAGATCGAAGAAACCAAAGCTATCTTAGCTAATAAGCATGTAATGGATAGGGTCATCATCAATGAACTAAAAGAAATAAAAGAAGAGTATGGAAAACCACGTAAAAGCATGATCGAAGATGAGATCCAAGAGATCGTAATTGATAAGACAAGCATGATCGCTAATGAGAGGGTCATGATCACCGTAAGCCGTGATGGTTATATCAAGAAAGTTTCCTTGCGTTCCTTTAATTCGACCGATAATATAACCGGTCGCAAGGATACCGATCAGATCATCGGTATCAAGGAGGTCGATACCTTAGATACCTTGCTTTTGTTTACCAATCAGGGAAATTATGCGTATTTGCCGGTATATCAGATCGATGAAGCTAAGTGGAAAGATATCGGCATGCATATCAACAAATATATCAAGATCGATGCGCAAGAAAAGATCGTCAGTGCGATCGTGATAAAAAACTTTAATACCTATGCCTGGATCATTACGATAAGCGCCAAAGGCTATATCAAAAAGACACCGGTCGTACAGTTTGATGTGATTCGTAATAATAAGGTCGTTTGTGGGATGAAGATCAAAAAAGGTGATGAGCTGGTCAAGGCCTTTATTTGTTATGCTCATCAGGATGTTATCGTGGCTAGCCGCAGCGGCTTTGTTAACCGCTATAGCAGTGATATCATTCCTAGTACCAATACGCGTTCACAAGGTGTAAAAGCAATCAATTTGACCAAGGAAGATATCTTAGCAAGCGCTTGTGTCTTAGACCCTAATTTTAATAATGTCGTATTCATTTGTATCAATGGCATGATGAAGCGAATCAAATATGATAATATTCCTTTGACATCACGCTATGTCAAAGGTGAAAGGATCTGCAAGCTGGTTAAATCTCATCCAGCCCAGCTGCTGGAAGCACGCAGTGCAGACCTATATGAAAAGCTGAATTTTATCGCTAATTCGTTGCAAAAGATCGAAGTTAAGGATATTCCTTTGATGAGCTGTGACAGTACTTTCTCCACACCATTAACTTTGGATGATGGCTGGTTCTTGGAAAAAGATATCGAAGAATGCCGGATCATCGATCAGCCGGAGGATGATACCTTGATGGTCGATCACTCGCAGGATGTTGAAGAAAACAATGTTGGTGAATATGAGATGATGAATTTGTTTGGAGATGAAGAATGATGAACTATGATAAAGTTTTTTATGAGATCTATCCGCTAGGATTTTGTGGTGCTTTAAGCAAGCAACCACAAAATATTTGCCATATCTTAAATTTTATCGAGCATTTTAAACGCTTAAATATCGATGTATTATACTTAGCACCGATCTTTCAAAGCGATAATCATGGCTATGATACCCAAGATTATTTTAAGATCGATGAACGTTTAGGAAGCAATGAAGATTTTAAGACTGTCGTTGATGCTTTGCATGCACAAGGTATCAAGGTCATCATCGATGGGGTTTTTAATCATGTTGGGCGTGGTTTTTGGGCATTTCAGGATGTGCTTGAACATCGGCATGAAAGTGCTTATCAAGATTGGTTCTATCTAAACTTGGATGGTAATAACGACTATGATGATCATCTTTGGTATGAAGGCTGGGAAAACCATTATGAACTGGTCAAGCTTAATCTTCGTAATGAAGTGGTAAGGGAACACTTATTTGCCGCAATTGATTATTGGCATGATTATTTTAAGATCGATGGCTTACGTTTGGATGTAGCTTATAGCTTAGATCAGGATTTCATCAAAGCATTGCGTCATAAGGTAAATGCTTACGATGATTTTATGCTGATCGGAGAATTGCTGCATGGCGATTATAACCGCTTCGTTAACGATGAGATGTTGCATAGCTGTACCAACTATGAATGTTATAAAGGCATCTATTCTAGCATGAACGATCTTAATCTATTTGAGATTGCTCACTCATTGAATCGGCAATTTGGCAAAGAGAATTGGTGTTTATATCGTGGAAAGCATCTTTTAAATTTTGTCGATAATCATGATGTTACCCGGATCGCTAGCATCTTAAAAGATCCGCGGCATCTACCTTTGGTCTATGTTTTGTTGTTTACGATGTGCGGCATGCCTTGCATCTATTATGGCAGCGAATGGGGACTTGAAGCTACCAAGCAAAATGGCAGCGATGATAATCTTCGTCCGTTTGTTGCAAAACCTATATATAATGAGCTTAGTGCGCATATCAGCCGTTTGGCCTTGATCCATAAAAATGAAAAAGCCCTATATGACGGTGATTATGAAAATATCATTATCAACAATCAATATATGGCTTTTAAGCGGCAATATGCAAATGACAAGATCTATATAGCTATCAATATTTCTGATCAGGTACAAACTATGCGTTTAGATCAAGGACCTGCTAGATGTTTATATCATGATCAAAGCTATGATCTAGCTAATGTTGAGCTGGCTCCCTATGCTTTTGCGTTGCTAAAAAAGGAATGACCTCATCTAAGCTATTAAATTCATGATCGATCAAATGGGCAAAGCTGTCATCTTTGGCGATTAGATCCGGAATAAATCCGGCAATGCACCCCGCACGATGAGCAGCAATGATGCCCATTTTTGAGTCTTCAAGGACCAGGCATTCTTTTGGTTCTAGATCTACTTCCTCGACACATTTTAAAAAGATATCGGGAAAAGGCTTGCGGTTTTGGATCATATCGCCGCAGCAGATGAAATCAAAATGATAAGTTTTGCTTAGGGTCGAAAGAAGTTCTTGAACATAATCCAAGCGGCTGCTTGATCCTACGCATAACTTATAATCGTTGGCTTCAAGATAATCCAGCAAAGCTTCTAAACCTTTCTTGGCTAAACCTTGATCATGGGCTTCGCTCATGATCATTTCGTAGCGTATCGCTTGTAGTTCAGGAAGATGATCGCTTAAGCCAGGAAAACGATCGAACTGTGGCTGAGCTTCTTTGGCACCAACACCGGTAATGCCGATAAAGAATTCGTCATCAAAGGCATAACCATGTTTATTGCCAAAAGCTAACCAGCTTTCTTTTGATACTCTTTCAGTGTCGAACATTAACCCATCACAATCTAAAATCACACATTTAATCATATCGTACCTCTTTTATCGTAAATATTGTATAATATAAACCGAAGAAGGGAAAGCAAATGATTTTTAGACCAAATATTTACATCAAAAGTTTTAAAGAATTAGATATCAAACGTTTGCAAGATCGTGGCATAAGATTACTGATCGTAGATATCGACAATACTTTAGTACCAAGCAAGACCTGGCAGATCGATAAAGATGCCAGTTCGTTTATCAGCTGTTTGAAACAAGCGGGCATCATGCCAGTGATCATCAGCAACAATGTTCCCAAACGGGTCACATATTTTGCGAAGATCTTGCAGATCGATCATTATGCTTTTTCCTTAAAGCCGCTGCCTTGGCGCTTCAAACAGATCAAAAAAAAATATCATGTTGCCAACAATGAGGTGATGATCATCGGTGATCAGCTGATGACCGATGTCTTATTTGCTAAAAGCAGCGGGATCGGGTGCATCTTGGTCGATCCGATCATCGATAAAGATAATATCTTTGGCACGGTAACTAGAGCAATGGAAAAGGTGATCCGCAAGATCGATAAATTTGAAAAAGGAGCATATTATGACAAAATGTAAAGGCTGCGGCGTACAGATCCAAAATGAAGATCCTAAAGAAATAGGCTATAGCCCTAAGGCTGGCAGTGATTATTGTCAGCGGTGTTTTCGCTTGATGCACTATGATGATCTGCAGTATTCGATGAAGCAAGGCATCGATCCGCATGAAGTATTGGCAAGCATTGCCCAAAAGCCGGGGGTTATCATGTGGGTCGTAGATATCTTTGACTTTGAAGCCAGCATGATCGAAGGGCTTAATCGCCATCTTTTAGGTCGAGATATCTTGATGGTCATAACTAAGCGTGATCTATTGCCTGATACCTTAAGCAATGAAAAGCTTAGCCGTTTTATCTTTGAACGATTAAAAGCATATCAGATTACGATCAAAGGCTTGATCGTAACCGGCAAAGGCATCGATAACAAAGATGATATCTTTACGGCGCTAGAACAATTGCAAGCCAAGGATATCATCGTCATGGGCAAGGCCAATGTGGGAAAAAGCACCTTGCTCAATCAACTAAGCCAAGGCGATGTCTTGACGACTTCGCGCTATCCGGGAACTACCTTAGATCTGATCGATGTGATGATCGATAAGTATCATTTTATCGATACGCCGGGGATCGAGGTCAAAAAAAGCATGGTAATGGCGGTTGATGAGAAACAGCTTAAGCAGATCATGCCTTTAAGCAAGATCAAACCATCGATCTTTCAGTTAAGCAAGTATCAGGCTTTTATCCTAGGTGGTCTAGTAATGATCAAGTTATATGGCTGTGAACATACAACAGCGGTCTTTTATGTCGGCAATCAGCTTAAGATCCATCGAACAAAATTAGAAAATGCCGATGAACAATGGCAGAAACATTTAGGAAAGCTATATGTGCCGGTAACGATCGCACAAAAATATACCCAAACCAAAGTCAGCAAACGCTATGATAAGATGGATATCGTCATCGATGGATTGGGCTGGATATGCATCAGCGGTAACGTTCAAAATATCGTGGTGCAATATCCTAGTGAGGTAAATATTAAATTTAGAAAGGCGGCAATTTAATGCTAAGTGGCAAACAAAAAAGATTTTTACGGGGATTAGCTAGTACCAGACGATCTTTATTTCAGATCGGTAAAGATGGCTTAAGTCCTAATTTATATCGTACCGTAGGCGATTCTTTGGAAGCGCATGAATTGGTAAAGGTCAATGTCTTAAAGACCTGCGATACTGATTTTGATGAGCTGGCTTTTGATCTGGCAATGTATACCAACAGCGAGATCGTACAAAAGATCGGGCGGACCATCATCTTATACCGTCCTAGCAAAGAAAGAAAAATTCAGCTACCATGATCATTTTGAAAGATCGCTTCGATCCGATCATGGATGCGCATCTAGAAAAGATCAGATGTCATAAAAAAATAGGCATTTATATCGAAGATGAAGGCATTGCCCCTAAAAAAGAGCGGATCGCCATGGTTAAAAAGGTTATTGCTCCATATCGTCATGTCTTTATCGTCGATAAGATAAAAACTGATGATGAGATCATTTCGCTAGATTTAACAAAAGCTTATGATCAGATATATCAAGGAGAGCTTTATCGTTTAGCGCCTAAGATTCGCTGGTATATCTTAAAACATGGTTTATATCTTGAGAGGATCGTGGAAAATCATAATCATGGCAAACGTTTGGCACATGTGCATTCCATGTGTGCTTTAGCTTTACAAATTGCCAGATGGCACCATGTGGATGAAGTGCAGGTCAAAATATGTGCCTTGATGCATGATATCTATAAACAAGCCGATAAGCAAAGCTGTCAACAGCTGATGATGACATATTTTCCGCAATATGCTGCGCAAGATCCGGCTTTATATCATCAATATCTTGGCGCTTGGTTCATGCGTCATCGTCTGGGGATAAATGATCGCAAGATGTATGAAGCCATCATGTATCATACGACCGGCGAAAAAACTAGCAAGCTAGCTATGATCATTTTTATAGCTGATAAGCTTGATCCATCGCGCGGCTATGATGTTAGCCATCAGCTAGCTGTTGTAAAAAATAATTTAAAGGCGGGCTTTGAACTGGTAAAAAAGGAACAAATCGCCTATATTACACAAGTGGAGGGGAAACAAATTGGAATTACTAGAAGTCGTATATAATGCCATTGAAGATCGCTTAGGCGAAAATATCGTCGTGATCAATTTGGAAAAAGTAAATCCGTTCAATGATTATATGGTCATCTGCAGTGCATCTAATGGCCGCAAAGCGATGTCGATCGTAAATAATATCAAGGATGAAGCATTTAAGCATGGATATGATGTCAGGACCATTGAAGGCGATGAACAAAGTGACTGGATCTTGATCGATCTTTATTCGGTAATCGTTCATGTTTTTGTTGATGGTCAGCGCGATGTATATAACCTAGAAAACTTATGGCTGGATCAGCCAAGGGTCAAGATGCCATTATGATCTATGATAGCTTAGCGCATTATTATGATGCCTTGGTAAAAGATGATGAAGCAACGATAAGATGGTGTGATTTTGTCGATCGTCATGCCAAGGGCAACAAGATCTTGGAATTAGCATGCGGATCAGGCGAGATTTCACATGAGCTCACTAAAAGAGGTTATGATCTTTTAGCAACGGATATCAGCCAAAGCATGCTGCAAGAGCTTAACCAAAAATATCCTGAGGTTAAGACCAAGCAACTAGATATGACAAATTTTGAACTTGATGAAAAATATGATACGATCATCTGCTTTTGCGACAGCATCAATTATTTAAGTGATTATCGATCGATGTTTGATCGGGTAAGCGATCATTTACGTTCAGGCGGCACTTTTTTGTTTGATATGCATAGCTTGGATCGCTTGGCAGAATTTAAAGAAATGTTCATTGAAGAAGGCTATATCTTAGATGTTCCATATCAATGGACGATCGTTAGCGATGAAGATTGCATTCATCAACATTTTGTTTTTTACCAAAAAGATGGAATGATCCAGGAACAGCATGTTCAACATGTCTTTGATCCGCCTGAGGTCATCGATGAGCTGCAGATTCGGGGCTTTAAACTAAAGATATATACGGACTTTGATCTACCAGGCCTTCAGATGGGCGAAAAGATCTTTATCGTGGGGGAGAAAACTATATGATAGCAATTATCGGCGCAATGGAAGAGGAAGTAAGAGCCATTTTAGCTTTAACTTCAGCTTATGAAAAAAAAGTAATTCATGGCATTGATTTTTATGAAGCAACATTAACTGAACGCAAGGTGGTCATCATGAAATGTGGTGTAGCTAAATGCGCGGCAGCGATATCAACGACGATCTTGTTGGAAAATTATCAGATCGATGGGGCGATCAACATTGGTACGGCAGGCGGCTTGGAAGAAAGCCAGGAAGTACTAGATGTCGTCATAGGTACGCATGTTTGCAATTATGATCTTGATGTTCCCGGCTGGGATAAGCAGATCGATAATCCTAAGGTAGCTTATAAAGCTGACGAAAGGTTCGTGCAGCTGGCGCAAGCCATCATTGGCGATGATCCCCATGTCCATGTGGGATTGGTTGCGACCGGCGATACCTTTGTTCATGAACCTTGGCAGATTGAAAGGATCAAAAATGCATATCCGCAAGCTTTATGCGCCGAAATGGAAGGCTCGGCCATCGCGCAAGCTTGTCAGCATTTTAATAAGCCTTTTGTGATCATTCGTTCATTGTCTGATGTATGTGCTCATGGCAATAGCGTGATCTCTTTTGAAGAATATATTGAAAAAGCAAGTGCGCGCAGTGCTATGTGGTGTCAGCAGCTGGTTTCTCAACTATAAAAAAAGGATCATAACGATCCTAATAATTCTGTTAGTTTAGTAATTTCTAAATCGCATTTGACCTGTTGTTTTTCCTGGTTTTGCCAGTTAAAGTAACAGGTTTTTAAGTTGGCTTTTTGAGCGCCTTGAATATCAGTCAGTGGATTATCACCAATCATCATGATGGCATCGGCGTTATAACCTGATGCTTTGATACAATGGTCAAAAAAGGCTTTTTCCGGTTTGGCATGACCAATTTCTTTGGAACAGTAAATAGCCTGAAAATAATCTTTTAACCCGGCTTTTTGTAGGCGTTGGCTTTGAAGATTATATTCGCTGTTAGATGCTACGAATAATGCATATTTTTTACTAAGTGAGCGGATGACCTCCGTAGCGCCATCAATTAGAAATATTTGTTTGGAAATCTGATCTAAGAACATGTCGTTGAAGCTGACAGCGTCAAAGTCATCGCCGAAGATCATCAGATGTCGTTTGAGCATTAGATCGTGACGGCTGATCTTGCCTAGATCATGTTGATGCCATAATTGATGATTGATTACGGTATATTTTTGATATAATTGTTCATTATAAGGGATTTTAAAGGCTTCACAGCTGTTTTTGTATGCTTGATGGGCACTTGGTTCAAATGCCAGCAAAGTATCGTCTACGTCAAAGAAAAGAGCTTTGATCATGGCATTAGTACCTCTTCGATCATTTCGCCATCATATTGGCCGTTCAATGCCAACCAATTAAGGATATCATTGCTGCTCAATGGATTGGTATCGTCCCATACTAAGCTGTTATTGATCGTTAGCTCACCATAATTATTAGATACGCTAACAAAGGCTGGATAATTATTTATGTTCCATTCTTGGCTCAAACGATCGATGCTGCCATCATCAACCAAAGATTGGATGTTGACATATTCGACGATATCATCGATCCTTTTATTTTTTAGTTCGCTGTTAACTGCCGAATATAAGGTATTGGTAATATACTGACAATTATCGTTATTATTGGTACAAAACAAATAGTAAGTCGTTGAAGAATCGCCGTTGCTTAAGGCATATTGTCTGGCACCATCATATTCGATCATGATATCCATAGCAGCTAAACTGCTATGAGCATCATTTGCTTCAAAAAATCTATATAAACCTAGCGCAATGCTAGCTAAGGCTATCAAAACCATAAAAGAATACAATAAACGTTTGAACATCTTAACCTCCAAGATCAAGATAAATGATAACATTTTTAAGCTTTAGATGCAATTTTTATGTCATCATGCAATGACAAATAAATTATGTTTATGATAGAACATATTGATGCTATAATACAAGATACGCAAATGGTTTTAAGGAGAAACAAAATGAAATGGTATAAACAAAATTATGTCAATCGTCGCGATTGGGTCTTAGATAATCTTGAAAATCTTCAACTTTCACACTTTGAGGCTTTGGTGGTCTTGCTTATCGATTTTTGCAATGTCAATGATATACCGGTAAATCTCGAATATCTAGCAGCCAAATGTCATTGTGATACCAGTGATATCGATAAGGTCATCAGCATCTTATGTTCAAAAAATTACTTGGATATCAAGGCTATCAGTAAAAATATCGTTTTTGATCTAAGCCGGTTGTTTGATAGCGATACGAACAAACAACAAGTTGAGAACTACGCTTCGATCTTTGATCTTTTTGAAAGTGAATTTGGACGCCCGTTAGTAGCTGATGAACTTTCAAAGATCAATGAATGGCTAAAAAGATATGATAGCAAGCTGATCATCTATGCTTTAAGACAGGCTTCGATGTATCAAAAAGTTAATTTTGCCTATATCCAAAAAGTATTGGAGAATAAAAGCAATGAACGCTAATGAGATCATCGATATCTTGGAAACCATGTATCCGGATGCCCATTGTGAATTGATCTATCATAATAGCTTTGAACTAGCTATCGCGGTCATGCTGAGCGCGCAAACGACGGATAATGCGGTCAATCGGGTCACGCCGGCTTTGTTTGCACGTTTTGACAGCGTAGAAGCTTTTGCTAATGCTACGGTGGATGAAATTGCTCGTTATATCAAAAGTATTGGCTTATATCGCAATAAAGCTAATAACATTCAAAAATTAGCTCAAAAATTATTGCTAGAATATGATGGCAAGATCCCTGATAATATGGAAGATCTTACATCCTTACCGGGGCTAGGCCGCAAAAGTGCGAATGTGATCTTAAGCGAATGCTTTCAGGTGCCATCGATCGCGGTAGACACCCATGTGGAAAGGATTGCCAAGCGGCTAAGACTGGCATATAAAAACGATAGCGTATTAACGGTCGAAAGAAAATTACAGAAAAAGATCGAGCGCTCAAGATGGATCAAAGCACATCATTTAATGATCTTTTTTGGCCGTTATAAGTGTAAAGCAATCAATCCTGATTGTACGGATTGTCCATTTCAAGGTTTTTGCCGAAAGGATGTCTTAAAAAATAAGTGATCAGCTTATGAGCTGATCATTTTTTATTTGGTCAACGAACAACAAAAAAATAGTCCTTTGTTTATCAAAGGACTATTCAGTTGGATCAGGGCTATTATTCTCGTTATCGCTTTTTGGCGTACAACCTTTTAATGGATCTCCTTCAAAGCCGGAATTACATTCGCAAACCCCATTGACAGCAGTAGCATTTGCTCCGCAGGTTGGTGTTGGAGAAGGACTTGGCGAAGTTGTTGGGGTAGGAGATGGAGTTGCTTCAGCGATGTATTCGATAAAGACAAAGCTGATGCTGCTTAGTTGTGATTGCTTGACGCTGATGGTTTGACCGGATACATTTTGGCCATTGTATTGAACTTCGGTCTTGCCAGCTCGGTTATTATCAACAACTTGTTTGGTTTCGTACTTATAATTGTTTGGTCCGGCCCAGTTGGTTAGATCGACCATCTTGGCATCGCTGCTTGGTACGGTGATCTTAACTTCAGCATCGACCATCTCGAATTCACTGCAGATCTCATTAGATGTCGTTGGCATAGATTCAAATGCATAATATCCGCAAACTTGAATATGACTGCCAGGATTTAAGGCAACTTGACCGCTGAAGTTTTCGGTTTCGCTAACGATTTCTTGTACTTGCTGGCCATCTTGCATGATCCGAGCTTTATAACGAATCGGACCATAGATCCATGTATAATCAAACAAACGTTTGCCCCAAGCTTCGACATAGGTATTGCCTACGCTTAACGACAGATCCATCGTATCTGGCGCAACCGTTAGCTTGCTGGCATCAGGATAAGGAGCCCAGCTGATATTTAAGGTGCCATCTTCGCTTAAGCTAGCATTGAAACTGCTTAGTTCATTTATTTCGGTGGTTTCTGGCGATACTAGCGTTGCGTTATCTTTTTGAATATAACCAGTAGTTATATAAGCTGGATCCATGTTTTCAATTGGTGAAGCATATGGGAAGGTAGCTAAGATATGGGTGATGCTGGTCACATCATCAGGCTGAGCAACGGCGGTAGGATTTTGATCATCGGTCAAGGCGCTTAAGATCAAGCTGCTGATCTTACCTGGAATGTTCAGCTGGCTCTTTGCTGAACTGAAGTAGGTGTCAGCGTCTTTCACGCCTTTTTCATATCCGACCCAAACAGCGGTCGTATACATCGTGGTTTCTGATACCATCCATTTATCTTTGATGGCACCTTGAGGAATATTATATTGCAGACCTTCGCTTCCCCAGTCGGTCGTACCGGTCTTGCCATATACGGGATAATTTCGCTGCAACACTTCCATATAGTTAAAGTTTGGACCTTCCACGGCATAGCGCATTAGGTCGCTGATCATGAAGGCGGTTGCGGACGAAACGACTTGGTTTTTGGCAAAATTAGCTTCATATGGTTCATTGCCGTTGTTAAATTCAATGCGGGTAATGGCATGAGGTTGGATATAATAGCCGCCGTTCATCATCACGCTATGGGCAGCAGCTAGTTCTTCACAGCTGACGATAAAGTTTGAACCACCGATCGCATACTGGATATCGACAAGTTCAGGATTATTCTTGACACAAGAGAAACCTAAGCTTTGCAGATAAGATCTTACGCCATCTAAGCCGATCTTATCGATGACATCTTGCAGCGTAGAAATTGCCGGGGTGTTCAAAGATCTTTCAACAGCTTCTTTTAACGTAATCTGACCAACATATTGACCGTTGGCATTTTTAATGACAAAATCGGTACCTGCATAGATGATCGGTTGGTCGACCACCACATGACTGGTTGCCCAGCCAAGATTTTCAAAAGCTAGAGGGTAGGAAAGGATGGTCTTGACGCTTGAACCTGGTTGCTTATATTGATCGGTCGCATGGTTTAATAGCATGCTGCCGCCTCTACCATAGTTGCGTCCGCCGCCGATCGCCACGACCTCACCGGTTTGATTGTTCATCGAGAACATGCCAATTTCCATTAGATCATCAGGAAATTGCACGCTTTCTTCTTCTCCGGCCTGGATGCGATCCATCGTTTCTTGCGCTTCTTTATCCATTGCCGTATAGATTTCCATCGATACAGAATATGGATCTAAGCCGGTAACTTCCTGCGCTTCTTTTACCACATAATCGATGTATGATTGATAAGCATATTCATCATCGCCGCTAGCTTCCTGCTTGCTTGGATCAGCTAGCAGATCTTCGACCTTGATGCTAGAATATAGGTCATATTCAGCATCGGTAATATAGCCATGATAGTTCATCATGCTCAAGACCGTATTGCGGCGGTTGGTCGCATAGTCAAGATGCTGATGCGGATTGAAAAGGCTAGGAGCATTGACGATACCGGCTAGCATGGCACTTTCCGCGGTATTTAGATCACCAACGTCTTTGCCAAAATAATATTGCGCGGCTTTTTGTACACCACGGATACCGCCGGTCCCGCCGAAATTTATCTTATTTAAATATAATTCTAGAATGGTTTTTTTGTTGATCTTGGTTTCCAGTTCCATTGCTAAGGCAATTTCTTGGACCTTACGTTCGATTTTCTTAGGAGCACCACTACCGGTCTCATCATTGACAAAGTAAGTGTTTTTAACTAATTGCATCGTTAAGGTAGAACCGCCTTGAACAAAGGCGCCGGCTTTTAAGACTTCTAAGCCTGATTTTGCAAAACGGGCAACATCGAAACCATTATGCCCAAAGAAACGCGAGTCTTCAATTGATACAAAAGCATCAACTAAGCTTTCAGGCAATTCATCGTAGGTAATGTTGGTCCTGATCTGACTACCGACATCGGCGATCAATTCGCCGTTGGCATCATAAATCCGGCTAGATTCTGGCGAGATAAAATCGTCAACGATTAGCTCAGGCTTGCCCTGAAGCATGTTGGCCATAACGATCAAACCGATGCTGCCAACGATGATGCTCAAGGCAGCGATGATAGCGATGATCATCGTAAAAAGATTTTTCTTATTTATCTTTTTCTTATGTTTTCTTTTTGGCTGTGCATGAACTTTTTTTACGGTCATATTTGCCTCCTTTAAAAATATAATTTATCGACTATTTGTAGATAGTCGACCGGTTTTAATAAGTTATACCCAATGATTATACCATTTTCTTCAAACCAAGCATATGGGATCGATTTACGCGTTTGGTGCTGATAAAAATCAACGATCTTATTTGCGGGGACAAAATAGGTCGTGCCAAGCTTGGTAAAACGGAAGATCACAAAGGCAATGGCACCATGTTTGATAACGCTAGCTAAATGCGTGATTTGATGCGGATGGATCGATGCCAAAGGAAAAGCTGTCTTGCTGGCACATTCCTTTGCTTCAAAATCGATGGCCTTTCCACGATAGACCCCATTATAATCAGTCGTGCTCGGTACCTTGAAATAAGCTTCGATGATCTTTGCTTTGTCTCTTGCCGGATAATCCACGCGCACGATCTGGATCGGCGTAGGTTTTTTGTGGATATTGGCAATATCACTGACTAGATAATATTTATTGGTTTTGTTGATATCATCTTCCAGCTGCATGCCGCGGTTGGATGCGCTGGCCGTGATATGATTTAGATTGCTTTTTTTTCCGTTAGGATAATTAATCAATTTTGATCACCAAAAACATTATACAATTTTTGATTTGAGAAATAAACAAAAACTAATGTTTACGAATAGGCCGTAATGTATTAAAATAAAACCTATATATTAAAGAAGATATTGAATTTTCAATTTGGTTTTGTATAATTAAAAGGGATGGATGGTAGATATGACTAATAAATTAAATTTAGATATTCATACAATTTTAGATACGCAGTTCAATATTGATTTTAAAGGCTATAGTCCAAAAGATGTCGATGCCTTTTTAGATCTGGTCATGGAAGACTATGAAACCTATCAGAATATCAGTGCTCAACTTAATGAAAGAGTAAGCGAACTGGAAAGGACCAATGCATCATTAAGAGCTAAACTTATTGAACTAGAAGCTAAGACCCGTTCATATGAAGAAAATGCCGGAACTAATATCAGCAATGTTGATATCTTGAAACGTCTTTCCCGTTTGGAACAGGAAGTATACGGCAATAAACGTTAAGCGCTTTGGCAATCGCTGGTGTAAAAGCTAGAGGAAAGTCCATGCTCGCACATCCTGTGATGGATGTAGTGTTTGTGCTAGCTTAATAAATAAGGCTAGGTATCATGAAAATGATAACGGCGGAAGATCATGGCTAAGTCTGTTTAGATATGTCATGATGTCCCTAAGGTGTCACAGTGACGAAGTTTTAAAGGAAACTTTAAAAGTGGAACGCGATAAACCCCGCAAGCGAGAAACCCAAATTTGGTAGGGGAATCTTTAAGGCCGAAGAAAGAAGGCTGAGAAGGACATACGCAGGTATGTAGATAAATGGTTGCCACCAATTAATATTGGTACAGAACATGGCTTATAAAGTGCTTAAGTATTTTTTGAGGAATCTTTGGATTCCTTTGTTTATAAAGGAGATTTTGCAATGAATTTACCTAATCGTTTGACAGTTTTGCGAATCATCATGATTCCGATCATCGTCTTGGTCTATCTTTTTCCCTATAGTCAATTTGGAATCGATATACCGGTATATGATGTGCGTTTCGTATCGATATCATTGATAAATATCATCGTTTTGATCTTATTTGCGTTGACCTCATTTACCGATTATCTGGATGGACAGATCGCACGTAAGAAAAATTTGATCACGACCTTTGGTAAATTTGCTGATCCGATCGCTGACAAGCTTTTGGTCAATACGATGTTCATCTTATTTGCTGCGCAGGGCATCATTCCGGTCGTTCCCGTTTTGGTGATGTTAGCTAGGGATACCATCGTCGATGGCTGCCGCATGATCGCAGCTAGCAATGGCAAGGTCGTAGCAGCTGGGTATCTTGGCAAGGTCAAGACCGTAAGCCAAATGTTGGCGATCATTTTGATCTTGGTCAATAATTTACCGTTTGAATTATGGCGTCTTCCTATCAGCGACTTGGTCTTATGGTTTGCCGCCATCGTTAGCTTTGCTAGTGGTGTATCGTATTTCATGCAGATGAAAGAGTATATCTTTGAAAGCAAGTAGGAAAAAGTTGGTTTTGGGAATAAATAATTTTGAGGAGATATATCTATGGCAGAAAAGAAAATAGAAAAAGATAATAAAGACGCGTTGCTGCAGGACGCCTTAAAGCAGATCGAAAAGCAATATGGCAAAGGCTCGATCATGAAGCTTGGCGATAGGGCCAATGTAGATATCGATGCGATCAGCAGCGGATCATTGGCAATCGACTATGCTTTAGGCATTGGCGGATATCCTAAAGGAAGGATCGTCGAGATCTATGGACCAGAGTCTAGTGGTAAGACGACCTTGGCTTTGCATGCCATTGCCAGTTGTCAAAAAAATGGCGGTAGGGCAGCGTTCATCGATGCTGAAAATGCGATCGATCCGCAATATGCAGCATCACTAGGCGTAAATATCGATGAGCTGATCCTTTCACAGCCAGATAGTGGGGAACAAGCTTTGGAAATTACGGAATTGCTGATAAAGTCAGGAGCGATCGATCTGATCGTCATCGACTCCGTAGCGGCGTTGGTGCCGCAAGCTGAGCTTGATGGTGAAATGGGCGATGCTAGCGTGGGCTTACAAGCAAGATTAATGTCTAAAGCTATGCGTAAGCTGGCAGGAGTCATGAACCGCAGCGAATGTACCGCTATCTTTATCAACCAATTAAGAGAAAAGGTCGGGATCATGTTTGGTAATCCGGAAACGACCCCAGGCGGGAGAGCACTAAAATTCTATAGTTCGGTCCGTTTGGATGTTAGACGCGGCGAAGCAATCAAAAATGGTACGGATGTCATCGGCAATAAGGTGACCGTCAAGGTCGTTAAAAATAAAGTGGCACCACCATTTAAGGTCGCAAATGTGGAGATAATGTATGGCGAGGGCATAAGCCATATCGGGGAATTGATCAATCTAGCGGTAGACTATGAGATCATTGACAAAGCTGGAGCATGGTTTTCATATAATGGCGAAAAGATCGGTCAAGGACGCGAAGCCGTTAAGGCCTATTTGCTTGCCCATCCGCAGATCGATGAAGAGATTACCAACAAGGTCAAAGAAAAATTATTTACCAAATAAACGCTGTCATTTTGATGATAGCGTTTTTACTTGTGAAAAATGATAGGTTGCTATATAATTAAAAAGCAAGGATTTTGCAGATATATTAAGAATAATGGAGGATTAGAAAATGCAGAACAATATTCTAATTTCCATTTTGATAGGTATATGTGGCATCGGTGTAGGTATCGTTTTGATGATCCTTTTAGGAAGCGCTGGTATCAGCAAATCTAAAAATAAGGCACAAAACATCCTCGATGAAGCAAACTCTAAGGCTGATGGCATCATGCGTCAAGCCACTTTAGACGGAAAACAACAAATTTATGAGTTAAAACTAGAAGCAGAAAAAGAAATAAAGAAAAAGATGCAGGAAGTCATCGACAGTGAAAATAAGCTGTTGCGACGAGAAGATAATTTAAATTTTCGTGATCAAACGATAACTCATAAAGAAAAAGAAATTGAAAATAAAAATAAAATTGTTTCTGAAAAAATTGCAAACCTAGATAAAATGGAACAAGAGCTACAAGCTCAGATCGATAACCAAATTACGGTCTTGGAACGAGTATCTAACATGACCGAAGCTGACGCGCGCAAGGAAATCATGAGCGTGGTCGAAAAGAAGATGGAAAAAGAAGTTTCCACCTATATTCGTGAGAAAGAAGATGAAGCTAATCAAAAAGCGGCGGAAATTTCTCGCAATATCATTGCAACCGCAATTCAAAGATATGCGCAAGAAGAGACTATCGAACGTACGGTTTCGACAGTAACTTTGCCAAATGAAGAAATGAAAGGTAGGATCATTGGCCGTGAGGGTCGTAATATCCGGACGATCGAACAATTGACCGGGGTCGATCTGATCATCGATGATACGCCAGACGCTTTAACGGTAAGCTGTTTCGACCCGATCAGAAGAGAAATTGCTCGTCAATCATTAGAAACCTTGATGCGCGATGGTCGGATCCAACCTGCTAGGATCGAAGAGGTCGTTAATAAAGTAACCAAAGAAATGAATGAAAATATGGTCAAGGTTGGAGATGAAGCGGTGTTCAAATTGGGCATCGGTAAGATCCACCGTGAACTGGTCAAATTGATTGGTCGCTTGAAATATCGTTATTCATATGGGCAAAATGTTTTGCAGCATTCCATGGAAGTTGCATATTTTGCCGGCATCATGGCAGCAGAATTGGGCTTGAATCAAGCCTTGGCCAAAAGAGCGGGCTTGTTGCATGATATTGGTAAAGCAATCGATTTTGAACAAGATGGTAGCCATATCGAACTAGGCAGCAAAGTTGCCAAAAAATATGGGGAAAATGCGGTCGTTATCAATGCGATCGAAGCTCACCATGGCGAAGTGCCACCAACTAGCTTGATTGCTAATCTTGTGGCTGCGGCTGATGCTTTAAGTGCTGCAAGACCTGGAGCTCGCTTTGAGTCGATGGAAGGTTATATCCAAAGGCTTGAACAGCTAGAAAGCATCGCTAATAGCTTTGATGGCGTTGAAAGGACCTATGCTATCCAAGCTGGTAGGGAAATCAGGGTCATGATCCAACCAGAGAAGGTAAATGATGCCAAGATGGCCAAGATCGCTCATGATATCCGAGAAAAGATCGAAAATGAAATGACCTATCCGGGACAGATCAAGGTAACGCTGATCAGAGAAACTAGGGTCAGCGAAGTTGCTAAGTAATGAAGATCTTATTTGTCGGTGATATCGTTGGCGAAGTTGGAAGAAATATGCTGGCTAAGCATCTAAATGAGTTGCAAGCTAAGCATCAGATTGATCTTACTATCGTCAATGGTGAAAATGCTGCTCATGGCAAAGGCATTACCCCTAAGATATATCAAAGCTTTAAAGAGCTTGGGGTAGATATCATTACCTTAGGCAATCACGCTTTTAGCAAAAACATCATCAAAGAACATATCGATGAGCTTCATGATATGGTAAGACCCTACAATATGGAACCATTGGAATATGGCAAAGGTTTTATCATTCGTGAAATAAAAGGCTCTAAGGTGATGGTGATCAATATCTGTGGCGCAGCTTTCATGGATAATGTCAGCGTTAGTCCCTTCGTAGCTACGGATGAGATCTTAAGCAATAATGCGGCGGATATCATCTTCGTTGATTTCCATGGTGAAGCAACTGCGGAAAAAAGATGTTATTTTGAATATTATAAAGATAGGATACGTTGCGTCGTTGGCACGCATACCCATGTTCAGACCGCTGATGAGATGATTTCGCAAGGATCATGCTTTATCAGCGACGTGGGGATGTGTGGGGCTATCAGCAGCATCCTAGGTCGTGATATCGATGAAGTGATTGCTAGGACCATCCATCAGCATAAAACTTATTTTACACCGGCTAAAGGCGCTGGGATGCTGTGTGGGGTGGTCATCGATATCGATGATGATACAAAAATGGTCCAAAAGATCGAAAGAATACAGTTAAAAGAAGCAGAAAGTTAAATTTAAGTTGACTTAGTTGCTTATTTTGCTATAATTTAAAAGCATGAAAAGTAGGAGAGATTCGCTTGAAGTGGACAAAGAAAGAACTTATCGCATTACAAGAAGTCACATTTGATGAAGATATCGAATTTGACAAAGAAGCATTAAAGAACAATCAGCTTTTATTAGATGTTAAAGATCTGCATCTTGAGGGTGATGGTTATTTTAATGATTATGAAGATAAGTTTGAAGTAGATCTTCATATTACTGGAACGCTGGTATGTCCTTGTGCCATCAGCAATCAGCCGGTGGATGTCGATCTTGATTCTTTGTATCATGAGACCTTCGTTTTTCATGAGGAAGAAAACTTAGATGTTCATGTGGTAAAAAACGATATCGTGGAATTGTTGCCGATCGTCTTTCAATTGATCAATCTCGATGTACCTTTGCGGGTCGTTAGCGATGATCTAAAAGATTATCCTTCGGGTGAAGGTTGGCGGGTGCTTAGTGAAGCGGAATATCAAAAAGCCAAGCATGATCAAGTTGATCCTCGTTTAGCAAAATTAAAAGAGTTCAAGGCTGAAGATTAGGAGGTGTCTTAAAGTGGCTGTACAACAAAGAAGAAATTCTAAAACTAGAAAAAACAAACGTAGAACACATTACAAGTTAACTGCACCTACATTGGTTAAGTGCCCTACTTGTGGAGAATTCAAACTTCCACATCACGCTTGTTTAGCATGTGGTTCAAAATAAAAAGATGAAAATTGTTTCATCTTTTTTTTTATACTTTTTTATTGCATAATATCCCAATTACGGTATAATTGATGGTAGAAAGTGGTAGAAAGTGGTAAGAAGTGGCATAAGATGTTTTTTGGAGAATATCGACATAGCTTAGATAGCAAGAACCGAATCATCATTCCAGCCAAGCTTCGCCAAGAATTAGGAGCCACTTTTACTTTAACCAAAGGACTGGATGGTTGTTTGAACATCTATACCAATGATGAATGGAATCAGCGCTTAGAAAAGCTGCTGAAGCTGCCACAGACCAAAAAAGAAGTAAGGATGTATATCCGCAGCCTGACATCCAAAGCAACCGTTTGTGAATGTGATGGACAAGGTAGGATCCAGATCCCAGCTTTTTTAAAAAACGAAGGCAGCTTGCAGAAAAACTGTGTCATCGTTGGTGCCGGCGATCATGTGGAACTTTGGGCAGAAGAATTATGGGACAGCTATTTAACAACAGCTAATGATTCTTTGGAAGATATAGCGGAAAGCTTGACGGAGTATATGTAATGGAACATTATAGCGTAATGCTAAACGAAACGATCGATGGCTTACAAATCAAGAAAGATGGCATCTATGTCGACGCTACCTTAGGAAGGGCAGGCCATGCCAAAGCTATCATAGCTAAGCTTGATCAAGGACATTTATATGCTTTTGACAAAGATGAGACAGCGATCGCACGATCCAAAGAAATCCTGAAGGATCATTTGGATAAGGTAACTTTTATCCATAGTGATTTTTCAACCATGATGATGCAGCTACAAGACCTAGGTGTTGACCATATCGACGGCTTTGTCATGGACCTAGGTGTTAGTTCACCGCAATTTGATGATGCATCTAGAGGCTTTAGCTATCGCTTTGATGCTAGATTAGATATGCGTATGGACCAAGGACAAGAGCTTGATGCCTATAAGATCGTAAATACGTATCCCTATGAAGAATTAGTAAGGATCTTATTTCAATATGGGGAAGAGAAATATGCCAAGCAGATCGCGCGAAAGATCGAAGCAGCTCGTAAGATCAAACCAATCACGACGACCTTTGAGCTTGTTGATGTCATTAGATCTGCATTGCCAGCTAAAGTTGTTAATAAAAAAGGGCATCCTGCTAAACAAACTTTCCAAGCGTTGAGGATCGAAGTAAATCATGAGCTAGACAGCCTGCAAAATGGGTTGCAACAAGCTCTAGATATGTTAGGGCATGGCGGTATTGGCTGTGTCATAACCTTTCATTCTTTGGAAGATCGTATCGTCAAAGAAGAATTCAAAAAACGCAGCAGTGTCGCTAAGGTTGATAAGCGCATACCTTTAAAAGCAGATGAGCTTGAAAAACCAGCATATGAATTGTTAAACCGCAAACCGATTTTAGCTTCTGAAACTGAATTAGCAGCTAATAATCGTTCACATAGTGCAAAATTAAGAATTATCAAGAGGGTATAGAGATGGCAAAGATCGTTAGAAAAAGAAAAAAAAGAAATATTAAGTTACAAGTTTTCAGCTTGTTTATGTTATCATTATCTTGCGTATTATACTTAGGAACAAGTTTGTTCGTTCGTTCATATAACAATTCGCTAAGTACACAGAAACAACAATTAGAGAGTCAAATTGCCGCGTTGGAAGTGGAAAATGATGCAATCAAGGTTACGATCCAGAATCTAAGTACCCGTGATCGGGTCGTCTCGATTGCTAACGATGCGGGATTGACGATGAATCAATCTAATATCGTAACAATAACAGAAGGTGAGTAAGTTATGAAAAAAAGAAGCAACAATATGCTTCTATTTATATTTATATCAACATTAGTGGTTATGTTCGTTTTGATTGCTAATGTTTTTTTCGTATCGGTAATGAAGGTGCATCTGCGCAGCAACACAGATCTTAGTTTGTATGCTGACAGTGCCAATCAGGTTACCGAAGTTTTAAGTGCTTCTCGCGGCAATATCTATGATACTAATGGCGTGATCATTGCGCAGGATGTACATACCTATGATATCATCTGCATCTTAGATGAGAATCGTCCAGCAATTGCTGGTACCGTTGCATATGTTGCTGATCCGGAATATACGGCTTCAATTTTATCACCGATCTTAAAGATGCCAGAAGATAGATGCTTGGAATTTTTAAAGACCGAAGGCCAATATCAGGTTGAATTAGGGACCTATGGCCGCAATCTTTCCAAAGAAACCAAGGAACTTATAGAATCATATGATCTGCCAGGCATAACCTTTAGGGATAGTACGGAAAGATCTTATCCTTTAGGGGTGTTTGCTTCTAACCTTATCGGTTTTGCCCAATCAGATGAAACAGGTTTAACGGTTGGTAAAATGGGCGTTGAGCTATATCTAGATAATTTTTTGAAAGGCATCAATGGGATGCGGACCTATCAAGCAGATAAAAATGGCTTTATCTTACCGGGAATGAAAGAAGAGGTCATCAGTCCGCAAAATGGCGCCAATGTTTACCTTACCATCGATAAAGATATCCAGGAAGCTTTGGAACAAGCTTTTATCCAAACCAATGAGATTTTCGATGCTGATCGAATCTGGGGCAGCGTCATGGAAGTAGATACAGGCAAGATCTTAGCTTGGGGCCAGAGCCCTTCGTTTGATCCTAATACCTTAGAGATCGAAGAATATAATAATTATGGCGCTCAATTGCCTTATGAACCTGGATCAACGATGAAGACCTTTGTTTATGCAGCGGCGATCAACGAAGGAGCCTATGATGGAACGGCCCAAGTATATTCAGGGCCATATTGTTTTAGCTCAAACGGCAATGATCCATATCGGGTAGAAAGCGGTGGCTATGCCTGTATCTACAATGCTGGGCGTAAGAACTACGGTTGGGTCGATTATGATTATGGTTTGATCTATTCCAGTAATACGATCACTGCCAGCGTAGAAACCGAACTGATAACCCCGGATATCTATCTTTCTTATCTAAATGATTTTGGCTTTTTCAAATCTGTCGATACCGAGGGCATGCGTGAGCAAAATGGCGTTTTGAACTTTACTTGGCCTTATGATAAATTAGCACTATGTTATGGACAAGGATCAACGGTAACGATGCTGCAGATGATGCAGGCCTATAGCGCTATCTTCTCGGATGGCACGATGAAAAAACCTTACTTTATCGAAAAGATCGTCGATCCTTATGATCCTAACAATGTTTTATATCAAGCGGAAACCCAGATTACCGGGACCCCGATAACAGAAGAAACAGCCAAACAGGTTCAGCAGATCTTATATCGAGTCGTAAATGATGACGATGGAACAGCTAAGCATTATCGTATCCCAGAAACTGAGATCATCGGTAAGACCGGTACGACCGAAGTTGCAGTCAGCGGTTCATACGAATCCGGTAAAACGATCGTTAGCTTGATGTCAGCTTTGCCGGCTGATGATCCTAAATACATGGTTTATTACTGTTTTGAAGCGGATTACAATCCTAATGCGCATTATTATACCGATCCGATCAAATCAATCTTACGAAAGGTAGCGATGCTGTATGGCTTAAGCGATAATAGCGTTGATGTCGAAACGACGGATGAAGCGACTGCCGAAACCTATGTTCCTCAAGAAATCAAATCTTATGAAATGGCCAATGTGCTAAACCATTCCTTGGATTATGCCTATGCCAAGATCGCGGAATACGGAGCTAATGTCATCGTTTTAGGCAGTGGTAACAATGTTATCGATCAAAGTCCTAAGGCAGGTCAAAGCATTACGACCAATCAAAAATTATTCTTGCTGACCGATACCAATAGTTTTGTGATGCCGGATATGACCGGATGGTCACGCAAGGATGTAACGGCATTTTGGGATCTGACCGATCTTAGTTTCAAGATCGAAGGCAATGGTAAGGTCGTTAGCCAAAATATCCCGGCGGGAACGACCATCAACAAAGATGACGCTATTGAAGTTCTATTGGAATAGTTTAATTACTATTCCTTTTTTTTATTTTGTTATGCTATAATGTAGGATGCATTAAGAAAAAGAAAGGGGAATAGTTTTAAAAATGTATCTTAAACTTGTTTTAACATTTGTTATAAGCCTAGTTTTAGTTCTCATCTTGATGCCAAAGTATATCGATTATTTGAAGAAGATCAGTTTTAATCAAACTGTTAGTGAATATAGCCTGAAAGAATATAAAGAAAAAGCCAAGACCCCAACGATGGGAGGCGTGCTTTTCATCATCATACCGGTCATCGTTACCATCTTGGTGGATTATCGGGTCATCTTTGATCTAAATACGATGATCGTATTGTTAAGCTTTATTGGCTATGGCTTGATCGGCTTCATCGATGATTATATCATCGTCATCAAAAAAGATAATGAAGGTCTAAGGCCTAAACAGAAGTTCGCCATGCAATTGATCCTGGCAATTGCTTTTTATGCCTTATATATGAATAAAGCATCTTTGGATATCACGATCCCGATCGTAGATGTCGTTATTCCGATGTCTGGCTTGTATGCCATCTTGGTATTTGTCATGTTTACAGGAGCTAGCAACGCTGTTAATCTTACTGATGGCATGGATGGTTTGGCCGCTGGCTGCAGCTTTTTAGCTTATCTTGCCTTTTTTATCTTAGCTTTGGTCAAGCAAGAAGGCTATTTGGCAACTTTTATCATCGGATTATTAGGTGCTTTGGTGGGATATTTGAAATTTAATGTTTCACCAGCCAAGATCTTCATGGGTGATACCGGATCTTTGGCCTTAGGCGGTGCTTTAGCGGCGATCGCCATGGTCTTAAAAGAAGAAATCTTATTGATCATCATTGGGGGCGTATTTGTTTGGGAAACCTTATGCGTGATGATCCAGATAGGTTCGGTCAAGCTTAGAGGCAAACGGGTTTTTAGATATACACCGATCCATTATAGTTTTGTATTGAGCGGCTTAAGCGAAAAACGGGTCGTAAGGTCTTTTTGGATCTTATCATTGATCTGCGCTTTGGCTGGCTTGCTGATCGGCTTGTTATGAGCAAGCTACCTAATCAATTAAAGATCGCGATATATCTAAAACTAGAAAAGCTTCGAAGAGAAAATAACCCCAATTTAGCATTTGAAAATATCGAAGATACATTGGTTCATTATATCTGGAAAGAACAGCTTCCGCTACATTTAAGCGTAGCCATCGAGGATATCATGAATCTTAGCAGTGAGCAGATCGTCCAGTTCATGGCATATCAAGCGGTTGTTGATGGCTATAACAGCAAGCTGAGCGATTTTGCTGATGTGATCGAGGGAGGAACAAGAGGATGAACAAGAACGTAAGGAACAAGCGCTTAGGCGTTTTCTTCATTACCATTGCTGTTTTTGCTGCATTGATCTTTAGCAGCTATAAAACCATTGGCAATAATCTATCATTAGGTCTTGATCTACAAGGTGGATTTGAGATCTTATATCAGGTCGAGCCTTTGAATGAAGGTGAAGATTTAGACATGGTAGCTGTAAGCGAAAGCATTTCCAAAAGGATCGATGTTTTAGGCGTCAGCGAACCGCAGATCATCATTGAAGGAAATGACCGTATTCGCGTACAATTAGCCGGTGTTACCAATCAAGAAGAAGCACGTGCCATGCTTAGCACGACGGCTAATCTAACTTTTAGAGATGTAAATGATAATTTATTGAGCGATGCTAGCATCATCAAAGAGGGCGGAGCTAGCTTAGCTTATGATAATGGCAAACCAGTAGTTAGCTTAAAGATCGCTGATACTTCAGCTTTTGGTGATATGACCGAAAAGGTATCTAATATGGCAACAGGGGAAAATATCATGGTCATCTGGCTAGATTATGAAGATGGTGATTCTTATCAGGAAGAATCCTTAGCTGCTGCTCAAGGGCAAGAACCAAAATATATCAGTGCTGCCAGCGTAAATGATCGGATCGAAGGTGATTGTATCATCAGTGGTAATTTTACTGAAGATGAAGCGCGAACATTAGCTAATTTGATCAACTCTGGTTCTTTGCCAGTTAAGATGACCGAGATCAGCAGCAATGTGGTTAGTGCTGAATTTGGAATGGATGCTTTCAATACCACCGCTATTGCTGGTGTGGTAGGCGTTTTGGCCGTAATACTATTTATGATCTGGGAATATCGGGTACCAGGTATCTTAGCTAGCATCATGCTATGCGTCTACATCTGGGTGATATTCGGAGTATATACCTTGATCGGTGCCGTATTTACCTTGCCAGGTATCGCAGCCTTGGTATTAGGTGTGGGTATGACCGTTGATGCTAATATCATCACATATGAAAGGATCAAGGATGAGATCTATCAAGGCCGTTCAATTGCAAATGCGGTTGCAGCCGGTCAAAAAACTTCGTTTGTTACGATCTTTGATGCTCAGTTCACAACGTTATTAGCTGGTTTGATCATGTATATGTTTGGTAATGGTTCAGTTAAAGGTTTTGCAACAATGCTGATCATTACGGTCTTAGCAACCTTGATCTTAAATGTAGGTTTATCACAATTCTTATTAAAAACCTTGGTAAACAGCGGGGTATGTGATAAAAAATATAGTTGGTTCCATGTAAAGGAAGCTAATGTTCCTGATGTCAATAAGAATCAAGAGCAGTTCTATTTTGGTCCGATCAAGAAAAATGACTATATCAAACAAAGCAAAAAGTTCAATTATGTTTCTATGGCCATCATAGCTGCAGCAATCGTCATGATGATCTTTAACGGCATGACCAAAGGGGAGCCAATCAATCTTGGAATTGATTTTGCTAGCGGTACCAAGATCACGGTAACCAGCAATGATCCGATCGACATCGAAGAAGTAAAAGCGGAATTTGAAAATTTAGGCTTTAACAATAAAGAATTAGAATATCAAACTAGTGGTGATAACATCGTAAATGTTACGACCTCGGAAGCAATCGATACGGATACGCTAGCTACGATCAAAGAAGTATTTAATGAAAAATATGGCATCGAGCCAAATGATAATACGGTAACGCCGATCGTAGGTAAGGAATTGGTGAAAAATGCCTTCTTATTAACGATCATTGCTTGCATGGCCATGTTGGTTTATATCACGATCCGCTTTAAATGGGACTATGCCTTAAGCTGTATCGTGGCTTTGGTCCATGATGTGCTGATCGTGCTTAGCGTCTTTATCATCGCATATCAGAAATTCAATACCGAATTGATATCAGTGTTGTTAGCGGTGATCGGTTATTCGATCAATAACTCGATCGTAGTTTTTGATCGTACTCGTGAATTGATGAATGAATACCGCGGTAAATTAAATCCTGAAGCCTATAAAACGATCGTCAATAACGCTTTGGATAATACGATCGTTAGATCATTGTTCAGCAGCTTAACGACCTTATTGCCAATGATCGCTTTATTGTTCTTGGGCTCTGATTCGATCTTTACCTTTACCTTCGCTATGATCGTCGGTTTGTTAGCAGGTACTTATTCAAGTATTTATATCGCTCCATATACCTGGTATCTATTGCGCTGCAATCATAAGGAAAAACCTCGTAAAAAGAAAAAATATAAAGAAAAAGTTGATGAATATACCATCAAAGGTATCAATGCCTAAAATTAGCTGATAGTCTTGATTGACTATCAGCTTTTTTGTATAGTATGATATTCAAATCAAAGAAGGTGATTTGATGGGAAGGATACATTCATTCGAAAGTTTTGGCACGGTTGATGGCCCAGGCGTTAGATTTGTCGTTTTTATGCAAGGCTGCCCTTTAAGGTGCAAGTATTGTCATAATCCTGATACCTGGGAATTTGTTGGCGGTGAAGAATACAGCGCTGAAGAAGTGTTTGCGCAGATCAAAAAATACTTAAATTATATCAAAGATGGCGGCGTAACCGTTACGGGCGGAGAGCCGTTAAGACAGATCGATTTTGTGATCGAATTATTTAAAAAGTGTAAGACCATCGGTTTGCATACCGCTGTGGATACCAGCGGCATCTATTTTCAAGATAACGAAAAATATGCGCAGTTATTAGCGTGTACGGATCTTTTCTTACTAGATATCAAGCATATCGATGATAAGATCCATCAAGAATTGACTGGTGCAAGCAATCAAAATATCTTGCGTTTTGCCCGCTATCTTGATGAGCATGGCAAGAAGATGTGGATCCGCCATGTTTTGGTAAATGGCTATACCAATGACAAAGCATATCTGTTGCAGACCAAAGCGTTTATTGATACACTAAATAACGTCGAAAAGGTTGAGGTGCTGCCTTATCATAAATTGGGCATCAAAAAATATGAACAGTTAGGTATCAGCTATCCTTTAGCGAATACCCAACTTTGCACCAAAGAAGAAATCGCTCAAGCAAAGGAGATACTAAGTGTTAAACGATAACAATTTTCAAGAATTATTAGCAAATGACCGTTTTGCTATCGTATCGGTAAGCGGTAACGGTTGTGCTAGTTGTGTGGCAATGTATGATATCATCAATAAATATGCTGATGTTGCCAAGATCTATTTTATCGAAGCGCAAGATTTTCCTAAATTACTAGAATATTATCAGATCGAACAGATCAATACCACATTCTTTTTAAATTATGGTAAAATTATAGGCGTTGTCAAAAGATATCAACCGGAAGAGATTTTCGGTTTATATATCGAAGCTTTGCAAGATAAGATCAATAAGGAGGGTAATTAATGAAATTTGAAGCTTGGAACGGGTTTAAAGAAGGCAAGTGGACCAAAGAAATCGATGTCCGTAACTTTATTCAATTAAACTACACCGAATATACAGGGGATGATTCTTTCCTGTGTGAAGCAACTGATGCTACCAAAAAGCTTTGGGAGCAAGTAATGGCATTAAATGAGGAAGAAAGAGCAAAAGGCGGCGTATTGGATGCTGATACCAAGGTCGTAAGCACGCTTACTTCACATGCTGCTGGCTATCTGAATAAGGATCTAGAAAAAATCGTAGGTTTCCAAACGGATAAACCATTCAAACGTTCTTTACAGCCTCGCGGTGGTATCAGGATGTCAGAAGCTGCTTTAAAAGCATATGGCTATGAGATCGATCCTGAAATCAAAGAAATCTTCACCAAATATGCTAAGACCCATAATCAAGGAGTATTTGATGCATATACCCCAGAAATGCGTAAAGCAAGAACTTGCGGTATCATCACTGGTCTTCCTGATGCTTATGGCCGTGGAAGGATCGTTGGTGACTATCGTCGAGTTGCCTTATATGGCGTGGATTTCTTGATCGAAGATAAGAAGAACTTATTAAATACCATTTTATTAGGCTCCATGACCGAAGAAAGAATTCGTGAACGTGAAGAAGTAAGCGAACAGATCAAGGCATTAGAAGCTTTAAAACAAATGGCTAATATTTATGGCCTAGATATCTCTAAACCTGCTACCACTGCGCAAGAAGCCGTGCAAGCCGTTTATTTTGGTTATCTAGCAGCCGTTAAAGATCAAAACGGTGCTGCGATGTCTTTAGGAAGAACATCAACTTTCTTAGATATCTATATGCAAAGAGATCTAGAAAATGGAACGATCACGGAAAGCGAATGTCAGGAATTGATGGATCAATTCGTCATGAAATTACGTTTGGTCAAATTCATGCGTACTCCAGAATACAACGAATTATTCTCAGGCGACCCAACTTGGGTAACAGAATCGATCGGCGGTATGAGCTTGGATGGCCGCTCTTTGGTAACTAAGAACTCATTCCGTGTCTTACATACCTTAGTAAATTTAGGACCAGCGCCAGAACCAAATCTAACCGTGCTATGGTCAAAGAATTTACCTATGGAATTTAAGCGTTTCTGCGCTAAAATTTCGATTGAAACCAGTTCGATCCAATATGAAAATGATGATTTGATGCGTATCGAAATGGGCGATGATTACTGTATCGCTTGCTGCGTATCTTGCATGAAAGTTGGTAAGGACATGCAATTCTTTGGTGCTCGTGCTAACTTAGCAAAATGTTTATTATATGCGATCAACGGCGGTATGGATGAAAAGAAGAAGATCCAAGTATCACCACGTTTTGAACCAATTACCAGCGAATATCTAAATTATGATGAAGTAATGGAAAAATATCATCAAATGATGAGCTGGTTGGCAGGCTTATATGTCAATACCTTAAATGTAATTCACTATATGCATGATAAATATTGCTATGAAGCTTTAGAAATGGCCTTGCATGATCATGATGTACGCCGTTTCTTCGCAACCGGTATCGCCGGCTTATCTTGTGTTGCTGATTCACTATCTGCAATCAAATATGCTAAGGTCAAAGCAATTCGTGATGAAGATGGCGTTGCAATCGACTATGAGATCGAAGGCGATTATCCAAAATTTGGTAACAATGATGACCGCGTTGACCAAATTGCAGCTGATCTAGTCAAGACCTTCATGAATATGATCAAAGAACATCGTACATATCGTCACGGCGTACCATCAATGAGCATCTTGACCATTACCTCAAACGTTGTTTACGGTAAGAAGACCGGTAATACCCCAGATGGTCGTAAAGCTGGTCAGCCATTTGCTCCAGGAGCAAACCCAATGCACGGCCGTGATTCTCATGGTGCCGTAGCTTCTTTGGAAAGCGTAGCAAAATTACCATATGAATATGCTCGTGATGGTATCAGCAATACCTTCTCGATCGTACCAGATGCTTTAGGAAAGGATGAATAATATGTCAAATAAAGTAGATAACTTAGTAACAATGATCGATGGTTATACCCAAAGCGGTGGCCATCATCTAAATGTCAATGTTTTCAATCGTGAAACATTGCTTGATGCTCAACAACATCCAGAAAAATATCCGCAATTAACGATTCGTGTCAGCGGATATGCGGTAAACTTCAATAAGCTGACAAAAGAACAGCAAGACGACGTAATCGCACGTACGATGCATGAATCAATGTAATAAAAGTACGATAATTTTATAAGAACAAGATGAAAAGGATTAGATGATCAAATTTGATATGTTCCAAGTCAAATAGACAAAGGAAGTATTTAAAAGCTCATCCCATCGCTTAACAACCCATTCTATAAAAGCTTGGGTTGTTTTTTATTATTGTTATAATTATTTTTATTAATTCGCTCAAATTTCATCCTAATATCTTAAATGCTTTGATGTTGCAAGAATTGGATATTGTATTTATTCATCAGATAACGGTATATTATATTCTTATCTTGCGTATTTTTTTTACATCTAGAACTAATATTTTTAAATGCCATTGTAAGATGCTTATTTGAGAGGAACATGCTCATATAGCTACATTATACAAATATATAATGAAGACATAACTTGAGCTAATTTTTTTATTGGTATCTGAACTTGTATATCAAAAGCAAACATTACTAATGTAACAGTTATGTAATATCTTTTAGTTACCGCAAAATAAGTGTTAGAAACAAATTTAAGATCCTTTAAAACATTGATCTTTATTTTTAATGAAATGTGATCGCTAGTAGTTATAAAAAAATTTTTATGATCAAGTTGATTTTTGTCCATTTGAAAACAGTTGTTTTAGGGTATGTACATTAATAGATAGAATGTTCTAGAATAAGAGTGTGAAATAACCAGAAAAAGAAAATGAAAAAAAATTGTTTTAATGCTATGTTCTATGTTTATTTGTGGTTGTTTAAGTGCTATCGTTACTGAAACTGGTGAAATAAAGGTATGTAAATGCATAGAAATATCTGTAAATACAAATAAATTAGATGCCAAAGAAGGATGTGATTAGTATCAAAGATTTAAATAAGATTGACGCATATTTCATAAGAAATCTTCGAATAAATAGCGGTGATTCAGGTGGGAAATTAGCTAATGCCCTAGATGTAAGCAAGACATATCTCTATTCAATTGAAAATGGAAATCAAAGTCTAACTGATGAATTTATGCAGAATGTCTTAACTTATTACGATGTTGCATATGATCAAAGTGTTGAACTGTATGAAGAAGCTTATAATTTAGTAATAAAAATATATGAATGTGTTATTTTTAAAAATAATGAATTATTCGCAAAATGTGAACAAGAATTTAATGCGAAGGTCGAAGCATTTGCATTTTCACGAGCATTTATATTTAATGATTTAATAAAGTATATGATTGAACTTATGAAATATAAGCGCGCATCAGATGAAATAATAAGTAATGCGAGTAGATACTTACCCGTATATGATAGTAATATTACCTATATCTGTGGAGTAACATATGGCTTTGGCAAGGGATTCAGTCATAATTTAGTTGAAACAAAGAAAGTATTATTTGATATTTATGATAGATATCCTATTCATAATGTAAATCCTAGTATCAAAGGAATGTTTTATTATCAATTAGGTAGAATATCGTGTGAAGAAAGATCATATCTAAAATCATTAAATTATTACCATGAAGCTATTGAAATATTAAAATCAATTTATTGTGTTGAAAGAGTTAATCAAACAAATATCGAAATAGCGAATATATTATTAATGTTGAGAGTATATGATGAAGCTGAGAAAAAATATTTAGAATTGTTAGAAGAAGCAAGAAAACATAGCTTTAAAAGAAGAATGAATGTATGTTTAAGTAATTTATCATATTTATATTTACTACAAAAAAAATATGATGAATGTGCAAAATACGTCATGCAAGCAAAGAAAGCTGGTTCAAAATATCATGACTTAAATTATTATCTAGCATATTGTGCATATAAAACAAAAACAAAGGATAATGCTCGATCCATTATTAGTAAACTAATTAATGATGAAGACGATCGTTATACAGCTAGGATGATTAAAATGATCCAAGGATTTGTTAATGATAATGAAAGTAAGATAGATAATTATTTTGAATTAATAAAAAAAGATTTGTTTAAGCTTGACGATAAATTAGAAATAGACTTGTTATATGATATGGTTATTTCGTATTATGTGAAGAGAAATTCTGGTAAGTGTGCAAAATTAGTAGAAGAATACTTAAATTTACCAAAAATTTAGCCTCAAATGAGGCTTTTTTACTGGCTTAAAACGATTTTTTACCCAAAAAACGGTTGTTTTCCTATCTTGTAAAATAAAGCAGTAATTTGCTAGTATATGGGTAACAAATGAAAAGGATACAATAATATGGTGGCAAGGTATAAAAACGGAGATGTTATAAAAACACAAGATATTTCAAGGAGTATAAATTCTACTCTCCTTTACGTACTCTGTAGTGTACTACTTCTTTTATACTGTACCATGAAAGAAAGCATATAGATGTGTGGGATTTATTTAATAAAATGTTTGTGTCTGCGCGACTTTAGTTGCAGAGAAATGAAGGAAAAATGAAAAAGTTTTTGTATATTTTCTAGTAACATTCATGTTATTATCTACACCAATGATAAATGTTCAAGTATAAAGCAACACCAATGAAAATATAGCAGCATGTAGTGTTTCTGCAACCTATGTTCCAGATGAAGGGGAGTTCTTAATAAAAGATTTGTCAAGCAAAGTTAATAATCCTAGAACATTAGAAGCAACGTATAATGTAGACAAATGTTTTAGTGTACGAATCCAGGATGTAGGAGAAAGTTGCGTTAATAGTACAACAGTAAGAGTTTGTGGATATTATGTTTATGATATTGCAAATGACGTTATAACAGCAGTTAGTTTAAATGCTGCATTTACAAATATACCTTCTTTATGGACGGCGGAAATCATGGCTCAATGGTATAATTTAAGTGGAACAAGTTTATCATATAATATATATTATTATTCAACAGTTGATGATCCATATTCTTGTTAAGTAGGTGGAGGGTCATGGTATAGTGGAGCTACTTTTAATATTAGATAAGTATTTAGTAGACAATAGATAATCGTTTAATGCATTGATTTTAAATATATACAAGGAATTTGATTTACAAATAAGATGCTGTTAAATATTATTATTTTCTTTTGCTATATACTTGATATTTAATATAAATTTATTTTTGATAAAGATAGAAATGATATAATTTTGTTTTTAAATTGAAGTTTATTATTCAGGAGGAAAATAAATATGAAACTAGTTGTCGTAAATAAATGGACTTACTTATATTTACTATTACCAGTTGTAGGAGTAATTAAATTTTTGATATATGATATTAGTTTATTTACAACTAATATGGCTTATTTTGGATATCACTTATTTATAAGTATTTTAATTTCGGTGATAGGTATTTGCTTTTTTATTAAATTTAATACTCGCTCTCATTGGATGAATCCTGATCATCCTAAAGATTAGTTATTGTTATATATTATTAGAAATAATACTAGTTATAAAAATAATAGTACATGTCAAGGATGGTAATTTATAGATAGGTTTCTTAAAAAGGGGCTGTAAAAAAATAGATGGTTTTATTGATATTTTAGATACTATACTTTCTTATTCTTCATTATAATGTCTGATTAGTTCTGGTAAAAGAGGATATTTTTATGGAAAATGCAGGACCTAATCCTTATCCACTTCATTCATATCAAGGCGCAATATAGATTAAATCTCAAACTTATTATGTTATAGAAAGCAGGAACTAGTAATGATACGCATTTTAACACACTCATTTATAAGTATATTTCTTTTATCAGCAACGTTATCTAAAATTAAATTATACAGAAAAAATTCTAATATTTTATATGTAATTTCTTCAGTTTATGTATTTTTATGGCTATGCCACACCACTAAACTGAATGAGCCAATTAGTGGTATAATGTAAGCAAAGGGAGGTAGTTCAATAT
>CALVFJ010000003.1 GCA_944326795.1 uncultured Erysipelotrichaceae bacterium
TCAGGTATTGATCTAAGCGATGAAAACTTTGTAAAAGAAATAGATTCAACGATAGGGAAACTATATATCTACAAAGCATTAATAAACCGTAATAATGAATGGATCGAAAATCCAGAGGAAAAGCCGGCATATTTGCATGAAGATGGAACGATTGATTATAAGATCGATGAATTGATCAAGTTTTAAATGTTAGGATAACAAGCCTAAAATATGAAGGTATATAAATAGAATGAAAGTAGCTTGTTGATACTTTTGTTTTAATATATACATCATTTATAATTAATAAAAAGGGGATGTGAACGATGAGAATAATTAATTTACGTAAAGAATATCATAATAAGCATAATACTGTTTTAGCACTAGATAATGTAAATTTAGATTTCGATGAAAAAGGATTGACTATTATATTAGGACCTAGTGGGTCTGGGAAAACAACATTATTAAATATCCTTGCGCAAATTGATGATGATTATCAAGGAACTATCAATGATCCTCTTACGGTTTCATATCTGACCCAAAATATTGAATTATTTGAAAATTTAAGCGTAGAAGATAATATAGAATTAGTGGGCAATGACAAACAAAAAGTAAAGGAATATCTTGAACGATTTAATTTGATAGATATCAAAAATAAAAAAATAAAAAAATGTTCCCAAGGGCAAAAACGAAGGGTACAGGTATTATGCGCATATTTGAATGATAAACAAATGTTGGTGCTAGATGAGCCAACATCGGCGCTAGATCATGACAATGCAGTAAATATCATGGAAATGTTAAAAGAAATTGCTAGGGAAAAGCTAGTTATCATGATCACTCATGATATTGCGTTAGCAAATGAGTATGCTGATAGATTGCTTGAAATTGACAAAGGTAGCATCATCAAAGATACGATCATTGCTCATCATGGATCAATTGATAAACAGCCTAAAGCGATAGTAAGACCTTCGCTAAAAAATAATCTAATATTTGTGCTGAAAGATCTTGCTTCATGTCCTTTTAAATTTGCTTTGACCGTATTTTTATCTACCGTATGCTTGCTTGCGATATTTTTGATGATCAATGTATTGGTATCAGTTAACCAAGAAGTTGATTATTTAGAAGCGATAGCAGCAGGTGATAGTATCGTTGTGACATATAATGATGATATGATCAGCAAAAAAGAGATGAAAGAAAATTATCAACCTTTTAAATCTGGTCTTCGTGATGATTATTTTCCTAAGGTATATATAGAATATGATAATATTCCATACGATCGTTTGGCAGATACCTTGGAAACGGTAGATGGCATTGCAGCAGTGGAAGTAAATACCGATCATGATCTATATTATGTTGATAGTGATCGTTTATATCAGGAAGTATTAGGAAAAGATCAAAAGATATATAAGTGCATGCCTACTTTGAGCGATGAAGATGGTACAACAAGCATTGGTTATCCTTTTAAACCGTTAACATCTCCTTTTATCAGTAATATCGTTTTACCTAGTGTTAATGAATATAATGAAAATAAAGATTCGATAAAAATGTTTGATGCTCATAAAGAAGTAGCGACGAATGGTCTTAACTTTTTCCATGTCGTTGATGATTCGTGGGATATCCCGTTATTATATGGGGAACCAATGTTTGAAGCAAATGATATTATCATCGATATGCAAACGGCAACATTATGGCAGCAGTTAAATGGAATAGAAGAAATAGAAGATTTGATAGGTACTAAGATTGAATTAAAGGTATGTACCTGGGCTAGTATTTGGTTATTCGAAGATGATTTCCGTGAAGCGGTTGCAGCGGAAAATTATGATTTTTTTGATAGTTATGACTATACGATCAAAGGGATTACCAGCTTGAATAATGATGATATGCGTATAGCTTTGGTCAATGAAGGCATCTTGGAAGATCAGATCTTGGCTAGTGTGGTGATCGATAGCGAAGAATTAGATTTTAAAGATGTAAAATTCATCTTGGAGCCTAATGCTGACTATGGAGAAGTATGTGCTAAGATCAATGAAAATCTGGGATTAACAAAGACTTCTTTTGTGCAAAAAAGCAAGATTACATCGGATAATGTGGCTTTAGAACGTAATAATGAGGCGTTGATTGCTTATATTTGCGGGGTTATTTTAGTGTTATTTGGCTGTTTCTTCTTAAATCTGATAATGAATAAAAAAGTCTTTTTAAAAGAACAAAAATTACTTAAAGATTATGGTTATCATAATATTTTAATAGAAATAGCTAAGTTGATGATGGAGATGGCGATAACGATAGTAATTGTCTTGTTAGTTAATGATACCATATGTTTAAAGGTCAACGAGTGGGCTAGAGCGTTTGGATATAGCTTGATCATTAGCGATAATTTAACTTATTTGTTCATGGCGATAATCATGGTAATGGTGGTAGAAACGATCTTAACGTTGAGCATAAAACTATTTAAGAGGTAAATGTTATGATCGTGATGGAAAATGTTTCTAAGTCCTTTGGTAAGCAGTTGATATTTGATAAGATCGATTTGCGGATCGATAAATGTGGTTTCTATGCTTTTGTGGGACCGTCGGGTTGTGGCAAATCGACTTTATTGAGCATGATCGCACAAACGGAGGAAGTTAGTAGTGGCTTGCTTGATGTTAAAGGTAAAGTGGCGACGATCTATCAGGATTATCAATTATTTGGGGAGCTTACCGTAGAAGATAATATTACCTTATTGAAAGAAGATGTTAATTATCTACAGCTATGCGATGAATTGAACTTAACAGCGCTTATCAATCAATATCCCGCAGAGCTAAGCGGTGGACAGCAACAACGAGTAGGGATAGCTAGAGCCATTGCGCTTGATCCGGATATCATCTTATGTGATGAACCTACGGAATCGTTGGATAACGAAAATAAGACGATAGTTATGGAATATCTTAAAAAGCTTTCGGCTGATAAGATCGTGATCATCGTGAGTCATGATCTTGCTTTGATCCATAGATATGTTGATGTTATTTATGAGATAGCAGATCATAAATTAGTTTGTCAGATATTGCATGAACCATCTAAATGCATGGATAGCCCAAAGCAAAGCCATAAGTTGGATGTTAAACAGATGATCCAGAAACTGATCTTGAAAAAGGAGCTTAGGATCCAGAGCGTGTTTAACTTGTTAGGCTTGTTCTTGATATTTATGTTTGTGTTTAGTGCGAAGATCTTTTATGTTAGCGATTCACAAGATGTATTGAACATCGATAAGCTTTATGTAAATATCTATGATAAATATGGCAACTTAGACATTGCGCATGCTGATGGATTGAGAAGGATCGTTCCTTTTAAAGAAGCTATGATAAATGATAAGAACTATATCGCAAATATTTATCCGGTGGTTACAAATCCTGCATTCTCTTTTAAGATCCCGATATATGATGAAATAATCATTAATCAGAATCTAGCTGATGATGCTGCGATCGGCGATCCGGTCGATCTGGTATATGAGAGCGTAGATGGGACCTTGGAAATCAAGACCTTTTATGTGGTGGATATCATAGAAGAGGATACGACACAAAATAATATTTATTATAATCTTTCAACGATAAATAAGGTTTTTTTAGAAGAAAACGATAAGCTAGCTATCCCGTATGATGAATATATCGATCAGATGAGCTTAGTGGCACAATTAGATATCGATTATGATGATATCGAAAAGATATATGCTGATAATCAAAATTTAAAGGATTTGAGCATTTATCATCCTACATATGAATTAAGGCAAGAAATAAAAAATAATATGCTGATATTTAAAGTTATGGCTTATAGCTTTCAAGTGATCTATCTTTTAGGCTTGAGCTTATTTATGATCTTATATAATTATAAAAGCAATCAAAAAGCCTTAAAAAATTATGCTTTATTGTTGAGTTTTGGTGCTAACAGAAAAGCAATCAAAAAATATCATTTTAAGTATAAGCTTTATGGGTTTATGCTAGGATATATCATTTTTATCAGTGGCTGCATGTTCTTGGGCATCTTGTTTAAGGATTATTTAAGAAACAGCGATATCTTGATCTTGGCGATCATTGCCTTGATCATCTTTGGTCTTTATTTATTTACGCTTAATATGGCATTGAATAAATTAGATCACGCTAATGTCAACACGATCATAAAAACATAAAGATAAAATCATGACTAGTTATTTTGTTTCATTTACATTGAATCATTAAATGATATAATATTGCTAGTAAAAGGAAGCAAATAATGAAGATTTTATTATATTTTGAAAGTGAAGAATTGATCAAGACATCAGGCATCGGCCGAGCTTTTAAGCACCAACAGGCTGCTTTGACATCAGCGCTCATCGATTTTACGATCGATCCAACGTGTACCGATTATGATATCTTACATATCAATACCTATGGTCTTAGCAGCGAGATGATGATCAAGCAGGCTAGAAAGATGGGAAAAAAAGTGATATATCATGCCCATAGCACGGAAGAGGATTTTAAGAATAGCTTTATCTTATCTAATCAGATCGCTCCGATCTTTAAGAAGCTGATCGTTAGTTTGTATACGCAGGCTGATGCGATCATAACGCCGACGCCGTATTCTAAAGGGTTGCTGGAAAGCTATGGTATCCAGTTGCCGATCTTTCCGATAAGCAATGGTATCGAACTTTCTAAATATGCTTTTAACGAAGAGAAGGTCAAAGCTTATCGTCGTTATTTTAGCATCAAGGAAAATGAGAAGGTCATAATTTCTGTAGGCTTATATTTTGAAAGAAAAGGAATATTAGATTTTATTGAAGTGGCAAAGCGGATGCCAGATTATAAATTCATCTGGTTTGGACATACTCCATTGGTTTCGATCCCTAAAAAGATCCAAGATGTCATCAATGATCATCCAGCTAACGTATATTTTCCGGGTTATGTCAAAGGGCCGATCATTGAAGGCGCTTATCTTGATGCATCATGTTTCTTTTTTGCTTCGCATGAAGAAACGGAGGGAATCGTGGTCTTGGAAGCTTTGGCTAGCAAACAAAATGTGCTGGTAAGAGATATAGGGGTCTTTGATCCTTGGCTGGTTGATAAAAGGGATTGTTATAAAGGTAAGAATGTTGAAGAATTTGTTCAATTGATCGATGGTATTACCAATGGACGATTGCCTAGTACCAAAGAAAATGGTTATAAGGTTGCGGTTGAAAAAGATATAACGAAGATCGGACAGCAATTAAAAGAAGTTTATGAAAAAGTAATGAACATGGAATAGATCTGCCAAAGGCAGATCTTTTTAAAATCTTAAAAATTTCTTAAAAGTTTTTTGGCTAGTTGTTAGAACAATTTTTTAATAGTATAATCTAATTATGAAGAAGAGTAAATTAAGGAATTATGTGCTCAATATCTTATTGGTCATTAGTTTGAGCTTATTTGTATTGTGGCTGTCTTTTAAAGATAATTATCATGAAATAGTTGCGATGTTATGCAATATCAATATCTGGTATCTTTTGTTGTGTGTGGTGATCGTCTTATTGATCCAGGTTTTCATTGGTTTGGCGCTTACATTGCTTACTAGTTTATCGAATCCGCATTATCGTTTGAAAGATGGGGTTTTAAATGCGCTCGTTGCGAGCTTTTTTCATGGTGTGACCCCTAGCAGCAGCGGCGGTCAGTTTGCGCAGGTATATGTCTTTAAAAAACAAAAAGTTGATATCTGTGATGCTGCTAGCGTATTGTGGATGGATTTTATCATCTATCAGGCTACGATGGTTTTTGTGGTCTTATGTCTTTTGATCATAAGATTTGCATATTTTGAGCGTTATTTTTCCAATTTGTTGATCTTGGTCTTATTGGGCTTTTTGATTAATAGTGCGATCATCGTCGGTTTATGGGCACTTGGTCGTTTTCCTAAAGTGTATACTTTTATTACGACCAAGGGCATCGATATTGCCTGTAAGCTTAAGCTCATCAAGAATAAGGCCAAGGTTGTTGCTTCGATCGATGCTCAATTGACGCGGTTTGATGCGGAAACTAAAAAGCTTAGCCAGCATCGTAAGCTGATCTTAGAAGTTATCGGCTGTAATGTCATTCGCTTATTGTTGTATTACAGCATTCCGTTTTTTTGCTTTTTAGCATTGGATATCCATGTGTCGTTCAGCGTTTTGATCGATATCATTGCGATGACATCATATATCACCATGATCAATGCTTTTATTCCGATACCTGGAGCTAGCGGGGGAACTGAAGCCATGTTCGTATTGATGTTTTCAAAGGTTTTTGGTATGGTCAATGCTAGCAGTACGATGCTTTTATGGCGGATCATGTCTTATTATTTGGTAATGCTTATTGGCGCATTGGCGTTCATTTATGTTAAAATAAAGGACGAGATGAACAAACGAAAGGAAGGATATTGATGCGGATCGGGATATTTAGTGATACCTATCTTCCGGAAATAAATGGGGTAGCTTCCTCTTCTGATACCTTAAGAAGAGAATTAGAAAAACATGGTCATACCGTTTATGTCGTTACGACCAAGATCGGTCATGGCAAATGTGAATGGGAAGGAAATATCTTGCGTTTAGGCGGGATAGAGCTGAAGTTTCTTTATGGCTATAGCATGACTTCTTTTTTTCATTTAGATGCATATGAAGAGATCAAAAAGCTTGATCTGGATCTGATCCATGTGCAAACCGAATTTGGCGTGGGCATCTTTGCGCGGATATGTGCTAGGCAGTTGAACATTCCTTTGGTCAGCACCTATCACACGACATATGAGGATTATACGCATTATGTCAACTTTATCAATTCAAAGACCGTGGATAAAGCTGCTAAAAATATCGTTGGTAAGCTGAGCCGTTTATATGGCGATAGTTCGACCGAAGTGATAGCTCCAAGCGAAAAGACCAGACAGATGCTTTTGCGCTATAAGATCAAGCGCAATATCTATGTCGTACCAACCGGTCTAGATATCAAGCGCTTTAATCCAGCTAATACCAGCGCCCAAAAGATCAAAGAGATCCGCGATAGTTATGGTATTGCCAATGATGATAAACTGATCATTTTTGTTGGCAGGGTAGCAAAAGAAAAGAGCATCGATATCATCATTGAGGCATTTAATTATCTGCATGCTGCAACACGTAAGATCAAGCTGTTGGTAGTAGGTGCCGGGCCAGATCTTGAGGGCTTAAAAGAAATGGCTAAGCGCTATGATATCATGGATACCGTTAAGTTTGCCGGCAGGGTCGAAAATAATATCATCGAACATTATTATCACAGCGCGCAAGCTTTTGTAAGCGCGAGCCTTACGGAAACCCAAGGCATGACCTATGTGGAAGCATTAGCTAGCGGTTTGATGGTTTTTGCCCGCTATGATAATGTTTTGGATGATCTGGTCATACCGGAAAAGACCGGTTATTTCTTTGAAGATGCAAAAGATCTAGCAAATAAATTGTTGATATATGATAAAATGACGGCTGATGAACTAAGCGCTCATCGCGAAGAATGCATCAAGCAAACATATCATTATGATCAAGATATCTTTTATGAAAATATCATGAAGGTCTATGATCAAGCGATCTTAAGCTATCGTAATTTATACGAAATCGAAAGGATCAAGACCCGCGATGAATATGTTGAACTGATCTTGCGTAATCCTAGCGATGAGAGGATCGAACTTTTGATCAGTTATGATACTTATTTTAACCGTGGCTTGCGTAAAAATGAAAAACTAACCAATGAACAGGTGGAAAACCTGCAAAAAGAAACGATCCAGATGAAAGCTTATGTTGATTGTGTAAAGATGATAGCTCGCAAGGATCGTACGACCAAAGAAATTTACGATTATTTGACCAATGAAACGGCTTGTGACATCGAAATGATCAATAAGATCGTTGATCAGCTGGAAGAGCGCAACTATATCAATGATCATGTCTATACGCAAAATATGGTCCATAATATGAAGATGACCTTGCAGGGCGAGCAAAAGATCATTCGGACCTTGAAGAAAAAAGGTATTCCATATGATATGATCATGGAGATCATTGAAAGTGCTGACCCGGATGAGGAGTATGCTAATGCTTTGAAATGGGCTCAAAAATTGCAAAAGACCATCAATGGCAAAAGCGTTAAGATGAAACAGAAGGCCATGTATCAAAAATTATTAGCTAGAGGTTTTGATAATGATGTCGTCAATCGGATCATGGAAGATCTGAATTTTAATCAAGAAAGCAAAGATGAGATCGATAACCTTAAAAACTGTGCGGCCAAAGCTCGCCGTAAGTATGCTAAAAAAGCCAAGGATCTTTCGAACTTAAGGAATAGCATCTTTAAATATTGTTTGGCTCAAGGTTATCAAACAGAAGATATCTATACGGTATTGGATGAAATGGAATGGGATGATGAAAATGATTAGTGATTTTAAAAGTAAAGAAAGCATCAGGATGAATCTTTTGGTAAAAAGCGTCGTGAATGGGGTTACCCAAAAGGGGGCCAATTATCTATCGTTGGTGTTTCAGGATAAAAGTGGCAGCATCGATGGCAAATTTTGGGATGTTAGAGATGCGCAAGCAGCAATCGTCAAAGCTGGCAGAGTATATGAGGTTCATGGCGAAGTATTGGAATACAATAAAAACTTACAGTTAAGGGTCAACCTTATCAAAGAAGTTGATGAAAATAAGATCGATCTAAATGATTTTGTGATGGTTACGGATATTCCGGAAGAAATATTAAAACAAAAGGTCGATCAAGCCATTAGCAGCATGAAAAATAAGAATTATCAACGCTTGGTACAAGAAATCTTTCATGAGGTTGGGGAAGATTTCTATAAGTATCCGGCAGCTGCCAAGATCCATCACAGTTTTTTAGGTGGATTAGCAACGCATGTTACCAAGATGGTCGATGTAGCAGATGCGATCTGTCAATTATATCCAAGCCTAGATCGTGATCTTTTGATCAGCGGGATCTTGGTGCATGATATTGGCAAGATGGTCGAACTAAGCGGACCGATCATGACCGAATACACCTTGGAAGGTAAATTATTAGGTCATATTTCGATCATGCAGGCAAAGATCATGGATACTTCCAAGCGTTTAGGCCTGTTAAAAAGCGAAGAAGCGATCCTTTTGCGCCATATGGTCTTAGCGCATCATGGTCATTACGAATATGGTTCACCGGTATTGCCAATGGTCAAAGAAGCCGAGATCTTATATCTGATCGATAATCTAGACGCTAGGATCAATACCTTGGATAGTGCCTTGGAACAAGTTAAGCCTGGCGAGTTTACCAGCAAGCTGTTTGCATTAGAAAATCGGCAATTTTATAAACCTAAGCATCAATGAGCGCATTGATGCTTTTTTAGATAACATTGATTGCAAAAGCTTGCTAAGCATGCCATAATATCCCAACAAAAGGAGCATTAATATGAAAGTTTATAAAAATATATTGGAAACGATCGGTAAGACCCCGATCGTAGCATGCACAGCCATCCAGCAAGAATATCAATTATCAAGTTCGATCTATGCCAAGGTCGAGGCTTTTAATCCCAGCGGCAGCATCAAAGATCGTGCGGCTAAAAGCATGATCGAAAACGCCCTTGCTCAAGGTAAGATCGATAAGGATACCTTGATCATTGAGCCAACAAGCGGTAATACCGGCATTGCTTTAGCTAGTATTGCCGCACGTTTGCAACTGCGGCTGATCATCGTCATGCCTTCATCGATGAGCATCGAAAGACGTAATTTGATCAAGGCATATGGCGCTGAAATTGTCTTAAGCGATGGTGCGCAAGGCATGAAAGGAGCGATTGCCATGGCTGAGCAATTAGCCAAAGACAATCCTAATAGCTTTATTCCTTCACAATTTGCTAATGAAGCAAATCCGAAGATCCATTATTTAACGACCGGACCCGAGATCTATGAGCAGATGGATGGTAAGATCGATTATTTGGTATGTGGAGTTGGAACCGGTGGGACCATCAGCGGTACCGGCCGATATCTAAAGGAAAAGGATCCAAATATCAAAGTGATCGCGGTGGAACCTGCAGGTTCGCCTGTTTTATCTTTGAACAAGGCTGGAGCCCATAAGATCCAAGGGATCGGAGCAGGCTTTGTGCCAAAGACCTTGGATCGCACCATCATCGATAAGATCATCTGTGTCGATGATGAGCAAGCTTTTGCGACGGCACGTTTATTAGCACACCGCGAAGGGATCTTAGCCGGAATATCTTCAGGGGCAGCGATGATGGCGGCGATAAAGATCGCTCAAGAAGTGGAAAAGGCTAATATCGTGGTCATCTTGCCAGATACCGGCGAACGTTATTTGTCTACGCCTTTATTTAATGGAGAATAGCTATCATGAATCATCCATGTTATCAAGAAATCATCACGATCATCAATCAGCTGCGCATCAAGCTATTTCCCGATCATTTTGGCTGCTGCGCTTGTTGGGACAATGAAAAGCTAGAAACAAAGCTGGCCGCCCAGGCGGCCTTAGCTTTAAAAGATGAAGAAGCGGCAAATGAAAAGATCGCTATTTTTATAGCCAAGCTTGGCGATATTCAAACAAGCTTGTGGCATGACGCTAAGGCAGGTTATGACAATGATCCAGCCTGTGAATCGATCGATGAGGTGATCATAGCTTATCCAGGGATGTTTGCCATCATGATCCATCGTTTGGCACATCAACTATATCTTTTGGATATTCCATTGTTGCCGCGGATGATGAGCGAGTATGCGCATAGCAAGACCGGCATCGATATCCATCCAGGGGCCACGATCGGTAATAATTTCTTTATCGATCATGGTACTGGGGTCGTTATTGGTGAGACCTGTATCATCAAAGATAATGTCAAGATCTACCAAGGCGTTACCCTAGGTGCTATTTCGACCAAAGGCGGTCAAGCCTTGAAAAATGTCAAACGGCATCCTACGATCGAAGATAATGTCACGATCTACGCTAACGCTACGATCCTAGGCGGTGATACCGTCATTGGTGAAAATAGCGTCATCGGAGGCAATGCTTTTATCTTGCAAAGTGTAAAAGCTAATAGCAAGGTCCTTAAATAACGGTTATTTATATTAGTAATTAAGCATGTTTTATATTAAAATATAAGCATGAAAAGATATCTTTTACAAATTTGGATCGAACATTCCAATCTCAAATTGGATAAATTATATACATATCTTTACCATGAGCAAGTTGCTAAGGGAGCTAGGGTCATCATTGATTTCAACCATCGCTTGATCATGGGTTTTTGTGGTGGTTGTGAAGAAACGTTGCTGGATGATGAGCAGCTGCAGGCTAAATATGGTTATAAGTTAAAATATATTGATGAAGTTGTAGATAAGCAAACGCTGTTAAATGATGAATTATATGAACTAGCGCAGAAAATGGCTTATGAGACCTTAAGCCCAACCATCAGCTGTTTTCAGACCATGCTGCCTTCTAAGCTCAAACCAAGTGGAAAAGTAGTTAAGGTAGCTAAGGTGCGTTATGTACGCATCAAAGAAGGTCATGAACAAATGAAGCTAACTACCAAACAATCGCTGGTTTATCAAGAACTAGCCAAATTAGAGCCAATGCTTTATAGCGAATATCGCTCAAGATTCAAAACGGTTGCTCAAGCCTTGATAAGCAAACAGCTCGTTGAAGTTTTTGAGGTCGAAAAAACTTATCAGCAGGCATCGCATCCCGTTAAGCCTTTGCATCCATTAAATAAGCAGCAAGCGCAAGCTTATGAAAAGATTATCGCTTCTAATAAAGAGGTATGCTTGCTGCATGGAGTTACTGGCAGCGGCAAGACGGAAGTTTACCTATCTTTGGCTGCATATTATGCCAAGCTTCAAAAGCAGGTCATCATTTTGGTGCCAGAAATATCATTGACCGCGATGATGATCAAACGCTGTCAAGATTGTTTTGGTGATGATGTGGCCATTTATCATTCTGGTTTAAACGATCAGGAAAAATATGAACAATATCAGCGGGTAAAAAATCATGAAGTAAAGATCGTGGTAGGGACGCGCAGCGCGATCTTCATGCCTTTTGATGATATCGGCTTGATCGTCATGGATGAGGAGCATGATCAAAGCTATAAGCAAGATAATGTTCCGTGCTATCATACCAAAGATGTGGCATTATGGCGCATCAAGCATCATCATGGAAAGCTGTTGCTTGCGAGTGCGACCCCTAGCTTTGAAAGCTATGCTAGGGCCTTGAAGAATGTTTATGAACTGGTCAGCATGCCTGAGCGCTATAATTCTAGCTTGCCGAAGATCGAATTGGTTGATATGCAGCAAGAGAAAAATTATCTTTTGAGCGAACGTTTGAAAAAACAGCTGCAATCGACCTTAGCGGATGGCAAGCAAGCTATCATTTTATTAAATAGACGCGGATATAGCTATAATCTGCGCTGCAAACAATGCCATGAGCTGTTGATGTGCAGCCATTGCGATATGACCTTGAGCTATCATGCGGACATCAAGGCGATGATGTGTCATAGCTGTTCTCGGATATATCGGATCCCGAAGGTATGTCCGCATTGTCACAGTGGTCAAGGCTTTGAACATTTAGGCTATGGTACCCAGAAAGTAGAAGAAATATTGAAACAGGCCTTGCCGCAAGCGAAGATCTTGCGAATGGATCGCGACACGACCCGTAATAAAAATGCGCATGCTAATATCTTAGAGGCTTTTGCCAACAAGCAGGCTGATATCTTGTTAGGTACCCAAATGATCGCTAAGGGCTTAGATTTCGCAAATGTAACGCTGGTAGGGATCATCAATGCAGATGAAGGCTTGAAAAGAAGTGATTATCGCAGCGTGGAAACAACCTTTGAATTGTTGGTCCAAGCTAGCGGACGCAGCGGGCGGGCTAATGAAGGACTAGTCATCATGCAGGCTTTTGATACAGAGCATTATGCTTTGCAAAATGCTATCAAGCATGACTATGTAAATTTCTTTTATCATGAGATGCGGTTTCGGCAGCTTGCGCAATATCCGCCATATAGTTATCTGATCGCGATATATGCCTATGGGTTGAATGATCAAAGGGCGCAAGATACCATCGATCTGCTTGCCTCGCAATTGCTGGGCGAATTTAAGATATTAGGACCAACCAAATTATTAAAGATCAAAGATGAATTTCGTTATCGCTTGATCATGAAAGGCAAAGATCGCAGCTTGATGATCAAACAGGTAAATAAGGTCATCGCAAATATCAAAGATAGAAAGGGCATGGCCAATGTCAAGGTCGACGTTGATCCCATGTATTTATGATGATGAACGTAAGAGAATGTGCATTTAATTGTTTACAGAAAGTTTTTATCGATGAGGCTTATGCGAACATCGTTTTGCAGCATGATCTATCAGGATTAAGTCAAAATGATAAGAATCTGGCAACACGTATCGTATATGGTACGATCCAAAACTATCGCTTGCTGCGTTATCAATGGCAAAAGATGGTCAAAAGATTGCCGGATAAAAAAACTTGTATCCTGATCGATATGAGCGTTTACCAATTGCTGCTGATGGATAAGATCCCAGCCTATGCCATAATCAATGAAGCAAATGAATTAGCTAAGCCTCAGCATAAAGGCTTGGTCAATGCTATTTTACATAAGGTTGCCAAACAAGGCTTGATCAAAGCGGGAAGCCTCGGCATTGATTGTTCTTTAGAAGATTGGCTGGTTAATTTGTTTAAGGCTCATTATCCTGATCATGAAAAGATCATTGCAGCTTTTTTGGTAGAGCCCATCGTATATGGAAGGATCAATAGTTTAAAATGTTCAGCCCTGCCTTATGAGTTTATCGATGAAACCTGTTTTATCGGCGATCATCGCTTGATCAATGATCCAGCCTTTAAAGATGGTATGTATATCATCCAAGATCGAGCCAGTCAACAGATCAGCAAGCAGCTAGATCTTGAAGAAGGCTTGATGGTATTGGATCTTTGCAGCGCACCTGGTACTAAGGCTTTTGATATGGCAATGCACATGCACGATAAAGGCAAGATCATCGCTTGTGATGTCTATGAGCAGCGCGTCAAGCTGATCGAAGAGCGTTTAGATGCTTTAGGGATCACCTGTATCAAGCCACAAGTAAATGATGCAACGGTGCTAAATCCTGCATTTGTTGAACAATTTGATAGGGTACTGGTCGATGCGCCATGTTCTGGGCTAGGGGTTTTAAGGCGTAAAGCAGATATCAAGCTAAAGATCAAGCCTGAAAATTTAGATGAGATCGTCAAGCTGCAAAAGCTGATATTGGCCAATGCTGCACATTATGTAAAGCGTGATGGCATCTTGGTCTACAGTACTTGCACCTTGAATAGAAAAGAAAATGAAAAACAGATCGCTGCTTTTTTGCAAGAGCATCCTAATTTTTCATTGATCCATGATGAAATAATCAAGCCGTATGGCAATGATGGTTTTTATCATGCAAAACTAGTTAGAAAGGTATAATTGTGCTACAATATCATATGGTGAAAAAATGAAGACAATATATGATTATCCTTATGAAGATCTGATCGACCTTTTTGCCACGATGGGGTATAAAAAATACCGGGCCGATCAAATATTTAAATGGTTATATCGCAAAAGAGCGATAGATTTTGCTTTGATGAGCGATATCTCAAAAGAAATGATCGCAAAGCTTGAAGAAAACTTTTATATCATGCCGGTAGAATTGGTAACCAAGCAGGTTGCTAAAGATAAAACAGCTAAATATCTTTTTAAATTACATGATGGAGCTTTGGTCGAAGCGGTGCTGATGCATTTTGATTTTGGGCATAGCGTGTGTGTTTCCAGTCAAGTTGGCTGCAATATGGGCTGCAAGTTTTGCGCGTCGGGCTTATTGAAAAAACAACGCGATCTTACCAGTGGCGAGATCGTAGGGCAGATCATGTATATCCAAAAAGAAATGGATGAAGAGGATGAGCGCATCAATAATGTCGTGATCATGGGGTGCGGAGAACCATTTGATAATTATGACGAAGTAATGAAATTTTGTAAGACCGTAAATCATGATCTAGGCTTAGCCATCGGTGCCAGACATTTAACGATCTCAACCTGTGGGTTGGCAGATAAGATCAAACGCTTTGCTAATGAACAGGTCCAATATAACTTAGCGATATCGCTGCATGCGCCTAATGATGAACTGCGCGATCAGCTGATGCCAGTTAATCATGCATATAAGATCGCTGAATTGATGGAAGCTTTAAGGTATTACAGCAGTTTGAACAATCGAAAGATCACTTTCGAATATATCTTGTTAAAAGGGGTCAATGACAGTGATGAATGCGCTAGACAGCTTGCTAAGCTATTAAAGGGCATGAATGCCTACGTTAATTTGATTCCTTATAATCAGGTCGATGAACACGGCTTCAAGGGCTGTGATGATAAAACGATCCTTCATTTTTATGATATCATCATGAAAAATGGGGTCAAAGCGACCATCAGACAGAAGCATGGCGATGATATCGATGCGGCATGCGGACAGCTGCGTGCAAAAAAAGAGGCTGAAAAATGAAATATTTTGGCGTAAGCGATCGAGGATTAGTTCGCAATATCAATCAGGATAGTTACAGCATCATCACTAGTGAAGACGGTGATGTTTTCGCTATGGTCTGCGATGGTATCGGCGGCGCTAAGGCTGGCGATATCGCTTCACGCATGGTCGTAGATTATTTCTCTAAGCATTTTAGCGAACATACCGGTTTCATGGATCTTGATGATGCGATGAGCTGGCTGCGCTTGAATATTACAAAGATCAATATGCAGATCTATAATCTTGCCGCTGCAAATGAAAATTTTAAAGGTATGGGCACGACCTTGACGGGCATCTTATTTACCCGGGTCGGTCGTTTGATCGTCAATATCGGTGATAGCAGGGTCTATGGCTTGAATTATGAAGATGAATTTAAACAGTTAACAGAAGATCATTCTTTGGTCAATGATATGTTAAAGCACAATGAAATAACTTTGGAGGAAGCTAAAAATCATCCTAAGCGCAATGTTTTGACCAATGCGATCGGAGTATGGTCAAGCGTAAAGATCGATATTACCCCATATCAATTGCCGATCAAAAGCTTCTTGATCTGTTCAGATGGCTTGCATGGCTATGTTGACAAGAATAAGATTGCCCAAACTATCGTCGATGATGATGTAGCGGCATCGATGAAGATCAGAAAATTGTTGAATCTTGCTTTAAAAGCGGGAGGATATGATAATATAACGATCATACTTATTGAATTAGAGAAAGGTGATAACTAATGACAAGAAGAAATAATAATATGATAGCGAATCGTTATCTGGCGACCCATCATATTGGTCAAGGCGGCATGGCTGATGTTTTTCTTGCGCATGATACGATCCTAAATCGCGAGGTTGCCGTCAAGATCTTAAGAGGTGAACTTAGCAATGATCCAGTAGCATTATTGCGTTTTCAGCAGGAAGCTCAAGCCAGCACGGCCTTGAGCCATCCTAATATCGTTGATATCTATGATGTCGGAGAAGATCGCGGTCATCATTTCATCGTCATGGAATATGTGCGTGGAACGACCTTGAAGAATTTGATCAAAAGGCGCGGTGCCTTGCTGAAAGAAGAAGCTCAAGACATCATGAAACAGATCACTTCAGCGATCGTAGAAGCCCATAAGCGAGGCATCATCCACCGTGATATCAAACCGCAAAATATCTTGGTCAAGGCGGATGGAACCATCAAGGTCGTGGACTTCGGTATTGCACTGGCCCAAAATTCTTTGCAATTGACGCAAAAGGATTCGGTCATGGGCAGCGTGCATTATCTGGCACCTGAATTAGCTAGAGGTGAACAAGCCAGTGCCCAAAGCGATATCTATGCCTTAGGCATCGTCTTTTTTGAATTGCTAAGTGGCGATGTGCCATTTAAAGGCGAACAAGCCGTTGAGATCGCTTTAAAACATATGCGGGAGCCGATACCAGATATTCGCACGATCAATCCTGATATCCCACAATCCATGAGCAATATCATCCTAAAAGCTTGTGCGAAAAATAAAAATAACCGTTATCGCAGCGCTCAAGAAATGCTAGATGACATTACGACCTGCCTAAGCCCTAAACGTATCAATGAGCGTCCACCGCTTTTTGATTATGAAGAACATACAGGCAAGACCAGGATGATTAAGAAAGTAGATCAAAAAACCGGAGAGGTCAAGGAAATACCTGCACCTAAACGTCCGGTAAAAAAGAAAAAAAAGATCGATTGGTTAGCGATCATCGTGATCTTATTGTCGATGCTATCGCTAGCGGGAATTTATTTTGCCTTGAGCTTGACCGGGGCCTTTAAACCTGCCGCTTCATTGGAAACGGTACCTGATCTGATCGGCGAAACCGTTACTAGTGCCAAAGAATTATGCCAGGATAATAATCTACAGCTAGACACCGGCAATATCGTATATGAACTGACCGATGAAGTTGAAAAAGGCATAATTTTTGAGGTTGAGCCAAGCAGCGGAACCGAGGTTGCCAAAGGCACTAAGATCCAGGTCAAGGTGTCTAGTGGTATCGGGGTTTATTTGGATAATTATGTAGGCATGAATATCAACGATGCTAAAAAACAATTGGCTAATTATCCTAATATGCATGTGCTGACCAGTGAGGAAGCCTCGGATACATATGATCCTGGAGTTGTCATCCGCCAAGAATTGATGGATCCAGGCACAAGGTTTAATCCTAATACCAATACGGAAATTCGCTTGGTCTATGCTAGCTATCCTAGCGTGATCATCCCAACGGAGATCGAAGGCATGAACATCGATGAAGCAAGGACGCTTTTAGAAGGAATGGGATTGCAGGTCGTGCTAAGCAATCTTGATACTAGCCAGCTTACCCAAGAAGAGATCGACAACTTAAGCACTGGAATCGTGATCAAGTCAAATCCTGAGATTGGCCAGTCATATGTTCAAACCGATTCTTCCTATGTAACGCTTTATTATTATTGATCGAGGTAAACGATGAGAGGAAAAATAATTAAGATCATTTCTAATCAATATACTGTCAAAGATGATAAAGATCAGATTTATCAATGCATAGCCATGGGCAAGGTGCGCTTGCAGATGACGCCTTTTGTTGGCGATGAGGTAGAATTTAGCTGCTACGAAGATAAATATGCGATCGAAAAGATCTTAGAACGAAAAAATTTTTTGATCCGTCCAGCTGTAGCTAATATCGATCAGCTTATCATCGTGATGAGCGCTAAGGATCCGGATTTTAGCGAAACGTTGGTCGATCGCATCTCCTTTTTGGCAACTTATGCTAAGATCAAGTGTGTTTTATGCATTACCAAGACGGATCTGGTTGATGATATATCGAGCATCACTGAAAAATATCAAAGGATCATGGAAGTAGTAACCTGTGATAAATTCCATGTCGAAGACGCTTTAAAGCAATTGATTGCGCATAAGATCAGCGTTTTGACCGGGCAAAGCGGGGTTGGCAAATCAACCTTACTGAATACCATCAATCCTGAATTTAAATTGATGACCCAAGAGATCAGCAAAGCTTTGAATCGCGGCAAGCATACGACCAGACATTGTGAACTGCATCAAGTAGCTGATGGTTGGGTATGTGATACTCCAGGCTTTAGCTCATTGGATTTTTCCCACATGGAAGCGCATGAACTAGCGCAAAGCGTGATCGAGTTTGTTCCTTATCTTGGCCTGTGCAAATTTAATGATTGCTTGCATGTCAATGAACCAGGATGTAAGATCAAAGAATTGGTAGCTAACGGTAAGATCGCTCAAAGCCGTTATGAAAATTATCTGAGCGTTTTAAAGATGATTCAAGAGAGGAAGGTAAAATATTAATGATCATATCACCATCAGTATTGTCATTAGACTATCGTGACACCAAGCAGCAGCTTGCTGTTTTGAGCCAAAGCAAGGCGCAGTGGCTACATTTTGATGTGATGGATGGCCATTTTGTTCCCAATCTATCATTTGGTCCGGACATCTTGAAAGCTTTTAAGAAAAGCTGTGATCTATTCATGGATGTGCATATCATGGTATCCGATCCTGAATATTACAGTGAAGTTTTTATCAAAGCGGGAGCAGATCTTTTGACCTTTCATTATGAAGCGATCGATCCTAACAAGATCGAGAAGCTGGTGACAAAGATCCATAGCCTAAATGCTAAAGCAGGCATTGCGATCAAACCTAAAACGTCCCTAGATGTCCTAAAACCTTATCTGCATTTATTTGATTTGGTGTTAGTAATGAGTGTAGAACCTGGTTTTGGCGGTCAATCTTTCGATGAAACGGCCTTGGCAAAGATCGCGGCATTGCGAGAGCTAAAACTAGCTAATGGTTATGATTATTTGATCGAGGTTGATGGCGGCATCAATGAAAAGACCGGAGCGCAATGCAAAGAGCATGGGGTGGATGTCTTGGTCGCTGGCAGCTATGTATTTAAAAATGATATCATCAAGGCGGTAGAATCCTTATGCTAAGGCCATGCATGCTGGTTTGTCCCTTAGCAAGGTCGATCCCGGATATCAAATGTGATTATTTTGGCATCGATGCTGGGGCATATGCCTTGGCTTCGCACAAGATCATGATGGAAAGATCCATCGGAGATTTTGATTCTTTGGGTGCGGATAAATATCAGCTTATCGATAAATATAGCATCAAGATGATCAAGCTAAATCCGATCAAAGATAAAAGCGATCTGGAAGAAGGGGTGGATCTGGCCATCCAGCTAGGCTATGATAAGCTATATATCGTAGGAGCCAGCGGAGGCAGGCTTGATCATCAGTATGCCAATTTTCAACTATTGAAAAATACCGCAAAAGCGAAGATGATCTTTTTGGATGAAAAGAATCGGATCGAGCTTTTGACCAAAGGAAGCTATGATATTGCTAAAAGCGTATATAAGTATTTCAGCATCTTTGCTGTTGATGATAGCGTCGTTACGCTTGAAGGTTTTAAATATCCATTGAAATATCAGCCTTTGACAACCAAGGATATCTATACCTTATCTAATGAAATAATAGGCGATATGGGCAAGCTTACCGTTCATCAAGGACGTATCATCGTCATTCAAGCAAACGATTGATCTTCAAAATGAAGATCTTTTTTTGGCAGAACATAAAAAAAGCTGCTGATACCAGCAGCATGATTTAAGCAAATATATTATTTTGCGATTTGTTGCGCTTTTAATGTTTTTAATGCGCGAGCTGAAATGCGTACGCGTTGTGGTTTTCCATCAACGATAATTGTTGCTTTTTGTAAATTTACATTCCATTTACGGCGAGTTGCGCGTAATGAGTGTGAACGTCTATTACCAGATAATGCCCTTTTACCTGTAACGGCACAAACTTTTGACATACACAGAACCCTCCCTTCATTCAATTGCTTGATAAATATACCATGAATAGCGATCAATTGCAAGAAAAAAATAATGTGAGCATGCATGTTTTAGGAAAAAAAGGTAATAAAGAGGAATTTTGCGTCATAAATAGGCTGTAATAAAGGAAAAAATGCTTTATTATCCGCTAAAAAAACTTTTAGAAATAACTTTTATGTGATATCATACTAATGTAAAGTTTTTAAGAAAGGAAGTATGAAGAAAGATGGATAAGCAAATTTTTGCGGCTATAGAAGTATCAGACCACGAAATTAGACTTATCATTGGTGAATTCTTTAATACACGTTTCAATGTTATTAAAACTTCACGTATTCCTGCTTTTGGACTTACATATGATCAAGTAACTGATGAAAATGAGATTATCAGAGCGATCAGAAAAGCTGTTGATAATGCCAATAAGACCATCGGTGCTAGAATTGAAAGAGTTTTATTGTGTATCCCTTCTTATAAGGTTACTTGTTTGCCGCTTAAGGTCAGAAAACCGATCGACTCCATTGATGGGGTCTGTACGGCGCATGACATCAAAGAAGCAGTGCGCAGAGCAATGGCAACAAAAATTCCGGATGATCTGGCATTGATCCAAGCGGTCCCTATCAAATACACGGTCAATGGAATATCCACCAGAAGGATGCCGATCAATGAAAGATGTGAGAATCTGGTCGTTGATGTCGATCTGCTTTGTGCAAATCGCAAGCTGGCATTTGATCTGGTAAGCTGTGTAGAAAAAGCTGATCTGGAGGTCATGGATATCTGTTTGGATATCTTCGCTATCGCTAAAGAAGGTGCGTTGCTTGAACAAGGTGTTGGTCAAAACATCGTGATCCTAAAGCTAGAAAGGTTATATACGACCTTAGGCTTGATCAGTGAAGGCAGGCTTAAAGCATGTGAAACTTTCCGTTTTGGCTTGAACAAAATGATTGAGAGCATAAATGATAAGTTTGATTTAAAAGGTGATATCAGTTCAAAGCTTTTGATCCAGAATACCCGTCTTGATCTGACAAAATATTCCGATAATCCGGTATATGTATATGCGATCAATGGCGAAGCAAGGACGATAAGTGAGGAAGATCTTGCTAAATGCGTCCAGGTTGATGTGAAGATCTGGCTAGATGGAATTGAAGGTTTATGTAATCCCATCTTGCAACAAGGGCAAACAACTGTTATTATAACTGGAGAGGGTGGAGAGCTAAACGGTCTTGATCGTTTGCTTCAAGCTCGCTTACAAGCAGAAGTAAAGAACTATTGTCCTGATACTCTGGGGGCACGAAACAGTGCCTACAGCACGTGTTTAGGATTGTTCTATGCTTATAAAGATCAATTGCCGATCACGAACTATCAGGTAAATAGTGTCGATATCGAAGCGTTCGAAAAGGCAGTTTCGATTAATAAAAAGAGTGGTGCTAGCGATTCTGAAGAGTCGATCACTCAAAAACTACGTGGTATCTTATTTGAAAAAAATAAATAAAGAAATAGTGGGAGAAGAAAAATTATGGCTGAATTAATGTATAATCAAATTGCTAAGATTAAAGTATTTGGTATCGGCGGAGCAGGAAGCAATGCAGTTAACCGCATGGTACAAGAAGGAGTACAAGGCGTAGAATTCTATGTTGCAAATACTGATTTGCAAGCATTGGATATTTCACCTGTTCCTAATAAGATCCGTTTAGGACATGATGGACTAGGTGCCGGTGGAAATCCAGATAACGGAAGAAAAGCTGCCGTTGAAAGTGAAGATGATATCCGTGAAGCTATGAAGGGCGCTGATATGATCTTCTTGACAGCAGGCTTAGGTGGTGGTACCGGAACAGGTGCTGCACCATTATTTGCGAAAGTTGCTAAAGAATTGAATTGCTTGACCGTAGCTATCGTTACCAAACCATTCTCTTTTGAAGGTAAACGCCGTATGGCCAACGCTTCACAAGGCTTAGAACAATTAAAAGAATATGTTGATAGCTTGATCGTTATCTCAAATAACAAAGTATTGGAAGTTATCGGACACATTCCATTTGAAGAAGCATTTACGGAAGCAGATAACATCCTTCGTCAAGGTGTTCAGACTATTACCGATCTAATTGCGGTCCCTGCTTTGATCAACTTGGATTTTGCTGATGTTCGTAGCATCATGGAAGGCCAAGGAACAGCGCTTATCGGTATCGGTATGGCTAGTGGCGATAACAAAGCTCAGGAAGCTGCACAAAAAGCTATTGAATCACCATTGCTTGAAGCTGATATCAATGGTGCAAAGAGCGCGGTCGTTAATGTAACTGGTGGTCCTGCTATCAGTGTATATGATGCTAGCGAAGCTGTAGAATATATTCGTGAAGCAGCAGGCAATGATGTAGATATTATATTCGGTGTTGCGATCAACGATAAATTAGGTGATTCGATCATCGTTACCGTTATTGCTACAGGTTTTGAATATGTCGATGAACAAAAACAAAACGCTAAAGCGGCTTTTGGCAGTGCTAACAGCACCTTTGCTGATGGCGTTGAAGTAAGCAGCGACGATTCTGGAATCCCAGGATTCTTCAATAATTTAAGATAATGAAAAAGGTGCTGGAAGCACCTTTTGTTTAGGAGAAGATCATGAAAAATTTAATTGATTTGCATGTTCATACCATAAGCAGCGGTCATGCTTATAGTACGGTGTTAGAAAATGTTGCATATGCGCAAAATATCCAGCTTAAATATCTAGGAATGAGCGATCATGCCCCTGATATGCCAGGTACGGCGCATATCTTTCATTTTAATAATTTAAGCTGTCTTCCAGACAATTTTGATACGGTAAGGTTATTAAAAGGGGTAGAATTGAATATCTTAAATGAAAATGCTGACATTGATCTAAAAGAATCTACGCTTAAAAATTTAGATTATGCTATAGCTTCGATCCATACCCCATGTTTTACAGGTAATGATATAACGAATACATATCTAAAAGCTTGTGATAACAAATATATTACGATCTTAGGTCATATCGAAAATGGCCGCTACCTTTGTGACTTTGATGCTGTATGCGCCTATGCGGCCAAGACCCATACCATTATCGAACTTAATGATTCGTCATTAAAGCCTCATAGTTCAAGATTAGATGCGGATATCCACATGCCAGAACTATTAGCGGCATGCAAAAAGCACGGCACATATGTGTTGGTCGGATCTGATGCGCATTTTGCTTACGATATCGCTAATTTTACCTTGGTTGAGGAATTGATCGAAAAATATGCATTTCCTAAAGAACTGATCGTAAATTATCATGAAGAGCTGATCGAGCGTTTTATCTTGAAAAAAGCTAAGAGAAATTTGAAATAATTTTCAAAAAAAAGATGTTGACATTTTTCAAAACAGGTATTATCATTTAAACCATAAATAAAGACGTTGAAGAGAAAAGTAGTTTCAATGAAGTTTTGCAGAGAGTTCCTATTTGCTGAAAGGGAATAAACCTAGTTGTTATGAAAATGGTCTTGGAGTCGCATGGTCGAATGGAAACTTTAGATCATGACGGATTTCACACGTTATCGTGATAGGGTATGATGGTACCTGAAACAAGGTGATACAAATATCTTTGTATCATGAACTAAGGTGGTAACACGGGTAATATAGCTCGTCCTTTATAAGGACGGGCTTTTTTGTTAAAGGGGGAATGATCAAGCATGATCGAATTGATAGATATCGTTAAAACTTTTAATACCAAAAAAGCCCAGATCAAAGCCGTACGCGGGGTAAATCTAACGATCAATGATGGTGAGATCTTTGGAATCATCGGTTATTCGGGAGCAGGAAAATCGACATTGATCCGGATCATCAATCAGCTAGAGAAACAAACCAGCGGCCAGGTCATCATCGATGGCCAAGATATATCAAAGCTTTCTTCGCAACAGCTATTAAGGTCCCGCCAAAAAATTGGCATGATCTTCCAGCATTTCAATTTATTATGGTCAAGGACCGTAGCACAAAACATTGAATTTCCGTTGGAGATAGCGCATATGGATAAAGCCAAACGACAGGAAAAGGTAAAGAAGCTGATCCAGATGGTTGGGCTAGAAGGACGGGAAAATGCTTATCCTAGCGAATTGAGCGGTGGTCAAAAACAAAGAGTTGGTATCGCAAGGGCTTTGGCAAATGATCCTAAGATCTTGCTTTGCGATGAAGCAACCAGCGCATTGGATCCTGAAACGACCGATGCGATCTTGCAATTGCTGGTAAAGATCAACAAAGAATTAAATATAACCATCGTCATGATCACGCACCAGATGGAAGTCGTGCAAAAGATATGCGATCGCTTAGCGGTGATGGATGATGGTAAGATCGTAGAAGAAGGTAAGGTAAAAGAAATCTTTGCTCGACCTAAAAATGCGACAACCAAGCGCTTCATCCAAACGATCAATGGCACCGATGTCGAAAAGACCCGCCAGGAACTAAAAAAATTATATCCTTATGGTCAATTGATGCGAGTCAGCTTTACGACCAACAGTGATGAACCGATCATCGCTAATGCGATCAAGCAATGTGATCTGCAGGTAAGCATCGTTAATGCAAATATCAATCATACCAGCAGCGGACCATTGGGCGTTACTTACTTGCACGTTACCAATGGCAACGATGCTGAATATGAAAAATTTGTTAAAGCGTTAGAAGCAAAGGAGGCTAAGGTAGAAATATTATGAGTTGGATAAATGATATAAATTGGGATCAATTATTTACGGCCTTTCAAGAGACGATATACATGTCTAGCATCTCTTTGTTATTTTCGATCATCTTAGGTTTGATCATTGGTATCATCTTATTTGTTACCACTAGTCAGGGCTTGATCGAAAACAAGCTGATCAATAAGGTAGCCGATCTTTTGGTAAATATCTTAAGAGCCATTCCTTTTATCATCTTGATGATCTTGCTGATCCCGGTCGCTAAGGCCTTGACCGGCAGCATGCTGGGTGCTTCGGCAGCTTTGCCTAGCTTGATCTTTGCCGCTAGTCCCTTTTATGCAAGGCTTTGTTGTATAGCTTTTATGGAAGTGGATAAGGGGACGATCGAAGCCAGCAAGGCCATGGGAGCTAGCAACTGGCAGATCATCACGAAAGTGTTGTTGCCAGAAAGCTTTCCAGCTTTGGTTTCTGGCGCTTGTGTAACGGCTATTTCATTGATTTCCTATACGGCGATGGCTGGTGCCATAGGCTCAGGCGGATTAGGAAATCTGGCATATCAATATGGCTTTGTTCGCCGTAATAACGCCATCTTATTTACCGCCACCGCAATTATTACGATAATTGTCTTAGCATTGCAATGGCTTGCTGATTATCTAGCAGCAAGAATTGATAAAAGATAGGAAAGGAAGTATTGACTATGAAAAAACTATTTACATTGCTACTAGCTTGTTTATTATTCGTTGGCTGTTCTTCAGCACCTGCAACAAGCACTGAAACTTCTGCACCATCAACTACGGATGGTACTTCTGCTGAACCAACTAAATTGGTCGTTAGCGCCACCTTAGATCCTCATGCTAAGATCTTAGAATTTGCTAAACCGATCTTATTGGAAGATTATAACATCGATCTAGAAATCGAAGTTTTAGATGATTATTACATCTTTAACAAAGCGTTAGATGCTGGTGAAGTAGATGCTAACTATTTCCAACATCTACCATTTTTCAATGATGAAGTAGAAGCTAATGGTTATGATATCGTTAATGCTGGCGGTATCCATATCGAACCATTTGGTTTCTATTCACAAACAGTTACAAGCGTTGATGAAGTTCCTGATGGCGCAACTGTTATCATCAGCAATTCTGTCAGCGATCATGGTCGTATCTTAACGATCTTAGCACAAGCTGGTTTAATTACCTTAGCTGATGATGTCGATGCTATCAGCGCTACGGTTGAAGATATCGTTGACAATCCAAAAAATTTACAGTTTAAGGAAATCAAACCTGAATTGTTGTCATTAGCGTATGAAAATAATGAAGGTGATCTTGTTGCAATCAATGGTAACTATGCAATGCAAGCAGGACTAAATCCATTAGAAGACGCAGTGATCCTGGAATCAGCTGATGAAACTAACCCATATGTCAACATTATCGCTTGTAGAAGCGGTGATGAAACACGACCAGAAATCCAGGCTTTGGTTGAAGTTTTAAAATCAGATGAAGTTAAGCAGTTCGTGGAAGAAACCTACGGTGGATCAGTTATCTTAGCTGAATAAAGCTATTGGCACCCTGAAATATCAGGGTGCTTTTTTTAGCTAAAAATTGCTTATTTTATAGGTATTTGCTATAATAGTTTCATTAAAATGAAAGGTTGGATAAAAAAGTGGACGATTCGCCGTTACTCTGTATAGATCAAATTAAGAAGATCATGGATAATGTCAAATTATCTTTTCATAGGTTAGATATCATACCTTTTTGTCGACGTGCTTAATTTTTAAATAGAAAGATAAAACACAAAGATTAGAAGGAAGGTATGAAAAGATGGAAATAGGAATTATAATATTTTGTTTAATATGTTCAAGTTTTTTTAGTGCGACCGAGACCGCATTTTCTAGTGCCAATCGGATAAGATTGAAAAACTATGCCGCTGATGGCAATAAGAAAGCCAGTCGTTCTTTAAAGCTGATTGATAATTATGACAAGTTTTTAAGTACGGTATTGATTGGTAATAATATCGTTAATATCGGCTTATCGACGATCGCTGCCGTCATGTTTACCAGGATGCTAGGCGAGATCAATGGACCTACGGTCAGCACGATCGTTACGACCATCGTGGTCTTATTAATAGGTGAAATTTTGCCTAAGACCTTAGCTAAACAAGCTCCTGAGGCTTTTTGTATGAAGGTCGTAAATTTGATAAGTGCAATTGAAATTCTGTTTACGCCTTTGGTATTGATCGCTCAGGGCATTCAATGGGTAGTCAGCAAGATGGTCAAGATCGAAGATGATGATTCAGATATTACCGATGAGCTGATGACGATGGTCGAAGAAGCAGAAAATGAAGGTGATCTGGAAGCTCATGAATCGGATCTGATCACGGCTGCCATTGAATTTAATGACCTTGATGTCAAAGATATCTTGACCCCAAGGGTCGATATCGTTGCCATAGATATCAAAGATCCATTGACCAAGATCGAAGAAAAATTCCGTTATAACACATTTAGTCGTTTGCCAGTATATGAAAATACCATCGATAATATCGTAGGGGTTATCCATGAAAAAGATTTTTATGCTTTATACAATGGCAATAGTCCAAAGAAAACGATAAGAGCTATCTTGCAGAACACGATCTTTACATCTCCGCACACCAAGATAAGCAATCTTTTAAAACAATTGCAAGCTAGCAAGATCCACATGGCCGTTGTCTTAGATGAATTTGGCGGAACTTCAGGCATCATTACGATGGAGGATATCATTGAAGAGCTAGTTGGAGAGATCTGGGATGAACATGATATCGTTAAGCAATATTATGAACAGATCGATGAAAATACCTATTTGGTCAAAGGCAGCTGTGAGGTTGATGATCTGTTTGAACGTTTAGGCATCAAGGAAGATGATGAAAAAGAACATGATTATATCACCGTCAGCGGATGGGTAACTGCCGAATTTGAATCTTTTCCCAAAGTTGGCGAAAGCTTTGAATACCAAAATGTCAAAGTAACTGTGGAAAAGATGCTGGAGCGCAAGATCGAAGAAGTTAAGGTCGAAATATTGACCAAGGAAGAAGATAAGGAAGAATAATGCAGCAGATCTTTATAGATAAACCTTTAGAGATAAATGATATATATGAATTTGATGAGCCAAAAGCTCATCATTTAATGCATGTGCTAAGAATGGCCAAAGGTACAAAGGTACGGTTGGTCCATGAAAGAGCCTATTTAGCTAGCATCGATTATATTGATGGCAAAGTAATTGCCAAGGTTGAAGCTGTTGATGCTAATGATAATGAATTACATTGTAATTTGATCTTGGTACAAGCAATGATCAAAAAAGAAAAATGGGAGCTGGTCTTGCAAAAAGCTAGCGAACTGGGATGTACGATGATCGTTCCGCTGATAAGCAAGCGAACGATCATTGATGATAAACGCTTTAATGATAAGCGTGCTCGTTATGAAAAGATCCTTTTAGAGGCAGCACAACAATGCAAACGCAATCAGGTACCACAGTTGATGGATCCAATCAATTTAAAAGATCTAAATATCTATGGTGATCTAAAGCTGGTTGCTTATGAAGCTTTTAACCAAAAGGCCAGCAAGATTCATGAATTATGGCAGCATCAAAAAAATGTCGTGATCGTCATCGGTCCTGAAGGGGGCTTTGAACCGCAAGAAATTACGATGCTGCAAGCAAAAGGATATAATTGTGTAAGCCTAGGAAAAAGGATCTTGCGCAGTGAAACCGCCAGCATTTATGCATTAAGCGTCATAGGAGAGTTATCAGAGTGAAAAGTTATGCTATTTGTACCCTTGGCTGTAAGGTCAATACTTATGAGGCCCAAAGCGTCAATCAGCAATTAAAGCTTAAAGGGTATATCGAAAAAGATTTTAAAGAATCATGTGATATATATATCATCTTTACTTGTGCCGTCACCAATACGGCAGCTAGCAAATCCCGCCAAAAGATCCATCAAGCTATTCGACAAAATAAAGAGGCTTTGATCTGTGTGGTTGGCTGTTATGTCCAGATCGATATTGAAAATCTGCAAAAAGATGAGCATATCGATATCTTGGTTGGTAGCAAGCATAAAGATAAATTGGTCGAATATATCGAAAGATATCAGGATCAACAATTAAATAAAGTTGAAGAACTTAAAGATATGCCATTTGAAAATTTGATCGTTAATAATTTTGAACATCAAACAAGGGCGTATCTAAAGATCCAAGATGGCTGCAATCAATTTTGCAGTTATTGTATCATCCCTTATGCTAGAGGTCATGAACGTAGTATGAAACCGCAAGATGTGGTTAAAGAAGCTAAGCAACTATGCAATCATCATCATGAAATCGTCTTGACAGGTATCCATACGGGACGTTATGGTCGTGAATATGGGGTTAGTCTAGCTAAGATAATCAAGATGATCCTAGCTGAATGTCCACAGCTTCAAAGAATCAGGATCTCAAGCATCGAAATTACCGAAATCGATGATGAATTGATCGAGCTGATAAAAGATGATCAGCGCGTGGCTGCGCATTTGCACATTCCATTGCAATCTGGCGATGATGCGACCTTAAAAAGGATGAATCGTCCTTATACCTGCGACGAATTTTTTCAACGTATATCTTACATTCGCCAACAAATTCCCTTTATTTCCATTAGTACGGATCTGATCGTTGGTTTTGTCCAAGAAAGTGAAGAAGAATTTGCTAATACTTATGCTTTTTTGAAAAAATGTGCATTTAGCTTTATCCATGTATTTCCTTTTGCTTCTAAAAAAGGAACCAAAGCTTATACGATGAGCGATCATATCGATAATGCGACCAAGAAAAAGCGTAGCAATCAATGCTTGAGCTTATCCAAAGATCTAAGTTATATCTTTGCTAGTAAGTTTATCAATCAAAAAGTAGATGTTTTGGTCGAAGGTTTTGATGGTAGTTATTCTTATGGTTATACCAGTGAATATATCTACGTATATCTTGAAGGGAAATTTGCTCCAAATACGATGGTCAAAGCTATCATGACCCATCTAGATAAAGAGCGTATATATGCTAAGGCGGTGGATTAAATGAAATTAAATGAATTATTTGATAATGTAAAAGATATCGAGATTGATAATCTAATGGCTGACAGCCGAAAAAAACGTAAGAATTCGATGTTTTTTTGCGTCAAAGGCATGATGTTCGACGGCCATAATTTTGTTGAACAAGCAATTGAAAATGGTGCAATCGTTATCGTACATAGCGATGATATCAGTCAAAAACATAAAGATATCACTTATATCAAGGTCAAGGATGTCTTAAAGGTTTATAATCAGGTTGCAGATTATTTTTATGGTCAACCTTCCAAGAAACTTTTGATGTATGGCGTTACCGGTACCAATGGTAAGACCAGCATTGCGACGATGATCAAACAGCTGTTAGCTGATAAGGCGCCATGCGGATATATTGGCACCATCGGTATCGAGTATGGTAATGTCCGCCTTGATCCGACATTGACCACGCCAGAGATCGATCTTCTTCAAAGTACCTTGCAGGAAATGTGCGAAGCCAATATGAAGGCCTGTGCGCTGGAGGTAAGCAGCATCGGTATCGAACAGCATCGAGTCGATGGGATCGACTTTGATGTAGCGATCTTTACTAATCTTACGCATGATCATCTGGACTATCACGGCACGATGGAAAACTATTTTAATGCTAAAAAGAAGTTTTTTGACAATTTGAAATCAACAGCGATCGCGATCACTAATATCGATGATGAACATGGTGCTAAGATGGTTGAAGATACTAAAGCTCGGGTCGTTACTGTTGGTATCAATCAACGTGCCGATTATCAAGCAATTTCTTTGCAAATCAAAAAAGACGGCATCATCTTTACCTTGCGTTGTTATGGTACAGAATATCGGATCCAGACCAATCTAGTAGCAATGTTCAATATCTATAATCTATTGGAAGTAATTGCTGCATTGCATGAAACGGGCATGGAAATGGAACAGATCATTGCCAAGGTCAACCATATCGAACAGATCAAGGGCAGGATGGAACGTATCGATGAAGGCCAACCGTTTAATGTGGTCGTGGATTTTGCGCATACGCCTGATGGGATCGCTCAAGTTTGTGAATATGCGGCGAAGATCACCCCAAAAGAGAACCGTATCATTGCGGTATTTGGATCTGCTGGAAAAAGAGACATCAAAAAGAGACCGATCTTTGGAGAGATTGCGGATAATTACTGTGATATGATCATCTTGACCGAAGATGATCCACGCGATGAAGAGGTAATTGATATCGCTAACCAGATAGCCCAAGGAATTAAAAAGACCAATTACATCATCATTGAGGATCGATATGATGCAATTCGCCAAGCCATCGAGATGGTGAACATGAATGATACGATATTGATCTTAGGCAAAGGCGACGAAGATTTCATTTATCGCGATTATGGCAAAGAAAAATATATGGGTGATGACAAGGTCGCTAGAGCTTGCATTCATAAATATTATTTTCAGGAGGATAAGGAAAATGATGAACAAGTATATTGATCATACTTTATTAAAACAAGACGCTACCAAACAGCAAATCATCAAATTATGTGATGAAGCCAAAAAATATGATTTCAAGACGGTTTGTGTCAATCCTAGCTGGATCAAGGAATGCGTAGAGCAGCTAGATGGTTCAGATGTCAAGGTTTGTACGGTCATTGGTTTTCCTTTAGGCGCCATGACTTCGCAAACTAAAGCTTTTGAAGCAAAGCAAGCGATCGAATTAGGAGCCAGTGAAGTTGATATGGTCATCAATATCGGGCGGTTGAAAGATCGTGATCTTGATTATGTTACCAAAGATATTCAGATGGTTAAAGAAGCTTGCGGTGATCATGTCTTGAAGGTCATCATTGAAACATGTTTATTAAGCGATGAAGAAAAACGCTTGGCATGCGACTGCATAAAAGCTGCCAAAGCTGATTTTGTCAAAACTTCGACGGGATTTAGCGTCCATGGCGCTACTGTCAGCGATGTTGCCTTGCTTAAGGCATATGTCAAGGATAGCTTACTGATCAAAGCAGCTGGCGGAGTCAAGACGGTTGATGATTTACGTAAGATGATCGAAGCTGGTGCTGACCGTATTGGGACCAGCAGTGGAACAGCTTTGATGGAAAAACAGGAAAGCAAAGAAAATTATTAAGAAAAAAGACTATAAATGCTATATTTTCTTGCATTTTTAATAAGTGTTTGCTAAACTATAGTTGTATGTTTCGTAAGGGGGTGTAAAAAGATGCCAAGAGTAGTTCTAAAAGAAAACGAAGGTTTGGATGATGCATTACGTCGTTTTAAACGTCAAGTTTCACGTAACGGTACCCTTGCTGAAGCTCGTAAAAGAGAATTTTATGTAAAACCAGGCGTACGTCGTAAACTAAAATCTGAAGCTGCAAGAAAAGCAAGAAGAGGGAAATAATTAACGTTTTCAGCCATTGATCATATAAGATCGATGGTTTTTTTATAGCTAAAGTAAATTAAGAAGGAGCTAGCGATATGGAAAGGTATGAAAAATTTATCGAGCAGTGGCATGAAGAAGAAAAATTAGCGATGGAGGGATGGAATTTTGCTCATATCAACGATCGATATACGGAAGAAACCGATTTGCCATGGGATTATGAACAGATCATCCATCAATTTTTACGCAATGATCATCGGCTATTAGATATCGATACGGGTGGCGGAGAATTTTTATTGGGTCTAGGACATCCTGGAAAACTAACAAGTGCAACAGAAAATTATGAGGTCAATATTGCTGTATGTCAAAAAAGATTGCTGCCAGAGAATATTGACTTTAAACTAGCTGATCCAAAAGTTTATTTGCCTTTTGCTGATGATCATTTTGATATCGTCATCAATCGTCATGGTGATTATCATGAAAAAGAAATATATCGTGTGTTAAAAAAAGGAGGATATTTTATCAGCGAACAAGTAGGCGCGCAAAATGATCGTGATCTAATTGCTAAATTGTATAAAGAAATACCTCATGTGGCTTTTCCCGCCCAAAACCTGGCTGATGCTTCTCAACGTCTGCAAACGCAAGGTTTTAACATCATCATGCAAAAGGAAGCCTTTAGACCTATAAAATTTTTTGATGTTGGCGCCTTAGTGTGGTTTGCAAAGGTTTTGCCGTGGGAATTTTGTAATTTTACGGTCGATGCTCATTTACAAGAATTGATAAGCTTGCAAAAAGAGCTAGAACAAAAAGGTATGATCGAAGGAACCATCCATCGATATATCATGGTAGCTCAAAAAATATAACAATAACATCAAAGGCAAACTGACTTTAAAACATAAAAGAGGATATGGTTAACATCGCGTTTATGATATAATTTTTTATAAAAAGATATCGTCATGATATCAAATGGCAGATTCGATAAATAATTTTTGATTTTAAGCTTGATGAGAAAATGTTATCTTCCAAGATTGTTATGATCATATATCTGCTTTTTTAAATGGCATTTGTTTTATTTTATCATAGGTCTATAATGATAATATACGAATGAATATATTGAGATGTTGGGTGACGATTAAAAGCTATGCAGACCAAAATTGATTTATTTGAAAAAGAAAATAATGAGATCTTTGCTTTGATGATCATGTGTCATATTTATGGCATTGATTTTAAAGCGGCTTATAATCGGGATCGTCCTGATCTGCAGATCGATCTTCCTGAGTTATCGTTAGGTATCGAAGTTACGATCGCACTTGATCAGCGGGTTATCTCGGCTTTAAAACTATTGGATGAAGGAAAGCTGATAAGAAAAGATCCCTCATGGATCGATAGCAAGCATCTGATCATGACAGCCATCAAGAAGAAATTAATTAAGGCGAAAGATTATCGTCATGATTTTGCAAAGATGGGCTTATTTATCTATTGTTTTGAAACATCCTTAAAGAAGGATATTTTTGCTGATATTGCGGCATTAGAGAATATCGAAACTTATTTTGATCAGATATATCTGTATAATTATAGCGATATCTACATTTATGATTGTCATAAGCATGATCTAGAATTGATCCATCTTAATTTTTTGGTCTTAAAAAAGCTGCTTAAGCAGCTTCATGAATATATTGGTTGAATAATTGGCTGATCTGTTGATCACCTAAGCCATACTGTTTGGCAAAGTGAGCACAGGTCCTGCTGATGAGATCGTGTGATGCATGATGCTTACGCATAAAACGGCATATTGGTGAATGTGGTTTTTGATAATTGCGGTAATTTATGATGGCTTGTTTCAAGTAATATGGACAGCGCTTATCGATTTTTGCTGGTGTGATGAAGGTCTTTTGATAAAGTTGATCGTATGCGATAGGCTTTAGCTTTTATGACCTTTTTTATTTGCATCGTCGTTTCTTCTACCATATGCCAGAAATATTCTTTGCTTTGTCCAAGATATGCTAGCAAGGTCAAAAGATTTAGTTGGCAAAACATGTCGCTTCCAAAGTAAAAATGGTATGCATCATATTTTTCCTCTAGAAATTTTTGTAAAGGTTTGATGGTTGTTTGCTGATAAAAAGTTATATCAACATTAAGGCTTTGCGCTCTTTGCTTGATAAATTCATCATCAAAGATATGGGCGGTGGTCGTCCCCTTGACACATGGCTTCATTAAAGCATGAACAGATCTTATTTGGATTGTTTAAGGCATCGTATATATACTTCCCGCTATAGATGTTGATGGTTTTCATGAGCCAAAGCGCAGATTAAGATCGACTTCTTCCTTGATGCCTAAGATCTTGCCACTGTCACTAAATTGCCAATATGCATATTCATATGGATAAGAAGGAAGATCGCTGTATTGTGCATACCAGATCGGATAGCTGTAGATCTGTTCAAGATCATAAAAAGTGTTAGCGATATCTTGATTAAGATAGATCATAGGTTGTTGCTGCTTGTAGGCAAGCCTTCCGCAAAATGCTAAGGCATTTTGGGTTTTTTGTTCGATGCTTAGATCTTTGGTCCGATAATCTTCATCATAATCGATACGTTCGAGATCATAAGCGATCGGAAGATCGATCTTTTTGCCTTTTAAATGTTTTAAGACGAAATTTGCTTCTTCAATGGCTTCTTTTTCATTGATGGCCTGAGAGAAGAAATAGATGCCGATATCTAGATCATACTTTCGGGCTTGTTCATAAAACTCTTCAAATTTTTCATCAAGATTAAGCTTGCCGGATTGATAGCCGCGATATCCTAAACGGATAAAGACAAATTCAATTCCTTGTTGTTTTAATAAAGAAAAATCTACGTCGCTTTGATGCATGGATAGATCGATACCAAGCTGAGCATCAGGATAATTGATGATGCCATTATCTTCATAGCTAAATTTAGTATTATCGATATTTGATGAAGGAATGGAAGAAACGCTTTGCGGAGAAATGATCTTATAATCGTTTTTAGGAATGATCATGATAAATAATAAGATGATGATCAAAAGAATGCTTAGCAAAAAAAGATAATTGCGGTATTTAGCTTTTAATCTTAGGCGTTTTCTTCTTTTTCTTACATATTTTCTTGTTTTTTTCCTCATAAATAAATATCCCTTAATTGATTTATGCTATTATCGTCCAGTTTTAAAGCTTGTAGACGATAATTGGCGATGCTTTGGTATTGCTTTTCGATAGCAGAGAAAACGCTGCTTATATACGTTAAATCAGTGCCGAAGATATATGGCAGCTTTAGGATATGTTCTTTTGCTAGACCATTATGCCAAAGGATCTTCATTAGATCATTGAGCTTTTGATGGTATTCAAGATTGCATTGCAGATAGGAATTGATGATGAATTTGTGATCAAGACCTAATATATCTAATAGCAATGCGGTAACGATGCTGGTACGATGGATGCCGTAGCGTGAAGTTATCAAGGTAGCTCCTTCGCATTCTTGTTTCAAGATGTCAAATATCTGTTGTAGCGGTATGATGCCTTTTGTGCTTAGAAGGATCTTTTCATAGTTGGCAACCATCTGGGCTTTTGTATCATCGATCTTTGGCCAAGCGCATAGCTTTGCGGATAAGCATGAAATATCATTTAGCTCAAGATCGATTAGTTCTTTCAGTTCGATATCTATGATCTTAGGCCAATGGGAACACGTTCTATGAATATCATGATCTAAATTGATGATCCTTGTTATTTGATACTTTTGGCATAACATAGATGTCTCATCATCTCTTAGACTAAAAAAATCAGCGCTACATAATAATTTAAAAGGTTTGATGATAGGATAGGCAACTGTAGCATCATTACATAGATCGCGGATATAAAAGATATTTTCAATGCTCATAGGCTCATAACAACTCCTTAAAATATCTATTTTATTTTAACATTTTAAACTATATAATTGTATATATAAACGGAGGTATGTTATTTGGAAACAACAAGAACCATTCATCTAGAAGATCTAAGTGCAGATAATGCCATGAATCTTTTAGGTTTACAAGATAATAATCTAAAGATCCTCTCAAACTGTTTTGATGTAGAGATAACATTTAGAGATGATAGCTTTATCATCAAAGAGTGTGATGATGTGACATATGGACAGATCCAAGAAGTTTTGATGGCATTATATGAAGTGGTAAAAAAAGGTCAAGCCGTAAATGAAAGAGATGTGCAATATGCATATCGCTTGGTCAGCAAAAGCGCCAAGGTTGATTTTAACGATCTTGCGAAGAAGGTCATTGGCAGAACCCTTAGCGGTAAGGTTATCGCACCAAAAACCAATGGGCAGCTGGCTTTTATAGAAGCAATGGAACATTATGATATCGTTTTTGCCATTGGCCCTGCAGGTACGGGAAAAACTTATCTAGCGGTGATCCAAGCTGTAGCCAAGCTAAAAAAAGGTGATATCAAAAGGATCGTTTTAACAAGACCGGCAGTTGAAGCAGGGGAAAGCTTAGGTTTTTTGCCTGGTGATCTAAAAGAGAAGGTCGATCCTTATCTGACTCCGCTTTATGATGCACTGCATGATATGTTAGGAGTTGAACAAACCGATAAATTGATCGAAAAGCAGATCATTGAAATTGCTCCTTTAGCTTATATGCGGGGGAGGACCTTAGATGACTCGTTTGTCATCCTTGATGAAGCACAAAATACGACACCAATGCAGATGAAGATGTTTTTGACGCGCTTAGGAAACAATTCGCATATGGTCATTACGGGAGATGTTACGCAAATCGATCTTAACGGTCAAGCTTCAGGCTTGATCGATGCTACACGGATCTTGAAAGATATTCCAGAGATCAAGATCTTGCATCTAAGTGCTGATGATGTCGTTCGTCATCCGCTGGTTCAAAAGATCATCGAAAGTTATGATAAGGTAGGTAATAGATGAGCATCTTAAATGTAAAAAATGTATCCCATAGCTTTGCCGGAAGAGATATCCTTAAGGATGTTTCTTTTCGTTTATTAAAAGGGGAGCATGTTGCCTTGATCGGCGCCAACGGCGAAGGTAAGACCACTTTCTTAAACATCATCAGCGGTAAGATCGTACCTGAAGAAGGTAGCGTTAGCTGGTGCAATCGCATAACCTTTGGTTATTTGGATCAACATACTGTTTTAGATCCTAGCAAAACGATCAAAGAGGTCTTAGCCATGGCATTTGATCATCTTTACAACATGGAAAAAGAAATGATGGAAATGTATGAAAAGATGAGCGATACGGATGAAAAAACCATGGAACAGCTCTTGAATGATGTAGGAGAGATATCGGAAATATTGGAGCATAATGGTTTCTATATGATCGATACCAAGATCAATGAGATTGCCAGTGGTCTAGGATTATTGGATCTTGATCTAGATACTAATGTAAATAAATTATCGGGAGGCCAAAGGACCAAAGTATTATTAGCCAAATTGTTATTAGAAAATCCAATGGTGCTGATCTTGGATGAGCCGACCAATTATCTTGATGAACAGCAGATCAATTGGCTGGTAAGCTTTTTGAGCAATTATGAAAATGCGTTTATCTTAGTTAGTCATGAGATCGAATTTTTAAACAAAGTTACCAATGTGATCTATCATGTTGAAAATGGTGAACTTACTCGCTATGTAGGCAATTATGATAATTTTGTAAAACAGCATGCGATCAAAATGCATCAAATCGAGCAAGCATATAAAAAACAACAGGCGCAGATCAGCGAAATGGAAGATTTTATTGCGCGTAATAAGGCTAGGGTCGCCACAAGGAACATGGCGCATTCGCGGCAAAAGCAGCTGGATAAGATGACTATCATCGAAAAGCCTAAGACCAAGCTTAAACCTAGCTTTACATTCATTGAAGCTAATACCTTGCAGCGTTATGTCATTACAGCAAAAGATCTTATCATCGGATATGATGAGCCATTATCCCATAGACTGCAGATCGTCATCGAAAGAAATAAAAAAGTTGCGATCAAAGGGGTCAATGGTATCGGTAAGACCACGCTGCTTCGTACCTTGATGAAAGATATACCGGCATTTGAAGGCGAGGTTGATATCGATCCTAATGTCAAGATCGGCTTTTTCAAACAAGAAGACCATGGTGCTAATAAAACGACCTTACAAGCCTTTTGGGATGAATATCCTTCATATACCAATTTTGAGGTAAGATCAGCATTAGCCAAATGTGGATTAACCACTGATCATATCGAATCTAATCTTAAGGTGTTAAGCGGAGGAGAACAAGCAAAGTTTCGCTTGTCTCTAATCATGAATAAACCATGTAATTTATTGATGTTAGATGAGCCTACGAACCATCTAGATGTGGAAGCAAAAGAAGAACTAAAAAGAGCACTGAAAGCTTATAGACAAACGGTCATCCTGGTAAGTCATGATCCATGGTTTTATGAAGATATTGTCGATGAAGTGATCAATCTGGAAGATTTTACGACCAAGATCATCTAGAACGTATGATTTTTTATTGATTTCAATCAATGGTTGAAATTTTCAACCGTTATTATATTTATATTTGTCTATTGTTTTGGTTAAATAGATGGCAGATAACATGAGCCATATAAAAGAAGGAGGTATATTCAAGCCATCAAAAAACTGGCCATACGGCTTGAAAGATCAAGAAATGGAAATGACATTAGGAAAAAGGATAGCCCATTTGCGACGCTTGCAAAATATGAAGCAAGATGATCTAGCTCAACAGCTAAATATCAGCCCTCAAGCCATCAGCAAATGGGAAAATGATCAAAGCTGTCCTGACATTAGCGCCTTGCCGCTTTTATCCAAGATATTTGATGTTAGCATCGATGAGCTTTTGACCGGGAAACGTTATGAGATCAAAGGCGTAAAGGCCTTATCACCGGAAAATAAGAAACAGCTATGTGATATGATGCTGAAGATCGTAGTTGATGATAGTGCGGAAGGGGATATTATCAAGGTTAATCTGCCAATGGAGATCATCAAGGTCATGGTGGAAATGGGCATGAAGATGGATGGTATGCTAGGCAAAGATATCCCGCCCATCGATATCAAGAAGATCTTTACGATGGCTGAGATGGGCATGATTGGTAATCTTGTAGAAATAGATCAAAATGATGGTACAAAGATAAGGATCTATGTTGAATAATGCGGGTACTTATTGAAGAAGCAGGAAAAAAAATTGATATATCATTTCCTAACCAGATGCTGGTTAATCGGTTTTGTCTTTATCTGGCAAATCGTTATTTACAAAAAAAACAAGTTTATTTAACAAACCAGCATGATTTGCCATATAAGCAATTAAAACAATGTTTGAAGCGTCATCGGGGCTTAGTGTTGGTGGAGATAAGCTCCAAAGAAGGTGATCATATTGTGATCAGCATATAAAAAAGTTGTAAAGTTTAACTTTACAACTTTTTTATTAAGCTTCTTGCTGTTTGATATTTTAAATTTCTTTATTGATTTCGTCTAACGATTTACCATCAACGGTAACCGCGTAACGTGCTATGTTGCAGCAGTGGTCGCTCATACGTTCTAGATTGCTTAAGATATCGCAATATACGCTGCCAGCAACACCGTTTGTGCAGACTTTTTGATGCATGCGCTTAAAGTGGTTTTGACGCGCTTGATATTCTAAGCCATCCATATAATTTTCATCTTCCATCAAGGCACTGTATGAAGCATAATTTTTGGTCCGATAGACTTCCATAGATAGATTAAGCATATGATCAAACATATCGAACATTTGATTGATGTCATCGCGAGCTTCTGTACTGAAATCGCCTTTATCCTCATTGACCATATCAAAGAATTCCGCAAGATTCATGCTAAGATCACCGATACGTTCCAGATTCTTTACGACCTGAAGATGTAGATTCATATCCGCCATATCTTTTTCGGTCATATGTGGCATATTAGATACGCGTAAGACATAATCGGTTATCTTATGATCTAGTGAGTTGATCAAATTTTCAGATTGAACTAGGATCTCTTTATCTTCACCATTGGAACGGTTATTAAAGAAGTCCTTGGTATCTTTAACATTGCGTTCAACTACGGTGCTCATCTTAAGGATAGCTTTTTCGGCAACATTCAATGATACGCTAGGTACTGCGCTATCTTGGATCGTTTCTAATTCATCGATATTAATTTCGATCCTTTCAGGTTCATTGCCAGGAATGATCTTACGCACCAGGATACATAGTTGTTTTAAGAATGGCAACAGCAATAAAGTGGTAGTAACGTTAAAGATGATATGGGTAACAGCGATCTGCATCATCGGTTGTAAATTAAATTGTTGCGTTAACCATAATATCAAATTGGCATAAGGATAAAGTAATATCATGCCAACGATCGTACCGATGATATTAAAGATCGTATGCAATCCAGCAGTGCGTCTGGCAGGTAATGATCCGCCCAAGGCGGCTAAGATACCGGTTACCGTTGTACCGATGTTGCTACCAAAGACAAATGGCAATACCGCAATGAAAGGTACGGCTCCAGATTCATAGATCTTCTGGATAACACCGATAGCTGCAGATGAGCTTTGGATCAATGCGGTCATCACGGTTCCTGCAAGCAACGATAAGATCGGCTGATTTGCCAAGGTCTGAGCTAGCTGAACAAATTCTGGCAGGTCCTTCAAGGCTTTTAACGAATCGCCCATGATCATCAAACCATAGAACAGCGAACCAAATCCAAGGATGATCTCACCGATGTAACGCATCTTCTTCTTACGCGCGAACGATACGATGATGCCTCCTATAAATACAAAATATAATGAGTACTGATCGATCGACAAGCTGATCAAGAAAGCTGTGACCGTCGTACCGATATTAGCTCCGAAAATGATACCGGCAGCCTGTTCCAATTTCATCAAACCAGCACGTACCAAACCGATGGTAATGGCAGTAGTAGCACTTGAAGATTGGATGAAGACCGTGATGATGGCACCGATCAAGACGCCCATCAAAGGATTAGATGTATATTTGTCGATATAATCTCGTAGCTTTTCTCCAGCGACGCTTTTTAAACCGTCGCCCATGAATTTAATGCCAAACATAAATAAGCCAAATCCGCCAAGGATCATATCCCAGCGTATGTCGGCCAATGTCATTGTTTCCATTTTTTTCCTTTCCCTTCTTGTTCAACGAAAATTTTAACAAACTTTATATATCTTAATCAAGCGAAAAATATTATATAATATGTAAATAAATATAATATGTTATAATCAAATGGGTGATATATTATGAAGTGCGTGATAATCAATAAGACACGAAGCAAAGAGTTTAAGCCATATTATTATTTGTTCGAAGAAATAGCTGAGCAAACTGAAAAATGTTTGCAGTTAATCGATAATTATACGATTTCGATCATTTTGGTCAGATCAAAGAAGATCCATCAGATCAATCGTGATTATCGTCATATCGATCGTCCGACTGATGTGATTTCGTTTGCCATCAATGATACGCAGGATGATTATGAGATCATGGATGAAGAAAAAGAGTTAGGTGATATCTTCATCAATGTTGATTATGCTTATGAGCAGGCTCAGCGTTATGGCCATTCTTTTCAACGGGAATTTGGGTTTCTATTTTGCCATGGCTTGCTGCATTGCTTAGGTTATGATCATATGATCAAAGAAGATGAGAAGGTCATGTTTGCACTACAAGATGAGATCATGGACAAAGTGGTAAGACGCGATGAAAAAATTTAAGGTTGCTTTTATCGGTATTTATGAGGCTTTTAAACATCCCTCGGTCATGATCCAAGGCATATTGGCTATTGTTGCGCTAGGGTGCGGATCATGGCTAAAATTTGAGTTTTATGATATGTTGCTGATCGTATTATGCATCGGTTTGGTCATCGTGAGCGAGATCTTTAATACAGCAATTGAATTTTTGTGCGATCTATATACGCTTGAATATAACGAAAAGATAAAGATCATCAAAGATATCAGTGCTGGAGGGGTGCTTTTTGCTGCAATCATCAGCTTAGCGATCGCGCTTATGTTGTTTGGTAAATATTATGGAGGTTTTTGATTATGTATGATGAAATAATTGCTAAAGCTTTTGAAGCTTTGAAAAATGCTTATGCACCTTATTCTGGCTATCACGTCGGTGCTTGTGTCAGATGTCGCGATGGGAGATATTTTTTAGGAGCTAACATTGAAAATGCTTCATATGGGGCTACTAGCTGTGCGGAAAGAAATGCGATCTTTAGCTGTTATTCAAATGGTTATCGTAAAAAGGATGTCGAGATGATAGCAATCGTTAGTGATGGAGAACGCATCGGTACGCCTTGTGGGATTTGTCGGCAGGTATTATCGGAATTGATGCCATCAGATGTGCCGGTTGTTTTATCAAATGGCAAAGAAACCTTGGTAACCAACATGCAAGAATTGTTGCCAATGGCATTTGACAGTGAGGATCTAATAAGATGAAATCAGGGTTCATAGCATTGGTTGGTCGGCCAAATGCCGGCAAAAGCACATTGATGAATGATCTTCTTCAGCAAAAGATCGCGATCATTTCACCTAAGGCCCAAACGACCCGCAATCAGATCCGTGGTATCCTTACCGATGAAGATGCACAAATGATCTTTATCGATACCCCAGGGATCCATAAGCCTCAGCATGCCTTAGGACAGCAGATGAACAAAGAAGCCATAAATGCAATTGGCAGCGTCGATATGATCTATTTTTTGGTCGATGCAACCCAAGAGTTTGGCAAAGGCGATCAATTTGTCTTGGATATCTTGGCAAAGCAGAGAATGCCCGTGTTTTTATTGCTGAATAAGATCGATCTTATAAGTAAGGAAAAGGTCATGGATCTGTTGTTAAGTTATGCTAAGCTTTATGATTTTAAAGAAATCATACCGATCAGTGCCAAAGAAGGATTCAATGTCGATGAATTGCTGGCAACGACCAAGAATTACCTTGAAGATGGCATCATGTATTATCCGAAAGATCAGGTTTGTGATTATCCTGAGCAATTTATCATCTGTGAATTGATCAGAGAAAAGATCCTATATCTAACAGAAGAAGAAGTGCCACATTCCATTGCGGTGGTCATTGAACGTATGGGACGCAAGAAGGGGCGGCTTTTGATCAATGCCATGATCTTGGTTGAAAGAGATTCCCAAAAAGGTATAATCATAGGAAAACAAGGAAAAATGATCAAACAGATCGGCATCGATGCTAGAAAAGATATCGAAGGCTTATTGGGCGAACCGATATATCTTGAATTGTTCGTAAGAGTAGAAAGAAATTGGCGTAATCGAACCAGCAAATTGCAGCAACTAGGATATATTCCTATTGATATCGAGGATTAAACATGCGTTTGATCCTTTTCAAACAAGTTGACTATCGCGATAATGATCTGATAGTCAATGGTCTTGATGAAAATGATCGGCGCGTCAGCTTTTTGATCCGGGGGGCTAAAAAGGCTGGTAGCAAAAGCGCCGCATATAGCGTATTAGGCAATATTTATGATTTCATCTGTGATGATGAAGATTATCATCAGATGCATCGTTTTAAAGGTGGTGATTTGGTTAAATCTAATCATCATATCATGGATTCGTTGCTTAAGATCGCAGTCTTTAATTGTTTATTGGAATTGGTTGAAAAACTTTGCCAAGATGATGAGATAACATTTCATGGATTGTATAAAAATTTTTCCAAAGCATTGCAGCTTTTGGATCAAGATGATCATGAACTATTGGTCTTAGGACTGTTCATGGCGTATGTTTGTGAAATGTTAGGAATAAAGCCACAGGTCGATGGATGTGTGTGCTGTGGTGAAAATAGGATCGTCGCTTTAAATATTGAAGAAGGAGGCTTTGTTTGCCAAAAACATCACCATCAAAATGATGAACTGTATCATGATGTCGAAGCTTTAAAAACATTTCGCTATTTGAATAAGGCGGAATTTGCAAATTATGAAAGCCTGAGATCGCTGGGTCTTGATTTCCTATGTCTGCATTGTTTAAGAAAATTTTTAAAGCAACATGGCGCAATCAATTTAAATAGCTATGATTTTTTGTTAAGTATTGCAAAAAGTGCTATAAATTAGCACTTTTTTATGCTATATTATAAGTTGACTTAAAAGGGAGAAAAACATGGATATCAAAGATAAGACATTTAATAAAATCGTATCTCATGCCAAGGAACAAGGCTTTGTGTTCCAAGGGTCAGAAATTTATGGTGGTTTGAGCAACACTTGGGATTTTGGGCCATTAGGCGTTGAGCTTAAAAATAATATCAAAAATGCATGGTGGAAAAAATTTATTCAGGAAAGTCCATACAATGTAGGCATTCAATCAGCCATCCTGATGAATCCTAAAGTATGGGAGGCTAGCGGACATCTATCGGGATTTAGCGATCCATTGATGGATTGTAGACAATGTAAGACCAGACATCGTGCTGATCATATCATTGAAGAATTCAGCAAAGGCACGGTAAATCCTGAAGGCTGGACCAATGAACAGATGATGGATTACATCAAGGAGAATCATATTCCATGTCCAGATTGCGGCGCTCATGATTTTACGGATATTCGTCGTTTTAATTTGATGTTTAAAACGTTTCAAGGCGTACTAGAGGATGCTAAAAGCGTGATCTATCTGCGTCCTGAAACCGCACAAGGAATGTTCGTAAATTTTAAAAATATCCAAAGAACATATCGAAAAAAATTGCCATTTGGTATCGGCCAGGTGGGAAAATCTTTCCGTAATGAGATCACGCCGGGTAACTTTATTTTCCGTACCCGTGAATTTGAACAGATGGAAATGGAATTTTTCTGCAAACCGGGCACCGATCTTGAATGGTATGCTTACTGGAAACAATTTTGCATGGATTGGATATTGAGCCTTAATAATAATCAAAAAGATAACTTACGTTTTAGAGATCACAGCAAGGAAGAGCTGAGCTTTTATTCGGTCGGTACATGTGATATCGAATATAACTTTCCATGGGGCTGGGGCGAGCTATGGGGCATAGCTGACCGCACGGACTATGATCTTAGCAAGCATGCTGAACATGCAAAGGTCAATATGGAATATCTAGATCCAACGACCAATGAAAAATATGTGCCATATTGCATCGAACCAGCGGTAGGTGTTGAACGTTTGTTTTTGATGTTTTTTACCGAAAGCTATGATGAAGAAATCATCAACGAAAAAGACACAAGGGTCGTCATGCATTTTTCACCGATCCTAGCGCCAATCAAGGCTGCCATCTTCCCGTTACGCAAAGATCTAAAAGATAAGGCCTTAGAAATTTATGGTGAGCTAAGCAAAGAGTTTACCGTTGATTATGATGAAGCTGGCAGTATCGGTAAACGATATCGCCGTCAGGATGCTATCGGTACGCCATACTGCATCACGGTCGATCCACAAACGATGGAAGACAATTGCGTTACGGTGCGTGACCGCGATACGATGGAACAAGTAAGGATGCCGATCAATGAATTGAAGGCATATATCAAAAAAGCATTGGAATTTTAAGATAGATAGGAAGGAATGATCAAATGCGCATACCACAAGCAGATATTGATAATATTAGGCAACAGGCAGATATTGTCGATATAATCGGGCGCTACATTCCTATTGAAAAAAAGGGCAGCAATGCTTATCGGGCAATTTGTCCATTTCATGATGATCATGATCCTAGCCTGAGCATTTCACCTTCTCGCCAGATCTTTAAATGTTTCGTATGTCAAAAAGGCGGAAATGTTTTTGGCTTTGTGCAAGAATATGAGAAAGTTGACTATATCCAAGCGGTAGCGAAGGTCGCCCAAATGATCAACTATCCGCTGGATATGTCTAAGATCGTGCCGGTAAAAAGAATCGATAGCAAGTTTGCAGCTTATTATGATCTTTTGCATGAGATGATCAAATTTTGTCGTTATAGTTTGAATACCAGCGATGGATTAAGAGCTAAAGAATATCTTTTGGCTAGAAAGATGGATGATAAGATCATCGATATGTTTGATATCGGCTATAATGGTAAGAATAATAGCGTATACAATTTTTTAACGGCCAAGAAATATTCAAAGCAAGCCATGATCGAAACAAATATCATCTTTGACAATGAGTACGGAGAAAGCGATGTGTTTGCAAATAGGATCGTATTTCCGATCCATGATGAATTTGGAAATCCTATTGGCTTTACCGCTAGAGCATTAGATGATAATGCCAGCAAATACATCAATACTTCAACAACGCCGATATATGTCAAAGGTAATTTTGTCTATAATATGCACCGTGCAAAAAGTTTTGCCAAAAAAGGCAATAAGATCATCGTGGTCGAAGGGGTAATGGACGTCATAGCTTTTGCTAAAGCAGGGATCTATAATGTTGTTGCTACCTTAGGAACAGCAATTACGGCAAAGCAATTACATTTGATCAAGCAGTGTAGCATGAATATTGTCTTAGCCTATGATGGCGATAATGCTGGTCAAAATGCTATTTATAAAGCAGGGATCATGGCCGTTGATGCAGGTTTTGAGGTCAGCGTATATCGCAATGAAACTACGCTCGATCCTGATGAACTTATTCAAAGCAAAGGAATTTCATATCTACAAAAAAGCATCGATCAACCATATGCCTGGATGGAATTCTTATTTAATTATCTGCAAAAGAAATATAACTTAGAAGTTTATAGCGAAAGCAAGGAATTTGCTAATGTGATAATTGAACAGATCAAGAAACTTAAAGATGAATATGATCGTTTAAATTTTAAACATCAGCTAGAGAATATCACCGGCTTTAGCTTAGGAAATATTATCGAAGCACCACAGAATGTCGGCGTAATCAACAAGATTCAAGGACCGAAGCTAAGCGATGGGTTGTATGATGCTCAGATCCAGATCTTAAATGCCATGCTGCAAAGCTTCGATGCGATTGAGATCTTCTTAGAAGATCTTGGCTATTTGCCAGATGATAATTGTCAGCTTTTAGCGATGATGATCATTGATGAATATCGCCAAAATAAATACGTAAATGCTTCAAAGATGTTTGATGAAATTACCGATGATGATTTACGTTCGCTTTTGGTCAAAACCATAAACGCGGAGGTCGAACAAGCATATAATGAGGATAGGCTTAAAGGAGCTATCAAAAGGATCAAGATCGATGTGCTAGAAAACAAGACCCAACAGTTGAGGAAACAATTGCGTTCGTTAAACGATCTAGGTGCCAAGCAACAGCTTATGGAGCAGTTAAATAGTAATTTTAAGGAGTTGAGAAAACTTTATGATGAAGAAAACTGAAGAAAAAAAGATGGAAAACGGTCATGTTAAGTTTGAAACATTCAATGGGAAGGGAAAGGCTAAACAAATAAAGACCCTTGATGAATTGAAAGATGATTTTCAGGAAGCTTATAATACAAATAAGATCTTGTATCAAGCTGATGTCATGGAGGCTTTAGATAAGCTTGACCTAAATGAAAATCAAATTGAAGATCTTTATGAGTGGTTTAGCCAGATCGGCATCAGTTTGACCGAAGATGAGGATATCGATGTTGAAAATGTCAATGAAGAAGAACTAGATGATCTTATTGATGATGAAGAACTAGATGGTGAAGAAATTGATACCAGCATCTTAGATAATACTTTATTAGGCATTGATATCGGAAATACGCCAGTAAAGATCAATGATCCGGTTAAGATGTATCTAAAAGAGATTGGCCGCGTACCTTTGTTAAAACCGGATGATGAATTGGAAATTGCCAAAAGAATTGAAAATGGCGATGAAGAAGCTAAGAATATCCTAATTTCCAGTAATCTTCGTCTGGTAGTTTCCATTGCCAAAAAATATGTAGGTAGAGGCATGCTATTTTTGGATCTTATTCAAGAAGGCAATATGGGCTTGGTAAAAGCCGTAGAAAAATTTGATTATCGCAAAGGATTTAAATTTTCGACTTACGCTACTTGGTGGATTAGACAAGCGATTACGCGCGCTATCGCCGATCAAGCAAGAACGATTCGTATACCAGTACACATGGTAGAAACGATCAACAAATTGACCAGGATCGAAAGACAATTAGTACAAGATCTTGGTCGGGATCCAACAGCAGAAGAAATTGCAGCTAGGATGGAAGGAATAACACCAGAAAAAGTTAGAGAGATCAAGAAGATCGCTTTAGATCCAGTATCTTTAGAAACTCCGATCGGTGAAGAGGACGATTCTCATCTAGGTGATTTTATCGAAGATAAAGATGCGATGAGCCCTGATCAATATGCTAATAATCAATTGTTAAAAGATGAGATCAACAAGGCCTTATCTGAATTGACCGAAAGGGAAGAGAAAGTTTTACGTCTACGCTTTGGTTTATATGATGGAAGGACCAGGACCTTGGAAGAAGTTGGCAAGGAATTTAATGTTACGCGTGAGCGTATCCGTCAGATCGAAGCTAAAGCATTGCGGAAATTAAAACATCCAACACGTTCTAAACGTTTGAAAGATTTTAGAGAAAAATTATAATGTTGAACAAACGCTTGCAAGCTGTAGCACAAATGGTCGATCCTTGTCAGACCATTGCAGATATTGGCTGTGATCATGCTTTTTTGGCTATCCATCTGATAGAAAAAGGACTTTGTCAGAAGGTGTATGCTTGTGATGTTGCTGATGGGCCTTTAAAAATCGCCAAGAATAATGTTAGTGCAGCTAATTTAGCGGAAAAGATCGATTGTCGCTTAAGCAATGGCTTTGAAAATATTCCCGATGATGTTGATATAGCGATCATCGCAGGCATGGGGTTTCATACAGCAAAAATGATCTTAGAAGCGGCAGGGCAAAGATTGTTCAAGGTCCAAAACATCATCGTTCAGATAAATACGGATGTTGAGCTATTTAGAGCATGGATCAGTGAACATCGTTTCTCGATCATCGATGAAACGATCGTTTTTGACCGCAAATATTATACGATCATCAAATTTAATACTAATTCATCAAGAGCGTTGAACGATATGGAAATTGAATTTGGTCCTTGTTTGCTAGCAAAAAAAGAACCAGAATTCGTTGCATTTACCAAAAATAAGCTGGCTACTTTTGAAATGATAGCTCAAAGGATCACAAACGATCAGCAAAAAAAGGCTCAGATCGCTGAAAAGATAAGTCAATATTCTCAAGTGCTTGAAAAATGTTCTGCTATAGCAAATTAAAAGCTTTATGGTTGCCCATAAAGCTTATTTTTTATTTTGCGGCATTTTGACCTGCAATACGACCAAATACGATGATATCAGCAATAGCGTCAGATCCTAGACGATTGGTTCCATGGATATCGCCGGTAACTTCGCCAGCTGCATATAGACCAGGGATCACGTTTCCTGCAGTATCTATGACCTGAGCATCAGTGTTGATTACCAGACCTCCCATCGTATGATGGACAGCTGGTTTAGAAACCATGATATAATATGGACCTTCGTCAGCAAAAGGTGTTAGGGTACCTCTTAGATTGAAATCTAGATCATTGCCATCTTTAGCATATTGATTAAAGGTTTCGACCGTTTCTTTTAAAGCAGCAGCATCAATTTCAAAATGTTCAGCTGCTTCTTCGATGGTATCAGCCTTAACTAATTTTCCTTCTTCGATCAGTTTGTCATATTCATGACCATGTGCATCCATGATGTCTGCAGCAGCAAGACCGTTTTCATCAAAGAATAGATAAGATACTTGATCGGTTTGTTCAGTTACAGCTAAAGAAATGACATCACGACGTTCTAGTTCTTCAACAAAACGTTTGCCTTCTTTATTGACTAGGATCGCACGACCGGCTAAACGAACGTCGCCAACATAAAGCAATAATCCGCTGTCGATGTCACAAGTTGGATAGGTTTGGATATATTCCATATCGGTTACATCAGCACCGATTGCCTGAGCCATGGTAATACCGTCACCTGTGCTGCCAACCGTACAAGTAGATAAGATCTTTTCATCCATATCAGGGTTATATTGCTTTCGCATTTCAACATTTGAACCAAAGCCGCCGGTTGCAATGATCACAGCTTTATTGGCATGATAAGTTATTTCACCATCTTTGGTATTGGCAACAACACCATTGACCTTGCCATCTTCCATTAATAATTGTGTTGCTTCGGTTTGCGTTAAAACTTGGATCCCTAATTCATCAGCTTTAGTTTTTAAGCTGCTGGTAATCGTTGATCCGCTAGCATTTTCAGGTACAAGACTACGCATCACGCTATGTCCGCCAAAAAATAACATATAATCTTCAAATGGTACATTGATCTCATCTTTAAGCCACATGGCACCATCTAAGGCATTTTCAGCTAAGACACTAACTAAAGCTTCATTGGCTTCGTTGTCACCGCCGACCATGATGTCTTCCTTAAATTGCTCAACGCTATCTTCAATTCCTTGTTCTTGCTGCAACCAGTTGTTAGGTGCAGCCATTTCTCCGCCTGATATTGCAGTGTTTCCGCCGATAACGCCCATCTTTTCTAAAACGATGACATTTGCACCAGCTTCTTTAGCGGAAATGGCAGCAGTTAGACCTGCACCGCCAGCCCCAATGACGATGACATCATAATCAGTTTCGGTTGATGTCGCAGTTGTGCTTGGTGCACTGGTACTAGGGGTGTTTTGGCTTGGTGTAGAACATGCTGTTAAGCTACAGCTAACCAAACCAGCTAAAATAAATTTAATAAGTTTTTTCATGTTTTCCTCCCTTGACAAGGGATATTTTATTAATTTGTGTAAAAATTGTCTATGCACTATATTGATAAAATATGTAATAATATGAATGTGAGGAAATGACCATGAAACTTAGAAATAAGATCACGATCTTTTTTATATGGATCGTTGTTGTATCGCTAATAATTATCATGCCATATACTTTTTTTACCATCAAGCAAAACAATAAACGATGCATCGATAATTTAAGCACGCAGCTATTTACTGCTATCGCCAATGAAGCTGATCTTTGGCTAGCCAATAAGATCCATGATATCAGGATCATTGCACAGGAAGATTGTGTAAAAGAAATGGACATCGCAAAGATAAGGACATATGTAGATAGCATCAATCAAACGATCGGGCAGGAATATGGCAATAGTTGGGGAACATTTGCTATTGGTGATAGCTCAGGCATTGGTTGGGTAAAAGAAGATATGTATATCGATATTTCAGAACGTTCATATTTTCATGATAGTGCTGAGCTAGAGCAAGAATTGATCTTGGTTCCGCCCGTCTCTTCAAAGACAGATGGCAGCTTGATTTCTATCATTCATTATCCATTGATCAATGAAACTGGATATTATGGTTTCATCAATGCTGCCATCAATTTGGATGCTTTGACCGCTCTGATGGAAAAAATCGATTTTTATGATGGGGTTTCTTGGATCATGAATAGTGAACATATAAACTATACCAAAAGCACGATACCTGCTGATTTTCAGCTAGATAAGATACATTTATCAGAAAATGCCAATCAATTATCATATGGACCTTATACCTTGTTTTATCAGAAAATTAATAGTGTAAATGATCTGTACCTTTGCACTTTGATCAAAACGAATTCATTATCTGCTGACACTTATCGATTGCTTACTAATTTGTTGATGCTTTGGGGCTTGATCATCATCATTGCTGTGATCTTAAGCTTTTTCTTGGCACGTTCGATCGCTAAACCAATTGATGAGTTTGCTTTGCAGCTTAAAAAACAAAATGGAGCATTATCTTTGATTTCAGAAAGATCAAAGATATCAGAAGTAGTAAATTTAAAAAGATCATTTAATGGTTTGATCAAAGAAATTAAAAAATTACAAGATAAAACTATTAATGATGAAAAAGAAAAAAGACATTATGAGTTTAAAGTATTGCAATCACAGATCAACCCTCATTTTTTATATAATACCTTAGATGCTATCCATTGGAAAGCTTTTGAACATGATGATGAAGAGATGATCCAGATCATTGATTCTTTATCGAATTTTTATCGGCTTTCACTGAGCAATGGCGCAGAGTTCATTACGATAGATGACGAGATCAAGCATATTAATTATTATTTAGATATCCAAAAAATTCGCTTTAAAGATTTATTTACCTGGTCGATAGACATCGAACCACAGCTTAATGATCATCATGTGATCAAGCTTTTGCTGCAACCTATTGTCGAAAATGCCTTGATTCACGGCATCAAGCCTAAATTAGTTCCCGGACACATCATGATCAAAGGATATATGGAAAATGATGATATCATCTTTAATATAATTGATGATGGTGTTGGAATGGATCAAGAAGAACTATCATATGTATGCAAATCATTGGAAGAAACAAAGACAAAAAAAGATAGCTTCGGCTTATTTAATATACACCAGCGTTTAAAGATAACCTATGGACATGGATATGGCATAAAGATCGAAAGCATTAAAGGTGCAGGAACCAAGGTTATTTTAAGATTAAAGACAAGGAGAGAAGACCATGTGGAAAGTGATGATATGTGATGATGAGAGCTTAACCATTAAGGGAATGCAAAAAATGTTGAGCAAATTAAATGATGAAATAAAGATCATAGCTGTTTGTCAAAATGGCAAAGATGCTTTAGATAAGATCCTAGCATTACAGCCACATATAGTTTTTATTGATATCAATATGCCGTTTATTGATGGTTTGCAAGTGATCGAACAAGTAAATGCTGTTGGTCTTAATGTGAAATTTGTCATTTTTTCTGGATATCGTGACTTTGAATATGCTCGAAAAGCTTGTAGCTTAAATGTCATTGATTATTTGTTAAAACCAATAAATCAAGACAAGGTCAAAAATGTATTGGAGCGTTGTATTGTTCAGCTTATTGCTGAACTTAATACCCGTCAAATTGTCGTTTTAGACAAGAAAGAAGATTCCTTGCATCAACAGATCCTAAGTTATATCAATGATAATTATCATGATGTATCATGCGGATTAGAACAGGTAGGCGCTGCGTTTAATATATCCGCATCGTATGTATCAAAGATCATTAAGAAAGCTGCCGATCAAACTTTTTCTAACTATATCAATATGTTAAGGATCGATAAAGCCAAAGGACTTTTATTAAATAATGGTCATCTTACATATGAGGAAATTGCTTACCGCTGTGGATTTGCTAGTTATCATTATTTTTCGCGGGTCTTTAAAGAGAAAACTGGGATGACGGCACATGATTATCAAAAATTAAATGAAAAAATCAACAAGAGGTAAACAATGAAAAAATATCAAGCAATAATCTATGATATCGATGGTACTTTGATCAATACGATCGATATGAAGATGTATCCATTGATCAGGATCATTGAAGAAGAATTACATATTAGATATAAATTTGAAGATGTCATAAAATTTTATCCTTTACCAGGAAAACAAGTAATGGAAATCTTAGGAATCAAAGATAAAAAAGCTGTCTATGAGCGGTGGGTGCGATATGTTAATGAATATCCACAAAAAGCTTTTAGTTATCCTGGCATTAAAGAGGTGTTAGAATACTTTGCTGAAAAAGGGATAATACAGGCAGCGGTATCTGCAAAAACTAAGGAACAATATGCTATAGATATGCTTGCTAATGATTTGGATAAGTATATGAAAATCAAGGTACTTGCGGAAGATGTTCAAAAACCTAAACCTGATCCTGAACCGTTATTAAAATGTTTGACAGCATTAAAAGTTCCTTGTGATGAAGTGCTATATGTAGGGGATGCATATTCCGATTATCTTGCTGCTTCTAGAGCGAAGATCGATTTTGGCTATACAAGATGGGCTAAGATCCCAGTTCAAGAAATGATTGAACCAACGTTCATCTTTGATGATCCTAAGGATATGATGGTGCTTTTGTAAAAAAAAAGAACTGTGATGACAGTTCTAATTATTTTACTGAATTAACAGCTTTTGCTAAACGTGATTTTTGACGAGCAGCGTAGTTGCTGTGTTTGATATTGCTAGCAACTGCTTTGTCTAATAATTTATTAGCGTTATCAAATGCTTTAACAGCTGCTTCTTTATCGTTAGCTTCAACAGCTACCAATACATTCTTAATAGCAGTTTTTAATGCTGTTTTTTCACCTTGTTTTGCGTTTTGTTTTTTAAGGTTAGTGATAGCACGCTTTTTTTGAGATTTAATATTAGCCACAAGTACACCTCCTATAATTGCCTTTAGATTATAGCAAACTTAGTTATTTTTTGCAAGAATATGATATAATCATATAGTTAATAAATGAAGGGAAATAAAAAAATGGAAGATATCAGGGTTATTTTTATGGGTACGCCGATCTTTGCATGTAGCATCCTACAGACATTGATCGATGAAAAATATAATGTTGTTGCCGTAGTAAGCCAACCAGATAAAAAAGTAGGAAGAAAACAATTGATCCAAGAAACTCCAATCAAGCAGCTAGCTAATAAATATCATTTAGATGTTTTGCAGATGGAAAGTATCAAGGAGGAATATGATAAGGTATTAGCCTATCGTCCGGATCTGATCGTTACATGTGCATATGGACAATTTATTCCCAAAGTGATCTTAGATTATCCTAAATTTGGGTGTATCAATGTACACGCTTCTTTATTACCTAAACTTCGCGGTGGGGCACCGATCCATAAAGCGATTATCAATGGTGATGATAAAACAGGTATAACCATCATGCAGATGATCCCAAAAATGGATGCTGGTTTGATGTATGCCAAAAAAGAAGTAAAAATCGGTCCTGATGATACGACCAGCATCTTGCATGACAAGTTGATGGTTGCCGGCTCTGAGCTTTTGAAACAGATGCTCCCAGCTTATCTTGATGGCAAGATCCAAGGCATAAAACAAGATGAACAAGCAGCAACATTTGCTTATAATATTTCAAAAGAAGAAGAATTTATAACCTTCGCGCAGGATGTTAATAAGGTATATGATCATATCCGTGGGCTTATTGATTGGCCGGTAGGGTATGGCACGATAAACGGGCAGCGTATCAAGATCTACAAAGCTTGCAAGATCCAAAAAGAACATCAGGATAAATTAGGCAAAGCAATCATGAAAGATAATATGATCCTAATAGCTTGCAAGCAAGGATATATAGGTCTGTTAGAAGTTCAGCTTGCAGGAAAAAAGAAAATGAGCGCCAAAGATTTTTATAATGGCAATAAAGAGCTGATAACTAAATATTGTTTTGATTAGAGGTATTACATGGAACAAAAAAATATACGTAATTTTTCGATCATTGCTCATATCGATCATGGTAAATCAACTTTAGCAGATCGGATCCTTGAGCTTACTAAGACCGTAGAACAAAGAGAAATGCAAGCTCAGATCTTAGATTCTTTAGAACTTGAAAGAGAAAGAGGCATTACGATCAAGCTAAATGCGGTACAGTTAAAATATACGGCAAAAAATGGACAGGATTATATCTTTCATTTGATCGATACCCCTGGGCATGTTGACTTTACATATGAAGTTAGCCGTTCTTTAGCAGCTTGCGAAGGCGCAATTTTGGTTGTTGATGCAGCTCAAGGAATCGAAGCCCAAACCTTGGCTAATGTTTATTTGGCATTAGATAATAATTTGGAAATCATTCCTGTTATCAATAAGATCGATCTGCCTAGCGCGCAGCCTGATCATGTAAAAAAAGAAGTTGAAGATATCATAGGTTTAGATTGCAGCATGGCGCCTTTGATTTCCGCCAAAAATGGGGTTAATATCGATCAGGTATTGGAGCGTATCGTTAGTGATGTACCAGCTCCTCAAGGAGATCCTAATGGACCGCTAAAAGCTCTGGTATTTGATTCTTTTTATGACGCATACCGTGGGGTCATCGCGTTTGTACGTATCAAAGAAGGTTCGGTAAAAATAGGCGATAAGATCCGTTTCATGGCGACCAATGCTGTTTATGAAGTGGTGGAGTGTGGCGTTAGGACGCCTAAAGAAATCAAGAAAGATCATCTAGAATGTGGAGAGGTTGGATGGATCGCTGCTAGCATCAAATCGGTAAAAGATGTAAGGGTCGGCGATACGGTAACTTGTGTGGATGATCCTGCTGATGCTCCGCTTCCAGGCTATCGACAGATGAATCCGATGGTATATTGTGGATTGTATCCAACAGATAGTGATAAGTATAATGATCTAAGAGATGCTTTGGAAAAGCTGCAGCTAAATGATGCATCTTTGCATTTTGAGGCAGAAACTTCACAAGCGTTAGGTTTTGGCTTTCGTTGTGGCTTTTTAGGATTGCTGCATATGGATGTCATCCAAGAACGTTTGGAAAGGGAATATAATTTAAACCTTATTGCTACGGCTCCTTCGGTTATATATCACTGCTATTTGACTGATGGTTCAATGATCAAGGTAGATAATCCAAGCTTGCTGCCAGAAACACAGAAGATCGATCATATCGAAGAGCCATATGTCAAAGCAAGCATCATGGTACCAAACGATTATGTTGGCAGCGTAATGGAGCTTTGTCAAAATAAACGCGGTGTCTATAAAGATATGCATGTGATCGATGATAATCGTTATCAGATTGAATATGAACTGCCATTAGGCGAGATCATCTTTGATTTTTTTGACCGGTTAAAATCATGTACCAAAGGATATGCTAGCCTTGATTATGAAATGATCGGTTATCGCGAAGGAAAGCTGGTTAAAATGGATATCTTGTTGAATGGTGATATCATTGACGCTCTATCCATCATTGTTTTTAAAGATTTTGCTTATCATCGCGGCAATGCCATTTGCGTCAAGCTTAAGGAGCTGATTCCAAAGCAGCAGTTTGAGATCCCGGTTCAAGCGGCGATCAATGGTAAGGTCATTGCACGTACCAATATCAAGTCTTTACGTAAAAATGTCTTAGCAAAATGTTATGGTGGAGACATAACTCGTAAGAAGAAATTGCTGGAAAAGCAAAAAGAAGGTAAAAAACGGATGAAAGCGGTCGGCTCAGTAGAAATACCGCAGGAAGCCTTTTTCGTACTTACCAACATCAATGAGGATAAATAAAGTTAAAAGATGCTATATGCATCTTTTTTCTTGACTTCATTCTTAATATCGATTAATATATTTATACCCTATTAAATAGTAGTTATCATGCGAGGTGGTTGTTTTGGGGATATTGAATTAATAATACTAGATAATGAAGATGATAACCCAGAATTGTTTAAATGGTTTTCGGATTATGGATTTAATTTAAAAAAAGATATAAAACGAATTGGATTGTCAAAAAAAGATAAAAGTATAATATTTAAAGAATTATTAAATGATTTATATTTAAAAAAAGGTGTTTTATTACATGCTACCAAAGACTTTTCAATGCAAATATTTAAAATTAGAGAAAAAAATCCTCTTAATCCTAAATCCGGAAAAAGTGGTGGTATTCGAGTGATACTTTTGCATATAAAAGAAGAAAATAAATATATTGCTTTTCATATGTACTCAAAAAGACACAAACAAAATATAACTAATGTAGAGGATAACAAAATAAAAGAAATTTTGGGAATTAATTAAAAAAGGAGTGCTAAATATGTTTGATACTAAGCTTTTAAAAAACGCTAAATCAATTAAATTGATCGTACCAGATACTGATAATATAGTTGATAATAGTTTTGTGAAAAAATTAAGAAAAAAATTAAAGTTAACACAAAAAAGTTTCGCTATTGCTTTGGGATTATCTGTTAAAACTGTAGAGGCTTGGGAAGGTGATTCAAACCACAATATTAATCCTTGTGCTAAAAAATTGCTTTATTTGTTAAACAAACATGAAGAGTTAATTTATGATTTGTATAAAATAGAAGATAATAGAAATCCGGAAAAAGAAGAAATGATTAACTTTAATACAATGTATACTATTGAATTTAATCAACCGTTAAAAAAAGATGTATTATTAAACTATTCGACAAACAAAAATTTTGTTGATGAAAAATCTAAGAATGAATTTATTATGTTTTTTAAAGAAATTGATAAGTTTACAAACTATAGAATGTCTAGCAATTTTGATATAGATAATAAAGAAGGTGATTATTACACATATGCTTAATAGTGTTAATTATGTAAATTATGGATTGGTTGAATGTAAATTAAAAAGATCTTTAGGAGAAATGCCTGAAAATGTAATACTTAGTATACATAATATAAATTTCGATAGTAATAATGTAATTTTAAGTATTAGATATAAAATTGATTTACATTTTAAAAGGAAAAACTCTGAAGATAAAGATGATGTATCTTATTTTATTTATAATAATAATTTTGCTATCAAAAAAGATTCTGAACTTCACAAAGAACTTTTAAGTTTTTTTGAAAGTACAAAAGAAGTAAAAGATAAAGAAGAAATTAAAATGAATGATGATATAAAAAATTTGTTACTTGCTCTTGCACGTATGTCTTTACCTTATATAAGACAAGCCTTTTCTAATGTAACAACAACTGCTATAGGTGGAATTTTTATGCCTTTAGTTGATACTGAGGTATTATTTAATTCTCCAATTACATTTAGTAGATAATAAAAAAAGCTGAAAAGCTTTTTTTATTTGAAATAAATTTTAAGATTTTTTTCTTTATCAACTTCTATGTAATCAATTAAACTTTGCCAGAAATAGCGCTTTTGCATCCGGTCAAGGCTTTTATATGTTTCTATGGTGAATTTATTTAAGATATCGCTAATCTTGCTTAGATTGTCTAAATTTGGCTTTTCCTGCTTGGTAGCTATAATTAAATCGTTGTTTAATGATTCGTATTGTTCCTTGTAGGAATCCATATCAATTAATCCGTTTATATAAAGTTCTTGTAGCCTGGATATCTTTTGCTTAATTTTATTGGCATCTACTACAGGATCTTTTTTTTGTTCTTCAGCATTCACTGCTGAAACAACGTATTTATTAAATTCTTCTATGATATTGTTGATCAAATATTGTTCAACGTAGCTTTCTCTAACTTGATGCATAGTAGAGCAGTATGTTTTAAGATTTGTATTATTGCTTTTACGATTGCAACGGTAAATAACATAAGAAGGGGCACTAGGGCGTGCTTTGGGGTTCCCACCTGTCATAATATGCCCACAGTACTTACAGCGTAGTAAGCCTCTAAAAATGTATATGGTGCCTTTGCTACGATTCCGTGAAATATTGTTTGTTCTTAATCGTTCAGTAATTTCAGCTGCTTCATCACTGATGATTCTAGGGTAGTAGTTTTTAATGCCTTTGTAAGTTCCTGTGTATTTTCTAGCGTTGGATAGATAGTGAGAAATTACAGTAGGTTCCATATCCATGTTGTATTTATCTAATAACATTTTTCTTACTTCGTTCCTGGATCCTGTCTTTACGTAGGTATCAAACATATCAAAAATCCTTGGCGCATCATCGCTTAATACCCAACGTTTATTTTCGTCTAGTTTATATCCGGTTGGCCCAACGCCAAACAAAGCTTTCTTTTCTTTTAACTTAAATTCATTTACACGTTTAATACGTTCTGATGTTTTTTTTCTTTCACGTTCAGCAAGAGAAACTTTTAGATCAAAAATAAATTTTCCGTCAGCTGTAGAGGTATCAACATCATCTTCATCTATTGCTTTAAAAGAAACTCTTTTGTCAGCAAATTTTTTGATCAAAGAATTTGCATCAAGAACATTCCTAGAAAAGCGGTCTAGCTGCGTAAAAAGAACGATATCTATATTATCCAGATCGTCTATCATTCGTAACAGATCTTTGCGCTTGGTTATGGTTGCAGCAGAAATACCATTATCAATATACCGATCGTATATGATCATATTGTTTTCTTTTGCGTATTTTTCAAGTCTTTCTAATTGTGCAGCAATAGAATATTTTGGAACATTCCGTTCCTCGACAGAAATTCTTGCGTATAGTGCACATTTCATAATTTACAATCACATCCTTTTTTTGATATAATTGCATTGGACGTAAATGGTGTCCACTCTATTTATAAGGCTGCTTTATTCAAATCCAGGAGCAGTCTTTCTTTTTTTATGCAATTATTTATAAAAATTAAAATATCCCTGTCATAAAGACAGAGATCTTTTTCATTGCCGCTAGGGCATTGTGATAATTCCAATGGCGCATAGGCTGTTGTTTAAATATACTATCAATAAAATAGATATCTGTCAAAATTATGTTATTTTATTGTTTATAATCATATTACTTCAAAAATTTAGTTATTTTTCTTGTGTTTTTATGTGTGGTAGTTTATAATCTATTATGTAAATTGACCTCGGGTCGGAAGAAAGATTATATCATTTTGGTATAATCTTTTTCTTTGCAAAGGTAGTTTATTAACGAAATATATCTTTTTCTACTATTGCTATCTCGTATAACTTTATTTTTGGGGTTATAAAATCTAATTAATATTTCTAAACTGTTACAATGCATTACACAATTTCTAATTGATACTAGTGTAAACGTTTTTGTTATAAAATCAGGTGTTTTATCTACTTCAAAACTTATACCTTCTTTTTGACAATCAGAAAATATTTTATTTTGAATTTCATATGGTAATCCACAAAACACAGTTAACGATTCTCCCAATGTCATTCTATCAAAAAAACAATAAACATCAGCATAATTATCTATATTATCTTGAAGATGCTCTATGCTTTTGTTTAATTTTATAATTCTCTTTTGATTATATCTTTTGTTGTTTAATGGAATATTATTTCTGATTGATTCTAAAAAACTATAAAGACTATCATGATCTTTTAAATCGTTATTTGTAAGAATGTTATAAGCTAATATTGATTTAAATATTGTTTCAAATCCAATAATATTCTTAATCATTAAAGGATATTTTAATCTTTCTTCCTTATATTTATCATAATATTCAGCGAATTCAACATCTCTTTCATATATATGATTATTATTTAATTTTATGATTTCGTTTTTTTCGTTCTTCTTAGCAAAATGATGCTTAAAAGGAGAAATAACATTAACATAATTATAACGCAGTAATATTTTTTTAGCTTTTTTTTCATCAATTATGTTAAATTGTACTCGCTTCGTGGAATGAAGATATTCTATTTGTTGTGATAATGTTTTTGCTGGCTTGTACATTAAATCATCTCCTTGGTTAATTATTTATTAGTCGGTAAATAAATATTAATAAAAATTTAAATTAAGTAATAAATTTTGTATAATAGCATCAGGGCCCTTTAGTTAGGGGGAAAAATGAGAGAAATATACATAAATTTTATAGTATATAATATTACAAAATTAAAAACTAATTATCTTAAGAAAATATACTATTTAGTAAAATATTATATAGACCATACTGAGCAGGACTAGATCCTGCTTTTTATTATTATTATTTTTCAAGTTCCTTTTTAGCAATTTCGGCTAGTTCGATAATATATTCGGCTAGTCTTTTTTTATTTTCATCAGATAGTTTCATATAATCAATAATTACTTTTTTGATTAGCTCGTTGTTGTGAAAGTCGATAGAGCCAATGGCTTCCATAAACTCTTGATCAGGATCTTTTTCTAAAAACATTGATCCTTTTCCAGTTAATAACCATTCTTCATTAACAAACGAATTAGCAGGTGGCCAAGGAATAGAACATATTAATTTTATAGTTCTTTCAGTTACATTTCGTTTTCCGCTTTCGATACCTGTTAAATGGTTTTGTGTTAATGAAATTAAATTTCCGAACTCGGTTTGTGTCATTTTAAGATGAGTTCTTAATTTTTTAATTCGTTCGTTAGTAGACATTATATTTCCTCCTAAAATAATAATAATTTAAAAATACTCTAAATGCAACAAAAAGTGTTGACACAAATACTTATAAAGAGTATTATAAAGTTGTAAAAAGAGTATTGAGAGGTGATTGGATGAATGATTCAGCTTCAAAAAACTATATTCAGGAATTATCAGACATTATGAGTAATATGCCTGAGATACTAATGCGACAAGTAATAGGATATGCATCAGCACTAGCTGATATGGAATGGATCGATACAGAAAAGAAAGGGGAGCAGCATTATCATGAAGGACAAGCCGGATGTTAACAGACTTATCAAAGTCTTGGAAGAATTAAGAGGGGTAAAGATCACTATTATTTCAGGACCAGAAGACTATGAAAAGAGTAAGGTGGAAAATAATGGTGAGGCATGCCAAATGCAGGCAACAAATTAATTGCTTGTAAAAAACACCAGTGAGTAATGGCACTGATACCTCTAATGTTTAATGGAGTGTTTCCAAAAGTATATGCAGATTAAACAAAAAAACATCAGTGGTAACGACACTGATGTTCGCAACATTTGTTTACTTTAACTAAAACCGTTACCTTTTAGCCTTACTACTTTTGGCAGTGTGCATCTGCCAGAAACCCTACTAGTAAGGTAGATGAATATGTCTGTTTAGCTACAGTAATATATTTGTTTGTTTTACTGATAAACCTTAAAGCCTGTATCGGAACTATGGTTGGTTCCAAATACGGATATATTCAATGTTACTTTAAGTAAAAACAGCCGCCTGCTAGCACACGGCGTACATATCTATCTATAAAGAATAGGGGAGTTCAAAAGTTTGGTCAAAACTCTTCACCTCCACATTTATATTATCACGATATGGAAACTTTTGGAAATACTCCATTAAACATTAGAGAGAAAGTAATCAAAGGGGAAAAGTGATGAAAAGAAGAAAATTAAAAAAAGTTCCTAAATTGATATTAATGATTTTAGGAACGATTATTGGATGTTATTTAATGATGTATTTGATGGCATATGGCATCTATGTCAATGCAGCACAAATGGATCAGCGATATTTAGCAGCAGAGACAAAATAAAAGAACTGACGCTTAGCGCAGCATCAGTTCGCGTTAGAAATATTTTGGCAAAGATCTAACGATCCTAATTATACCTTAGTTCTATCAAATAAGCAATTGGTAGGACTAAATCTAGATTTAACCATGTTAGAAGGTCAGCCATGGTTAAGTCTAGATTTAATTCTATCAATTATGAAAGAGGTGCGTTATGAGCAGATCGATTATACAAGATGGAAAGTATTGTTATTTGGGCAGTAGTGAAACTACGCTTGATAAGCATCATATTTTTAATGGTGCATTAAGAAAGAAAAGCGAGAAATATGGTCTATGGGTATATATTGGCCATTATTCTCATTTATATGCTCATCAAAGAGATACTGATGTGTTGATCGAGTTAAAAAAGATTGGTCAAAAAGCTTTTGAAGAAAAATATGGCCATGAAATGTTTATGCGTGAATTTCATAAAAATTATTTGGATGATGAAGATAAAGAAGCATTCTTTGATATTGGAAAGGATGTGTTTTTATCATGAGCAAATATCAAGAAAGTTGGAACAGGATAAAGCCGAATATCGTTGAAGCTGATCCACATGATATAGAAACAGTTGAATACCTTGTAAATGATACTGATATCAAAGACAGCATCAAGAAAAAAGAGTGGAATTATACGAAACGTAAATATGAGACTTTAAATGTTTGCCCTCGTTGTTTTTATGAAGTAAAGGGGCCGTACAATTTTTGTCCTCACTGTGGATTGGCGGTGCGTGTAAATGGATAAAAAGAAGTTGATTAATAGCTTAATTGTTAATCTTCAAAAATGTGATGAAGATTTACGGTTGTTATGTATATTTGGTGGCTTTAATAGCGAGTGTGATGGATGCAGATATAAATTATCAGTTACTGGCGGTTCCGGATGTCCCAGAAAAGATATCCAGGAACTGATTGGAAAATATATGAAAGCGAGGGAAGAAGATGGGGTATAAGCCAAGAGTCTTTCATAATTATGGAGAAGGTAGAATTGATGTTTTCCCGATAAAAATGAAAGACTTTGATGAAATGGCACGATTGTGCCTGGTGTATCGAGATCGTGCATCTCCAGGATCTAAAACATATTATAAGTGGTTTCGCAATTACATGATTTTAATTTTAGGAGTTAATACCGGATGCCGTATAGAAGTGCTGCTGCAGCTGACACCTAAGAATTTACAAGGTGGATGTTGCCGGATAACTGAATATAAAACAAATAAGATAAGTAGGTATGATCTATCTGATCAGGTATTTGCTTTAGTTGAAAATTACATAAAAGAATTTAATGTTGGCCAAAATGATTATTTGTTTAGGACTAGCAGATTATCGGAACGACCACTTACTAGACAGGCAGCTTATCAAATTATTAGGAAACTGGGAAAGATATGTGGCATCAAATATTCCATTGGCTGCCATTCATTGAGGAAAAGCTTCGGACGCTGGACGTATGATGAAACACATGATATCCATCTAGTTCAACGCTTGCTTGGCCATAGCAGTCCTATCATCACTCAGCAGTATATTTGTTTAGAAGAAGAGTTCGTATCACGTCAAAGGAAAAAGACGGCATACGGGCTTAAAAATAGCCCTTAAATTAAGGAATTTGACATAAAAAGGACTGGTAAAAAAATGAACAGAAATGAAAGTTAAAAAATGTCATAAAGTAAAGCAAATTAGCTACAAATTTAAATGATAAATCAGCGTAGTTAAAATTTGACAAAATAAGTTATTATGACAAATTTCAGTGATGTTAGGAGAGTGAGAAAATGGACGATAAAAAAAGATCAAAAATGGTCGTAAAAGGAGACGGTTGCTTTTACGTTGATAAGGTAAGATTTGACTATTGGATATATAGAAATTTAAGAGATTATGGCAACTGTGTGATTCCTAATTGCTTGATCAAAGCACATGGAATTGATCGAATAGAAAAACTGCTAGCACTATTGATGAAAAAGAAAGAAGTGATCATAAGCAAAGGCTCTGCACTTCGTTCTAAAGATACGACTTATATTGCTACAGTTTTCGATAAAAACAAGCCAAAAAGAAGATAAAATTGGATGATTATTGAATTATTCAAAAAAGCTTAATTTTTGGACGCAATAAATTAAAGCTGAATAATACAATGATCTGATTTATATAGATATTCAAAAAGCCTTATTTTAAGCTACATTTTTAAAGTTTATTGATGTTTGTTTAGTGCACGAACAAACGTGTTTTAAGTGCGCTTTAAATGAGGTTAAAAGTTGACTCGTAAAAAAGGGGGGCATATATGGCTGAAAGACGTATGTTCGCAAAGACCATCATAGATAGTGATGCATTTTTAGATATGCCTCTATCAACTCAAGCTTTGTATTTTCATTTAGGAATGCGGGCAGATGATGATGGCTTTATCAATAATCCTAGGAAGATACAAAGAATGATCGGCAGCAGTGATGATGATCTAAAGATACTGATTGCCAAAAGATATGTAATTCCTTTTGAAAGTGGAGTTATTTGCATAAAGCATTGGAAGATCAATAATTACATTCAAAAGGATCGCTATAAACAAACTGTATACCAGAAAGAAAAAAGTGAACTTTTCTTGAAGGATAACGGTTCTTATTCTTTACAAGATACAGCATGTATACATGATGTATACAAGACGGATACACAGGTTAGTATAGGTAAGGTTAGTATAGATAATAATTATATATATAGTCGAGATAATGGCACCGACGACGCAGGTTTACTTGAAGAGATGCCTAAAAATACTGCCGACGACGCTGGCATGCCAGAAGAGACAGCATACACCGACGACGCTTGTTGCAAAGTGTCCAACGACGCTAGTTCACTAGAAGAGACTGCAGCGCAAAAAGAAGAGATGTTAATAGACAAGATAATTGATTATCTAAACAAAATGGCTGGAAGTAGGTTTAGCAAAAAGACCAAATCCACTAGATCCAAAATAAGATCTAGATTAAGAGAAGGGTTTACTGCTTATGATTTTAAAGAAGTTATCGATAAAAAGTGTAATGACTGGAAAGGTACAGACTTTGAACAGTACCTAAGACCTGAAACCTTATTTGGAAACAAATTTGAAGGCTATCTTAATGCTAAAAAAACAAGTAAGAGAATTATGCCAGAATATCATGAAAGTCCTTCTAATGAAGCGCAAAGTGATAAAGAAGAGTTGTTGAAAAAGCTTAGAGAAGAATTTAAAGGAAGTGGTTAAGATGAAATTAAAAGACTTATTGAAAGTTATTGAATTAGAAATTATGGAGATAGTATGGATCAGAAGTGATGATGGTAGAAAGGAAGTGCTTGCAGTGGTGGATCATGATCATATGAAAACCAAATATGATGAACATAAGATTACCAAGATCCAATTAATCGATAAAAACTATCCAGGATTGTCAGTATTTGTGGAAAGGAGCTAGATCATGATCAAATGGGAAGTAGTAAATGATAAATTTAGAAATTATCCTCAAGCTGAAATTAAATTACCAGTGCGCAGCACAAAGTTCAGCGCCGGATATGATATATGCACTCCGATAGATATTACAATTTGGAAAGACCAAACAGTTAAAGTGAAAACGGATCTTAAATGCAAAATGAGTCCTGATCTAGTTATGTTGGTTTTTCCTCGGTCAAGTGTCGGCATCAAAGAAGGCGTTATGCTGACAAATACTGTAGGAGTTATAGACGCAGATTTCTTTGAGAATGAAGATAATGATGGAAATATAACATTAGCACTGACTAAGATTTCCGGCGGCGTAAGTAAATTTAAAGCGGGTGATAAGATCGCTCAAGCTGTGTTTGTTAAATATCATACTGACGGAATAGAAGTTGATCAAATAAGGCAAGGCGGTATCGGCAGCACAAATGAACAATAGAGAATATGCACTCTATAAAGGAGATCAGTTCATCATGATAGGAACATTGCAAAACATAGCAGATGAGCTGAACGTAACAAGAAGAGGTTTGTATTATTATCTATCGCCATTCTATGCAAAGAAACTGGCGAACATGAAAAGCACGTCAAAAGCAATAGTGATAGTTGATGCTGAAGATGATGAGGAGAATATTTATGACTGACATGTTAATGGTACGTTTATTTTTATTGATGGCTCAATTAGTTTGTGCATATCTTGTTGTAAAAAAAGAAAAATTTCTATTTTTTATTCCAAGCGTAATTATTGTTATTATTTGTTTATTAATTTAAAAGACAATAGCAAATGATCATGAATAAAGAACGACTAAGAGAAATGGGGCCATGTAATAAATGCAGGAAGGAAAAGTATTGCAGAAAATCCTGTTCAAAATTAAAAAAGTATATCTTGATGGTAACAAAACTGTATTTCATTGAAAAGATAGGAAGGGTTAATGAAGAAAAAAATGAAATTTGATAATAAAGAATTTAAAGGACCAGTAGGAGCTATAGGACCTAAAGGAATTGGAATAGTAAATCTAGTAGATACTTCAAATATGATGCTAAGCGAATACAAAGAAGACAATTTTAGAGCGGAATATTATCAAACTAAAATTCGATATGAGAAACTAAAGAAAATAAATACAAAACTAGAGGCTCAAAAAATGGCAGGGTGTGATATTGATATGAAGCTTGTAAATAATTGTCCTTATGAACTCTTAAGAAAGCAACAGAGTGTAATGGGCGAATACTTGCATATTCTAGAGTTAAGATCAGTAATTCAAGGCATATCAATTGAAGAATTAGTAAAATAAAAAATTTAGTATTGGTATTTAGTGAGGTTGAAGAATGAATTTATATGAAGAATTATTGGACAATCTAAAGCAGCAAAATAAAACAATTCAGGATATAGAGTTTGTCTGTGGCAATGATTTTTATGTAGATGTAAATGAATTTTTGGAAATAGCTAAAAGAACAAATTATCATGATGGCTTTGGTACTGCAGAAATAGCAAGAGATTTGCTAATAGTAGGAAAAGATTGGTGGCTTGAACGTCAGGAATATGATGGTTCCGAATGGTTTGAATTTAAGATAATGCCAATAAAACCAAATGTTAAGCAAAAGATATCACGATTAGACAATGGTATGTGGTCAACATTAAAAGAAATTAACGAGGTGGAATAATGAAAAAGATTTTAGCAATAATAATATGCAGCTTAGTATTAACAGGATGTGGAAATTATAATTTAGTTGATTTTAATTATGATTTTGATAAAGCAATCATTAAAATGCCTAACGGTGACGTTATTGAAGTAAATATAAGTACATGGTCCGACTCAGAGGGAGAGCAAATTACCATTGTGTCAGAAGATGGAACTGTATATCTAGTATCAGCTAATAATTGTATATTAATTGGATAGGATATTATTTATGATTGGTGCACCACAGTTATTAATCTTAATAATTTTATTGGTGATTATGTTTTATTTATAAAATAAATAATGAGGTAGAAGAATGAATAAATACCAAAGAGCATACAGTCTTATAAACGGTGAAGTTATATTTCACAGTTTAGCTTTAGATGATGATGAAAGATATAAAGAAAAAATGGAAGCGTTAGGCATACTAAATGAATTAGCTGAAAAAGCTACACCTAAAAAGCCATTAGGAATAAGCTTAACTCATGACGGCAGAGTTGGTAATTGCCCTTGCTGTAATAAATTGATTCGAGAAAATGATAGTAAACCTAATATATGCGAATGCGGACAGAGGTTAGATTGGAGTGATTAAGAATAATGATCACATATATGAATGATGCAGTTAATCCGGGAATATTCGTGATCATGATATTTTCAATGCAATCTATTGCTGCATGTTTTGCAGCAGTGTGTTTTGTGAAAGTAGTTAAATGGCTAGCAAAGAAAAAATAAGAGAATGGGAGCTGCTGTTCTATGATGTGTGGAATGATGTTGATAATGACAATGTAAAACGATCTACACAAAACAAATTGAGGAAATTATATAAATTACACCGAGATGAAGTATTGGAAAACAAAGTTATAAAAAACGAATTAATAAGACTGTTTAAAAGGTTGTGTAATATTGTTAACTATCCCAGAACATTTGATCATGATTATATTGATGCTTGGATTAAAGGAAAATTAAAGAAAGGCACTAAATGATGAATGAATATGAATTAAGCGAGATAAAACGCAAATATGAAAAGAGCATGCGTGATGTTTATCATATGTTGGGAGAATATGATCATAAATACATTAAAGATTATGTAGAGTATTTAGAAAATATGGTAGACCATGATGCGCTACAAATTAGATTGTCAAAGATTAAGACAACTGATGGTGAAGAATGGATGGTCAAATTTGACTCTTATCCAGGATGTGTCGGCGGTGGAGAAGATTTAGTCGAAGCAATTATTGAGGCGTTAGATAATTTAAAATTTCATATAGAAAGTTTGAAAAGTAAGGAGTAATAAAGATGGATTCAAAAAAGTTTATAGATATTTGTAAGAATAGTGTTGCTGAATATTTTAATAAAAACGTAGATATTACTGACAAAAAGAAAATCACAAAAGATGATGTGTTTGTTGTTTGGTCTTGCAAAACTTTGCAAAATAATAAGGCTTTATTAAGCACAACAGTTAGTGATGGAATGTATTATGAGCTTACATATAACGGCGATAAAGAAGAATTGTATTTTGATGCTTACAAGAAATGGGAAAATATATGCATTAGTTTAAAAAAGGAGATCTAAGAAAATGCTAATTGATGAAGTACAAAATTGTTTGAAATGGTTGAGATATAACGTTCATTTAAATGCAAACGGAGAGGAATATGCAGCATATAACAAAGCTTTAGATAAGATTCAGGAGTTTGTTGATCGTAACAAAGTTGATTATCCTTTTGTTGGGGCAGATGGAAAATATCATTGTCCTACTTGCGGAATTGAAGTAAATTCAAATCAATCAAGATGTCCAATATGTGATCAAAAGTTAGGAGTGCAAGAATGTCAAAAGTAATTCAGTGTGATAGATGTAAAGATGTATATAATAATCCAACCAAAGGCAAATATACTTTAAGAATGAATGATAAATTTGAATTTGCTTTAGATTTATGCCCTAAATGTATTGAAGAACTAGAAAAGTGGGTTGATGAAGGTAGAAAAGAATGCCATATCGAGAATTAAAAAATAAAAAAGAAATCGATAAATTAAAACATGATCTTTACTCATATCCCTCGTTAAAAAAAGAAATTGCTAAGTTAAACGATAGGCTGATCACGGTCAACCATAAGCTACTTAATTTTCCTAAATTTAAGAATGAAAGATCTTCCGGTGGACTTAGTGCTGCTGATTATAAAACAGTACTAATGACAGAAAAAGACAGAATAACTTCCAAGATAGATGATAGGAAAAAGAAAATTGAAGAAATTAACCAGATCATTAGCTTGGTAAACAAGAGATTTCACAAGCTGTTTGTTGATCATTTTGTCTATGAAATGTCATTGAAAGAAATTAGCGAAGCCACAGATATGTCTGTTGTGCGATTACAGAGGTTTATTGATTTGGAGCTAGAAAGAATAACCCTTTTGAAAAAGGGAGTTGAAAATCGCTGAAAATAGGCTATAATATGGTAAAGTGAAATAAGTGTATAGGTGGCTATAAAAAGCCGCCTTTTATTTTGGAGTTTAGTATGATACATTCAGCACCATGCAAAAATTGTCATAGAAATATGACTGCTCTTTGTAAACCATATGATTGCAAAGAATATCTTGAACATAAGGAAATAATGATCGCATACAAAGAAAGGAGATTAGATAATATGAAATGCAAAAAATGTCATTCAAATATGAACAGAAAACAAATTGACAACACCTTTTATTATGAATGTCCTAAGTGTGGTAATACACTAGGAAAACCTGCGGAGAAAGAGGAAACAGTAAATGTTAGTGAAGATAAATGATAAGTTTTATAACTTAGATCAGGTTGTATACATTTCAAACAGCAGATATATTCGTTTTTCCAATGATGAAGTAGTGAAGGTTGAAGATGAAAATATACTGAAAAAAATAATGGATCACTTCAAAGTGCTTGATGTTACTGAAGAAAAGAAAGGAGAAGCAAATGAAGAAGTACACAGTAAATCAGTTAAGAAAAAAAATAAATAGTTATTTTAAAGATAGAAGTCCTGTTGAAATAACATTTACTGGTTTATTGCTTCATTTGAAAATCAGCAAGCAATGCTTTTATAACTGGAAAGAGGATGAAAATAAAGAAGTGAGAGAATTGATTGAATATTGTCAGCTGATGATAGAAAACTCTTATGAGATCATGCTTAAAAATCCTAAAGCTGGTGCCGGATGTGTGTTTGCTTTAAAGAATTTTGGATGGAGCGATAAGGTAACTGTTGAAGGTGGAGATACTGCTATCAAGGTAGCTATGACCGTAGAAGATTATTTAAGGGATGAAAATATAAGTGCTTAGTTTGTACGATTATATAAGTAAGTATGTTTATATTAAAACAAAGTCTTCAGATACAGTTACTATTAAATTTAACTCAGTTCAAGAAAGATTTTATCAGAAGTTTAGAGAATGCTATAATGCAGGAAAACCTTTTAGAGCTATCGTATTGAAAGCTAGGCAAATGGGTATTAGTACAGCCACTGAAAGTATTATGTTTGCTTTAACGGTAACTCATTTCAATAAGAATGCGATAATTGTCGCCCATGACAATGATGCAACCAATAACATCTATAGAATGACAAAGCTTATGTATGATAAGCTCCCGTTGCAATTAAAGCCAATGTTGAAGTACTCGAATGCCAAACAATTGCATTTTGACAATCCAACAAATGACCAGGATGAAAAGATAAAACATCCTGGTCTTAATTCTATGATCAGCGTTGCAACTGCTGGAAGTGGTTCTATTGGTAGATCAACCACAATGAATTATATTCATTTATCGGAGTTTGCATTCTGGAAAGATAATGCAAATGATTTGTTGTTAGGTCTAGTAAATGCCCAGCCACAAACTGGACAGCAGATGATCGTAATTGAATCTACTGCAAATGGTTATAACTTTTTTAAGGATTTATGGGACAAAGCAACTGCGGGAGAAAATGATTATATTCCATTTTTCTTTCCTTGGTTTGAAATGCAAGAGTACACAATGCCATATGATGGCTTTGAGTTAACGAACGAGGAAAAAGAATTAAAAGAAAAATATAATCTTACAAATGATCAGTTAACATGGCGACGTTGGTGCATCAAAAACAATTGTGGTGGCGATATAGATAAGTTTAGACAAGAATATCCTTCATATCCGGAAGAAGCGTTCTTATTGACTGGTAATCCAGTATTTAATACTGAGATTATATTTAAAAGAATTCAAGAAGTTTCTGATCCGATCAAAAGAGGTTATTTCTTGAATGGTGAATGGATAGATGATCAAAAAGGACCTATCAAAGTATGGGCAGATCCAGTTGATGGTAAAGATTATGTTATTGGCGGTGATACAGCAGGAGAAGGCAGCGATAACTTTACTGCTTATATTATTGACAATACAACAGGTAAACAAGTTGCATCTTACTGTTATGCAACGGATGAGCCAATGTATGTAGATAATATGTATGATTTAGGTAAGCATTATAACTGGGCCTTTCTTTCAATTGAAGCAAATTTCAGTACATATCCAAACTTGATATTACAGCAAAGGGGCTATCCTAATTTGTTTGTGCGTGAGAAATATGATACTTTTGGTAAAAATATTGTAAAAAGTTTTGGGTTCTCTACGAACACAAAAACACGTCCAGTCATGATATCTAATTTGGTTAAAATAGTTAATGAGTCTATAGAGTTAATAATGGATGTTGATCTATTAAAAGAAATGCTAAGTTTTATTAGGAATGATGTAGGTAGAGCAGAAGCAGCAGAAGGATGCCATGATGATAGGGTAATGGCGTGTGCAATATGTTATATGTCTAGAGAACAAGCTGTTCCTATCAATGTTAATTGTGAAGAAGAGGATGATCGAGAATATAACTCGTTCATGGGGTATGGTGGATGATAGAAATTATTATGTTAATTCAAATGATCCTGATGATCATAATTGTTTTCTTGTTGCTATATATGTTATTAGTGACTAAAGAAAAAAATAAAGTTGTTAAAGAAGCAGTTCCCGAATACAGTGAGACTGATAAAAAAACGGTCGAACAGTTTCTAAATTTATTAAACTATGAAGGAGATCCATATGATAAAGAAAACTCCAAGTGATATTTTTGGTGAGTATAGACAAGGTATTGATTATGATACTAGCATTTCACTTTTTGAAAATGTTGAGAAGAACCAAAGATTTTATAATGGCGAACATTGGCAAGGAGTGAACGCTCCGGATCTAATCAAACCTGTATTTAATCTGATAAAACGTGTTGTAAGTTATTTTGTGGCTATGATCGTTTCTGATGACATAGGTATTAAAATAAGTCCTTTTGATGAAACACAAGAGGCTTTAACAACTGCTAATATATTAACCAGGGAAATTGATCATGTAATAGAGAATACTAAATTTAAAGAAAAGACAAGAGAAATTATTAAGAATAGTTGCGTTGATGGTGACGCAGCTTTTTATTTTGCTTTTAATCCTGATATTGAAACTGGCCAAGATCTTAAGGGTGCAATAGAAGTATCTTTAATTGATAATACAAATATCTTCTTTGGAAATCCGTATGAAAGTGATGTCCAAAAGCAGCCGTACATTATTGTGCAGCAACGCTTATATACCGATCAAGTTAAAGAAATGGCCCGAAAAGAAGGAGTCAGCGAAGAAGAAATTCAAAATATTATCTCTGATGCAGATGATACTGATAATGTTTCTATATATCAGGAAACAGCAGATAAGCTAACAACAGTTATTACCAAATTTTGGAAAGAAACAAAAATTGTAAAAGAAAATATACTTGGTGTTGAGCTAGATAAGAAGGTTGAAACGATTCATTTTATAAAGTCCACTTCAAAAGTTATTTTGAAAGACGATACGGACACTGGATATAGCCGATATCCTATTGCATATATGAGCTGGGAAAAAGTTAAGAAGTCTTATCATGGTAGATCCCCAATTACTGGTGTGATTCCAAACCAAGTATTTATAAATAAATTGTTTGCTATGTGTATGGTTTATGTTACAAATAATGGCTTTCCAAGAGTTTTATATGATGTTGCACGTTTTGGGAAATCAGCTAATTCTTTGAAAGGTTTCAATGTTGCTAATCTTGATTTGTTAGGGAAGTTTATGGATGCATCAAAAGCTCCTGATTTTTCTAATCAAGTCATTCAATTGATTAGTGATACGATCGCATATACAAAAGAGTTCCTCGGTGCCAATGACGCTGCACTGGGAAATGTTAAACCAGATAATACCTCGGCGATAATTGCAGTACAACAGGCATCAGCGGTTCCTCTTCAATTGCAAAAATTAGCTTTTTATGAATTTGTTGAGGATAGTGTAAGGATAATCATGGATATCATGTCTTGCGATTATGGAACTAGAACAGTGAAAATTAACGCTGAAGAGTCAGAGAAACTAGGGTTATCTCAATTAGATCCTAATACAAATATGATGGTTCCAGTGACTAATATAGATATTGATTTTAGTTTGCTTACAACTTTACAAAATTCAGTAAATGTATCTGTAGGGGAAAGTAGTTATTGGAGCGAATTGATGAACATACAAACAATGGATAATCTTTTTGCAAAGAATATTATAACTAACCCAATTGATTATCTAGAGAGTGTTCCTGATAAGTATTTATCCGGCAAGCAAAAGCTGATCGACAGTTTGAAAGAGCAACAACAGCAAGCTGATCAGCTAAATAGCATGATGCAATTGCTACAGCAATATGCACCGCCAGAAGTACTTGAACAATTAAATATGAGTAAATAGCGCATCCGGATGGATGTGCTTTTTATTAGCCATAAACCAATGGCTTTATTGCGGTATACCAACGCACAAGAAAGGAAAAAGTATGGAAGAAAATCTAAACCAAGAAATTCAAAATACTACCACAACTGATGACGATTTCAGTATTGATGAAATCCAAGCAGAAATAGATGAGGAAACTAGTCTAGCCGAAGGTGAAGAAAACAAAGGTGGTGTAAATCCTGAAGGTGAACAAACCAGTGATCCATTCATGCATATTACATACAACGGCGTTGAAGAAGCACTAACGCGTGAACAAGCTATTGAATTAGCACAAAAAGGAAGAAACTATGACAAGCTTCTTCAACGTAATCAACAGCTTGCAAACGATCCTGCATTAGTGATGTTAAATGAGATGGCATCTAGAGCTGGAACAACTCCTGAAAACTATTTGAAGCAGCTTAATACATTTCAGCAAACCAATGAAATTAATAAGCTTGCAGCTAAGTTAAAAGAACAATATCCAAGTACTGATGATAAGTTGCTTTTAGATTATGCTCAAAGAGTTTATATGGAAAATGTTAACAAGCTAAAAGAACAAGAGATGGCAAGACAGCAACAGATGCATGAAGCAACTCAGCAGCAGTTGATTAATGACATTCGATATATGCAGCAGAATTATCCTGAAGTGGATCTAGAGCATTTGCCAGCGGAAGTAATTCAAATGATGCAGAATGGAACTAATTTGGTACAAGCATATTCTATATATGAAAATAGATTATTAAAAAATAAATTAGTTGCATTTGATAAAAACACTCAAAATGCTAAAAAGAGCGTTGGCAATATTGCTGTGGATACGCCGCAAGAAATCAACGATCCATTCCTTCAGGGCTTTTTAGGAAAGTAGAGGAAATAAGAAATGGCAGTAAATTTAGCTACAAAATATAGAAAAGAATTGTCTCAACCATTTACTAGGGAATCAGTTATTGCTGGTAGAACTAGTGAAGCATACGATTGGATCGGTGCAAAAACAATTGTTTTGTTAACCGTTGTTACTCAAGAATTGAATGATTATAACAGAACTGGTGAAAATCGATTTGGTACTCCTACTGAAGCGCAAGACACCAAACAAGAATTGACGTTAACAAAAGATAAGTCATATTCAATTACTATCGATCGTGGTAACTATGAAGATCAAGTTATGGCTAAAGAAGCTGGTAAAGTTTCAAAAGCACAAATCAAAGAAAAAGTTGTTCCATTCTGGGATAAATACTCGATTGAAACTTGGGCTACCGGAACTACAAACAAATCAGTACATGCTACCTTAGATAAAGATACAGTATATGATGCAATCGTAGAAGCTAGAACGGCATTTACAAATGCAAATATCAATGTGGATCCTTCAACTTGTACTTGTTATTTGGGAGCTAGCTCTTATGCATTATTGCTGAAAAATCCTAACTTTATTAGTGTAGAGAAATTAGCTAAAGAATTATTAAGTAAAGGTGTAGTAGGATCTTGTGCAGGATTCTTGATCAAAGAAATTCCAGACAGTTATTTGCCAGCTCAGACAACAATGCTATTTACTCATAAAGATTCAGTAATTGCTCCACGTAAATTGCATTCATTATACATTCGTAATAATGTTCAAGGTATTGATGGATGGGTAATTGAAGGCCGTGATTATGGTGATGCGTTCATTGTTGAATCTAAAAAAGGTGGCGTATTCAAAGTTGTAACAAGTGAATAAAGGGCTAAATATTAGCCCTTTTTGCATAGAAAGAGGTTAATTATGACAGTTAAAGAGTTATATGAATTAACCAAAAGTTTAATGTTTGAGAAGAAAACATCAAAAGACTATGATGGTTATTATAAGGGCAATATAAATGTCCTGCTTGCTGAAAATTATGATCTAAATAATAATTTGCGTGCATTTAAAGGAAAAGAGCCTTTAAAAGAAGTACCATTTATTTCTAGCGATAATGATGAATTAGAATTTGAAGAAGAGATATGTAGGGAAGTTCTATCAAATGGATTAGCATCAAAATTCTTTATAGATGATGATTTATCTAAGTTCAATATATTTAATACGTTCTATATGAATGCACAAAGTAGATATATTAGATTTGTTCCAATTGAAAGTGAGAACAATTATGATACAACAGAAGACATATAGTGCTCCTTCATATAAGACATTAGCAATTCCTTCTCCTGGTTCTGGTGGATTAAATATCCAAGATCTTGAGTATCAGCTTAGTGAAAACCAATCTCCACACATGCTTAACATGATGTTAAAAAACGGAGTATTTGGAAAAAGATATGGTCAATCAACAAAGAAGGTGTTTGATTCAAATATACTAGCTATAGGTAAATATATGGGAAACATCATTTTGCATATAGATACTAAGTTGATTAAATACAATGTTGAAGACGATAGCACAGAGGAGTTATTCACAGGGCTTGAGGCAAAAAAAGGAATGTTCATAAACTTTAATAGGATGATTTATTATTTGGGTAATAAATATATCCAATATGATAATGAAGAATGCAAAGAAGTTGAGCCTTATGCTCCTGATGTTTGCATCAATAGAAAACCAGATGGAACATACTCTGATCTTATTGAAGATTACAACAGATTAGGAACAGCATTTAAAAATACATTCCATGGAGATGGTACAACTAAAGTATATGTTTTAACCGATCAAGAACTAGATGATGGCTCTGAGGTGTTATGTGAAGTTGATGGGAAAGAAACTACGTCATTTACTGTTGATTATGCTGCGGGCAAAGTAACATTTACTACAGCTCCGGCAAAAGGGACAAATAATGTAGTGATAACAGCACACAAGACAGAACAAGAATATATTGATTCGATTATGAATAATAGATATTGGTGCAGTTATGGTGGCCAAAATAATTCACGTTTATTTTTAGCAGGTGCAGGAAATGCAATTTATTATTATAGTGATGTGTTTGATGCTACATATTTTCCTGAGCTTAATTATGCTACTTGTGGAAATGGTGAAGAAGATATAACTGGTTTTGGTATTCAATACGATACTATGGTTGTTTTTAAACCAAGTGAGATATACGGAGTTGGATATTATTTTACCGAAGATGAAGATGGCTTTTCCAAAGCTTTATTTTCTAGCGCAATATTATCTACAGGATTTGGGTGTGATATTCCAAAAAGTATTTCATATGTTGATAATAAATTAATATGGGCATCTACTGATTTCGGAGTCTGCTTATTGGTCCAAACAGTAATTAAAGATGAGCGAAATGTTCAGAAGATATCAAGAAATATCAACGGTGGAACTAGACAGACAGGATTATTACAAGAACAAGGTTTAAAAGATGCGATAGCTATAAACTATGATGGCAAATATATGTTGTGCATTAACGGACATGTATATGCCTGGGATTATCAATTGACTCCATATTCTACTGATACAAAATATCCTGATCAAACTGCTAAGGGCTTATCTTGGTTCTATTGGGATAATGTATATGTTGATGACTATATTACTTTTTCTCAAAATATTCTTTATATAAAGGATAATAAATTGAACAAATTAGGTAATAATTTAGATGATTTTGGACAAGCGATACCAGCATATTATCAGACTCCTATGTTTGATTTTGATGCACCTGATATGCTTAAAACAATAAAAAGAATGTTTGTTCAGGTGCGTGGAGATACACCTTCATTAACAAAAATTAAGTATATTACTGAAGAAAATCCTGATGGTGAAGATGAACTTGAAGATATACAGATCTATACAAGATTATGGGAAGAATTTGCATGGAATACGTGGGGGTGGCAATTTGTTACTTATGCAAACACGTTTAGTAGAAAATGCTCCATAAAGAAAGTTCAAATGTTTGGTATGCTTTTTAGCAATGATCAGTTAGATAAAGATATGAGCTTTAGTAATTTACAAATGTTATATCAGCTTGTTAAAGCTGTTAAATAGAAAGGAGCAATATGAAAGAATTTCAATTTAACCCAACTGATGGATATTTAAATACCGCAGAATTTCCTAATCCGCCAAGTGAAGCAGATACACGTGAACAAATTCAAGAATTACATTCACAAACAAGAGATTTCATCAATGGCTTGGTAGCATTACTAAATGGCACTAGTGGTGCAAAAGAAATTGGAAGTGAAGTGATTGAGTCGTTAATAGTTGATGGTTTACCAGCAGCTAATGTTTATGAGCAAATTTTGGCATTAGCACAACTTAAATTGTTTTCTACTAATTTTAAATATATAAGAATTGCTGATGATAAATCTATCGAGTATTCTCAAAATGGTCAAGAATGGTTTAGTACAAGCAATGGTGTTGTTATATATAATGGCGTAGGATCTCAAATGCCAGTTAGAAAGAAAATAATGATCAAACAAGCAACGCTTACTGATGATGGAGAATATACAGTAATTGTTGCTCAAAAAGGCGAAAAAGGAGATCCAGGGAAAGATGGATCAGATGGAAAGAGCTTTGTTGTGATGGGTCATTATAATTCTATAATAGATCTAAGAGCTGCACATCCATCTGGAGAAGAAGGAGATGCTTATTCTGTAGGAACAGATGGAGATAATGTTGTATATGTTTGGGACATTAATAAAAATGACTGGAGCGATATTGGACCTATTATTGGTCCACCAGGAGAAAAAGGTGATCCAGGTGATCCGGGAGAAGCAGGTATTGGTGTACCAAAAGGTGGAGCAGAAGGTCAGTTTTTAAGAAAAAGGAGTACAGCTGATTATGATACAGAATTTGCAGATATTGAAGTATCGTGGGGAAAAGTAGTTGGTGTTTTGTCTGATCAAACTGATCTAAATAATGTTTTGAATTCTTTTCAGTCTTCAATAACAAATATTAATAAGCAAGTACAAAGCACTACAAAAACCATCACTATTCAACCAAGTGAATTTGTAGAAGGTGTGTATACACTGAGTGATGATCTAATTACCGAAACAAGTAATCAAGAGATATTACCAGTTGCCTATAGCGAAGAAAATAAAGCAATGATAGATGCGTTCAATGCAGCTGCATTTCAGGATGTAGAAAACGGTCAAACTACTGGTCAAACAAAGTTTATATGCACAGGAGAAGTACCAACTATTCCTATAAATATAAGAGTAATCTTTAGAGGTGATAAATAATGGTTAATATATTTCATTCATTAATGACAGGTGTTAAAAAAGAAAAAATATGGACAAATCCGTCTCCTAACTCTGCGTTAAGTGCAACTACATTTAATTTTGATATAAGTAATTATGATTATTTTGAAATCCGTTCAAAATCTTTTAAAGATGGAGCTGATTATTATCAAAATCATATAATTAAAAAATCTACTGAAATTCAAACAGTTGCAGCATATGCTGATGAAACAAATAGAAGTGCATTAAATGCTAGAGGTTATAATACAAATGAGGATGGAACTAGATTGACATGTGATGGTGGATATCGAGGATCAAGCAGTGGCTTAAATGCAAATACTGGCGCTATGATTCCACAAGAGATTTATGGCATTAAAGGAAAAATATTCGGGGGGGGGTCATAGAGCTCTTAATAAAATTTTTCGATCACTTTTTTCAAAAGAAAGGAGTGATCAATAATGGCTAATATTTTTAGACAATATTCGGGAATAGCGAAACTTGAAAAGGAATTAATATATGATAATCTAGCAGGAAATGCTAAGGGGCAGGTTACACTGGCAAGTGCTGATACTTTATCTAAATATACTCATGTTGAATTAGTATATACTTACGATTTAAATCAAAGAAAAGATTATTCAATGATCTTAAATGTTGAAGAGATAAAGAAAATGACAACTCCTTATCCTTATGCGAATATTAGACTATATTGTTCTATTAATGCAAGTTATATTGATTATGTATGGCGTAAGTTATTTTATAGTAATGGCTTGATATTATCAGCGACAACTGGTGATGGAATGCCTGTTAGTTCATATTTAGTACCTATTGCCTTATATGGAATGAATTTGAAAGTTTAATGAGGTAAATTATATAATGCAAAAAGCAATATTAAAGTTTAGAGATTATTTAGGAAATGATCTCATCTCAGGGATTAGTAACGGTCAGAACGTTACTAGTCATGCTAATTTAAATGGAGCTAATGATTTTAATGGTAGAGGATCTTGGGATAGGGTTGATTTATTAGCTCCATATGATTGTGTTGTTAAAGCAATCTCACGAGCTGACAACACTGTTTTATTTGAAAGTATTGGAGTAGTTCAGGTGCCAGCAGGATATAATGAATGCTGGTTTTTATGTAGTCATATGCTGGATAAGGACTTTGACATACTAGGTATTGAAATTGGAAAAACATTTAAACAAGGCGATCCATGTTATACCGAAGGAAATAAAAATGCTTATGATGTTGATATGGGAAATCATATACATATGGAGCAAGGTATCGGTCGCCATGACGGCAATCCGTCTCCTTATTACAGATCAAATGATACGTATACTTATGAAGGTAAAACATACAATACATATTATCCACATGTTACTGGATATGAATGTCCAATTACGGATATGTTTTTCTTGCCATATGGTGTAGAAAAATTAGATGGAATTAGTACAGTAGCAAAGAACTACATTTGGCAATATACAGATGTGGAAGATGCTGATCAGGAACAGCCAAAACCATCTACTGGATATGCAGAAAGCTATAGTATGATTTACAAAGGAATAAATGTAAAAGTTGGCAAGATCAATAAATATGATTATGACATAAGAGGATCAGTAGATGGCAATAAGTATGGCACAGCTTATGATCATACGACATCAGATGGATTTACTGATAAAGATTTAATTAATAAAGGATATAAAGAAGTGTTTGCTAGTAATGGCAGCACTTTTTATTTCTATGATAATAAAGCATTTGCTGAAGGCATTGAGAACAGCAAAGGTATTATTAATCAGGAATATGGTTTATCGTGCGTAAGTAAGTTTACTGAATGTATGGCAATGGGATTTCCATATGATGGCGGTATTGTGTTCGATCTTCAGAAGAATCTACAAGCAAGAAACGATTTATATGGAGCTGTTACAGCTGCGTTTGGCATTATGAAAGACGGTCGATTAAATAATGCCGGCAGTGAAGATAACCGTGGTCAATGCTTTACTGTTAGAGCTGGAAGAACTATTTGGGCCGAGGATGATGAAAACTATTATTTAATCAGTTTTGATGCAGCTGATGGTGTCGGTGGATTAACTGGAGATCAGTTATATGATCTAGTTGTTTCTGTCAGCTCAACAATGATCAATGCAGTTTGTTTTGATGGCGGTAAAAGTGTATTTGCAAGGGTTAATGGTGAATATATCAATGAAAATAGTTCTACTGTTAAAAATGGTTTATTGCTGTTTGCAAAAGAAAAAGACATTGATGTAAATCCTGATCCAGAAGAACCAGATGATTCTTATCAAGAAGAAATTGAAAAGTTAAAAGCTGAAAACGCTGAGCTGATCAAGATGAACGAGGAGCTGCACAATCGAATTAATAGCGCTATCGGTATTTTAAATGGAACTATCGAAATTGAAGAAGGAGAGGAATAGAAAATGGAAATTATCAATCAATATATATCAGTTGTGATCGTTGCGATTTGTGTTGTCGTAGGTTATGTATGGAAAACATGTACTCCATTAGCTAATAATTATATTCCCGCCGTAGTAACGGTACTAGGGTTAGCTTTGGCCGTTATCAATGCATTAACAACTAAGCAACCTATTACACTAGAAATTATTGCTATGGGGTTAGTGAGTGGATTAGCTAGTACAGGACTGCATCAATTTGTTACGCGGGTATTTGAAAAGATGGAACAGCTAGAACCTAAGGAGTAATCCATGGATGAATTATTAATTGTCGGCACGCAAGCAGTACTTACAGCTTTTAGTACTGCTTTTTTTGGATATATTGTTTGGCTTTTAAAAGAAGATCGCAAAGAAAAAAGTGCAACAACAAATGGCGTTCAATGCTTACTTAAAGTAAAACTTATTGAATATCATGATCGATATGCAAACTTAAAAGAAATTCCTTCTTATGCATTAGAAAATTGGAACAATATGTATTCAGCTTACAAGAATTTAGGTGGTAATGGTGTTATCACACAAATGGATAAAGAAATTCAAGCGTTGAAAATTGCTTGTTAGAAAGAAGGTAAAATATGGCTATTCAAAGACAAGATTATGCTGGTGGAGGCGGATCACGTTTTCCAGTTAGGGAGAATGGATCTATTAAATACTATAATAGTTACAATGATTATTTAAATTCAAGAAAAAATAACAATAATAATAGTTACTATGGTTCTTCCAATAGTATTTCAGGCGGTAATAATTATTACAATGATTATTTAGCAGCATTGGAAGCAGCGAGGGCTCAAAAATTGAATGCAGCTAAAGCTGCTATTGATGCACAAGCTCAAGCAGGTATACAGAGATATAATAATCAATTATCTCAAATTGCAGATGATTATCAATCGTTAAGAAATCAATCGGAAGTTGAAAGGTATAAAGCACAAAAATCCCTAAGAGAAGCTTTAGCAAACCGAGGAGCTTTGGATTCCGGTGCAGGAAGACAAGAAACTTTGACGCTGCAAAATAATTACGGAAATCAAATTAATAAGATCAATACTGAGGAAGCTCACGAAAAGAATAGCATTCAAGCTGCAATTAATGAAATTCTTGCAAATGCAGATGCACAAAAAGCGCAATTAGAAGCTTCTATGATGGATGATGTTGAAACAATTTTGAATAAACTGCTTAGCTCAGGTGCATTTAGTGGATCTTATTCATATAATCCTGGTACATCTACTAGCTATGCTAATGCAAAAAATAGTATTAAAGCTGGAACAAATGCTTTTAGTAATAATGATGCACAACAGTTAGCTCAACAACAAAGTGAAACATTAGAAAACTATGATAACAGTAAGCTTTTAGATAATGCAAATTACAGTTATATACAAAGGAGAAATTTATTAAATCAAATGCTGAATTTAGGCCAAATTGATTTATCAGAATATACAAAACTAGTTAATCAGCTGTAGTAAGGAGAATATTATGGCAAAAATCATGCAAAAATATGATAAAAATAAAAAGACATCATACGTACCATATAAAGAAAAAGAATATGATGTTAACAATCCGTATGATATGCTAATGAAAAGTTTAGAGGAAGATAGGTTTCAATCCTATCTTCCTAATCCTAATAAATTAATGCAAAATCAAGGATTTCAAGATGTTGTTGATCAAAGTTTATTTGGATATAAAGAACCTATTCAGCAAGAAGAAGTGAATGATGTTGGATCACTATTAGGATATCTAGGACAAGAAGCAATGCAAGCATTCACAAATTCGTCTGGTAATATGTTTGGCGGAATGGCAAAAGGAATAGATGTTGGTTTAGATAGTCCAATTATTGATGGAATACTATTTAACAATCCAATTGTTTCTGGAGCTGAAAAGGCAGTAAATGCTGCTATTGATCTAGCTGATCCAAAGAACGAATTAGATATTAGTTTTAAAGATTCAATTCAAAAGGCACTAAATAAATATAGTGATAATGCATTTGAATTTGCTAATGCATTCCAAGATGATAAATATGTAACTGATAACGATATCATTAAATTTGCAGGCAATGTTTCAAGTGGTGTTGGTGGCATGGTTCCACAAATTGCAACATCTTTGGCAGCTGGCCCTACGGCATCAATGGCATCACTTATCGCACAATCATTCGGTAGTGGATATAATGAAGCAATTAATGACGGAGCTGAAGAAAACAAGGCAATTTTATACGGTTTAGCTAACGCTGGAATTGAAGCCGGAACTGAAAAGCTAACTGGTGGTTTAGATTTCTTTGGTAAAGGTGCCTTAGATGATATTATTGATTCTGGCATATCTAAAATATCTAATAATTACTTGCGTAAAGGTGCAAAAGTAGGCGCTGATATGCTTGGCGAAGGTTTAGAAGAGTATATTTCTGGAGTTGCCGGAGAATTTACACCGGATATATATAAAGAATATGAAGGCAATGAAAATATTCTTGAAAGATTAGCTAATGTGCAGCCGGAAGCTTTATATAGTGGAGCTGTTGGTGGTGTTACTGCAGGAGTCTTGAATACACCTTCGTATATTGTTAATGGTATAGAACCAAAGCCAGTTATTAATAAGGAGTTCTTAGAAAAAAATAGAACGCCAGTGCAACAAGAAACTAAGCAAAACGCTACTTTACAAACGAATAATGTAGTTAATCCAGTGCAAGAGAATATCGCTGAAACAGCTTTAAAAGAGCCAAATATTGAAACGGCAGAAGAAGTGCCATTAAATGAAGGTATTAATGAACAAGTTGCTCAAGCTACTGTTGATCAACAACAAAGCACAATCAATGAAAACATTGCTGAAGGCTTAAAATCAGATAATGATATGATCAAAATGGAAGCTCAGCGTGTTAATAGTGAGAAGATCAAAAACAGTGCTAAACTTTACAAAGTAGACACTGAAACCGCAAATAGGGTTAGTGAAGTTTCTAATGCGTTAGGCGTGCAAGTTGAATTTGTTGATCAACTGGATCATGGAGCAGAAGGTGCTTATAAAGATGGAGTAATTTATATCTCAAAGGATACGGTTAATCCTGTGCAACAGGTGTATAAACATGAATTGACTCATCATTTGGAAACCACAGATTCATATAATGAATTCAAAGATACAGTTCTTCAGCTAATGAAACTACGTAACGTTGACGTGGATAGCGTTAGGAATAATATTCGGCAAAATTATCTAAATAGTGGTGTTGATCTAGTAAATGAGGCTGATATTGATAGTGAGATGGTTTCTATATTTACTCAAGATGGAATATTCCAGGATAAAAATACAATTGATGATATAGCAAATATTAATATCAATGTTGCGCAAAAAATTTGGAATTGGATCAAAGAAAAGGTATATAGCTTTGCTCCTGGATCTACGGAGAAAGCAATGTTATTAAAGGCAGAGAGATTATATCGAGAAGCAATTGACCAGGCAAATAAAAAAAGCGCTCAAACGAACGCATCAGGAAATACTAAATTAAGTTTAGGAACTAATGTGGATGTTATAACTGATAGCAAAAATCCAGATTATTATAAGTATGATAATTTGATTAAATTGAATGATATTAAAGTTCCTCAATATTCTTCGTTAGATTTAACATCACTACAAAGGTCTGATGTTTTAAGATTAAGCAAGGAACGTGCCATTCAAAATGGTGCAATAGATTTCAAAGATGGTAATTCATATTTTGTATATAATAATGGCGATAAGATCAGAGTAAATAAAACAGGGTTATTACATAGAAAATATAATGACAAGTTATCAAATAGAAGGCTAAATGTTATAGTAAATGCAGGAGAATTATTACAAGATGCTATCAAAATAAATGAAGTTTATAGAGATGGTAAAACATCTAATATTTATTTCTCCAAATACTATCAAGATGGAAATCCATATGTTGCTAGATTTGTTGTTGTTAATAATGAGCTAAATAATATAGATAATTTTCGGCTATATTCTTTAAGTACAAGAAAAGGAAGCTCACGCCGACCGGCCAGAGCAAACAGCTCTTTCTCCGGGGTTGGAGCTTCCTCAATGGAAAGTGTAAACGATTTTTTGCGAGATGTCAATGATATTTTAGAATATAAAAACGATCTTCCACTGGATGTTTACTATAGGCTAAATGAAAAATACTTAAGCACACCATATGATTTAGAAGGACATAAATACAGCTTTGGTACATCATTAAATAGATTAGACAGTAGTAAAGAATTGAAAGCTAAAGTTGCTGGATATAATGCTTTAGAATCCAATTATAAAAAGAAAATAGTTGGTACGGTCCAGGATGAATACCGTGGATCTCAAATTGATGATTTTTTGAATTATGCTGCAGATGAAACGCTTAGAACTGGATCTATTAGCAAAGACACTAGACAAGAGCTGATCAATGAATTAATTAATGAGAACTATCGTTTGATTGAAGATCCTGATGATACTTATAATGAGTTAGTAAATTATTTTGATAAGGTAGGCGGAATTAATATTGATCAAAGCCAAAAATCAAATGCTTTGCGTATACTGAATAATTATGGTTATACTAATAAATCTAAAAAAGCTAATGATATAGGTATTAACTTTAATGAAGGATATGATCAAAATAATTTCTATTTAGATAAAGTATATCAAGAACTAAGCGAACTACTGCCAGGAAGACTTCCAGAAGCTGTCAATTTGGAAGACCAATTACAAGCTATCATGAATTTAGCTGAGGAAACAAAGCCAGGATATGAGAAGGTAGATACTACTGATGAATTTAAAAAATATATTCAAGATGAAGTTAACCAATTATTAGATGATTATCAGTATGAAGTAATTTATCGTAGTGAGAAATCAAACTATGATAAATATGTACGTAAATTAGCTGATGAAAGAGGAAAATTCAATAGTAAGACAAATACAGATATTTTAGCAAACAGTGAAGCACTTGCTGAAGATTTTGAAGACTTCAAAAAGAATATAGATTCTTATATTGATTCAGTAGGAAATAAATATAGTGATATGCGTCCTTATGTTTCTATAATGAAAGACTATAAGAGCTATAATAAAACTATCTCACAAGTTAATGATGTGGTTGCAAACAAGGATAAAAACATTAGAAAGTATCTATATGATCATACAGAAAAACTGGTTTTTGATGCAGGAAAACAATATGCAGATGGCAAAACTGAAAACTTTAAAAAGTTACATGATATAGTTGAAAAATACGGAATTAAGCCGGGTAGCAAAGAGAGTGCAGCACTTCAAAGATTTGGCGAAGGATTTTATCAGAAAAGAACAAAGGAAAAAATTAATATTGGTGGTAAAGAACAAACAACTAATATAGTTAATATCGAGAAATATGGTTTAGAAGATTTGAAGAAAGATATTCCTGATGTTCAAATGCAGAAAAATATTATTGCTGCAGATAAAGAAATCCGAAAAATTTATGATGACTATGCTAAACGAATGAATAAAATGCTAGAGGGTATCTATAGTGAAAAATCACTAAATGAAGAGGCAATCAAAGAAAAAGATAAAACTATGCTAGAAATTAATTCACTACGAAAAACTCTAGAAAAGTTGGAAACTTCTGCAGATAAAACACCAATGCTATTAGCACAAATAAATAAAGTTAAGGCTGATATTAGAGCTGCTTCAAATCGATATAACAATATTGATCAAGAAGTACGAAAAAATAAGAGATTAAATCTAAGAGAGAACTATTATCATCATTTTAATGAAAGTAGCAGGCTATTCGATATCTTTAAAAATCGAGAAATTAAAATAAATAATGAATTATCAGGAATTTCTGAGTTTACTAAACCAAAAGCTAAATGGCAGTCTTGGATGCAAGAAAGGAATAACTTTGGAGAATATAAAGAAGATGCTATAGGTGGTTTGTTAAAATATATTGATGAAGCTGAAAATGCAATTGCATTTGATCCAGTAATCAATGAACTAAGAGATTTTAATAAAGCTTTGGTAAAATATTCAAATGAAGAACAAATAAATAATGGAAATTATATTGAATTCTTAAATGAATATACTAATGATATTGCTGGTAAAACAAATTATTGGGATAGACCTTTCCAAAGAACATTTGGAAGAAGAACTATTAAAACTATTGATTTGATGAATAACATGGTTAAGAAAAACGCTGTGTATGGTAATTTTAGATCAGCGATTGCTCAATTCTTTAATGCACCGAACTCAGTTGCTTTACTGACACAAAAAGGTGGGGCAGTAAAAACAAATTTAGATATTAGTAAAGGCATTAAAGATTATGTTGGTTATATCCAAAGTAAATTCAAAGGTGATTATTTAAGTAGTCCTATTCAGCAAAGTGCATTTATTACTCAAAGATATATAGATCAAATTGACAGACAATTTAATTATTCAAACTTCAGGTATATAAAAAACTTTGCTGATCTTATGATGTCTGTTGGTGATCAAACTATTGCTGAAATTACATGGTTCAGTGCATATGAGCAAGGAAAAAGATTAAATAAAAATAATCCTATTGAATATGCAGATGATCTTACCAGAAGAGCAATTGCTGGTAGAGGTATTGGAGAAGTTCCATTATTGCAAAAGTCAAAAATAGTTAAATTAGTTACACCATTTCAAGTAGAAGTAAATAATACGTGGAATTTGACGAAAGATTTAGTTAGCAAAAAACAATTTAGTGCGCTTGCCTCTATGTTTGCTACAACATATTTGATGAATTCTATTGCTGAAAATATTATGGGAGCTAGATATGGAATAGACTTAGTAGATGCGTTGATGGATGCCTTTAAGATGGCGTTTGGTGATGATGAAGAGGAAAAAGGTAATCCAGTTGGTCGTGTTGCTGGTGAAATATTGTCAAATGTCCCATACGCTAATGCGATTACTCCTTATCTTGCAGAAAGCTATGACACAGAAAAGCTATTTGGAGAAGCTGATCCTACAAGATATGGCCAAGTTAATTTAATAGGTGATTTTTTTGAACCATTTATTGATTTAGCTAATGGAAATAATATTGATTATACTAAGTTTGCTTCAAATTTATTCCCTGGTGGTGGTAAACAGTTTGATAGAGCGTACAAATATCTTGAAGACAAAGGAATAATACCAAGAGTAGATTTTTCAACAAGTAGAGGACTACAAATAAGCAAAAAAGAAGGAGCTTACAATGATAAAGGGCAACTTAAATATGTTATTGATGATGATTTATCAGATAATATAAAGGGCGTTATGTTTGGAACCTATGCAACAGATGCAGGAAAAGAATATCTTGATAATAGTTATTCTGCATTAAGTGAAAAGAAAACAGCTGCAGTAGAAAAGTTAGCTGAAAAACACGAATTAACAGACGTATATGAAGCAATGAGACATATTTCAACAATAAAAGGTATTTCTGGTGTAGATAATTCTAAGGCATCTTACGTTAGACAATATTTAGAAGAACAGGGATTATATAATGATATTGTTAAAGGTGCAGATACCGATACTTTACAGAGCTGGGGCTTGAATAAAACTGTAGTTGAGATGAGCGATAGTGAGTTCCAATCTCAATTAAAAATGTTAGAAATGGATAATCCAACTAGCTATAATGCTAACGGAATTAAAAAGATAGATATATTAGATAACTATGTATCTACAGATACAGCTGCTAAAATTGTTGATCATATTGATGATATAGAGTCTGTGAAAAAAGATGGTAAATCAATTAGTAATTCAAAATCTGCTTTGATTAGAGATTACTTAGAAGATCAAGGAATATATAACCAGTTAAAGAAATCAGGTAGTTTAAGTGAATTGGGTGTTTCAGATAGTGTTATTGGAATGACTCAAGCTGAATTCGATGAATTTATACGTACAAAGATTGATCCATATAGATAAAGCCTATCAACTTGATAGGCTTTTTTTTATGTGATATATTATTAAAAAAGGTAAATAAAAAAGGTGATCATATGTTGGTAAATAAAAGAAATACTCCGCAGGAAGCATTCATGGCGGTATTGTCAATGGATGATGACAACGGTAAATAGCAATGAGCCAAGCCCTTTATGTTCATGTGCCATTTTGCCGAAGCATTTGCTTTTATTGTGATTTTTGCCATGTAGGATATAACAAGCAAGTTGTTGATGCATGGCTATCAGCTTTAGCTAAGCAATTAAAACAAACTAATATCGAAGCTGCCAAGATCGATACCATTTATCTTGGGGGAGGAACTCCAAATTGCTTAGATGCCGATCAGTTAGAGCTACTATTACAATTGCTTAGACCATATAGCCAACATGTTAAAGAATATACGATCGAAATCAACGCAGAAGCAATGGATGAATCAAAATATCAGCTTTTAAAAAAATATGGCATCAATCGCGTAAGCATTGGTTTAGAAGCTACTGATGGTAATATGCTAAAACTACTAAATCGGAAAGCATCTTTTGAAGATGTAAAAGAATGTATCTACTCATTTATAGCAGTAGGTATTGATAACATATCGGTTGATCTATTATATTCTTTGCCTTTTCAAACAACTGCAGATTTTATGCGGGATATTGATTTAACCGTATCATTGCCGATCAAGCATGTATCGATCTATGCTTTAACTATTGAAGAAAATACTTTTTTTGGTCGTCAAGGGTTTAAGCCTCAAGATGATGAAACCGAGGCGGATATGTATTTGCAAGCCATTGCGAAACTTGAAGCTGCTGGCTTTAAACAATATGAGATCAGTAATTTTGCTAAAGAAGGCTATCAAAGCTTGCATAATCTACATTATTGGCATTTTGATGATTTTTATGGTATCGGTCCTGGAGCCAGTGGCAAGCTAGATCATCGCTTATATGATAATGTAAAGGATGTAAAGGCTTATATCCAAGACCCTTTAAAACAAGATTTTATTTGCTTTAAAGATAAAGAAGAAGAGATGTTCGAACATATCATGATGAATCTGCGGCTGATCGATGGAATTGATGCCACAGCTTTTAAAGAACGATATGATGTCGATATTTTTGATCATTATCATGATGTTATTGATCAGCTAAAAGAAAAAAACCTTCTTAAACAGGAAGGCAATTATCTTCGCTGTACCAAAGAAGGTTTTCCATTATTAAATACGATCCTAACGTATTTTCTTTAGTCGTATAATTTATATATAGCTTGAGTACCTAGATCACCGCCATATCTTGCGGCGACCTTTTCATATGCTGATAAAACATCTTTTAAGATGGTAAGATCTAAATTGTTTTTATCTGCTTCGTCAATCGCAAGTTTCATATCTTTGATAAAATGTTTGATGAAAAAACCAGGGGCAAAATCGTCGTTGATCATTTTTTGACCATTATTGGTCATTTGCCAACTGCCCGCAGCGCCCATGCTGATCGCATCAAAAACTGTTTGCATATCCAAGCCCATCGTTTTGCTATAGTTTAATGCTTCGTTCACGCCAGCAACACAACCGGCAATTGCAATTTGATTGGCCATCTTGCAATGTTGACCGCTCCCAGCTGTACCGATATAGCTAATTGTCTTGCCCATTGCCTCAAAGATCGGCAATGCTTGCTCAAAGGCCTTTTTTTCACCGCCAACCATGATAGAAAGCGTCCCATTTTTTGCTCCGCTATCACCGCCAGATACTGGAGCATCCAGCACAGAAATGCCTTTTGCTTGTCCTTGGATAAATAATTGTTTGGCTAAGGAAGGGGAACTAGTGGTCATATCGATTGCTATCTTTCCATCAAAATTTTCAAAGATTACATCATATACCTCTTTGACATCATCAGGCATGCCAACCATCGTGATAACAGTATCTACATCTTTGATACATGCTTCGATCGTTGAGGTAAAGTTTGCCCCATCTTTAACTAATGCCAACGCTTTTTGCGACGTACGGTTATATACGTTAACGGCATGGCCATTTTTTAATAGATTTCTGACCATACCGCTGCCCATGACGCCGGTACCTATAAATCCTATCTTCATATTCATCGCTCCTTTTTCAATATAGATATTTTAACAGATAGCTGCAAAAATATATAAAAATAACTGGCAGATTATCACGATAATAATAGATAAATCAAAAAATAATGATGTTAAACAAAGATGCTTGATTTAAACGATAGGATATGATAACATATAAACGCTTTTGATCTGGGTTTGTCGTTACCTCTAGACGCGTTACGCGGATCAAAAGGACTAACAAGAAAGATGGAGGAAAAACAAATGTTAACTAAAGCAGAAAAAACACAAATCATCAAAGATTACGCTCGTTTTGAAGGTGATACCGGAAGCGTTGAAGTACAAGTTGCCGTTTTAACAGCACAGATCAACCGCTTGACCGAACACTTGAAAGAACACAAGAAAGACTACCATTCAACCAGAGGTTTGATGAAGATGGTTGGTCGTCGTAAGAATTTCTTAAGCTATCTAAAAGAAAAAGATATCAATAGATATCGTGATCTAGTTTCAAGATTAGGATTAAGAAAATAATGATCATGCTTTGCATGATCTTTTTCTTTATTTCAAAAATGAACTGGTGTATATTATTAGTATAAAAGAAAAGGGTGAAATAAGATGGCTCAGATCTTAAAAGATAATGTTCGTAACCAGATCATCGAAGCTGCAATTTCTGAAATTTATTTAAATGGCATCAAAAAGATCAGCATGCGCAACATTGCTAAAAAAGCCGATATGACCGTTGGAAATTTATATCGGTATTATAAAAGCAAAGATGCTTTGATCAGCAGTATCATCCAGCCTGTCATCGTCAAGATCGATCAAGCGATCAAGGATGCCAGCGGCGATAAGATTGCTTTTTTGAATGTGCAGGATTGTACGATAAGCGTAGAAGATGTTAACGAAGCTATTGAAAATTTGGCAGATGAATTGATAAAGATATATGATGAAAATCCGATCATCATGAAGATCATCATGAAAAATGAGATCGTTAACAAAAGGATCATCGACTGGCTAGCAGGTTTGATGATTACGCTAAGCTATCATTGGCATAGCGGACCTCAGGATCATAATTATTATTACATCATGGCAACGTCGATCATTGGCGGTATGAGCTACGCCTTTACTTATATTGAAGATAGAGAAGCGTTAGCAAAAAATTTTAAGTTATATTTAAAACAGATCATAAAGATATTAGGAGCATAAATCATGAGTTTTATTGAGTTTGAAAATGTTAAGAAAATTTATAAGATGGGAGAAGTTGAGATCGAAGCATTATCTGGGGTCGATTTTACGATCGAAAAAGGAGAATTTGTCGTAATTGCCGGTCAATCAGGTGCTGGCAAAAGTACGATCTTAAATATTCTTGGTGGTATGGATAACTGTACTAGCGGGACCATCATCGTTGATGATACGGAAGTTAGCAAGATGAATGCTAAAGAACTATGCGCATATCGCCGTTACGATATTGGTTTTGTTTTTCAGTTTTATAACCTTGTTCAAAATTTAACGGCTAAAGAAAATGTTGAGCTTGCTACGCAAATTTGCAAAGATCCATTGAATATTGATGAAACCATCGAAGCCGTTGGTCTAAAAAGCCGTAAAAATAACTTTCCTTCGCAATTATCAGGTGGAGAACAACAAAGAGTAGCAATTGCCAGGGCTTTAGCTAAAAATCCAAAATTATTGCTGTGTGATGAACCGACCGGGGCTTTGGACTATCAAACGGGTAAACAAGTACTTAAGCTATTGCAGGATACTTGTCGTCAAAGGAAGATGACCGTTGTGGTCATAACGCATAATCTGGCACTTTGTCCAATGGGCGATAAGGTAATTCATGTAAAGAGTGGCAAGATCGCTAATATTGAGATCAATGAACATCCGCAAGATGTAGAAAGCATCGAATGGTAGATATATGGGCAGCATGTTATTAAAAAATGCCTTCAAAACGATTAGTAAGACCAAAGGACGATTTTTTTCGATCTTAGCGATCGTGGCAGTAGGCGTAGCGTTTTTTTCTGGGGTACTAGCTAGTGCGCCTAACATGAAATATAATGTTGATCTATATTTTGATAAATATAATTTGATGGATTATCGGATAGCCTCTAATTTTGGCCTTACGGAAGATGATATCAAAAGCCTCGAAGATATTGATGGTATCGAAGGAGTAATGCCCGCATACAGTGCTGATGTCATTGCCACGATAAATGATAAAGAAAGCGTTTTTCGGATCCATTCGTTAAATATCGATGATGTCGACCCTCAAAGCAAGGACTATATCAATCAGATCGTTATCTTAGAAGGGCGTTTACCTAATAAAAGCGGAGAATGCATCGTTGAAAGTTCGCAAATGATGGAAGATGCAATTGAAATCGGCGATAAGATCACGATCAGATCTGGCAATGATGATCCAATTGAAGATACCTTCAATACCACGACATATGAAGTAGTTGGCATCATGAATACCCCATATTATCTTTCATATGAAAAAGGTTCAACGAATATCGGGGGCGGAACGGTTAATTATTATATGTACGTTCCTAGCGGTGATTTTTCGATGGAAGTATATACCGAAGCATATCTAACGGTTGAGGGTGCTAAAGCATATAATAGCTATTCACAAAGTTATTTTGATTATATCGAAGATATAACCAATCAGTTGGAAAATTTAGGTATCGATCGTTCGGAAATCCGTCGTGCTGATATCTTAGAAGAAGCTCAAGAAGAATTGGACAAATACCAAAAAGAATATGAAGATGGCTTGCAAACATATAATGAAGAGATAGCGAAAGCAGAAAAAGAGATCGAAGATGGGAAAATGGATCTTTTAGAAGCGAGAGTTACCTTGCAATCGAATAAGGATATTGCCCAAGCTCAATTTACTACGGCACAAACCCAAATAGATACGTATAAAGAACAATTAGATACGTTGCAACAACAATATGATAAACTTGATGCAGAATATCAAAAAAGCAGTGCTGATGTTCTTAAACAAAGGGAGGAAACACAAAAGCAATTAGAAATAGCTCAAGGACAAGAGGCAACTGCAAAACAAGCTTATGATGAGCAAAACGCCAAGTATTTGTCATTAAAAGATATAAGTGACAAAAAAAACACTGCTCAACAAGCTATTACAACTGCCGAAGCATCTAATGAAATGCTAAACATTGAGCTGATTGCAAAAAAAAATGCATTGGAGCAAGCAACTACTGATGAAGAAAAAAATAAATTACAAACTGAAATAGATGAGATAGAGAAAACGATTGCAGAAAATCAACAAACGATTATAGACAATCAAGGCATTATAACTGATATTGATACCAATTATCCAAATCTTGAACAAGATTTAAATGAAGCATCCATTGAGTTGGCTAAATCTCAAGCTGAATACGAGACTTATCATTCACAGGTCGAATTATATCAAGAAGCTATTAATAGCATAGATGAAGGACTATCATCCAGCAGACAGGTCTTAGATGCTTTAAAGGAACAAATTGATTATTACAATAAAAAAATGGAAGATGGTCAAAATGAATTAAATACGCAAAAAGCGCAAGCTGAAGTAGAATTTGCAAATGCAGAAAAAGAATTACAAAATGCAACTTATGACTTGGCACAAGGAGAAATCGAATTAGAAAATAAGAAAGCGGAAGGCCAGGAAGAATTAGATGATGCATACGATGAATTGGTAAAGGCTCAGGATGAGATCAATAAGATCGAGGAAGCCAAATGGTATGTATTAGATCGCAATTCACATTATAGCTATGTTGATTATGAAGGGGCCTGTGATAGGATCGCTGCTATCGCCAAGGTCTTTCCTGTGTTTTTCTACTTTGTAGCAGCTCTTGTTTGCTTGACAACGATGACCAGGATGGTAGATGAAGAAAGAAGCGAGATCGGTACTTTGAAGGCTCTTGGTTATAACAATGGCAAGATTGCTTTTAAATATGTCTTCTATGCCGCGATAGCCAGCATTTTAGGATCCATCGTTGGTTTGGCAGTTGGGGTCTTTGCTTTTCCATATATCATTTATACCGCTTGGAACATGATGTATCTATTGCCTTCGGCCATGCAATTTGAAATGCAATGGGATATCATGATTACTGCTACGCTTTTGTCGGTATTGATTACCACCGTAGCGTCGTTTGCTTCTTGTTATAAGTCGTTGGTTGAAGTACCTAGTGAATTAATGCGGCCTAAAGCACCAAAGATCGGTAAGAAGATCATGTTAGAAAGAATACCTTTGATCTGGAAACATTTATCTTTTACTTCAAAAGTAACTTTCCGTAATATTTTCCGCTATAAAAAACGTTTTATCATGACCGTGGTAGGCATTTCTGGTTGTACGGCACTGATCGTAGCCGGATTTGGTATCAAAGATTCGATCAATACGATTGTAGACAAGCAATTTGGTGAAATATTTAAATATAATGGCGTAGTATCTATAAATGATTCAATGACCAATACCGAAAAAGCAGATCTAGTAACCAAAATCGAGAATAGTTCATCGATAAGTGAGGCATTTTTAAGCTATACGGCCAATGGAACCTTGACCTTTGATGGTGATGATCGCGATGTAACGATCTGTGTTATTGACGATAGTGAAACATTTGCAGATTTTTTCGATCTTCATGAACGTGAAAGCAAAGAACCATTGAGCCTTAGTGCAAATGGAATCATCATCACGGAAAGAATGGCTAATGCATTGGGAATTAAGGTTGGAGATCAAGTATCATTGGAAAATGTTGATGGGATGACCAGAACATTTACGGTTGATGGCATCTGTGAGAATTATGTTAATCATTATGTTTATATGACCAGTGCAGCCTTTAAAAACACTTATGATATTCGGGCCGTGAATAATTCAATTTATGTAAAGGTTGACGAGCAATATCAAAATGATGATTCGGTTCCTGCACAAGAAATTAGCAAGCTAGAGGGCGTTGAGACCATGACTTTCAACACAGCTATACGTAATAATTTTGAAGATATGATAAAGAGCCTAGACTATATAGTTGTCGTATTGATCGTTTCCGCAGGTGCCTTAGCTTTTGTCGTGCTATATAATTTAACTAATGTCAATATTTCTGAAAGAACAAGAGAAATAGCGACCTTGATGGTCTTAGGTTTTAATAATCATGAAGTAAATCGTTATATTTACAATGAAAACATCTTGTTAACCTTGATCGGTAGTTTTGTTGGTTTAGGCCTAGGCAAGATCTTACATTTGACGATCATGGTGGTCGTTGAACTTGATTACATCATGTTTGGTAGGGTCATCAATAATATCAGCTATGTATATGCCGTGGTAATAACCTTAGTATTTGCCATGATCGTTAATCAGGTAATGAAGAAAAAATTACGCAATATTCCGATGGTTGAATCATTAAAGAGCGTAGAATGATGCGTTTTGCTTGCATTATTAAAATATTTAAAAGATAATATTATCAGGAGGACTAAATAATGTCAAAAGAATTAAAATTTTATATTTGTGAACATTGTAAAAATGTAATCGTAAAGGTAAGCGATTCTCAGGTTCCAGTAGTATGCTGCGGATCTCCAATGAAAGAATTAACAGCAAATACTACCGATGCTTCACAGGAAAAACATGTACCAGTAGTAACTAGGGAAAATAATATCATCAAGGTAACGGTGGGCAGTGAGATCCATCCGATGACAGAGGCACATTATATTGAATTTATCGTCTTAGAAACAAAAAGTGGCTTTAGGGTTGCATATTTAAAACCAAATGATGTGCCAACAGTTGAATTCTATGGTGATGAACCTGTGATTGCTGTGTATGCTTACTGCAATCTGCATGGTTTATGGAAAACTAGTATCTAATATATCATGATAAAAGATCCGATCAGCTGATCGGATCTTTTTATTGTGTGCCGGGCATGGCACTAATTCAGTTGGAGATAAACCAACCACAGGTAGTTACCGCCAAGTGTAGTGACCCAC
>CALVFJ010000004.1 GCA_944326795.1 uncultured Erysipelotrichaceae bacterium
AACTATAGTCCAGTACTAATCGATCATAAATGATAAACTAACACCATTTTTGAATGGTTTATTCGGAAAACAGGTATAATGATAATAAAATGCAAGCTAAAATAACGACATTTGATTCTCTTCTTGCATTCCTTCCAGACAGCCAAGCAACTCGAGCTTTCTAATTAAAGTAGCACTAAGCTGTGTTCTTTGAGCTAGATCCTGCTTTGACAAAAATTCACCTTTTTCTCTAGCTTCTTCTATGCTTTTGGCAACGTTCGCTCCTAATCCATCGATCGTAATAAATGGTGGAATGATGGTCTTGACATCTGATTCATCGACACAGAAATGTGTAGCTTTTGATTTATATAAATCAATGTTTCCAACCTTATACCCTCGAGCATTCATCTCTAATACCACTTCTAAAGTATCATATAAAGCTTTTTCTTTGTTTGAAGCAGGCTTTTCAGCATAGTTATTCATTCTTGATTGAATGTCATTCATTCTATTTTGAATTGCTTGAACGCCTTTGGTCATAGTTTCAATTTCATAAGCATCACAACGTAAAGTTAGATACTGAATATAAAAATAATGTGGCAAATGTACCTTATACCATGCTATTCTTACAGCCATGATAACATAAGCTACCGCATGTGCTTTAGGAAACATGTATTTGATCTTTTTACAGCTATCAATATACCAATCATGAACATGATGTTCAGTCATGGTTTGTTCCCATTCTGGCTTTAATCCCTTACCTTTACGAACGCTTTCCATTATGGTAAATGCAACGATTGGTTCTACTCCACATGAAATCAAATAAGTCATTATATCATCACGACATCCTATAACTTGATTCAAAGGCACGCCGCTTTCAACTAATGTCGATGCATTTCCTGCCCATACATCGGTTCCATGCGTTAGACCAGATATGATTACCAGATCACCAAAAGTTTTTGGCCTTGTCTGTTCTAAAACCTTTCGGGTTATTCTGGTTCCAAACTCTGGCAAGCCTAAAGCTCCGGTTTCTTCGCTATATATCCTGCTATCAATTTTTAAAGCATCCTGTGAAGAAAACAAACTTAAGGTCTCAGGATCATTCATTGGAATAGCTTTTGGATCTATTCCACTTAAATTTTGCAATAAACGCATGGCGGTAGGATCTACATGTCCAAGCAAGTCAAACTTTAAAACATTATCGTGAATATCATGGAAGTCAAAGTGAGTTGTTTTCCATTCGCTGCTTTGATCATTTGCCGGATACTGAACAGGTGTAAAATCACAAACTTCATAATCTTGCGGTATTACGATGATTCCTCCAGGATGTTGACCGGTGGTTCTTTTTACCCCTTCACATCCAGCTGCCAAAAAATCTTTCGTTACTTTACGCATATTGGTTATGCCCATTTCTTCAGCATATCCGCTTACATAACCAAATGCTGTCTTATTTGCTACCGTTCCAATGGTACCCGCCCTAAATACATGATCTTCTCCAAAAACTTCTTTAGTAAAAGCATGAGCTCTTGCTTGATATTCATTTGAAAAGTTTAGATCAATATCGGGAACTTTATCACCATTAAATCCTAAGAATGTTTCAAAAGGTATATTTTGGCCTTCACCCTTCATTTTGCTATGGCAATGCGGACAGTCTTTATCCGGTAGGTCAAAACCACTAGCAACCAGTCCATCTTCAACAAATTCTGAATATTTACAATTAGGACAAATATAATGAGGTTTTAAAGGGTTTACTTCCGTGATCCCTGACATCGTTGCTACGAAACTGCTGCCAACCGAACCACGTGATCCAACTAAATATCCATCTTTATTACTTTTTTTAACTAATAAATGTGATATATAATAAACTACCCCATATCCGTTAGAAATAATGCTATGTAGCTCTTTTTCCAAACGGGCAGTCACGATTTCTGGTAAATTCTCACCATAAACTTGATGAGCTGTTTCATAGCAAACATTTGTTAGCTTTTCACTCGATCCTTCGATTACAGGTGGAAATGTTCCATCAGGCACAGGCTGTGCGTATTCAACCAGATCATAGATCTTATTTGGATTTTCAACCACTAGTTGATAAGCTAATTTAGGATCATCTAACCACGAAAATGCCTCTAGCATTTCTTTTGTCGTTAAAAAATGTTGATCAGGATTTTTTGAATTCATCCTTACTTGAGCATTATAGATATACAAAGGATGACGAACTCCACCTACCCCTTGAGTAGCGATATAAATATCACGGAATTTTTTATCTTGTTTGGTAAGATAATGAACATCACCCGTCGCAACGATGATCTTATTTTGTTTTTTTGCTTCTTTGATGATACGCCATAGAATATCTTTTAATCTGTTCTGATCTGGAACACTATGCATATTTAGCAGCGGCAGATAATTTTGCAATGGTTGCAATTCGATATAATCATAAAAACTTATTGCTTTTGCCAACTGATCTTGATTTCCGTTAGCGGCATGTTCAAATACTTCACCATTATAGCAAGCAGATCCAATCAATAGATTATCGCGATGTTTGATTATTTCTTTACGAAAAATACGCGGTTCACTTAAAAACTCTTCTCCGCTTTTTCCATTAGCTTTTCCAAAGACCGCCAATGTTTGAGTATTGGATATGGTAATCAACTGATAAAGATCTTTTATTCCTTTTTGATTTTTGGCCATTACTACGACATGGCTTTTTCTAACTTTGGCAAACGATTTATCACTTTGCATTTTCTGTAGATCATTGATCGTTTTCGCCCCATTATTTTTGGCATCTTTGATCATGCATAGAAATACATCGGCTAAAACATTAGCATCATAGTCGGCACGATGGGCAACTTCTTCATCATAAGTAATCTTATATAGTCTTGCAATGTTTCCTAATCGATATGCTCGTCGATCAGAATGAATTGCTCGTGCAAAATCCAAAGTATCGATTACAGGATTTTTTAACATAGGTCTATTGATCCTTCGCAGTTCCTCATTTAAAAAGCCATAATCGAAACTAGCATTATGCGCTACCAATACGCCATCGCCGATCCATTCCAGCAATTCATCACAAGCTTCTGCAAATGTCTTGGCATCTTTGACATGATCATTTGATATATTGGTCTTCTCTTGGATAAACTCAGGTATCTCAACAGGGGGCTTAATAAACATCTGCTTTCTTTCGATAATCGTATGATCTTTGATCTTAACTGCTCCAAATTCAATGATATGATCAAAATAACAGCTTAGACCTGTGGTTTCTAAGTCAAAAGCTATATATTCACATGCATCAAGATCTTTTTCTATGCCATTTCGTACAATCGTCAATTGTTCATCAACCATATTCATTTCACAGCCATAGAATATTTTAAAAGGGATTTCTAGCCCTTTTGATAACGCTTTAGCTTGATTATGCGCTTTAGCAAAAGCTTGTACCCCTGCATGATCACAAATTGCAATACCTTTATGTCCTAAACTAAAAGCATAGTTTATTAGATCCTTTACATCACAAATGCCATCCATTTCGCTCATCGTTGTATGAGCGTGTAGTTCAATTCTTTTTACCTCTTCTTCATCTTTTACTTTTATTGGTTCAACTTTTTCGATCAACTTAGGATTACATACTAGATCCTTACTATAGTTATCATAAATTATGCTGCCATATATCTTTACTTCATCATTGATCTTGACCTCATGCAGCATTTCTGCCGTAGTAAATTTTCCCTCATATCTTTTGATCAGAATGGCTTCATTATTATCATGAACGCTGATCGTTTGAATGATCCTCCCTGCTTTGCTTGTTATCTCTTCGATATTAAATATCTTTGCTCTAAACTGAATGAAATCCATTGGTCCCTGGATACTAGACAAATCAATATTTGTATATTCTTCCAGTTTTAGTTTACGATAACTATTAGTCGGACGAGCTTGCTTTTCATATGCAGGTTTATTATCTACTTTTTCGATTGCAAGATCATTAACATTACAATTGATGGTTTTTAAGACACATTCCATCTTGATTCCCGCATATCCAACATTAGCAAATCTTTGTTGGAGTATCGACAAACAATTTTTAGCTTGTTGATTATCAGCATCACTATAAAAACATAGATTATATCGATCATTATCCCATGAAGGCATGGCATGTTTAAAAATCTTAAGATCTTCTTCTTTGCTAAAATAAGTTAAAAATTTATGAAACTCTTGAATATCAGCATCATAATCATCAGCCTTGATATCAATGATCAAGGCATTCAAATCACACAAAGAACTAAATGCACTGATGACTTGCTGAAAAATTTCAAAGCTTAATGGCTTAAGATCATGTAAGCGCAATTCCAAACTATTATCTTGACGATAAAATTTCATCGCAACGATCTCACAAGTATCATTTCGGATAGTTACATTTAGTTTTTCTAATATATCTTTTAATAAGTTCATATCTTTCCTCGCCACACTATAATACCACAAATATGGTTTTTATGATAATAAATCCCGGAATAACTTTTATGACCTTTTGTTATTTTGCCTTGTTATTTACGTAAACTTATGATATTTTTTAGTAAAAAAGGAAGATAACAATGACCAAATTAAAAGATATTGCTCAAGCAGCTGAAGTATCCATTTCAACCGTAAGTAGATGCCTAAATGATGACCCTACCCTATGCTTAAGCGAAGAAACATCGAATAGGATTAAAAACATCGCTAAACAGCTTGGGTATCAAAAAAAGAAACGTCACAAAAAAATCACTTCACATCCTATAGTTGGCATTTTGCACTGGTATAATATCGAAGAGGAACTACATGACCCATATTATCTAACGATCTGCATCAATGCAGAACGTTGTTTAGAAAAAAATGGATTCATGTTCAAACGTATTCATCATAATGATCCTAATTTCCAAGAAAAGTTAAATGAGGTAAACGCATTGATAGCCATTGGTAAATTTACTAATGAAGAAATAATTAGATTTCGCAAAATAACTGACAATATTGTTTTTGTAGAACAAGAGCTAGACAGGATCATCGCAAGTAACATAATTGCTGATATTGCTAATGGAATGTTAGATGTAATCAATTATTTGCTACGTTTACAACACACATATATTGGTTATCTAGGAGCTACTGAATATACTAGCGATCATAAAATAGTTGAAGATATTAACCTTCAATATTTTAAAAAATACGCCAGATCATTCCCTTTCAAATCCTTAGATTTAACTTTGAAAGAGGCTCAGGGAATCGATGCTGGCTATAAAATGGCAAAACAAATAATGAATGATCATGATATACCAACAGCTTTAATCTGTGCTAATAATTTAATTGCTACGGGAGCTATGAATGCCTTCTATGAAATTGGTTGGCATGTTCCTAAGGATATCTCCATCTTGACCTTAAAAGATAATAAAGAAAACGATTATACAATTCCACCTTTAACTAGTCTAAGCATTCCAATATCTCATATGGGAGAAATAGCCTCAAAGCAAATAATCAGAAATATCATGACCAAAAAAGTCTATCCTTATAAGATCACGCTTCCTTGTCGTCTAATCATTCGTGGCTCTACTAAAGAAAATAAAAAAGCTTTAATGTAATAAAAAAATCGTTACCTTACTTTTTGTTAATTATTTTTCTGCCAGTCGCTTGAATAATACCCATGACAAATACTTATCTTTGTTTATCTATCTTTAATTAAATTTGCCCAATATAATAAATTTGAAAAGCAGCTTATATGTGTTATAAGCTGCTTTTCAAATTTAAAGATATGATACTTTATTTATTTTACCATTTTCTCAAAAGCATTTTTGGCGGCTTCCTGCTCAGCTTTCTTTTTGCTGTTTCCTTTTCCATAACCTAATATTATTCCATCTAATACTACCCGCATCTCAAAGATTGGATTATTAGCAGGGCCTTGAGTATTAACAAGTTCATATGTAACTGTTTTACGAACATCGCCTTGTACATATTCTTGAAGCTTAGTTTTATAGTCAATTTGAAGATTAGCTTGATTTGGATTATTTAAACATGGCAATAGTACTTCACTTAATATATTGTCGATCGGTTCCATTCCTTGATCCAGATACAACGCTCCTAAAAACGCTTCAAACATATCAGCAATTATGGATTCACGGTTTCTGCCACCATTTTTTTCCTCACCTATACCTAGTAGTAGAAAATCATTTAAATTTAATTTTTTTGCATACATGCTTAAAGCTTTTTCGCATACTAATTGAGCTCTTAAGGTCGTCATTTCACCTTCTTGCAAAATTGGCTGATGATTATAAAGCTTATCACTAGTCCATAACTCTAATACAGCATCTCCCATAAATTCTAAACGCTCATTATCGTGATTACGCCGATGTTCATTTGCGTATGATGAGTGCATAAATGCTTGATGAATCAAATCTTGATTATTCACCTTGATATTGCGCTTGGCAAGCCATTCAATAATGTCTTTCATATTCCTCCTAATCGATATACTTTACGTTATTTAAATTTTCTTCTATGATCTTATCGATTAACGCTCGATAACGTTTATCAACAGCAATTTCTCTAGCATCTTTTTGTGCCTGATCAATAATTTTTTGATCAGTAAAGATATTTCCAACAATAAAATTAGATGCACCGCTTTGTCTTGTACCTAGTATATCACCGGGACCTCTTAAAAGTAAATCTTGTTTTGATATTTCAAAGCCATCAGTTGAATCTACTAAAATTTGCAAGCGATCAAGAGTTTGCTGATCCTTGTTAGACGTTAAAAGATAGCATTTACCACGATGGCTTCCTCTTTGTACTCTTCCTCTTAATTGATGCAACTGACTTAAACCAAAGCGATGAGCATCATAGATGATCATCATTGTCGCATTAACAACATTTACACCTACTTCTACGACGGTCGTACTCACTAATATTTCAAATTTTCCTTTTTGAAATTCCGAGATAACCTTTGTCTTTTCCTCCGAACTCATTTTGCCATGCATCATTCCTACTTCACAGAATCCTATAAAAGCTTCTTTTAGATTATTACAGATATCAATTACATTACGAGCAGGAAAATTATCATTTTGCTCAATAGATGGACATATCACATACACTTGCTGACCTTTATTGATCGTATTGCGGATATCTTGCATGATTGTGCGTATGCTATTTTCTTTAATTAGATAAGTGTCTACGCCTTTACGATTTATAGGTAAAGTTTCAATGGTGCTTACCGCCATATCACCATACAATGTATTGGCTAAGGTTCGAGGTATAGGTGTAGCGGTCATCAATAAAAAATCTACTTTTTCTCCTTTAGCCTTTATCTTTTTTCTTTGCTCTACTCCAAAACGTTGCTGTTCATCTACTACAACTAATCCTAGTTTTTTAAATCTAACCTCATCTTGAATTAACGAATGTGTTCCGATTATGCATTGGATCGTACCTTGTTTAATTTCTTTGATAATTTGTTGTTTTTGCTTTGCAGGCATTGCTGAATATAACATAGCTACTTTTACAGGCAAATGACGAAAAAGCTCCTGTAACGTTTCAAAATGCTGTTTAACTAAGACTTCTGTTGGTGCTAATAATGCGCTTTGATATCCGGCAAGAATAGTAGCATACATTGCAAAAGCACATACCATCGTTTTTCCACAGCCAACATCCCCTTGAACCAAGCGATACATTACGTGATAACTTGAAAGGTCTTCTAATATTTCTTTAATAACAAATACTTGATCATAAGTTAGCATGAAAGGCAAATTTTCCTGCAATGCCAAAACCGTATCTACATCAAAGATCTTAGCTTCTTTATCTAGGCCTTTGAAGCTTTCGTCTTGCATACACAATATCGTTAAGAAAAACTTAAGAAATTCTTCATACTTTAAGGTACGCAATGCCATTTCAACCTGTTTATAACTTTTGGGCTGATGAATATATGTAAATGCTTGTTTTCTGCTTAACAAGCGATACCTTTGCTGATATTCTTCTGGAATAAAATCTTCGATTTCTTCTTTTAAGGCATGTATAATTGCTGTTTGGATAGTTCTTTGCGTGACACCTTCTTTTAAAGCATAGATCGGTTTTACACCTATAACGTCGCTTATAGGCGATGTATTATAGTTTGTGGCAATTACTTTATTCTGTTGTACATATTTCCCAATGATCGTTAATTTCGTACCTACCTTGATCATTTTGATCCATGGACGATTATATATCGTAATATCAAAAACATCATCGTCATTTTCAACCGAAAAACGGCTAACGCTCATTTTCCCACGTAAATGATTGGTTCTAGGATATGAAATCAATGTACCTTCAAATACAACCGTATCTTGAGGTTGCCATTCACCATAAGGTTTATATTCAAGTATCTCATAACGAAAGGGATAGTATGTTAGTAAGCTTTCGCTATCATCTATCCCAAGTTTATTCAATAATTCAATTTTTTTAGCAGGAAATTTCATTTCCTTTAAAGTTTTCATATGAATTTAATCTTGTTCCCTCGTTAAATTATTATAGAAATTCTTATTAGCAATTAAAACGATAATATCATCAGGCTTAAAGTTATAATTTGGTCCCATATTAACATCTAAACGACCAGTACCATGATGCCTAACTCCTAATACGTTAATATTATACTTTTTACGCAAATCTAATTGAATAACATTTTTATTAATAAATTGTTCAGGTGCTTTGATTTCCATAATAGCAAACTCATCATCAATTTCAAACAAATCAACGATTTTTGGACTAGTTAACTGCTTTGCAATTCTTTCTCCCATCTCTTTTTCTGGGCGAATTACTCTATTTGCTCCAACCTTTAAAAGCACTTCCATATATTTTTTATTTTTAGCTTTAGCTAAAATATAAGGAATACCTAATTCTTTTAGATTTATGATAGCTATGACACTATCTTCTAAGTGAGAGCCAGTCGCAACAATCGCAATATCAATATCCTCTAAGCCAATAGCTCTTAAACTTTCAATATTGGTAAAATCAGCTTGATATGCATCTGCACCATATTTCGCAACTCTTTCAACAGATGCTTCGTCAGAATCAATTGCGATTACTTCAAAACCATTTTGAACCAAGTTCTTACATATTGTACTACCAAATATTCCTAATCCTAAAACTACAAATGTTCTTTTTTTCATATTTCCCCCTATTATCCAATCAATACATTTTCTTTTGGATATTTGAATTTATAATTCATATCATTATTATAAACAAAGAATAAAACAATAGTGATAGGTCCTATCCTACCGATAAACATTAATAAGATTATTACGATCTTACCAATAATTGTCAAAGTAGTAGTTATACCACATGACAATCCAACCGTGCATATTGCACTTACAACCTCAAAGAATAAAGCAAGAGGATCACCAGTTTCACTAACTAATAAAATTGCTAAACCTATAATGCTTACGCATAGATACATGGTAAATATAACTAATGCTTTAATTACTATTTCTTTAGAAATTTGTCTTTTCCAAATTGAATAATACTCACCACCATTTTTGATCATTGCAATTACCGCAACGATCAAGACAACTAACGTAGTAGTTTTCATACCACCGGCACAACCTCCAGGAGATCCACCAATGTACATATAAATACAACCCAATAATCTAGTTATCGGCAAACTTTGACTAAAATCTATCGTTGCAAAACCAGCTGTTCGATATGTTACAGATTGAAAAAAGCTAGCCATTATCTTATCAAATAAATTTAAATCAGCAAGAGTATTATTATACTCACATATAAAAAAGAAGAAAGCACCACTAATTATAACCATCAAAGTTGTAAACAAAACAATCTTGGTATGCAAAGATAATCGTGTACCTTTTTTATGATGAAGATAAATATCAAACCATACGACAAAACCTAAACCACCTAAGATAATCAATGCCATTATCGTAAAATTGATCAATGGATCAGAAACATAACCAATCAAACTATTTGAGGCTATGTTGTCGAAACCAGCATTACAAAATGCAGAAACACTAATAAATATGCTACTAAAAATACCTTTGCCCACTCCAAATTCCGGAATGAAGCGTATTGATAATAAAATAGCACCCACTCCTTCAACAATAAAGGTATAACCATAGATATTGCGAATATAAGAACTAAAATGACTTAAATCTGGTTTGTTTAAATAATCTTTTAAAGCTTTCTTTTCTTTAAGCATTAATTTTTTATGCAAAAAAACTAAAGCAATGGCAATCAAGGTCATTAGACCCAATCCACCAACTTGCATTAAAATAATGATAACGGCCTGCCCTAATATAGAATATTGTTGATAAGGAACAACAGTTACTAAACCAGTAACACAAGTTGCGCTAACTGTCGTAAACAAATTATCAATATAAGGAGCAGGCTCCCCATTATTGCTTATTGGTAATGTTAAAAGTATAGATCCAATAAAAATAATCAGTGCAAACGATAGTACAAAAAGTTGCGATGTATTAAATTTATTATAAAGTTTTTCTCTAAATGTTTTCATATCCACCTTTAAAATGTTATATAATATTAAAAAATATTATCTATCATATTCTAATACGAGGAGTTACTATATGCAACACATTTTTATCATAAATCCTAATGCTGGGCGATATAATTTTCAAAAAATATCACGATCAATCACAAAAATCTGCAATAAATATCATCTTCAATTTATCATAATAAAAACCCAATATGCCCACCACGCAATTGCCATTGCGCAAAATTATGATAATAAAGATAATATAATCTATGCAATAGGTGGTGATGGAAGTGCGTATGATATCATTAATGGTATCAAGTATGCAACATTTTCTATTTTACCTTTTGGAACAGGCAACGATTTTTATCGTATGATAGCTCCAAGAGTAAGTAATAGTGAGTATATGATCGAACAAACAATATTAGGCAATACTATCAATATTGATTATGGAAAATGCAATGATCATTATTTTTTAAATACTACAACCATTGGTATAGATGCTAAAGTGAATGATATCGTTTGTACCCTTTTAAAAAAAACCATCATTCCTAAACCATTATTATATTTCATTGCTGCAATCATGGCCATTATAAATCCAGAAAGCTATAAAGCACATATTATTTTAGATGATAAGATCATAGACAAGCAATGTCTTTTAATCGCAATCATGAATGGTAAATATTATGGAAATGGAGTATCACCAGTTAAAAGTGTAAACATGTTAGATGGCTATTTTGATATATGCATTATTGATAAAATACCATCATATAAGCTAGCATGGTATCTACCTATGTATTTTTTAGGAAAAATTGATAATGTTCCCTATGTTCACAAATATAAGGCTAAATCTATAAAAATAAGTACCAATAAACAAATTATCAGCCAATCTGATGGTGAATCATTCTATGCAAATTCGTTTGATATAAATAATCTTCACAAAGCAATAAAATATCAATTACCAACATATAATCATTTTTATAAGAAGAATAATATTTTATAACTTATATCTTATATATTAAAAAAAATAAAGTCTTATCCTTGAGGAGTCGTAGCTTATGAACATAATAGCTTACTCCTTTTTTTATTCATGAATTATATATATTTCATAAAAAAACCTCTAAAGTTAAGATATAACTTTAAAGGTTCAATGTAAGTTAAATATATTTTAAATTAATAATTTGTTCTTAATAATTCAAAATATGCTTTTGGATGATTACAAACTGGACATTCTTCAGGTGCTTCTTTGCCAACATAGATATGACCACAATTGCGACATTGCCATGTTTTTTCATCTTTTCTAACAAATACTTCATTATTTTCAATATTTGCTAAAAGTTTTAAATAACGTTCTTCATGTTCCTTTTCAATAGCTGCAACACCTCTCATTGTTTCAGCAATTTCAGAAAAGCCCTCTTCATCTGCTTCTTTAGCCATACGTTCATACATGTCTGTCCATTCAAAATTTTCGCCTTCAGCAGCTTGTTTTAAATTATCTACTGTATCTTTTATAGATCCACCTTGCAATAACTTAAACCATAATTTTGCATGCTCTTTTTCATTTGCAGCTGTCAAAGCAAAAAACTCAGCAATCTGCTCATAACCATCTTTTTTAGCTTTTGATGCAAAATAATCATATTTGTTTCTAGCTTGACTTTCACCAGCAAAAGCTTCCATTAAATTCTTTTCAGTTTTTGTACCTTTTAAGTCTTTCATACTTAATCCTCCTATGTTAATTATAGCCTAATTAATTTGATAAAGCCATAAATTTGCGTTTGCCCCATTTTTTTAGTAAAAAAAATAACAAAATGTCAGTTATCAAGTATCCAATAATTAAAAACATCAAGCTTATCAAGGTATTCAAACTTATGCTCAAATAATATCCTGCAATTCCAATGGCTATACCGATGATCATTAATGATATTACAGAAAGAAAGCTAGATAGGCTTTGCTTTATAACGATTATTTCTCTATCCCACACTAATTTAGGAAATTTCAAATTAATAACTAATCCAAAACATCCAACAAAGATAGATATCAAAGCAAATAAAATCATTGCCATAATAATATATACATAATTTACAGGAATAATAAAGATAATGATCAATAAATCAAGTAAAGAACTAAAAAACACAATGATAAAATTAACTAAAATTTTTGCCAAAAATACTTCCATGACATCAATTGGCAAACTTTTTAAGATCCATAAAGTTTTCCCTTCCAATGAGATGGATACACAACTTGTACAATCGATCATATTCATGAAAGCTATGATCAAGCAACTGCATAAGAATCCTGTTTCAATCATTTCTTGCGGCATCATAGCTAATAAAGTATTTAATTCATCATGATAATTAAATAAAAGATATAATAATGCCAAGATACTCATGACACTACCGATGCCAAGATTAAAGAAATAATTAAAATTTAGAAAAAAACCTTTTAACTCTTTTTTTAGCAAAGTAATGAACGTTGAACTTGTTTGAATTCCTTTTATCTTAAATTTAGCATCATGATATTCTTCAGAATAGTTTTGATTAAGCTTAAATAACATTTTATTACTGAAACGTACAAACAAAGATAGTATCAAAACATTAATACATATACTAAGCAATACTTTAATTCCATCATGGACTATACTGCCAGAAATATACCAGTATAAAGTAGGCAGCATAATTTTAATTTTTTCGTATAAGCTATAGAAAACTCCTGTAGCCTGTGTCCCTTGTTCCAAAGATGAAAAACTAAAAGATAAAGCCATGATCAATATCACAAATATAACTGTAAATAAATTTGTGATCAATTGACGGTATCGACCATTACCGCTAAATTTCGCAAACAGCAATGATATCATCGTACCTATAGCAATGATAGCTAACGGCTGAAAGATCATTCCAAATATCATCAATAAATAATAGGATATCTCCATCTTTGCCATGATGCCATAACATAGCATTGACGGTAACATAAAACATAAATAGTATAATAAATTCACGATAATAAGCCCTAATAGTTTGCTTAAATATATATTTGAAGGCTTCAGTGGCAAACTTAATAGAAGATCATGATCTTTAAATCCGATTATATATCCAAAAGATAAGGATATCGTTGTAATGAATGTAAAAAATAATGATGCTGCCCCCATGATATACACTACGATATAGTACAATTCTTTTGGCAAGCTTGTCATCAAAATCATGGTATAATATGCCATAGCAAGCATTATAGCAAGACCAGCAAGAAAAATATAAATTCGATGCTTAAACTTACCATCAAGCATATCTTGCATATTTACTTTGATTAATGTAAATAATTCACGCATGATCATATCTCCATAAACAGATCTTCTAAGGTTTGCCCATGAGCCAGGATCTTTTCTGTCTTATCACTAATTACAATTTTGCCATCTTTTAATATGGCTACGCTATCACATAATTTTTGAGCTACCTCTAAAACATGGGTGCTGAAAAAAATGCTGCTGCCATTCGCACATAATTCCTTCATTTTTTGTTTTAAGATAAATGAAGCTTTAGGATCTAAACCAACAAAAGGTTCATCTAATACCAAAAGCTTTGGTTCATTCATAAGTGCTCCAATCAAAGCAACTTTTTGTTTCATACCATGACTTAGTGCTTTGATCTTATCGCCTAAATTTCCTTCGATTTCCATTTCTTTTGCAAGCTGCCCAATTTTCGTATCAGCTTTTGATTTATCCATTTGATATATATTTGCTAGAAAATAAAGATACTCTATCGCTTTAAGATTCTCATATAAATCAGGATTATCCGGAACATACGCCATTATTTTTTTACATTCCAGAGGTTGTTGCTTAATTGACATACCATTTATCAATATTTCACCATCATTAAAATCATGGATACCTACTATTGCCTTGATCGTTGTAGTCTTTCCGCTCCCATTATGACCGATAAATCCAAATATTTGACCATCTTCGACATTTATATCTATGCCTTTTAAGACTTCTTTATCGCCATAGTTTTTCACAAGATTTTTTATTTGTAACATTTTGATCCTCCAAAGGAAAAAAAATCCTTTATGCGTATATATTAGCATAATCTAGGAGCTTGTTATCATGCAATTTATATTTTTTTGTTTGGGAGCGTGTATCGGATCATATTATCTTTGCGTATTAGATAATTTTCCCCGTTTTTTTAAACATAAGCACAGCTGTTGTCCCTATTGCCATCAACAATTAAAACCATATCACCTAATTCCCATCATTAGCTTTATATTTTTAAAAGGCCGTTGTTCGTTCTGCAATAAAAAGATATCTTGGCGCTATCCTTTGTTTGAAGCGATCTGGGGGATCATTTTTAGTATTTGTTTAAATTATTTTTCTTTTTTTGTAGCGGTAAACATTTTAATATTATTGGCTATTAGCATAAGCGATATTATACATGGCATCATATATGATATTCTTTTAATGCTACTACTATTGCTTATCATCTGTACAAAAGAAATTTATCTTGGACCTTCACTAGTTATATTATGTATTGGCATTTTTTTAAGCATTGGTAATTTAATAGGCTTTGGAGATATCAAATTATTAGCGATATATGGTTTGATATTTGATTATCAACAACTTGCCTGGATACTATTCATCGCAAGCTTTTTAGCGATACTATTAACAAAAAAGCGCGAAATTCGCTTCGCGCCTTATTTATCCATAGCTATCATCAGCATATTGGTAATTTAAAATAAAATGTACTTCCTTGTCCTTCAGTTGACCTTACTCCATAATCAGCATCATGCAGTTCCAAGATTTCTTTGGCAATTGCCAATCCGATGCCACTTCCAACGCTACTTCGTATATGAGTTTTATCTACTTTATAATACCGGTCCCAAATATATGGCAGATCCTGTTTGCTTATACCTACACCATGATCAACGACCGAAACGATTGCAAAATTTTCAGATTTTTTACAGTTGATAGCTATTGGTTTTCCCAATGAGAAATTGATCGCATTATTGATAAAATTATGCACAACTTGCTGTAAACGTTGTTCATCACCAAGCACAAGCACATTATCATCGCATTCCAAGGTGAGATCAATTTGCTTATCTAGTAATTGATAGCTATCATATACTTGCCTGATCATTGAAGATAGATCAAAACTTTGCTTAACTATCTTTATTTTTTTATCTTCTAGCTTTGAAAGATCCAAAAGATCATTGACCAGATTGGTTAACCGTTTGGTCTCATCTATAATAATCTTTATATTTTCATCAGTTTTTTCTTCGGGAAAATCAATCATCAATTCTCCATATCCACTGATCATGGTTAATGGTGTTCTAAGATCATGAGATACATTTGAAATCAAATCTCGTTTAGCTTGATCAGCTTTTTGAATCTCGGCAGCCGCTTTTGCTAAGGTTTGATTTAGATCATTTGCTTCTCGATAACTAGCATTCATATCGTTTTGATAACGGCCATTAGCTAAGTCTTTAGCCGCTTGATCGATCTTCTCGATAGGTTTAACGATCTTAGCGCTAAGTATCGATACAAGCAGCAAAGTTGCAATGATCACAAAAATACTGATAAATACAATTTGGGTTTGTATCGTTTTTATGGTTGTGACCATTGGAGTAATTGCTGATTCGATTAAAACAAAGGTATCAGAATCTATGATCTGTGCATATGTTATGCTTTTAACATTATCATTATCGATCATGAATAGATTCCCCACAAACGGTTCATAGATAAGTAGTTTATCATTATCTAGGGCCGTATAAGATCCACCGTTTTCACTAGCTTTTACCAACAAATAGTATATGTCATTATAAGAAAGATTATTTAGCTGACAACCAGCTCTATTTGAAGCAAAAGTATCGGCATTTTGATCGATTACGCGGATACAAGCATCGTTTTGTCGAGCCAAACTATTAAGATATATTTCCATCCTCTCATCATCAAGGATCTCAATGATCTGAGGTGTTAGATCTTTGATATCATTTATTTTGGTGTTTTTATAAAAGCTTTGTAAAAATGTAATCTCAAATAGCCATACAAATAATAGCAATCCTACAACGAACAATAAAATGTATAGCAATAATTTTCGCTGTAACTTTTTAGTTTTCTTCAAAACGATAACCTACCCCTCTTAAGGTTACGATACAATTTCCGTATTCTTTTAAATTTTTACGTAGTAATTTTATGTGCGTATCTAAGGTCCTATCATCACCATAGAAGTTATATCCCCAAACTACCGATAATATCTGTTCACGTGTCAATGCGATATCCTTATTGTTAACTAAATAAATTAACAATTCATATTCTTTTAAGGATAATTTTATCCTATCTTGATCAACCTGCACGATCCTTGCAGAAAAATCGATTTCTAGTCCTTTGTATTGATAATGATTGCTATTTTTGTTTTTTTGTGTGCGCTTTAAGATGGCATTTATCCTCATCATCAGCTCTTTGACTGAAAAAGGCTTTACGACATAGTCATCAATTCCTAGATCAAATCCTCTAATTTTATCATATTCTTCATTTAATGCTGTAAGCATTATGACAGGAACATCTTTTTTCGCTTTGATTTGTTTAACTGCTTCAAAACCATTTATTTCTTTCATCATCACATCCATGATGATAAGATCATAATCATTTATTTCGCACATTTGGATGGCTGCTTCACCATCATCTGCTTCATCGCAGATATATCCTTCATATGCCGCATATTTTCTAATCAATTCACGTATTTTTGCTTCATCATCAACAATTAATATTCTAGCCATAAAATCATCCTCTATTGCTATATTATATCGAGCTAAAGTGTATTTAATGTGAACTTATTAAAGATTTTTAATTTTTTCAATTGTATCTTTTAATTCAGGAATATTGGCCAATTCGATTTTTCCGACATCACTTAATTTGGTTATGTCAGTTCTAATTGGTAATTTAGCTAAAACAGGAATGCCAAGCTTGTTGCTCACTTCATCGATCTTGCTTTCCCCAAAGATATACATCTTATGATGGCATTGATCACATTCCACATAGCTGAAATTTTCGACGATACCTAAAATTGGGATATTCATTTCCTTAGCCATATTATAGGCTTTGGTTACGATCATGCTTACTAATTCTTGTGGACTAGTAACAATGATAATTCCATCTAATGGAATAGATTGAAAAACCGTCAATGGAACATCTCCAGTTCCAGGAGGCATATCTATGAACATGTAGTCAACATCTTTATATACCACATCGGTATAGAACTGTTTTACCATATTCGCAATGATAGGTCCTCGCCAAATTACTGGGATCTCATCTTCTTCTAATAACATATTGGTGCTGATTACCTGTATTCCACTAGTAGTTATCGCTGGATAAATACACGTTTCATCGCCAACTGCTTTGCTTGTGATTCCAAACATTTTACCCATGCTTGGTCCTGTAATATCACCGTCTAGCACAGCGCAATTATATCCTTGTTTTTGCATCATGCTAGCTAAAGTAGCAGTAACGAAACTTTTTCCAACTCCTCCCTTACCACTAACGATGCCTATAATTTTCTTTATGGAACTATCTTTATGGGGTTCAACCAAAAAGCATCCATCTTCATGCTTTTTATCGCAATTTGCGCAATCATGATTACAACTCATATTTTACCTTCTTTCCATCAATCATTTTAATAAAAAAAATTTAAAAATGCAAAATATATACATTCAATTATGAAAAAATGTGCTATTATAGTTGCGTTAGGAGAAAATATATGGCTGGATATGTAGTTGTAGGCTCCCAATGGGGCGATGAAGGAAAAGGAAAGATCGTCGATGTTCTAGGCGAAAAGATGGACATGGTCGTTCGTTTCCAAGGTGGAAACAACGCAGGACATACCGTTATCGTAAATGGTGAAAAATCTGTACTTCACCTTTTACCATCAGGCATCTTAAATAAAGATGCATTGTGCGTTATAGGTCCAGGAGTCGTTGTTGATCCATTTGTTTTATTAGATGAAATTAAAACTTTGAAAGATCGCGGTTTAACTTGTGATCATTTGCGAATTAGTGACCGAGCACATTTGATCATGCCTTATCACATTAAATTAGACGAATTGCAAGAACAAAAATTAGCAAAAAACAAGATTGGAACTACCAAAAGAGGTATTGGCCCTTGCTATGCCGATAAATATACCCGTATTGGCTTACGCGTTTGTGATTTGGTAGATTTTGATATCTTCAAAAAGCGTTTAGCAAGTACATTAGCAATTAAAAATGATCAAATCGTTAAATTATATAACGAAAAACCATTTGATTATGATACATTAGTTAATCAATTTGCAAAGATTCGTCAGGATCTGCTGCCAATGATTTGCGATAGCGTTAGTTTGGTAAATCAATATTTGGATGAAGGAAAAAATGTTTTATTTGAAGGAGCTCAAGCAAATATGTTGGATATCAACTATGGTACATATCCATATGTTACTAGTAGCAGTCCAACAAGTGCTGGTGTTTGTGAAGGAGCTGCTGTTGCTCCTCAAAAGCTTCAAACGATCGTTGGCGTTGTAAAAGCCTACTCAACACGTGTAGGTGAAGGTCCATTCGTAACTGAATTATTAGATGATATGGGTGAACACATCAGATCTGCTGGCGCAGAATTCGGAGCAACCACAGGAAGACCACGTCGTTGTGGTTGGCTAGATCTTTGTGTTGTTAAACAGGCAGCAATTATCAATGGACTTACTGACCTAGTAGTTACTAAAATTGATGTTCTATCTGATATTGAAAAAATCAAAGTTTGCGTTGGTTATGAAATTGATGGTAAAGAATATACCTATATTCCTGCTTCTTTATCCGATTATGCAAAATCAAAACCGATTTATAAAGAATTTGATGGTTGGATGTGTGATATTACTAAAATTCGTCAATATTCTCAATTACCGGAAAATTGCCGTAAATATTTAGAATTTATTGCTGAATTTACCAAGACCCGTATTTCCTTGGTATCAGTTGGACCAGATAGAGAAAATAATATCATCATTAATGAACTATAAAAAACTTCAGCTTAAAGCTGAAGTTTTTTACATATATCTTTGCCAAAAATTCATAGCAAATTCAAACCACTCACTATTTTCTTTTAATCCTTTGCCATGATGACCATGAGGAAACTGGTGATATTCACAAGGTATATCTAATAATTTACATTTTTCTGCAAGGATAATGCTATTTACTGGAGGTACCACATTATCTTCCATCGTATTCCAGATAAATGTTGGTGGAAAATCATTATCCATATTACATTCAACACTAACCATTTCTTTTTTTTGTGGTGTCCAGTTAAGTCCAATGATCATATCAATGCTTGGTATATGAGTAGCCATCATCGCACTTACTACTGGATAACACAATATCAAACAAGACGGTTTGGGTAGTAAATAATGTTCGTACCCTAACTTTTTTGTAGCAAACATTGCTGCTAAATGCCCTCCTGCGCTTGAGCCCCATAGAGCATAATTATCTTTTAACACATTAAATTTTTCAGCATTTTCTTGAATGAAACGTAAAGCTTTAGCAACGTCATCTAATGGTATTGGGTAGCGAGCCCTTTTTTTTATGCCATACCTTAAAACAAAAGCAGAATAGCCTTGCTCATTGATTGTTTTGGCATAAGGTTCACCTTCTACACTGCTCATTATGACCCCATATCCACCACCTGGCAAAATTAAGGCAAAAGGTCTTGGTTCAAAGCTCTCGATAAGATATGGCGTCAGTTCATACTTATCAGATGCCATTATATCTTTTAAACGATTGTTTAAAATATCTAATTCCATGAAGACTATCTCCTTTAGTCAATATATTCAATAATTTCTTAAGAAAAAAGGTTTCAAAATGAAACCTTATCCGATAGATTCGCTCATATCCAACTTTAAAAGCTGATTAAGCTCGACTGCATATTCCATTGGCAATTCACGTGTAAATGGTTCCAAAAAACCCATAACGATCATTTCTGTAGCTTCTTGATAAGAAAGACCTCGTGACATTAGATAAAATAATTGCTCTTCTGAAATCTTAGATACCGTTGCTTCATGTTCAATAGTACTTGTATTTGTTTGATTGATATTAGTTGGTATCGTATCCGACGTAGATAATTTATCCAAGATCAAAGTATCGCACTCAACTTTGCTTTTAGCATAAGCTGCATTAGGGCCATGTCTAACTTCACCACGATAATTAACCTTACCGCCTTGACGACTAAGGGATTTTGAGATGATATTGCTTGAGGTATGAGGTGCCAGATGAATCATCTTCGCACCGGCATCTTGCAGCTGATTTTCTTTGGCAACAGCAATGGATATACACATTCCTTTAGCATATTCACCTGCTAAAATACAAGCCGGATATTTCATGGTCAATTGAGAACCTATATTACCATCTATCCATTCCATCGTTCCATATTCTTCAACATATGCTCTTTTAGTAACAAGATTTAAGATGTTGCTGCTCCAATTTTGCACCGTTGAATAACGGCATTTTGCACCTTTTTTTACATATATTTCTACTACAGCAGCATGCAATGATTCTTTAGAATATTGCGGCGCAGTACAACCTTCGACATAATGAACATCAGCACCTTCATCAACAATGATCAAGGTCCTTTCAAATTGCCCCATCCGTTCAGAATTTATCCTAAAATAAGATTGCAATGGCTTATCTAATTTCACGCCTTTTGGAACATAGATAAAAGAACCACCAGACCATACTGCACTATTTAATGCAGCATATTTATTATCTGCATAGCTTACTACTTTTGCAAAATACTCTTTAAATAGCTCAGGATAATTGCGTAATCCGCTGTCAGTATCCAAAAAGATGACACCTTTCTCTTCTACTTCCTTAAGCATATTATGATAAACAACTTCTGACTCATATTGTGTAGAAACACCTGCTAGAAATTTTTTCTCCGCTTCTGGTATTCCAAGCTTATCAAAAGTATTCTTTATGGTCTCTGGCACGTCCTCCCAGCTTGATTCTGTTCGATCACTTGGTCGTATATAATATGTGAACTCATCAAAATCAATTTGATTTAAATTTGGTCCCCATTTAGGATTATTTAACTTACGAAACATTTCATAAGCCTTCAAACGGAACTCCAACATCCAATATGGCTCATTTTTAATATGGGAAATTTCTTTGATGATATCTTCATTTAGCCCTTTGTTAGTCTTAAAAACACTAACATCTTCATCTTTAAAGCCATATTTATATTCTTCATTTAAAAATGTCTTATCGTCCATATCTTATTCCTTATCTATCATTTCTTTCATGGCTTTCCAACCTATGGTTGCACATTTGATACGATTAGCCTGCCGATGAACATTCATCATGGCAATAGCTTCTTCTAACAATTCTTCATCATAAGGTTTTTCATCCATCATATTAAAATAGTTTTCCATGATTTTTTTGGCTTCATCAATACTTTTTCCTTTAAGCAATTCACTCATGATCGAAGTGCTTGCTGTACTAATCGTACAAGCTACACCATCAAAGCGAATATCTTTAATTATTCCATTTTCGATCTTTGACTGAACTGTTATGTCGTCAATGCAACTATCACTAGCCATATGCCTTGAATCATAGCTATCATCATCGACCAATTCATGATTACGTGGATATTTATAATGATCCATGATCAACTCCCGCAATATAGCAGGATCCTTTAACATATTACTCATTAATAACCCTTCTTCCTAAAAGAATATGTTGATGCAATTTTCAATGTTGAGCTCTGCACATGCATTAACAAAAGCATCGATATCAGCTTTAGTATTATAAAAATATAAGCTTGCTCGGCAGGTTTGATCAGTACCAATCAAATTATGCAGGATCTTTGCACAATGATTACCACTACGAACACAAATGTTTCTTGTATTTAAATAACTCCCAGCATCTTGAGCAAATACGCCATCAGCATTAAATGCCACTATGCCACTAGTTGTATGAGGATTATAAATCTTTATATTTGGTAATTCTTGCAGTTTTTCAACCATATATTTCTTTAGCTCTTTTTCATATTCTTCTATATTATCCATTCCAATATCACTTAGATATCTTACTGCTGCTGCTAAGCCTAATGCCCCAGCGATATTAGGGGTACCTGCTTCAAATTTATGCGGAGTCGTTTGCAATAATACATTTCCCTCAATATCAAACCGGGCATTAGCACCGCCTCCATATCGTAGCGGTTTTAATCGATCTAAAAGATCAAATTTACCGTATAATACGCCAATACCAGTTGGACCACACATCTTATGACCGCTAAATGCTAAAAAATCTATATCTAAAAGCTGTACATCAGTTTTCATGTGCGGAACGCTTTGGGCTCCATCAACAACTAGCAAAGCTTGATATTCATGAACCATGGCAGCTATTTTGGTAATATCTTGTTTAAAGCCTAAAACGTTTGATACATATGCCATGCTAACAATCTTTACTCTTGAACCATATTCGTCAAGTTTTGCTTTTAGTTTATCAAGACATACTTCACCATCCATAGTTAATTCTATATAGGCGATTTGACACTTTTTCTTTCTAGCAACATCGAACCAACACAAGATATTACTTGCATGCTCAGCATAATTAAGCAGAATGACATCACCTTCCTGCAATTGATCCATTAGACCATATGCGATCATATTTAAACTATCAGTTGCTCCTGAGGTAAAAACGATCTCCTCTTTACGCTTAGCATTGATAAATTTAGCTATCGATAACCGTGCATCTTCATAATCATTAGATACTTCATGGCTTAAAAGATAATCACCTCTTTCAATATTAACGCTAGCTTCTTCATAATAACGATTAAGCGCTGATATTACTGCATCTGGTTTAAAAGTTGTAGCACTGTTATCAAGATATATCATATTTTGATGTTTCCTAAACATCGGAAAATCCTTTTTTATTTCGTTTACATCTAACATATGCTATTTACCTTACTTTCAATTTCTTGATCTAGATATTCCTGGAGTTGTGAGTTTGGAATAATATCTTTTATGAATGATAAATATCCCAATGTTAATAAAGCTCCGGCCTCTTTAGCACTAAGACCTCGAGACTGCATATAAAATAACTGATTATCATCAATGCTGCCGACGGTAGTAGCGTGGCTTGCCTCAACATCATTTTCATCTATCAGCAGCTGTGGTAAGATCGTAGCTTGTTGCTTGTGAGCAAAGCATAATGCATGCGATGCTTGATGAGACTTTGAGCCATGTGCTCCTTTATCGATCTTGCCGGTTGCATCCATATAATATTTGCCATTTTCTAACACGACACCATAGTTTTCCATCATGCCAGTTGTATTGGCATAGCAAGAGTTAATTGCAATTTGATAATGCATCTCATCATTGCATAAAACTGCACTTTTAAAATTACATACAGCAAATTCTTCTATTAGATCTACTTTTATATGACGTTTACATTTTTGCTGATTGATATCGCAAGCCGCTAAGTTCAAGATTGCTCCTTTTTTTACCTTGTATAACTCATTGGTTATCAAAGGAGCATTATTGTCATTATAGATAAGATAAGTACATTGGGTGTTTTCCATCACTTCTATGCTAACATATATCGATCTAGCTTTTTTGATCTTTACAAAGACATTACAGCTTTTTTTATTAGTGATATTTAGATCTAAATGTCCATCAACATCAACTTCTAGTTCAAGATAATCCTCATTTATAATGATATTTTCACATTCATTTTGTAGCTTGAACATCTTATTTACCTCGATTTGCCCCACAGCTACCTAAGCTTATTGTTGGCTGGATATTAGTTTGAACGATAGGTTTGATATTTAATTGTTTATACAACCAATCATATCCCTCGTTATCGATCTTAGCAACAAGTTCTTGCCCTCCATTCATTACGATCTTTCCATCTATCAAAACATGGGCATGAGTAGGTTTGATTGAATCATAAAAACGCTCATAATGAGAAACTACGATCAGCCCCATCTTGGTTTCTTCTTGTAAAGATCGAATCGCATTAGCTACGATTTTTAGAGCATCAACATCCAAGCCGCTATCTATCTCATCAAGTAATGCCAAAGAAGGCTTAAGCATTCGCATTTGAAGTATTTCGTTACGTTTCTTTTCACCGCCAGAAAAACCTTCATTTAAGAAGCGATGAGCTAAATCAGGCTTCATTTGCAGCTCAGCAATATTCTTCTCCATTTCTTTGATAAATTTGAATAATGAAACCGGCTTTTCACTACGCGCATTTAAAGCAGCCCGTAAAAAATCAGAATTTGTTACCCCAGGAATCTCAAGCGGATATTGCATGGCCAAAAATAACCCAGCTTTGCTACGCTCATCGACCGTCATCTTCAAAACATCATTGCCGTCAAAAGTTATGCTGCCTTGCGTGACGATATATTTTGGGTGACCCATGATAGTTTGTAGCAGCGTTGATTTACCGTTACCATTAGGTCCCATCAAAGCATGGATCTCATTTTCTTTGATTTCTAGATCGATACCTTTTAAGATTTCTTTATCATCTATTGCAACATGTAAATTTTCTATTTTTAATATACTCATCTTATTCACCTCAAATAACCTTGTAAATTATACCACAACAACAATTTTAAGTGAAAAATTACTATTCTTTTTCATTAAAATAAATTCAAACAGCGCTTTCATAAAACTTTTTCACGATGCTACCGATAACGTTTTTTGATGATATCATGATCTTTCAGATGTCCGATAAGCAAAGATGAATTCTCATCATGCTGTGTCATATTATGTTCGATCCTGCTTTCATCAAAGTTGGCATAACAATATAAACAGCGATGATCGCAACAATTATATGCACCGATATCTACCATCTTAACACAACCACAACTGCGAGCTTGCCATTTCCCATAACCTTTTTTCCCGGTTAATTTAAATGCTAATTCCTCGGTTATGCAAGGAACATTCAATATACCATCCACAACATACTCGATACCTTCAAAACAACTTTGCACGGACATTCCATGCAATTTTGCTATCTTAACGAAATTAGAAGCTAATTCATGATATGAACGAAACGGATCTTTGCATAACTTTAATTCTTCATAATGATTTCTAACATTTTTACAATCATCTAAAAAAGAAATGATTACATGCTCAATATATCCCTCGAGCAATGTACAAATACGTTCAAAAGCTTTAATATGATAATTAAGATCGTACCGTTCGTTAAAAAAGATCGGGTCATAACGCAGGAAAAAATAATCTTTAGGCATTATAGATGATATACGTTTAATTCCTTCGATGATCAATTGCTTTTGCGGCATATTTGGTTCGATATCTCGATGATAAGGAGTCAATGTTATCTGAAAAATATATGGATGTTTGATTTCATCAATATATTTTAAAAATGGTAAAGGATTCTTAGTACAAAAAACGATCAAGTCAACATCACTGAACAAAATTCTTTGGATCTGATTTGAAACAAAAGGATTTTTTACATCAACAAAACCTTCTTTATATCTTTTCATGAACCATTCACTATAAAAAGCTAATATATCACATCGTCCACTAACATTAAGTATCATTTCTTACCTCTTCTTTAAATAAATAAAACGCTCAAAAGAGCGTTTTATCATAGGATACCTACACGTTTAAAAATGGTATCAACATTTCTAACCTGATATTTAGGATCAAAACAATCATCAATTTCTTCTTGAGTCAATGTATTTCTAACTCGTTCATCCTGTTCCATCAATGTTTTGAAATCTAACTTATTTTCCCATGACTTGATGGCGTTAGGTTGTACGATATCATATGCCATTTCTCGAGACATACCTTTTTCAATTAGCTTTAATACAAAGCGCTGCGAAAAGATCACTCCATAGGTTTTGAAGATATTTGCATACATATTATCTTCAAATACAGTTAAAGTATCAATTATCTTAGTAAAACGATTAAGCATATAATCTAATAGCTCTGTAGCGTCAGCACTAATGATCCTCTCTGCACTTGAATGAGAAATATCCCTTTCGTGCCACAATGGTATATTTTCATACGATGTCAGCATATAACCTCTTAATACCCTTGAACAACCGCAAATATTTTCTGAACCTATTGGATTACGTTTATGCGGCATAGCACTTGAGCCTTTTTGTCCTTTGTTAAAATACTCTTCAGCTTCGCGCACCTCGGTCCTTTGTAAATGACGAATCTCAGTTGCCATTTTTTCTAATGATGAGCCAATCAAAGCTAACGTTGCAAAATAATGAGCATGGCGATCGCGTTGCAGCACCTGTGTTGAAATATTAGCTGAATTTATTCCCAACTTTTCGCAAACATAATCTTGCACGAACGGCGGTGTATTAGCAAATGTTCCAACTGCACCCGAGATCTTACCACATTCAATATCTTGGCATGCGTCTTTAAAACGTATAAGGTTTCGCTTCATTTCCTCATACCATAAAGCAAATACCAAACCAAATGTGGTAATTTCTGCATGCACACCATGGGTTCTCCCCATCATGACCGTATCTTTGTATTTTAAAGCTTTGGCTTTTAATACATCCATAAATTTTTCGATATCTTCTAATAAGATAGCATTGGCCTGCTTATATAGATAACCATATGCGGTATCAACAACATCTGTACTAGTCAAACCATAATGCACCCATTTCTTTTCAGGACCACAAGTTTCACTTACAGCTCTGGTAAATGCCACGACATCATGCTTTGTCTCTTGTTCGATCTCATATATGCGATCGATATCAAAACTTGCATTTTTCCATAATGCTTCAACATCCTCTGATGGTATTTCTCCTAGCTTGCTCCAAGCTTCACAAGCTAAGATCTCGACTTTAAGGTATGCATTAAATTTAGCATCTTCGCTCCATATTTCACGCATTGCTTTTCTTGAATAACGATTTAACATTTTATTACCTCTTCAACGTTTTCTTTAAACTATATAGTTCTGTAGGATATTCCCTTGAGAAGCATGCTGTACATAAGCCTACATTGTTACAAGCCCTTGACAATTCTTCTAAACTCATGAATTTTAATGACTCGGCATTAATGAATTTTCGTAACGATTCAACATCTAATTGCGCACTGATCAATTCTTCATATGTCGCCGTATCAACGCCATAAAAACATGGGGAAACAAATTCCGGTGATGCTATACGCACATGAACGCTTTTTGCTCCAGCATCTTTCAACAGCTGTACGATACGTTTGCTAGTAGTACCTCTCACGATTGAATCGTCGATCATTATGATGTTTTTATCTTTGACGATTGCGCTGATAGCACTTAATTTCATCCTCACTCCACGTTCTCTTAATTGTTGTGTTGGTTGAATGAAGGTTCTTCCTACATAACGATTCTTTATTAGGCCTAGCTCATATGGCAAACCACTTTCTTCCGCATATCCTATAGCAGCACTTAAGCTACTATCAGGTACGCCTATTACCATATCTGCATCAAGATTTTCAGCAGCATCCTTTCGCGCTAATATTTTACCAGATTCTTTGCGCATATTATGAACATTGATGTTTTCAATAACACTATCTGGACGAGCAAAGTAGATATATTCCATTGCGCACATCCGATGTTGTGTCATTTCTGGTTCACAATAGTTAAAAGATTGGACTCCTTCTTTTCCAAATCTTACAACTTCTCCAGGGTTTAAAGCTCTGATAAATTTGCCATTGACGATATCATATGCACAAGTTTCGCTTGAAATGCAATAGCCATTATCTACTTTGGCATAAGATAAAGGTCTTAGCCCATTCTTATCTCTAACAGCATACATACAATCTTTTGTCATGATTATATAGGCAAATGCACCTTCTAATTTTGCACATGCTTTCATGATCTTTTGAACCATCGTTCCTGATTCTTTTTGGATAAGATGAACTAGAACTTCACTATCATTTGATCCCTGAAAGATACTACCTTCATTTTCTAAAGCAATTTTTATTTCTTGCGCATTTACGATCTGACCATTATGAACGATGCCAAAATGTCCAGTGTGTGCTCTTACCATAAGAGGTTGTACATTTTCGATGACATTTCCCCCTGCTGTCGAATAGCGCACATGACCTACAGCATACTTTCCTTTCATGCTGTTAATGATACCAGTGTTAAATACTTCAGAAATCAAGCCTTTTCCTTTATAACAGGTTATGGTCTCACCATCACTAGTAGCAATCCCACATGCTTCTTGACCACGATGTTGCAAAGCATGTAAGCCGAAGTATGTTAGGCTTGAAGCATCATCTACATTATAGATGCCAAATACCCCACATTCTTCATTAAGCTTATTTCCTAATAGATATGCCATTTCATCTTTCATTAGCTATTATCCTCTTTTTTCTAAGCGTGACCAAATTTCTTTATAAGCGCCAATAACATCTTCCATATCTCTTCTAAAGCGATCTTTATCAAGTTTTTCATTAGTTGTAGCATCCCAGAAGCGGCAGGTATCACAGCTAATTTCATCTGCAAGGACGATATTTCCTTGAGCATCTTTACCAAATTCTAATTTAAAATCTACCAATTTTACATTAACAGACAAGAAAATTTCTTTTAAGATTTCATTGATACGATTTGTTAGATCATAAATAGTATCAAGCTCTTCTCTGGTAGCAAATCCCATGCCAATTGCTTGCGAATCATTGATCATTGGATCGCCAAGATCATCATCTTTATAACAGATCTCATTAATGGTACATTTAGGCAGCGTACCTTCGGCAATATTAAATTTTTTTGCCATCGAACCTGCAATGATATTACGTACGATTACTTCCAAAGGTACGATCGTACATTTTTTACATAACTGATCACGTTCATTCAAGGTTTTTATATAATGGGTAGGAATGCCTCTATTATTAAGTTCGTTATAAAGATATGTAGTAATCTTATTGTTATAGATGCCTTTTGATTCTACTGTATCTTTCTTTAATCCATTAAATGCGGTTGCATCATCTTTGTAATGAATCATAACTTCATTTGGATCTTCTGTAGCAAAAATCTGTTTTGCTTTGCCTTCGTACAACATTGTCATTTTTAATAATCTCCTTCTTCAAATTAAAAAACATATCAATTGCTGATATGTAAAAAACCTTGCATCTCTTGTAGTCCGCAATAGGCTTGCGGGTAGAAACATGTTTGCCAAAAATAAACATTTATACAAGATAATTTACACGAATATGATATCTAATTACCTATATAAATGCAAATGATTTTTTATTTTATGAGCTTTTCTACTTGGGTGATATCATCACAAATGACAAAAACGATCAATTCACTATTCAAAGCTTTTAAATATGCATTCTTTATCTTATTAAGCTCTTGAGGACTATAATTCATCGCTGATTGATTGATCGAAGCAATATACTGATTAAGATCATCGATCGTAGAAATCGTGCTAGTTGTTTTGATCGTCGCTATGATATTGCTAGTATTATCATTAGCGATGTACACATAAGCTTCGGTAGCTTTATCATCTAAAAATAAGATGCTTGCTGCTTGTTCATAAGTAAGTTCGGTGCCATCAAAATTAATATTAGCGCACAGCTTATCATATAAACTCTTTGCGGTCATTTCTTCATTAGTTTGCTGTTTGCTACAACCAACAATCAGCAAGATGATCAATATGCTAATTGCAAACTTCTTTAACATGCTCTTCCTCCTTAACAACATGACATTCAATAAACTCTTCAAACAGTTTTATGCCCTCAGCATTTAAATGGATCCCGTCTTGGGCAAAACTTTTATCGATTTTGTGATCGTTTAAAGCAAAATATGGATCCATGTCTAGACAATATACTTGATTTTCATAACACATCTTCCTCAGTAGCATATTATCATTATAAACAGCCTCATTTATTGCTTGTTTATCAATGGTCAAAGTATGATCAGGCGTATATAATAGAAAAACATAGATATTCATATCAGGCTTATCTTGTTTAATTTTTTTGATAAAAGCTGAATATTGATCAACAAAAACTTGATAATCTTCCCATCCGATTTCGTTTAAACCTAACATTAGATAAAGATTATGCTTTTGCGAAGCATTGATCTTATCTAAAATGGTATCTTGATCTTCTAACTTTGTGATATCGATCCTATTCAAAAATAATCCTTCGATATAGTATACTTCTTGATTTGGATAAGAACCATACAAAGCCAAGGAACCCATTCGTGAATCACCTACGAATAAAGCATCATCATAATAGCTTGCATCAACCCTATTGCTATCAGGTACTGGCAAGCTATAATCATAAGTATCGATCATGTAGCAACTTTTCGCTGTTTCAATAGCTACATCCTGTCCTTTTTTACTTTGACATCCTACAAGGATTAACAGACATGACGCAAGTACGAGCTTAATCAAATAATTCTTCATTTTCATCATCTTTTCCATAGCTTGGCAACTCTGGAAGTTCATCCAAGCTTAACAATTTAAAATTATCTAAGAATTCATCTGTTACTTCATAAAGAATAGGCCGCCCTGCTGCATCGCTTCTTCCAACTTCTTTTATCAAGTTGCGAGCTAAGAGCTTTCTAAGCATCATATCAGCGCCTACCCCGCGCAGTTCTTCGATTTCGACTCGGGTAATTGGTTGCTTATAAGCAATGATGGCTAAAGTTTCTAAAGCTGATTGGCTAAGCGTGCTAGCTTTATTATTTGCAAACAATTTTTGAGCATATGGATGAATCTTGGCTTTCGATAAAAACTTATAAGTATCATTAAAACGTTCGATTTCGATACCACGCTCATCTTGAAGATAATAAGCCTGTAGTTCATCAAAATATTTTTCACATTCTTTTTGATCTATTTCCATGATCGTGCTAGCCGTTTGTAAAGTTAGCCCTTCATCTCCACAAATGAATAATAGCCCTTCGAGAATTGTCTTGATTTGTATATCTTCCATATATTAACCTCTTTGAAAATAAATATTGTCTTGGTCATCAGTCGTAAATGTTAAAAGATGTAATCTTGCAAGATCTAATACTGCTAAGAAAGTTACGATTACGCTTATTTGATCTTCACAATCTTCGATCAAAGTATCAAAGGTAAAGGTTTTAGGTAAATGCGCTAGACGAGCTTTGATCTGCAAGCTTCTTTCTTCCATCGATAATTCCTTGCGGGTAAACTTAGTTTCTAAAGGCTTGCTTAGCTGTAATCGTCTTAGTACCTTATTCATTGCCTTAACCAGATCATACGGTGAACCTTCGAATTTAATATCGGGAGCCTGTTGGATCCATTTTTCAGTTTCAATAGATAGAGGTTTGGCATAGCTTTGTTGTCTTAAAAGATATAATTCTTCTAATTGTTTCGTTACTTCCTTATATTGCTGATATTCCAACAAACGAGCCACTAATCGTTCCTTTGGATCTTCCTCATATTCTTCATCCAACTGACTTTGATCTTTAGGTAAAAGTTTTTTGCTTTTATACTCGATCAACGTAGCCAGTTCAACTAGATATTCACTTGCTATTTCCAGATGCAGTTCTTGCATTTGATCTAGATATGCTAGATATTGATCAGTTAAAACGCTTATATCCAAATCAAATAAATCAAGTTTATTTTCCTTGATTAAATGCAGCATCAAATCTAAAGGACCTTCAAATTGCTCGATCGTAATTTTAAAATTCATATTTTTCACCGAAAAAATTATAACACATTTATAACAAGTTGCAGAAAAAATAGTGCTTGCGCACTATTTGATAACGATATTTACGATCTTATTAGGAATCGAGATTATTTTAACGATATTTTTATCTGCAAGATGAGCTTTTACATTTTCAAGTTCACATGCCATTTTTTCTACTTCATCTTTAGGAAGGTCTTTAGCAACATTTAGCTTACCACGCATCTTACCATTTACCTGTACGACAATTTCAACAAAAGCAACTTCCAGCTTAGTTTGATCGTAACTAGGCCATTTTGCGTATGTAACGGTGTCTTCTTGTGTCAAGGCATTATACATTTCTTCACCTAAATGAGGAGCAAAACAACTAAACATCTTGATAAAGTTTATCGCATATTCACGATAGATCTTATTTTGCTTATAACACTCATTTATAAAGATCATCATTTGGCTAATTGCTGTATTTAGATTTAAGCTTTCGATATCTTCTGTAACTTTCTTGACCGTTTGATTATAAACCAGATCCAATTGACCATCATTTTCATCAGTTAGTTTATCCATTTCCATAAACAAACGATATACACGATCCAGCCATCTTCTTGTACCCTCTACACCTTGGGTTGACCAAGGTTTATCTGCTTCAAGAGGTCCCATGAACATCTCATATACCCTCAAGGTATCAGCACCATATTGTTTGGTTATATCATTAGGATTTACAACAAATTCCGGATATCTTTTGCCCATCTTAATACCATTTGCCCCTAAGATATATCCTTGATGAACTAATTTTTTGAATGGCTCTTTAGTAAATACAAGACCTTTATCATATAAATAATTATTCCACATTCTCGAATATAGCAAATGTCCAACTGCATGCTCAGGTCCACCAACATAAAGATCAACCGGCATCCAGTGCTTTAATAATTCGGGATCGGCAAACATCTTGTCATTTTGAGGATCGATATACCTTAAATAATACCAAGAGCTACCAGCTGAACCCGGCATCGTATTAGTTTCACGCTTGCCATTTTGGCCATGATATTGGATATTGACCCAATCAGTAGCTTTTTCAAGCGGAGATCCTAACGGCGTTGGACGATAATCCTCAAGTTCTGGTAAAACCAATGGTAACTCATCATCAGCCAAAGCAACGCTAGTGCCATCTTCTAAATGCACGATTGGAATTGGTTCGCCCCAATAACGCTGACGAGCAAAAATCCATTCCCTTAATCGATAATTAACTTTTTTACTGCCGCATTTATGTTCTTCAAGCCATTTGATCATGGTTTCAATGGCTTCTTCTTTGCCCATATCATTTAAAAATTCTGAGTTGATATGTGGGCCATCTTCAGTATATGCGGCATGTTCAATATCGCCGCCTGCTAAAACAGGAATGATATCAATTCCAAATTTTTTGGCAAATTCATAGTCGCGTTCATCATGCGCAGGTACAGCCATGATTGCTCCTGTTCCATAGCTTGCCAAAACATAATCACTGATCCAGATAGGTATTTTTTTACCATTTACTGGATTTATGGCATATGCACCTGTAAAAACACCTGTCTTTGTTTTATTCAGTTCTGTTCTTTCAAATTCTGATTTACAAGCACACGCTTGACAGTAATCATCAACTTGATTTTTTTGTTGAGCTGTAGTTATTTTTTTTACCAAAGCATGTTCTGGTGCCAATACGCAATATGTTGCGCCAAATAATGTATCGCATCTGGTGGTGAATACCGTAAATTTATCATCATAGCCATCAACCTTAAAATCTACATGAGCTCCATAGGAACGGCCGATCCAGTTCCTTTGAATTTCTTTCGTACTTTCAGGCCAATCAATATCATCAAGATTTTCCAATAGCTTATCAGCATATTTGCAGATATCAATTACCCATTGTTTCATATTTTTACGTACTACAGGATATCCGCCTCTTTCACTTTTACCGTTTATTACTTCATCATTAGCTAGAACCGTCTGTAATTCTTCACACCAATTAACTGGTACATCGACATATTTAGCCAAGCCATCATTATATAATTGCTTAAATATCCATTGGGTCCATTTATAATACTTTGGATCACAAGTACTTATTTCTTTTGACCAATCAAACGAAAAGCCTAGCATCTTTAATTGTTTTTTAAACGTTTCGATATTTTTTAAAGTAAATTGTTCTGGATGATTTCCGGTCTGTATAGCATATTGTTCCGCAGGTAGACCAAAAGAATCGAACCCCATTGGATGCAAGACATTAAAGCCTTGCATTCTTTTCATACGACATATGATATCCGTTGCCGTATATCCCTCTGGATGACCAGCATGCAATCCTACTCCTGAAGGATATGGAAACATATCCAATGCATAATATTTAGGTTTAGAAAAATCATAAACATCTGTTTTGAATGTTTCGTTTGCTTCCCAATATTCTTGCCATTTTTTTTCTACTTTAGCATGATCATACATAAATTTATCTCCTTGAATAATAAAAAAAGTCCTTCATATAAGGACGTAATATACGCGGTACCACCTTAATTCACTTAGCGTGCTCTTTTATATCCTTTAAGGCAGAATGTACCACTTACGCTCCTTTGACAAGTTCATAGCTTTATGATTACCATGTTCCATCACCCCATGGCTTTCTATATATCTTCTGGCTACTACTGCTTCAAGATCATCACGATAAGTAAATGATACCAAATTATCTAAAAAAGTCAATTAAAAATCATTGATTTCAGCTGATTAAACTAGTAATATTAAACCATGAATGAAAGAAGTGATTTTATGTATGTTTATTTTAAAAATGCTAGGGATCCGATAAGTTCTTATACCCATTTTTTAGGAGCTATAATGGGGTTGGCACTTATTATCATCTTCCTTTTAAAAGGACTCATCGATCAAGCTAGTTCATCGTGTATCATTGGTGCCATGATCTTTGCCATTAGCATCATCATGCTTTATAGCGCAAGTTCGTACTATCACTTTATTCCTTCTAAAGATAAGCACTTTACCTTATTTAGGAAGCTTGATCATTCCATGATCTATGTCCTTATTGCTGGTAGTTATACGCCTGTTTGCTTAAAATTTTTAAGCTTCACCCATGCTTTTACCTTTCTTTTCGTAATTTGGGGAATAGCATTGATCGGCATTATTTTAAAGATATGTTGGTTAAATAGTCCTAGGATCCTATATACATTGCTATATTTATTGATGGGATGGGCTGTTATATTTGATTTTAAAAGCTTTGCGATCATGCCAGAAAATTGCTTGCTTTTGATAACAATAGGTGGCATTGCATACACAGTTGGTGGTATAATTTATATAATAAAAAAACCAAACCTTACAAGAGAATGGAGCTTCCATGAATTGTTCCATGTATTTATTCTAATTGGAACACTATTTCATGCAATTGCCTGTTTCATTTATATGGTTTAGAAAGTGAGCTGACAATGATTAAATTAATTACTGATACTTCTTGCTTATTTTCTGTTGAGCAAGCAAAAAAGATGGGTTTCATCGTAAATCCGTTATCTGTAGCCATCAATGGCAAGACATATCGTGAATTTGAAGAAATAAATTCACATGAATTTATTGAAATGATCAATAAAGGGGCAATGCCAACAAGCTCCCAACCAGCTATGGGTGAGATTTTAGAAAGTATTGAAGCAAATATCGATGATGATATCATCTTATTATCTATGGCAGATGGTTTAAGCGGTACCTATAATACATGTTTAAGTGCTGCTTCCCATTTTGAAAATGCTAAAATACATGTTATCAATAGCAAGACCTTATGCGGTCCACATCAATATTTAGTGGAGATGATCTTAAAGATGATCAAAGGCAATTCTTCCCTACAAGATATTCTTGATGCTATTCAAAATAAGATAGAAACGATCGAATCATTTTTAATGCCAGCTGATTTTAATTATCTAAAACGGGGAGGACGCTGTACACCTTTAGCAGCTGCTTTAGGTGGCTTATTAAAAATTCAACCTATTGTATGCCAAACCAAAGATGGAAAACGTTTGGATAAATTTGCCACTTGTCGATCTTTTGATCTAGCAGTAAAAAAATTAGTTTCTTATTATGAAGGAAAACTAAATAACCATATATTATATATATCTCATGCTTTTTGTTTAGAAAAAGCGCAAAAGGTCAAGCTAATGTTTGAAGCCAAATACAAAGGATTAGATATTAGGATCTTAGATCTATCATGTGCTTTTATTACTCAAGGTGGGCCTGGTTGCGTTGCGGTACAGACTGTGGCTAAATAGTTATGGACAATCCATTTAAGTACTCTGACGATAATAAACGTTATCATACTTTCAATTATTATCTACGTCACCATTATGGAAAAAAGGTATATAAAGTCCCATTAGACGCTCATTTTTCGTGTCCTAATCGCGATGGAACATGTGGTTATGGCGGATGCATCTTCTGTTCATCACGCGGTTCTGGAGAATTTACAGCCTCCAATATTTTAGATATCATCAAACAGTTTGAAACAAATCGACAGATGATGGAAGCTAAATGGCCAAATAGTTTGGCCATTCCTTATTTTCAAGCTTATAGCAATACATATGGTCCTTTAGAAAAGATCAAACAGTGCGTTGAGCCTTTTATCGGTTATCCTGATGTTTGTGCAATTGCAATCGCCACTAGACCAGATTGTTTAGATGATGAGAAAATAGCTTATCTTAACAGCTTAACCAAATATCTAGATATATATATTGAGCTAGGTTTACAGTCATCCAATGATGATACCGCTAAATTAATCAATCGTGGTCATGATTTTGCATGTCTACAAAATTGTGTAAAAAAACTAAATTCTACATCTTTAAAGACCGTCATCCATATCATCAATGGTTTACCTAATGAAACTATTGATGATATGATGAAAACCATTAATGATGTAAATGAATTGTCGATTTTTGGTATCAAGATCCATATGCTCCATATCAGCAAAGATACTGTATTAGCAAATATGTATCGAAGACAGCCTTGGGATATCATGGATTTAGGTGAGTATGTTGACATTGTTATCAAGCAGCTTGAACATCTATCAGCAAATATCGTTATCGAAAGATTGACTGGTGATCCGATCAAAGATGAACTAATAGCCCCTAGATGGGTGCTTAATAAAACCCAAGTATTAAATGAAATCGATAAAAAAATGGCTCATCTTGATACATATCAAGGTAAAGCCATAAATAACTAGGACCATTGGTCCTTTTTATTTTATCAAGCCTTTGAGATTTGCAACGATATAAGTTGGACGAATATTCAAGCGATAACAATCTTCCATATTATGAATCCCTGTCGTTACCAATACGGTTTCGATCTGTGCATTGATTCCCATTTGAATATCTGTTTCCAGATTATCTCCTACGATGATCACATCATCCTTAGCTACATTAGCATAGCGCAAAGCTTGTTCGATCATCACATGATGAGGCTTCCCGATTTTTATCGCCTCTTGTTGACTGGCATATTCAAACATTTTTACAACGCTGCCATTTCCAATGTTTTCCCCCTGTTCACTAGGCAATATCCTATCATCATTGGTACCAACCAGCTTTGCTCCATGTACCAAAGACCTTAAGACTAAGCTATAATCTTGATAACTAGCATTGCGATCAAGACCTACAAAAATAAAATCTGGTTGCTTTGAATCAAATATAAAATTATTTTCGATCAAAGCTTCATACATTCCCTTTTCACCAATAAAATTTACCCTTCTTTTGGTGGGATATGTAGATGCAATATAATCGCTAGCAGCCATTGCACTAGTATAAAACATTTCTGGCCGAATACCTTCAAACCCCATCTTTAACATATGATTAGCAGCCTGTGCTTGGGTCCGACATGAATTATTGGTTAAAAAAATAAATCCAATATCATTGTTTAACAAATAATCAATAAAAGCTTTTGCACCTTTGATACGTTGTGTCCCCAAATACATCGTGCCATCTAAATCAATCATATAAAATTTATTTTTCATAAGCTACCTCATGTATAATATAGTATAATATAATAGTTTTAATTACTAGGAGTATTATGAGCGTTTTAAAAAAAATTATTATTATCTTACTGATTCTTACGATATTGATCATCAGCTTGGTGTATGACTCATTATATGTTGCTCCAAGTCGTTTTCAAGTACGCTATGAAACCCTAAGTGACGTTAAGATTCCTGAACAGCTTAATGATCTTAATATCATCTATTTTTCAGATTTACATTATGGAACCAACATGTGTGGTGAACGTTTGCAGAAACTTATTGAGCTGATCAACAACTGTGCTCCCGATATCGTATTATTTGGCGGGGACCTAATCAGCGATCAACAATATGACCAAAGCCAAATAGATGAGTTAACTTCCTCGCTTGCAGCGATTGAAGCACGTTTAGGAAAATTTGCCGTATTAGGAGAATACGATCATCAGCAGCTCAATCTGGTAAATCAAATACTTGTGGATAGTGATTTTGAAATTCTTTCTAATAAAGCATTAAAAATTCGAAACACTGGCTCACAAGCCATAACTTTGATTGGCATAGACTGTAGCATCGGCGGATATAATAACGAGGAAGCTGCTTTTGCTGATGTTGGTCCTAACAGCTATAATATTGTTATCGCTCATACTCCTGATACCGTATTAAATCTGCCAAGCGATCGCACCGATTATTTTATTGCCGGACATACCCATGGCGGTCAAGTTAATTATTTATTTGGGACGACCTACGATGTCGAGCAGGCTGATCTTGCTTTAAGCGGAAAACATAATGTTAATGATAGCTATACCTTAGATATATCAAATGGTGTAGGTAGCATTGGATCAGATGCACGTTTTCTTTCCTATCCTGAGATCGTGCTATATCGTCTAGTACATCAAGAAGAGCAATCTAACCAAACAAATTAAAAACCGGCCATCTAGGTCGGTTAAAATTTTTTTATCAACTGTTTAATGATTTTTTGACGATCTTTTCCTGGTAAGCTATTTTGCAATCTAGCAATCAAATCATAAATAACTAATTTTTGATTTTCTGTAATGCTATCTTTTTTTTGTACGATCAAACCTAATTCCATCAAAGCTTGATGAAATCTAGTTTCATCATTGATATTTGAGTTAATTACTTTTTCTACTTTTGCAGCAAACGCTTTATCTTTTTTCCTAAACATAACTTCTCCTACAAGAAATCCTCTTCTACCTCATTCATATTAACACATATAGTTTCTACTGTGTCAATACATTCTTGGATATAAGCTTGATAATCAAAACGATTTTCTAATTCTTGAGCTTTATGAACGCTTGGTTTTGTTACAGGATTCTTTGGATCAAAGATAGTACAGCAATCCTCATAAGGAAGGATCGATGTTTCATATGTAGATATCTTTTTAGCTAAGTTAATTATTTCCTCTTTATCATAGGTAACCAAAGGACGAATGATCGGAAAATTAGTTACTTCATTGATACATTGTACGCTTTCCAGGGTTTGTGATGCAACTTGTCCAAGACTTTCACCCGTGCTAATTGCCAAGCAATGCTGTTTAACAGCAATTTCTTTAGCTATTCTCATCATCATCCTTCGCATTATCGTTATGGCATAAGCGTCATGGCAATGCTCATAGATGGCTTTTTGTAAAGCCGTAAAATTAATGATATGAACTTTCATCGTACCACCTTGATATTTACTGATGATCTTTGCCAGCGATAATACTTTATCTCTAGCCATGTTTGAAGTATATGGCGGTGCTGCAAAGTGAATAGCCTCGCAAGCAATTCCTCTTTTCATCATCAAATATCCAGCTACTGGTGAATCAATACCTCCCGATAACAACATTAAAGACTTACCATTTATGCCTGTTGGATAACCATGAGCACCTTCGATCTTGTTGCAAGTTATATATGTACCATCTTCAAATACCTCAATATATATTTTGAAATCAGGTTCATGAACATCTACTTTATGATCGGTTTCTTTTAATATCTTCGTTGCTACCATACGATTTATTTGATCAGAGACATAAGGAAAACTTTTATCATTCCTTCTTGCAATGACCTTAAAAGTACCGCTTTGCTGTAAACTAGCTTGATAACAAGCTTCTATGATCATATCAATATTACTATCCACTTTTTGCGTAAATGAAAAAGAACTGATGCCAAAAATATCTTTTAAGCGTGATTCAATAACTTTTGGATCGTTATCATTTAATTTGATGTATATTCTTTCATATGTCTGACGATATTCCAAATTATCTAAATCATCTAAACTGGTTTTTATATTATTCAATAATTTAGTAACGAAAAGTTTCCGATTTTTCCCTTTGGTACTAAGTTCGCCATATCTAATCAATACAGTATCATATTTAATCATAAATTTTAATAATCTCCTTCAGGTTATCAATAAAATAGTCAAGATCCTCAAATGTTGTATGATGATCAAAACTTACTCTTAGGCTATGTATGATCCGTTGATGATCATAACCTAAACTTTCTAGGACATGTGAAGCCTGTTGCTTAGAATGACATGTGCTTAAAGCGCTGACCATGATCCCTCTTGCATTCAAGGCGTTAAGCATTACTTCACTAGTTAAGGTACTACAGGAAAAATTGATGATCGTCGGTACGCTTGGTTCTAAGCTATTAATCGTTATTTGGGGAATATTTTGAAGCGCTACTAAAAGATGATCATGCAAATTGATCATCTTCTCTTGATAGCGTTCTTGATTTTCTAAAGCTAAGCGCAATGTCTTAGCAAATAAGATGTTAACCAAAGCATTGCTAGTGCCACCACGCAGATTTTGTTCCTGCTGTCCCCCATTGATCAAAGGCAATAATTCTACATGTTTCTTTTTTATTAATATTCCGCTGCCTTTTATACCTTCGATCTTATGAGCTGAAAAACTTGCAAGATCGATATCATTTAAAATGATCGGCATCTTTCCTAAAGCTTGGGTCTGATCGACATGCATAAAGGCATTGCTCTCATATTTAACTATTTTAGCAATCTCTTCAACTGGATTTATCGCACCAATTTCATTGTTTACATGCATGATGCTGACTAATATCGTATCATCACGCAAAAGTTCTTGGACCATTTTTGCCGTAATGATCCCATGTTCATTAGGCTTTAGATATGTCACCTCAAAACCAAAACTAGTTTCTAATTGTTTCATGGCATTTAAAACACTGGCATGTTCATAAGCTGAAGTTATGATATGTTTGCCTTGGGCTTGATAGCACAAAGCAAGACCCTTAATTGCCAAGCTATTAGCTTCCGATGCTCCGCTGGTAAAAATAATTTCATCAGCTTTTACGTTAAATAAATTTGCTGTAACTTCTCGGCTTTTTTCCATCATTTTTTTTATTTTGGTCGCATTGTCATATAATGCATCAACATTATAATATTCATCTTTTAAAAGATTGGTATAAGCCGCCAAAACTTCTGGATGGATCTTCGTTGTGCTAGCACAATCTAGATATAACTTACGCACTGGTTGAATTCTCCTTGATTAGTTTTTCATAGCTTCCTGGATGGATCTTTTCGATCGTAGCGATTGCTATTTTCAAAGCTTGGGTATATTCACCATTTCTAAAGCATAACTCTGCCCTTGTTAGCTCAGAATCAATATCTGGATAACTAGAACGATATTTATTGCCAAAAACGATAGTATTTTCAACCATTAATGCAGTACCAACTACATTATTGACATTGTTCCATAACTTATATATGAAATCAATCGAATCATTAAGCGTCGAATTTAGTAGCTTTACATTTAAAGGAGTTTCTGATATCAAGGTCTTGATGCTGTAAACATATTCGAAGGCCTTGCTAAGATCTTCTTCATATTGTCGCGAAATCGAAGGCAAACGACTAGTGCGGATCTTTACCTGCATTTGATTCATGATTATCTGCAGTTTTAGCAACTGTTTATTAGCTCTTTCTTCATCTCCTTTTGCGGTATTCAAACGATCACGATTTTCGCGCAACTGATCATTTATAGCTTCCGCTCTTTGTAGTAATGAATTTAAATCTTCGGTAGCTTTGCTATATGGCAGATTATCTTCATTTACCTTTAGAAAGATCTTATCCATTTCTTCTTGGATAATAGCCGTTTCGCTTTCAGCTTTTTCTAATAGCTCTTCTAGATTTTCAATCCCAAAACGGATCTTTGCTTTTTCAAATTCATCATGAATATATTTTGTAGAATTATGTGCTTCTTCTAAGATCTTCTTGATATCATCCTTGATCTTATTTATTGCTTCTGCAGAATTATCTTCATTTTTTAATGCTTCATCAAGTTCTATCAATTGTTCATGATAATCATTTAAGCTATCTTTTATTCCGTTGATGTCGCAATTTTTGATCTTATCTAAATCCAATTTCAAGCTCGTAGCAATCTTATTTAATTTAGTTTCTACTTCAAGATGATTAAGATAAATGCCTTTTTTCTTTAAAAGATTATAGCGTTTATTGATATCAGCCATATAATCTGGCAAAGTATATCTTGCGACTTGAATGATCTTAGCTAGATTATCATTTAGATATTCTATATCTTTGATCGAATCTTCTATCTCATGAAGTTTTTCAGTAGCTTTTTCATAATCCGATGCGTACATCCATTCTTCAAAAGCAGAGAACATTTTTTCAACATCGCTTAATTTTAATTCAAACTGTGGCCATGAATAAGCCACGATCTGACTTTTTTCATTAGCTATCGTTTTTAAATTTCTAAACTTTTCTTTTAAAGCTGTAACTTGTGCTCTTTGGTTTGTTTCTTTTTCTAGAATGCTATCTAAAAAGACATTTAATTTTTCAACTTGTTTTTCTCCTAGATCAATTGCAGCCTCTAGATCCAATAGCATTTGTTTTACTGGTTTGGTCTTGCCCATTACCAAATTATCATCAGCATCAGCTAATTCCTCAGCAATGGAGCGCAGATTATTTTGGCATTGTTCAAAATCTAACTGACAGTTATTCACGCTTTCCATGATCTTGCTATCGATCTTAGCAATAGCTACAGCTTTATTAAGCTTAAAAGGCAACGGTATGCTTTTTATTGAATTATAGCGTATTTCCAACTTATTAAATTCTTTACGATATTTACTAATCGTCATACGATGAACGATCAGATATGCGACTAATATGATTATCAACGCGATGATAGCAATGATTACTTCAATTCTTGATAAAAAATTAATTACGGCATCCATTATCAAAACATCCTTTCATTCGCTTAATATCTTACCATAAATTTAATGATAATGGGCAAAAAAAATTGACATTATGCTTTTTATTTGATACAATTTTTCAGCGTCAATGATGGCAGCTTGTAAAGTTTTATACTGCTTGCGTTGATATCAGCCGTGCTGTTGCTAAAGTAACTTGCTGCAATAAGTGAAATAGCTTTATATCAACACCTTTATAAAATGATTTACACCTGTTATTGATCAGCCAGAAATAACAAGGAGGAAAAAAGATGGCAAGATACACTGGACCAGTTTGGAAAACATCAAGACGTTTAGGTTTTTCCGTATTAGAAACTGGTGAAGAACTAAAGAAAAGAGCATATGCTCCTGGTCAACATGGACCAACAAAACGTATTAAATTAAGCAACTATGGTATTCAGTTAAGAGAAAAACAACGTATTAGAAACCTTTATGGTTTAAATGAACGTCAATTTAAGAATACTTACCTAAAAGCTACTAAAATGGAAGGTGTTACTGGTAGCAACTTCTTATTCTTACTAGAATCAAGACTAGATAACCTAGTATATCGCTTAGGTTTTGCAAGAACAAGACGTGCTGCAAGACAATTGGTTAATCATGGTCATATCTTAGTAAATGGTAAGAAAGTTGATATCCCTAGCTTTATCGTAAAACCTGGTTCTACGATCGAAGTTAAAGAGAAAAGCCGTAATATGACTGCTATCAATGAAGCTTTAGAAGCAACGTTGAATACTGTAGCTTTCGTTGAAGTTGATAAAGAAAACAAAAAAGGAAAATACCTAAGACTTCCTGAAAGAAATGAATTAAATCAAGAAGTCAACGAATTGTTGGTAGTTGAATTCTATAACAGATAAGCCATATGAAAAAACTAGTTCAAGTCATGAACTAGTTTTTTTTATGATAAACGATGCCCATTCACCGTTATTTTTTAGCTGTTCGCTTTTTTCTAATAAACGAAGATAATCCTCTACTCTTGCTTCGATCCTTGTCAAGGCTTCTTCCCATGGATATCTATATACCAATGAACTTAATTCATATATAGGATAGCCAATTGCGTGCTTAATTGTATGAGGAACGCTGCACGCTTGCGCTAAGGCATGTGCCATACAATCATCACTAATTGAGAGATCCCTAGCTAATCGATGACATGCCAAGATTTCCGCTTTGGCTTGCGGCATCTTACACTTTCCTTTTGCCCACATCTCGCAGATCTGAACTGTCTTAAAAAATTGAAGTTCTTTAGGATATCTTGCATTTAAGAAATCTGCAGCTTCATAAGCTAAAGATAATGACCATAAAGTGACACATTTTCGATCATATAAATTTAAACTTTGTTGTATTTGCATGATCAAAAGATTTTGTTTATCAAAAAGAATCTTATTTTTTCGCTGATATTTATCAAAAACTTGTTTTTGCCAATTTTTCATAAAAAAAAGATACCATAAAGGTATCTTTAATGATCCATATCTTTTAAGAAAGCTTTATAGCCAAGATATCCTTCATAAACATCAGCTTTAGAGGTAACCTCATATTGTGCGTGCATGTTTTGTACAGCAATTCCCGCATCAATAACTTCCATGTCTAATTGAGCAAGGATATAAGCGATCGTACCGCCACCGCCTTGATCGACACGACCTAATTCGCTAGTTTGGAAATATACATCATTATCATCCATAACTTTACGGATCTTAGCCATATACTCAGCATTAGCGTCATTGCATCCACCTTTTCCTCTTGATCCGGTATATTTAGCAAAGCATAGACCTTTGCCAAAGTATGCCGTATTTTTAGCTTCTGTTACCGAAGGATAATTAGGATCAAAAGCAACGGTAACATCGCTTGATAACATATATGAATTTCTAAAACATTCATTCAAATTCAAGCTTGAATAGATACCTAATTTATCCATGACCCTAGCTACGATATTTTCAAATGAGCGTGAATGCATTCCTGTATTGCCAATTGATCCAACTTCTTCTTTATCAACCAAGATACAGCATGCAGTGCGTTTTACTTTTTCAACATCTAAGATAGCTCTTAAACTAGTATAAGCGCAAACTCGATCATCTTGACCATAAGACATGATCATCGAACGATCCAAACCATAGTCACGAGCTTTGCCGGCTGGAACGATTTCCAATTCAGCACTGATAAAATCAGCCTCTTCGATATCATATTTTGCTTTTAACAAATCTAAGATATTTTGCTTAACAAGTTCTTTTTCATCGCTATTTTTAGCTGGTATGCTGCCTACTAGCACATTTAGATCTTCGCCCTCGATAACAACGCTAGCTTTCTTTTGCATTTGATCACCAGCAAGATGAACCAAAAGATCGCTGATACCAACCACTGGATCGTTATCATCTTCACCGATAGTGACTTTTACTACGCTGCCATCTTTCTTACAAACAACACCATGGATGGCCAAAGGTGAAGCAACCCATTGATATTTTTTAATTCCTCCATAATAATGAGTATCTAACAAAGCTAAGCCTGCTTGTTCATACAATGGATTTTGTTTAAGATCGATCCTTGGAGAATCAATATGTGCACCCAAGATATTCATGCCCTGAAGCATGCTCTCTTCACCAATGATGAACAAGCAAATATTTTTATTACGATTAATGTAATATACCTTATCATTTGGTTTTAATGTATCATAGCTATCTAAGGATTTGAACCCGCGTTCAATAGCTAGTGCCAAAGCTGCATCTGTTGCTTCCCTTTCAGTTTTTGAAGCATTTAGATAAGCTTTATATAGCTCATTAAACTGCATGATATCATCATAATTTTCATGTTTTTCCCAAACAGTTTTCATAATTATCCTCAACTTTCTAGAAGATATTCTATCACTTTATGTATTAATTTTCTACCAATTTATATTGATAGTAAACCACATCTAGATAACGTCCAAATTTATAGCCTATTTCGTTTAGCCTTCCTACTTCCATAAATCCTAATTTTTGATGAAAACGGATACTTGCCTCATTTTCACCAGTGATGATGGAAATGATGTTTTTGATACCAATTTCTTGGGCTTTTGCTAATAAAGCTTGCCACAACTTACTACCAAGGCCTTGATGACAAACATTAGGTGCAAGATATATTGAAAGATCACAGCTGATATCGTAAGCTTTTCGTTCATTAAAGCAACTTAAATAGCCATATCCTAAAACTTTATCATTCTCCTTAATAACTAAAAAAGGATATCGCAAGATAATATTATCTATTCTTTGTTTAAATTCATTTAGATCTAAAGGATCGATCTCAAAAGTATGCGTTGTATTGATAATGTAATAATTGTATATATCCAATACCTGTGCATAATCATCATTAACGATTTTGGTAACGATCATAAACAACCTCACCATCAAAAATGGTCATGATAACTTTGGTATCAGCTATTTTATCTTTTGGAATTGTTTCCAAATTTTGATCTAATATTACAAAATCCGGTTTATATCCTACCGCAATCTTTCCTTTATCATTATCCTCCAAAGAAATTTTATATCCATTGATCGTAAAGGAATCAATAGCTTGCTTCACTGTTAAAGCTTCTTCTTCATTTAACAATTGCCCATTTGCATCGCGCCGATTTACCGCTTTATCTATTCCTTTGATAACATCAGGCATCTCTACCGGACAATCACTACCATTACTAACATTAGTATTTTCATATAAAGTTTTAAAAGCATAGCTATGATCTGCTAACGATCCTACTCTTTGTCTTAATATCGTACCATCATAATCGATAAATATACTTTGAATATAACAATGAAGCTTATTTTCAATTATCCTTTCCAACTGATCTTTTCTAGTTATCTGAACATGGACAAGACCATTAGGCAAGATATTGTCTTTGATCTTAACTTTATCATATGTATCTAAAACCATATCAAGTGCTTTATCACCAATGACATGGATAGCAAACGGCATATTGTAATACTGTGCTAAGCTCATAAAAGCTTCTAATTCTTTCTTCGAAAGACAACTAAACCCCTTAGTTTTTGGATCATCATGATAATTTTTCGATAGATAGGCTGTTCTTGCTCCTAAAGATCCATCCATAATTAATTTTAAAGGTCCAATGCGAAAATAATCATTACCGACATCATAAGTATAACCGTCATGCAAAAACCGCTGAAAATCTTCAATAGTATTGAAATGTGCCTGTTCATTTACTCTTAAGGTTAATTTTTGCTGATATGCTAATTTTTCAAATGCTTCTAATACCTCATCATATTCACTCGTTATCGAAATAAAATCATCACTACCAACCGCTGTGATCCCGTATTCGTTACATTTTTTACAAGCTAACATTATATATTCACTAATGCTTTTAACATTCTCCAAAGGCCATGCTGCTTTTACATCTTCAATAGCATTCTCACTAACAAGACCAGTTTCCATATTCACAACATAGCCATCAGCATCGACATCATTTTCAAATCCACTGCGTTGTAAAGCTTTGGTATTACAAATCATGATATGCCCACAGCATCTAGTTAAACATATTGGCTTATCTGCACAGATCTCATCTAGCTCTGCTTTGGTAATCAAACGTTTTTCAGCAAGCTTATCTTCATTAAATCCTCTTGCAATGATCCAAGGGTATTTTTCATCATCAGCTCTGGTCATGATCAACGACCTTATATCTTCGAAACTACGACAATCCTTCAAATCTAGATTTGCTAAATAAAATCCATAACCTAACAGATGCATATGCGAATCGTAAAATCCTGGATAAACGCTCATCTTGCAGGCATCGATCGTTTCATCTAATTTAAATTTAGATATGTCATCACCGATATAAATTATGCTTTGTTCATCATAAACAATATTATGAAAATCACTGCCATATATATTGGCATTTATAATAGCTTTGATCATACTTCCTCCTTTAACCATGTTATTGTTTCTTCATTAATTTTCCATGGACTTAATTGTTTTATTATATCATCTTTAATATAACTTTTCTCAGCATTTAATAAATAGTATTTCACATCCTTATGCTCGATCTTTCCAATGATATAGCCTTTAAACTCCTCTAAGATCGTCGATTCATTTACGATCAAACAATCGATACAATTGTGCTCATCATCAATAAAATAACCTTGATTTAAGATGTTTTCTTGATTTGTATAACTATGTAAAAAACCTATAGGCTTATCGATATATGCTTTAACTTTGATCCCTAATAATGGATCCTGTAGATTTTTACTATAATTATAAATGATGTTTCCTAAGATTGATTTGCTATCATTTATCATGAATCCAAATTTCATCATAATGCTGTTCTGGCTTGATCCTAGATTAGCATGTAATTGATCAATTTTTCCTTGCAATGATTTAATTAGATCATTCAATAGTCTTGAAGGATCTTTCCCTTCAAGAACAACGATACTATTTTGTCTTAGATCAAAGATCAAAACATTGTGCATGGTATCATGCCAAACTTCAATATCATCCTTTTCCATTAACTTAAAAAGCTGGTCCTTTATGATCTTTTTTTTGTCTTCATCAAAATCGGGCAATGATAACGTTCTTATTACCTGAGATATTTCTTCTTTAGCAATTATTTTGGCCATACTTCGTCCTCTAGGATATTTTGTGTACAAAACTGTTCGTTATCTGCTGTTTTAGGTACTATCTCATAAGGAATATTTTTTACTTTATCTTTGATTTGTAAATTTAAAAGTTTAATTAGCTTATTCGGTTTGATCCCATCAATAATAAAACAAAAATGTAAGATATCATCTTTAGCATAATTTAATAAATAACAGCTTCTTAGATCACGATTTGTTTTAGCAAATTTTTTTATGGCTTCTATTGCATCCTGTGGATAGATATTTAATCTGCTCAATGGAGTAACATCAATTTTTTCTTTATGTCCTAAAGCAGCAACCATTGCTTTATCTATGATTATATTGTCACTATTTAGATTAATGACAACACCAGAAGCCTTGCATTCATCCTGACAAAATAGTCGATAATAGTCATGCAGGTTCATGATCAATAATTCATATGGCATGCCTTCAGCTTTCTTATAATCGGTATACGCAAGATAATAACTTTTTTCATGATCATTGATCATTCCAAAGATAATACCATTTTCTTTTTCGGTCTGAATATTGCCAAATTTATCTTTAGTAATATTGTTAGTAAATTTTATAGGACAAAGTAATTTTGCCGATTTAAGCATTTCTAATCCCTTTTGATCATTTGCTTTTAATTTTTCAATCATTTCTTCATTTTTTTCCATCATATCTCTTTCCTTATATCATTTATATCAATTATATAACAATTAGCTTGCATCATGTTCCTTTTTTCCATCTAAAAAGATCAAATCTCTTAGGCTTCCATATATACAACTATAAGATCAATTTAATAAAAAATGGAGCATACATATTAAAATAAACTTACTTTTTTCCGCATAAAAATCACCGATAAATAGTATAATTATCTTATATTAAACATGCAATAAATTTTAGGAGGATAAGATGAAAATTTTAAAAAAAATTAAATATAATGCCCCTGTTACCCTGACGTTTGCCCTGATCTGCCTAATGGCGACCATAATTGATCAATTAACCCTTGGTTATGCTAATTATTATTTTTTCAGCATCTATCGATCAAGCATGTTTGATCCATTATTTTATTTTAGATTAATTGGACATGTATTTGGGCATGTAAGCTTTGCTCATTTCACTAGCAATATGACCCTATTTTTGATCTTAGGACCGTTATTAGAAGAAAAATATGGTTCAAAAAAATTACTTTCGATCATCATAATGGTTGCATTAATTACGGGCATTATCCATCTGTTAATTTCCAATGATGCATTGTTAGGTGCTAGCGGTATTGTATTTGCATTTATTATTTTAGCAAGCATTACCGGAAAGGAAGAAGGAATACCCTTGACCTTTATCATCGTTACCATCATTTATCTAAGCAATGAGATCATAACGGGCATCACCAATCATGATACCATTAGTCAGATGACCCATATCATCGGAGGTATTTCTGGTGCTGCCATCGGCTTACATTTTCAAAGAAAAATGTAAAATATTTGTAAAATCTATTCCCTTATGAAACTATTTGCCATAAAATAATATCATGATATACATAGTAGAAGATGATTTAAATATTCAGGAATTGGTCGTATATTCCTTAAAACAAACTGGTTTTGATGCCATAGGATTTTCCTGTGCAGGCGATTTTTTAGCTGCAATTAACCCAAACAATTGTGATCTGGTATTATTAGATATAATGTTGCCAGATGATAATGGTTTGGATGTCTTAAAAAAAATTAAGGCAAACCCCGCCTATCAGAAGATCCCCATCATCATGCTAACGGCAAAATCTAGTGAATATGACAAAGTTTTAGGACTAGATCTAGGCGCTGATGATTATGTTGCAAAACCTTTTGGTATCATGGAGCTTATCGCCAGGATAAAAGCAGTATTACGCCGCAATAATAAACATTCAAATACGCTTCAATATAAAGATATAGTCTTGGATGATCATAGCCACAATGTCTATGTCCGTAATAATAAGGTCATCCTAACGCTCAAAGAATATGAACTTCTAAAAAAGCTTATGGAGAATCAAGGAATGGTAATGACTAGAGAGCAATTATTAGAAGATATTTGGGGATATGACTATTATGGTGAAACCCGAACTGTTGATGTACATATCAGGACCTTAAGATCTAAGCTAAATGATGAACAAAACTATATAGAAACCATCCGTGGCGTTGGATATAAGATTGGCTAATGAGAAAACGTATATTTTTAACGATAATCCTGATCGTTTCAGTTGCTTTATTATTTTCAAATCTTTTTCTATCATCATTTATTACTTATATTCTTGCTGATAATGTCAAAGATGAAGTAAAAAGAGAAACGACAGAATTAAAACAAATGATCGATGATGGCTACAACTTTGAAGAAGCACTTTTGACCAACGCAAGAATTACTATTATTTCAACTAATGGCGAGGTTATTTTCGATAGCCAACATATAGATCTTGAAAATCATCTTGATCGTCCGGAAATTATTACAGCGATAAAAAAAGGAACTGGTGAGTCATTACGTAAATCAGATACCATAAATCAAGATATGTACTATTATGCCGTATTGCTGGATGATGGAAATATCTTAAGATTATCGATGGAAACTTCTAGTTTTATCGGTATCCTAGCACCAGTTATCCTGTTTTCACTATTTATATTATGTTTATTAATATTAATCTGTTTCTTTGTAGCTCGTTGGCAGTCAAATGTCATAGTTAAGCCGATAAATGAGCTTAATTTAGCTAATCCTAATGCTAATGACATTTATCCTGAGCTTGTCCCATTGATAAATAATCTTCATCTTCATAATGAATTACGTAAAGAATTTAGTGCCAATGTTTCTCATGAACTAAAAACTCCCCTTACTTCCATAAGTGGTTACGCAGAAATAATGGCTAATGGCATTGCCAAAGAAAAAGATATAAGAATATTCGCTAATAAGATATACCAAGAATCACAAAATTTAATCAATAAAATAAACGATATCATCAAAATATCCAAATTAGATGAAAATAAAATTGATCTAGAAATTGCTGAAGTAAACTATGATCAACTTATCAGCAAATCCATCGATAAATTAGATAAATTTATCTTTGATAAAAATATCAAGATCATTTATCATCACAAAAATATATATGGACAATGCATCAGCTATGTCATGGAAGATATCCTTTATAACCTTATTCAAAACGCTATTAAATACAACAAATGTAACGGCACGGTCTTTATCACCTTAGATGAAGATAAAAATAATATTCTGATCAAGATCAAAGATACGGGAATAGGTATTAAAAAAGAAGATTTACCCCGAATATATGAACGCTTTTATCGGGGCGATAAATCACACAATACTGCCATCGAAGGATCTGGTCTAGGTTTATCGATTGTCAAACATGGTGTTGGCTTACATCATGGTACCATAGAATGTGATAGCGACCTTGGAATTCAAACAACATTTAATTTAAGATTTCCAAAAAAAATAATCTAGTAATTACTAGATTATTTTTTTTATTATTTAATCAAATTCTATGTGTTGACCTTTCACTTGATAAATTATATGCTCGCAGATATTTTTGGTATGATCTCCAGCTCTTTCAATATTTCTAATCATTTCAGAAATATTGATGATATCGTCTGCCTTATAATGTTCATTTGTTCTTAAACTATCAGATATTTCTTTAAATTTTTTATTTATGATCTCATCTTCATCAGGGATCTGCATTGCCCATTTGCTGTCTTCTTTGGCATAAGCATCCATAGCATGATCTAACATCGTTAAAAACTCGTCCATGATTGCCTTGGTCATCTTTTTTGTTTCATCGTCAAGATCATCATTTTTTATGACAAAACTAGCGATGTTTTTAGAATAATCACCGATACGTTCTAGATCTGTAGTTATTTTTATAGCAGCAATTACTTTTCTTAGATCACTTGCTACCGGAGATAATAATGCTAAACACTCAATAGCCGTATCATTGACTTCTTCTTCGCAACGGTTTACAAATTCATCCATCTTTATGACTTCTAAAGCTTTATCCACATCCATCGTTTCTAAACATTCATAAACCTTGCCATACATGTTATTGATCAAGGTTGCCATATGTAATACTACTTGTTTCAAATTATCTAATTTATCATCTATTTTAACCATCTTATCATCCAAACCTTCCTGTAATATAATCTTCTGTTCTTTTATCTTTAGGATTTTGGAATATGACCGATGTTTTATCATATTCAATTATATCTCCTAATAAGAAAAAAGCTGTATAGTCGCTCACCCTACTAGCTTGCTGCATAGAATGGGTAACGATGATTATCGTATAATCATTTTTTAAAGTTTCGATTAATTCTTCGATCTTACTAGTAGCAATCGGATCTAGGGCACTCGTTGGTTCATCCATCAGGATTACTTCAGGTTGCATAGCAATAGCCCGAGCTATGCATAATCTTTGTTGCTGACCTCCTGATAATCCTAATGCACTCTCATGTAGGCGATCATGAACTTCATCCCAAAGAGCAGCTTGTTTTAATGATTTTTCCACGATCTTATTTAGCTCCGCCTTATTTTTTAAGCCATGACATTTAGGACCGTAAACGATATTTTCGTAAATAGACATCGGAAATGGATTAGGTTTTTGAAAAACCATTCCAACTTTAGTTCGTAATTCAACTACATCTGTTTTTGTTTCATAGATATTAATCCCATCTTTTAAGATATTTCCCTCGATCTTGCATCCTTCGATAAGATCATTCATACGATTTAAACAGCGTAAAAATGTCGACTTACCGCACCCGCTTGGTCCTATAAAAGCCGTAACCTTATTTTTATATAAATCTATATTTATGTTTTTCAGTGCTTGTTTTTCACCATAATATAAATTTAAATCAGTTACATTGAAACATGTATCCATTCTTTTTCATCCCTTCTATACAAAATTCTTGCTTAACTTTTTCCCTACGATCTTTACAACGATATTTAGAATCAGCACAACCGATAGTATTATTATAGAAATCGCACAAGCAAGTTCAAAATTAGGTTGTTCCGCAGACATAAAAGACCAAATCATCAAAGATAAACTAGTTGCTGGTCCATTGATCACTGGATTGTCGCTGATAAACGTTCCCATCGTATAAATTAAAGCTGCACTTTCACCAATTACCCTACCAATGCTTAGTAGTACCCCTGTCAATATTCCATTCATACAGCAAGGTAGCACCACTTTAAAGATCGTTTGTGATTTAGTTGCACCTAAAGATAAAGATGCATCTCTTAAACTTTGCGGCACAACGATAAGTGCTTCTTCAACGCTACGAATTATCGTTGGAAGCAAGATTATCGCCATTGTTAAACCACCTAAAAGGATACTTGTTCCCGTAGCTCCAAATACGGTCGTTACAGGAAACAAAACTGATACTCCCATCAAACCATAAACGATGCTTGGTACCCCTGTTAGTGTTTCAATACCTTGACGCAACCAACGATTTATCTTGCTCTTATCTGCATACTCATTTAAATATATTGCGCTAGCAATGCCAATAGGCAATGAGATAATCAAACTTATTAGAATAAGATATAATGTTGCTATAAGCGATCCCCGAATTCCTCCTCCAGGTGATTTCATATATATACTGGTTATTGAACTAGCATTATCTAAACTTTCTTGTAATGCTTGTGCATCTTGCTTAAGTATCTTTCCAGCAATTGCAGTGTTTCCTTCACTATCGATATAATCGATTTTTTCGATCATATACCCTTTTTCCATTGGAACTATTTGACCATAAGTTTCTCCCGCTGTTAAGCTTGTCAATTGTTCAAATGGACTATTTTCGGCAATATATTCTACACTGATAACTTTCTCATTATGAGAAGTAACCTCATCGATAAAACTAACACCCCATTTACTTGAAAAATATCCTTTACAGCCATCACACTCAAATGTTGATGACTGATCATTCTCAACGGCAACCAAATAGTTTTTTGACCAATAGTCATTCTTCAATAAATCAACATTAATTAGTTTTAAACCATTTATCAATACATATATTAAGATCGATCCTAAAACCAATACCCCTAAGAAGGCACACAAATAAGTAATGCTATTTAATAAACTATCTTTCAACTTTCTACTCATGAATTTTTACCAATCCTATTCTTAAGTGAATTTAATAGCCAATTTGAAAAGAAAATTACAAACAGCAAAACGATACCAACCGAAAAACGAATATCATAATCCAAACCAGAAGTTTCTTTCAAACCAGCAAGCATCGTGCTCGTTAAAGTTCTAGTAATATCAAATAGATCAAATGTTGGTCCAAATAATTTATTACCAGCAACCATGCTAACTGCCGTTGCCTCACCAAAAGCTCTACCAATTCCTAAAATTGCTCCAGCAAATATTCCACTTTTAGCACTAGTTAATACAACTTTAAAATTAGTTTGCGTTCGTGTAGCTCCTAATGCTAAAGAAGCATTTTCTAGATCTTTATCAACAGCTTGGATTGCCGTAATTGACATACTGGTAATAGTTGGAAAGATCATGATAGCCAATAAGATGATCACTGCCAACAAGCTGCTTCCTCCTGCTGTGGTAATTCCAAAGATCGAAGCTAGCCATTTTACAAATATAACGATTAATCCACTAGCGAATACACCATATACGATGCTAGGCACACTTGCTAATAATTCAACAACGCTCTTCATCAACACGCTTAACTTTTTAGGAGCAATCTTTACAATGAATAATGCACATAATACGCTTATTGGAAAGGATAATAGCAAACTAGCAAAAGCACTAATCAAGGTATTGATAACAATAAAACCTACGCCATAAATTCCTTGATCTTGACGATATGTTGTCCCAAACAAAAAGTCAATGATATTTACTTGACCGAACTCATAACCTGGTAAAAATGGCGAAATTCCCTTCATGAAAATGAAGAGAACCAGAATAACTATAAAGCTGCTGGATAAGATCGCCATCGCCAGAAAGAAGGTCTTACAAATACCATCAATTAATTTATTTTTCTTCTCCTTACTAGCGTCGATCATGATTATTTCACCGCATTAAAATCTGTTAAAGTTCCTGAATATATTTGATTTAAGCTGTCAGCAGAAATATCGCTCAATGTATTATCAGCATTAACGATCGTTACAACTGCATCGATAGCATATTGACCACTACTCATCGCAGTGCTAACATCTTCATCTTCGTTGAAGCTGCGTGAAGCAAAACCAATATCAGCTGCATTAACACCAGTTTTTTCTTCTCCTAAAACACGTTTGTAACCATCTCCTGATCCTGTTTGATTCATCACAAATTGAAAGTTACCTGCTAATGGAACAAATGATTCTAGAGCGGCTTTTAAAGTTTTTTCTACGCTAGTTGAACCAGCTGTAGAAATTGTGATAGAACTATTATCTTGATTAACGATTGGATGATTTTTAGCTAGTTCAGCCCAAGGTGTTCCTTTTGATAAGTCAACAACGCCACCTGCTGATTCAACAACTAACATACCTTCAGTAGAATTACATAAATAATCGATGAAAGCTGCTACTAATTGTTCTTTTTCTGTTGAACCAAAATCACCAGCTGCTCTTGTAACATAAGAAAATGGTCTTTGCATTCCATAAGAACCATCCAACACTGTTTCTTCGCTAGGCTCTACTCCTTCAAAATTTAATGGTTTAACATTATTAGCAGCAAAATCTGTACTTAAAGATACATAGCCAATTCCATTTTCATCAGTACCTACTTTAGTTGCCATGTCTCCATTGCTGCTAACTTCAATAGCTGTAGCTGTTAATTCTTCTAAGCCAATTGCTTTTTCAAATGCTTCACGAGTTCCACTAGTTGCATCACGTGTATACACATTGATACTACTTGTTTGTGCAGTTGGTTCTTTAGTATCTTCTGTAGATGAAGAATCAGCTGCAGGCGTGCTTGAACACCCTACTAAAAGCATCAAACTGAATAAAACACATAAAATTCTTTTCATATTTTCCTCCATACCTCTTGGTACATAAATATTTAAACAATCTAAAATTAAATACATATTATAGAAATGTTAAATGTATGTAAAATCAAAAAAGACCATCTATCTGGTCTTAATCACATGTAAAACATTCTACTTCTTGAATATTAGCTTTTTTATAATAACTGATTTACGATCAATTTTTAAGCTGATGTCATTTCCTAGATAATATCTTTTAAAAAAGGTTCGATCTTTAGGGTTTTAAAATGATTTTCCGGTATGGTTTTATCATGTACCATATTTATATCTATCAAACTGTTAACGGCTTTTATGGCCTTTAAAACAGCCTCTTTTAAAGCTTCGCCTTTCATTATTCCATTTGTTAATACTGCTGAAAAGATATCACCTGTACCAGCAAATCTTATATTGATATGGTCATATGGTAAGAAAAAGAACTCATCCTTAAAATGATCGTATCCATACACTCCATGCTGACCATTTTCCAACACACAACTAGTAATGACCATAGATCGAACATTTTGTTTTTTCAGTTTTTCATAAATTGTTTTAAGTTGCTTTTTAGTACATATCATATTCATTGGCAATTCGCTTAGCAATAAGCTTTCCGTATAATTAGGAATAATAAAATCGGCTAATTCACATAATTGTTGAAACATTTTTATGGTTTGTTCATTCATGCCATTATATAATCTTCCATCATCAGCCATGATCGGATCAACAATTAGCATCATTTGAGGGTTACTTTTTTTAATTTCTTTTATGATCGATACTTGCTGAGGATCTACTATAAAACCTGTACATAAACAATCAAAAGTAATGCCAAGTTCTCGATATAATTTTATGCACTTTTCTAAATAAGCAGTCATATTTTCAATGATAAATTTCCCATAATCTAGCGTATTGCTTACAAGAGCACTAGGTACCCCATAAACTTCATAACCATAAAATGATAAGATCGGCATCATTGCACTTAATGCGACTTTGCCATAACTAAGCAAATCATTGATCAATAATATTTTTTTGCTCATAAACGCTCCTTAAAAGGGCATTCATTTAAGAATGCCCTTGTTTTTATTCAGTTTCAATTAATCCGTATTTACCATCATTTCGTTTATAAACAACAGAAATGCAATCTTCTTCATTATCTGTATAAATAAAGAAGCTGTGTCCTAACATCTCCATTCTCATGATAGCTTCTTCCAGATCCATTCTTTCTGGATTAACGGTCTTTGTTTTTACTGGTGTATCTTTTTCACCTAATAAATTATCATCTTGTTCTATAAAGCTTTCAGCTAATGAATCTTTATGTCTTCTAGATAATCTAGTTTTTTGTCTTCTAATTTGATCTTCCAATTTATCAATAGCTAAATCGATTGCAGCATAGAAATCTTCATGCTCAACCTCAGCTCTTAATATACCTACTTTTGTAGGAATCGTTACTTCTATTTTTTGGGTATTTGGATATACACGGCAAACGACTCTAGCAATCGTATTAGGATCGATCAGGATATATTTATCCAAAAATCCCAGTTTCGCTTCGATCTTCTCGCGCATTCCTTCAGTAACTGTTATATTTTTTCCGACAATTTCAAATCTCATAAAATTGTACCTCCTGTTATCCATATTATACACTATAAAATTAGATTATGGGTGATTTTTAAATGAAATCTTTTGCTAGCTCCTGTAACTTCGTAAATACCTCGATCATGGCAAAGGTATCCATTGCACAGTATTGTTTAAGATGAAGCATGATTTCTTCACTATTGATGTCTTCTTCGTTATCGATCTGTCGCCAATTAAATACAGCTTCCATGCCCTGATGGATATCTAATGACTTATAGGCCTTTTCATCAAGGATCGACATCAAGGTCTTCAAAGAATATGTTCCTCTCATCTTTGTATTATAGACCATTCCTAACATAAACGGCTGCTGCAAATCTTCCATTCTATAATATATATGCCAAAGTTCATTAGCATATTGCGGAAATTGGGCAATCATTTCTTGCAAACGGATCTTTTCAGCCCCATTAGCATTATATGCAATGATGCTTCCATGTTTTCCGATATCATTTATCATATTTTCAATTAGCTTTTGACGACAATCTTTGGTACCAACATATTCGTGATGATCAATCGATCCATCTTCATTCAAGATATGAATGCTATATTCAAAGCAAAGTACATCATATGGCTTCATACCATAATATGGTGGTATAGCATAGGTATCCCATTCAAAATCCAAAAAAGCAATCGGATAACGAATGTTTTTTAGCCAACCTTTCAAAGCATGTTTATCGACAAATACACCACCATTGATATCTGCTTGGATCTGTGCATATTGCTGTCTAGTTCCCTCAATCATATCGATATTAGCATCTTTGAGATATCTTATTCCACTTTCATACATTTGATATTTATATTGTGAAGTTACCAACGTTAAAATAGAATTATCTTCTATCTGACTTTCTTCATCAAAACATTCATCATAATATAAACATTTATTACGCTTCGTACATTTATTTGTCCTTACCGCCTTGGGCTTATCTCCTTTTTCAACTTCTTCCATTTCTTTTAATATCATCGTATAATTACGCATCTTAGCATAGATCGTATCCTTGATATTCTTTTGTTTTTTGTTAGAATCGTTATAAAAACAATCGCTGATGATAAATAACGCATGAGGATCTAACTCGTTTTTACGCACATAGTTTGCATCAAAATGCATGATATAGCAATTATTTATATAGACATGATTATTTTTTAAAACCCAGATCGTTAAAGCATAAAACAAGATATCATCGTCTTTAGGATAATTGCCACAATAAACAAAATAAATATCATATCCAAAGTCAGTACGATGCAAAAAAGGTACTTTTATTCGTAAATTTTCATATTCGAACCGTGCTTTTATCAGCCAATCATATTTTTTCAAAGCTTCTAATGCTAATTCTTTATCATCATTTTTTTGCCCTAAAAAATATTCTGTGACCTGTAATTTTTCACGTGCCAATTCTGTAAGCTTCTCATCTAAACGTACATAAGGACGAAATAATTCCGCATCATTATGAACATGATTATAAAACATCAGCGGACATTTCAGGTATTTTTTTACATCTGAAATATGATACATGATTAAGCCCTAAAAACAAAAATTCCCATCTTTAAATACTTGAATTTGCTGTCCATTTGCTGTTGTTCCAACGATGTTCATATCTTGGCTTCCAAACATAAAATCAATATGATTCATTGAAGAATTGCCACCATGTTCTAATAATGTCTTTTCATCCATCTTTTCACCATCTTTGATATTTGTTGGATAACATGCACCTAAAGCTAAATGACAAGAAGCATTTTCATCAAATAAAGTATTATAGTATAAGATCTTTTGATTACTGATCGGTGAATCGTAAGAAATAAGCGCAACCTCACCGATCCTAGAAGATCCTTCATCCATGTTTAATATTTTGCCCAAAAATTCTTTTTCTGTCTTGCTATCGAAATCAATGATCTTTCCATCTTTAAATGTAAATGAAAAATCTTCAAACAGCTTGCCATCGTGGCTCAATGGCAAAGTTGCCACGACCTTGCCATTGACATTATAGCAATCTGGCATCGTAAAAATTTCCTCAGTTGGTAGATTAGGATTAAATCTTACACCATTAGCAGTAACATCTTGACCACCTTGCCAAATGTGATCATCAACCAGTCCTACATGTAGATCTGTACCTAATTTATTTGTAAAATGCAATGATTTAAAATTGTATTCATTCATTTTTTCACAATGCTTGATCAATTCCGCATTATGTTTTTCCCATAAAACTAATGGATCATCGATTTCATTTACCCTCACAGTTTCTAATATCTTCGCAAATAGTTTTTCACTGGCTTCATCCGCAGATAATTCCGGAAATAGTTTTTTGGCCCAAGCATCATTTGGATATGCGGCAATGGTCCATTGCCCTATATTATTCATCGTATAGTATTGATATGGTTTCATGGCTTTCCTTCTTGCCATATTTACCTTTGCCATTAGTTCACTGTCAATTTCATCAAACATATGAGGATTTTCACTAATGATATGAATAACACAATACTTATTATCGATCGCATATTGAGTACGATCTAACATCCATTGCGGAACTTCACATAATTTTTTTTCATCTGCAAACTGATAATGCAGCTTTGATAATTCATCATCATTGTATCGGACCTCTACGTAGCTTGCTTTAGCTGCATAGGCCTCTTTGACGCACATTCTAGCAAATTCAGCTGCTTCAATAGGCGCATTTATGACGACATATTGTCCCTTTTGAACATTGGCACCATCAAATACAATTAGCTTGGCATATTTTTCTAATAATTCTTTTTTCATTTTTTACCCTCTCATCGATAAAGGCAGCATCGCTGCACCAATAACTCCGGGCTCATCTAATTGAGCCTCTAAGAAAAGCGTATGACGCATTCCTTCATGTACCAAATTTTGATATTTACTTATTACTTGTGGCAAGAAATATGCTTTTGATTTCATCACTCCGCCGCCAATAACAAAGGCAAATGGATCGCATATATGACTAATTATGGAAAATAGATATGCAAGATCAGTTGTTATTTCATCAACTAACGCAACAGCATTTGGGTCATTTTTAGCTGCTAGTTCAAATACATCTCCAGCATGATTGATCGTTGCATATGGCATTCTTTCTTGTGCTTTTCTGACAATTGCTGTTCCGCTTGCCTCACATTCAACCGCTCCCGCATTTAAATGATTAACTTTTTGACGAGCACGATCAATAACGATATTTCCTATTTCTCCAGCATATCCGTTTTTTCCGCTAACAACTCTGCCATTTGCAATCAAAGCTCCGCCGATACCAGTAGAAATCGTAACATAATAAACAACATTCATTCCTTTACCAGCACCTACCAATGCTTCAGCTAAGCCCGCAACATTCGCATCATTATCTAAATAGATAGGTATGTGAAAAGCCTCTTCCAACTCATTTACGATAGGATAACCTGTAAATCCTGGAAGATTGCTAGATAAGCACATGATGCCACGATTCGTATCTACTGGTCCTGGTACGCCAATTCCAATGCCTGCACAGTTTTGATAATCATCAAGCTTCTTGATCATTTCAATTATATTTGGCATTACCTTTTCTGGCCCTTCACTGCCATACGATGGTCCTTTTATCGTTTGTAAGATTACTCCCGCTTCATTTACCTTAGCAACACGTACATTGGTTCCCCCTAAATCTACGCCAATATATGTCTCCATCATTCTACCTCCCTGATATATTCGGCAATTAAATCATGTTTCTTAATTTTCTTGATGCGTACTTCTACAAAACTGCCCATTTTTAATTCATGATCGCATTTGAATAAGACTTCTCCATCTATACCATCTGGCGCACTGTATTTGCTACGCCCATGATACATCTTGGTCAAGCCATCATAATTTTCTACCAGAACTTCTTGTTGTTTGCCGATCAAATGTTGATTTATCTCTTCTTGTAATGAAGTTTGGATATCCATCAATTCATTTAAACGTCGCGCTTTTTCAGCCTCATCAACGTCATCTTCCATCTCATATGATGGCGTATCTTCTTCTTGTGAATAAGTAAATGCTCCTAAGCGATCCCATTTGCTTTCTTTGATAAATTCTAACATTTCATTAAATTCATCCAATGTTTCACTTGGAAAACCAACGATGATCGTTGTTCTTAAGATTGGTTCAGCAAACATTGACCTTATTTTATGGATACGTTGGCTAATAAGTTCCTTGCTGCCACGACGGTTCATGATCTTTAGCAAACGATCATTTGCATGCTGGATCGGAATATCAAAATATGGTAGTACTTTATGACAATTTGCCATCGTTTCTAACAGACAGTCATCTATTTCATCAGGATACATATATAAGATACGTATCCAACGCAAACCATCAATTTTATCAAGTTCCTCTAGCAATTTATATAAAGATCTTTTTCCATATATATCGATACCATAACGGGTCGTATCTTGAGCAATTAAGTTTAACTCTTTAACTCCTATCGAAGCCAAACGTTTAGCTTCTGCAATAAGATCGTCCATCTTAAAAGAGCGATACGGTCCTCTTATCAGTGGAATAGCACAATAAGCACATTTATTGTCGCATCCATCAGCAATTTTTAAATAAGCCATCCAAGGCTTTCCTGATAAAATCCTAGTTGCTTTGCCATAAGTTTCATGAATCGTTATTCCTAAGGTATCTGCTAATATTTTATGCATCTGTGGATATTCATCTAAGCTGATAAAGACATCAACTTCTGGTAATTCGTCCATAAGTTCCTTTTTATATCGCTGGGCTAAGCAGCCCGTAACAATTAATTTGCATCCTGTTTTTTCTTTGACTTCTGCCATTTCTAAAATTGTGTCTATCGCCTCTTGTTTTGCGGGTTCTATAAATCCGCAGGTGTTTATGATGATAGCATCGCAATTTTCATATGCGGTCGTTATTTCAATATCGCTTTTTTGCAATAAACCAATGATATATTCGCTATCAACTAAGTTTTTGCAACATCCTAAAGATATAATTCCAATTTTCATGTAATGCTCCTTATTTATTTATTTAATTATATCATATAAATTTTGATACTTTTCTTTTAAATAGCCAACATAATATTGTGGGTCAAAATCTTCTTTTAATCCTTTTTTTAGGATCGTTCGGGCATCATATAGCCCACCGTAACAATGGATATGTTCTTTTAACCATCCTTCGATCTTCGCAAAATCATTTCTTTGCAAACATTTTACCACATCAATTTCCTTATTTAGATGATGATATATCTGTGTAGCGTATGCACTTCCTAAAGCATATGTTGGAAAATAGCCAAAAGCATTAGAAGCCCAATGTACATCTTGTAATATCCCATTGCGATCATTATCAACCTTGATACCTAAATATTCTTCTACTTTCTTATTCCACGCAACATTCAAGTTATCAAGATCACATTTCCCTGAAAAAATGTCTTTTTCTAATTCATAACGAATCAAAATATGCAATGGATATGTCAATTCATCAGCCATCGTTCTAATCAAAGAACATTCCACTTTATTGATACTATGATAAAAATCATCCAGATCAATATCTTGCAGCTGATTAACAAATAGTGACTTCAAAGCTGGTAACAAATTATCCCAAAAAGCTTTGCTACGTCCAATATTATTTTCAAACAATCTTGACTGTGACTCATGAAGTGCATTGCTTTTATTAGCTAATATGCTATTAGCAAATCTTGTGGCAGTTTGATGCTCATAAAATCCATGTCCTATTTCATGTATCGTGCTAAAAATACCATCAATCAAATTATCTTCGCGATAAAAAGTTGTAATTCTCACATCATCCTGTGAAATAGCACTAGTAAAAGGATGCATATATTCGCCAATATATCCCCAACTAGGATCAAATCGCAAATATTTTGCCAGGGTCTTCATGAACTCTTTTTGCAAAACAATCGGATAATTCCCACTAAGATCCTTTATTTTTAATGCTTTTGCTTTCGTACAAATTTCTTTGATCAATGGCAATAATTCTTTTTTTATGACAGCAAAAAATTCATCATATTGTTTTTGATCCATCCCCTCTTCATAATCATCCAGCAAGATGTCATAGCAAGATTTTTGAGGATCACGGTATTTGCAGGCTTCAATGTCTAAGATGATCAATCCCTTTAAATATGGCGCAAATAAAGCATAATTATCACTTTCTTTGGCTTGTTCCCAAATTGTTTGCGCTTTTATTGCCGTACTTGAGATTTTCAAATACAGTTCTTTGGGAATAGCTCTTATTTTATTAAATTCTTTAAGCAACTGCTGAACTTTTCTTCTCTGCTCATGATCGAGCTTTGCGTGTTTAAGCTTTAATAGTACTTCATATACCTCATCATTATTTTTCAAATGATAATAATCTTCCATAAATATATCCAACATTTTTAAACGATGATCGCTCCCAGCTTTACACGCAATGGTTTGCGCATCAAACATAAAGGTATTGATCATCATATCATATGCTGCGATCTTTTGTTCATAACAATCAATAATCGTCAATTCTTTCATAATTTAACCCCTGCTTTTACTTGTTATACCATTATGCTTTATATGATAGATATCATTTGAACTTAAATCGATCTGCTCAAGCATATACATGAAAATATCAAAACATGCTTTGGTATCACATAAAGCATTATGATGAGTTTCAAGTTCAATATTAAAATATTCACACAGCTTATTTAATCGATACGATGGTAAAGAAAAATACTTTCTTGCTAGACGATATGTACACATATAACGATTCAAAGGATCTGTTAAATGGTAACGATAAAAACATTTTCTAAGCACGGTTATATCAAATATTGCATTATGAGCCACCACGATAGCATCAATAAAATACTCTTTGATCTTTTCCCATACCTGCAAAAAATTGGGCTGATCTTCAACCATTTTGGGATCAATCTTAGTCAGCTGGATATTAAATTCATCAAAATAGGTTTCAGGATTTACCAAATAGTATTCTTCGATGATCTCACCATCCCTTTTCATGATATATAAACCTATTGAGCTTATGGCATCATTTAGATGATTTGGCGTTTCAACATCAAGAAAAACAAAATTATTATCTAAAATATTCATAAATATACACCTGTATTATAGTATATCACTTATGATAAATAAAAACATTGTTGTTTAAAGAGAAATTAAAAACAAAATTAAAAGGATTGCTTCCTATAACAAACAGGAACCAATCCTTTAACTTTAATTACAATTAAGATATCTCTATTTTACTTCAATGATCTTCATCATATTAGCAGAGCCTTCTCCAGTAGGATAACCAGCTGTCAATATGATAAGTTGTCCTGGCTTTACACCATATCCTTTTGCTAAAGTACTAGCTAATTCATCATCATTGGTCAGATCATTTTGAATATCAGACAAGATTGGCGTTACGCCCCAATATGATTCTAGTTTTCTTTGGGTGTCTTTAGTAAAGGTTACAGCTAGGATCGGTACACATGGTCTAAATTTGCTGATTCTTCTTGCCGTAGTTCCACCTTGTGTAAACGCAACGATGGCAGCAACATTTTCTAACGTTAAAGTGGCATCAGAAACGGAAATACCGATTGCATCTTGTACCGTACGTTTGCTTGATTGCTTGGAAATATCCAACCTTTCACGGTATGGAATGATCTTCTCAGCTGCTTCAGCAATCGTTGCCATCATTTTACATGCTTCGATAGGATATTCACCACTAGCACTTTCTGCGCTTAACATCACCCCATCAGATCCATCTAATACAGCATTAGCAACGTCACTAGCTTCTGCTCGTGTACAACGAGGATTAGCAGTCATGCTATCTAACATATGAGTAGCAGTAATAACTGGTTTACCTACTTTATTCGCCATCTTGATGATCTGTTTTTGATAGATTGGTACTAATTGTGGCTCGATCTCAACACCTAGATCACCACGAGCTACCATTACCCCATCCGCAGCATCTAAAATGCTTTCAATGTTATCATAACCTTCTTGATTTTCGATCTTAGCTATGATCTGAATGGTTGGCTTACCTTCTTCAAATAAGATCTTACGGATCTGATCTACATCTTCAGCTCTTCTTACAAAACTTGCAGCAATAAAATCCACATCATTTTGGCAGCCAAAGCGAATATCTGATTCATCTTTTTCTGAAATAAAAGGCATTGATAATTTTACGCCAGGGACATTACAGCCTTTTTTAGTGCTGATAGGCCCACTAACTTCAATACGACATTTTAATTCATTTCCATCATTTTCTAGAACGGTAAGTTTCATTTTACCATCATTGATCAAGATATAATTACCAGGGACGACATCATTAAATAATTCTGGACATTGGATATGAAAACGTTCGTGAGTTCCAAGGACCTCAGCCTTTGTTACATAAACAATTTCTCCTTTGGTATATTCTTCTACATCATTTTTAAAAGCACCGCAGCGAATTTCTGGCCCTTTTGTATCCAGCATTACGCCAAGGTTGATGCCTGTTCTATCGCTTACTTCACGAACCATTTCAATACGTTTTAAATGTTCTTCATGATTACCATGAGAAAAATTTAAACGTACGATATTCATACCAGCTCTAGCTAATCCTTCGATGGTTTCAGGATTTTCACTTGCTGGTCCAATAGTACAAACTACTTTTGTTTTTTTACCTAACATATTTCCTCCTAAATTAAGTTATCAAACAATCGATAAAATTCTTTGCGAGATCTTCTAGGTGTTTCTAAAGCTTCATTTATCGGCATTGATATAATTTTGTTATCAATAATTCCAACACAATGACCGCCAATGCCTTGCATCAGCAAATCAACGGCTTTTTCACCCATACGAGCAGCTAAAACACGATCTGTTGGTGTTGGACTTCCTCCTCTTTGAATATGTCCCAAAACTGTTGCTCGGCCACTAAAGCCCGTATTTAACGAAATCTTACGTGCTAAAGATTCACAATCAGTAATCTTTTCTGAGATGATGACAATTGCATGATTTTTCTTCGCAGCTTGATCAAGATAACGTAAACGTTCTAAGATATCTAGTTCATCATAGCCAGTCTCTGGTGTAATAACTATTTCCGCACCACAGCTTATTGCAGTCCAAACCGCAAGATCTCCGCAATGATTGCCCATAACTTCTACTACGGAGCAACGATGATGGCTGCTAGATGTATCACGTAATTTATCTACATTTTCCACACAGGTATGCAAAGCCGTATCAAAACCAATCGTGAAGTCAGTTCCTGGTATATCATTGTCAATGGTTCCTGGTAAACCAATACAATTAATTCCACGTTTTGTTAATGCCATCGCTCCGCGGTATGATCCATCACCACCTATTACAACAACGGCATCAATGCCATGATCTTTTAACTGTTTAACAGCTTTTTCCTGTACATCGTCATCTTTGAATTCTGGTAAGCGGGCAGAACCTAATTTGGTACCGCCTCTATCAACCATATCTGAGACATCACCTTTATTTAAAGGCTCAAATATTCCATTGACAAGTCCACGATATCCATCACGGATACCCACAACTTCTATGCCGTTCGCCAACGCAACACGAGTTACTGAACGTATTGCTGCATTCATTCCCGGAGCATCGCCACCAGAAGTTAAAATACCAATTTTTCTAACCATAAGAATTCTCCTTTAATGACACAACTATTTTACCATTTTAGTTATTTATAAACAATTTTTTCTTCGATCTTTTTGCGATAATTCAACGATTTTTGTATTGGTTTTTATCCTTTCCATCAACCTAACCGCTTTCAATTTATCATCATTGATTATTGCATAATGATTTTCTAAACTTTTTAGATCTTCATTTGATGTATACCATGTACATAATTCATTTTCCATCCGGAAATTTAAGATAGGTAATAAGATATCATCTCTAAACCAACCAGATATCTTTTCAGCACCAATATCATCAAATACAACAAATCTAGCACGCTTTAATTCATCGATGATCGGCTCATACTCATTAGTATTGATCAAGCTTTTTATTTTTAAAGATAAACTAGGAACATGAACAAAAGCAACCCTTTCCTGTTTCTTAGCATGAAAATTACATGCGCAAGCGGCTAAATAGCTTTTACCGCTTCCCATGCTACCAAATAAATATACATTTTGCATGCTCTCACAGCAACCATTTAGCTGCCACAATACTTTTAGATAATTTCCATCTTCTTTATCAAGATCTATCTTTTTAAATTCCACATCATAATGGGCCTTAGGCAGATCACATTGATAATAATACTTTAAATGATCGACTTGTTTTTCATATGTCTGTTTATATTTGCATTCTCTATATACTTCTAAAAGCATACCTTCATAATCAATATCCAGATATTTGCCAAGAAGGTTTTGTTTACAATTATCCAATCCTGAACATTGTTTGCAAATTGCAACGTTTTGCTGATAGCGATAAAATTTATTTGGATATTTATAAAGTAATTCTTTTTTAAAACCTTTTCGCTTAAATAAATCAATAATTAGTGGATCGCTCTTTAAACTTTCAATTAATTTGCTATTATCAATATTTTTAGTCTTAAATTCGATCTTATCCATTTTGTAGCTCCTTTTTTAGTTTTGCTAGCAAAGCATCGCGATCTGTATCATCACCGTTTGACTGATGATATTCAGGCATGATCCTAGAAGGCTTAGCTGTATATTTAGCGCTATTTTCTTGTTTACAAGCATTGATTGCATCATCTCTATTTTTTACCCCAATTCTCAACCATTGTGCCGCAATCTTTTCAACAAAATTTAATATCAAGCGATTTTGATTAATTTTTAAGACATATTCTACCAATGTATTGATAACTTCATTAGAAAATCCATATTTATATGCTAGATTTTCTAAAACAAGACGATCAGAACTAGCAATCTCTACATCGTTTTGTTTAGCTTGTAAAAAAGCAATTGGGCTCGATTGATAGATATCTTTAGTATTTAGCTTAGCATTGCCGACTTTGGAAGCAGCTTTTTTTAAGTAATCACCATTAAAGGTCTTTTTTTGATAGTCAATGCTGTTGCCTACCAAGATGATCATTTCGTCTACGCCAATTCCATTTAAACTAGCAATTTCTCCAATTAATTGTAGATTTTCTTCATTTCTAAGCTCTATCGGAAAGACTAAAGCACTAACTTTCTTAAAAAAACGATCATAGTCAAATTTGATATTATCATGATTAACAAAGCTATATTTTGGATGAACTTTATTAAATTTCACTTCATCTAGTTTTAAGCTTTCTAATTCATCATCACGCATCTTAGCGCTGATATTTTTAAATTCTTCAAGATTAGCTTTATTGCTAATAAGCTTGCTTGCCGTTAATTCAAATTGCTTGGATCCTATCGATCGAAGCAATAATTTAACAAAAAGTTCATTTTTAAAAAAACTTTCTGGTGATAGTGGATGATTGATGATATAGATATAGGTGCTACGATCATCGATGGTTCGGATATAAGTATTCATTAAATTAAACTCTTCCAATTTGCATCTTGCTTTGTATACATCCATGATATTCATGTTTAATATATCACATAGCCTTCCATGACTTTCTAAGCTTCTTTGACGTAATCCTTCATTGATCAAGCTCAAATATAATAATGTAGCATAAGGGCCAATTATCGGCTGATATAAAGATAACAAAGACGCATTAAATAAAGGTGACAAATTATCACTCACTTGAATACGATATGTATCTTTTGCTTTTAATTCTGTCATTTTATGATCCTTTCTAACATTTTATCAACTTCAAATTCTAGCTCTTTTAATGAATTATTATTATAAATGACATAATCTGCTTTAGCTATTTGAATTTGGGGATCTAATTGTGCATTATAACGTAATATGGCTTGATCATAGCTATATCCTCTATTTAACATCATTCTTTTAATAGCTATATCCTTATCACATGTTATTAAGATGATCTTATCAAATAGATCTTCCCATCCGCATTCAAAAAGTATCGCAATTTCAATAAAGTTCACTATATCATGCAATTCTAAGATTTGTTCTTTCACATAAGGATGAATTATCTCTTCAAGCTTTTTACGTATTTTATCATCAGAAAAAATAATACTTGCCACTTTTTTTAAATTAATTTCATTATCATTCAGGACATCCCTTCCCAGCAACTGAATAATGTTTGGATAAGCTACATGCTTACGATCATAGCATCTTTTAGCAACATCATCACAATTTAATACAGGATAGCGACGAGAAATAAATTTGCATGCTTCACTTTTACCGCTAGCAATCGTCCCGCACACAGCGATCTTCATCGGTCAAGCTCCCTTTTGACAATGCGGACAATAATATGTTCCGCGTCCTGCTACAACCTTTTTCTTTATCAATGTACGGCATGCCACACAGGGTTGACCTTCTTTTTGATGAACTTTGCATGAAAGCTGAAAACGTCCGGTTACTCCTAAACTGGAAGTATATGACCTGATAGTGGTTCCTCCTGCTGCTATTGCATCTTTTAATATTTGTTTTGTTCCTTCAACGATCAAAGATATGGTTTGATCGTCTAAGGAATTAGCGGGATGAGATGGATCGATCTTTGCATAAAAACAAATCTCATCTGCATATATATTACCTATACCTGCTATGATATGCTGATCTAGCAGATCTTGTTTGATGGCATGACGGCTTTGTTTTAATCTTGGTTTTAAATATTCCACATTAAATTCTTCACTTAATGGCTCAATGCCTAGATCATGAAAATGAAGCAAATCAGTGGACAAAGGCCATATTTCCATTCGGCCAAACTTTCTTGTATCATGATATCTAAGCTGTAAACCATTGCTTAAAGTAAAAATAACATGCATATGTTTGGTAATTGGTTCCATAGGCGCTTGAATATAATATTTTCCCTCCATGCGCAAATGAGATACAAAATAACAATCATCCATTTGGAAAATAAGAAATTTTCCTCTTCTGTGAAATGAGCGAAAATGCTGATGTAATAAGCTTTTACAAAACAACTCTTTGTTGGTTACGATCGGCTCATATAATACATCTATTGCTGTGATTTCTTGATCTTTGATCTGTTTTTCAAGGGTTCTAAGAACCGTTTCTACTTCTGGTAATTCTGGCATTATTTAGCCTCATACCATGTTTTGCCAACTTTACAATCAGCCTTTAATGTTACTTTTAGCTGCATAGCATTCTCCATGCCATCTTTTATAATGCATTTCATCAGTTCCTCTTCCTCCTTAACAACATCAAAGATCAATTCATCGTGGACCTGCAAGATCATCTTTGACTGACATTGCTTTTCTTGCATGACCTTATCAATATTTATCATCGCAATCTTTATTAGATCAGCAGCTGATCCTTGAATCGGCGCATTCATTGCTGCTCGTTTCCCAAATTCTTTAACCATATAACTTTTATTATTAATCTCAGGAATCATTCTTCGACGGTTACTGATTGTTTTTACATATCCATTTTCTTCACAATATGAGATGATTTTTTCCATATACTGCTTGATTCCTGGATAACTAGCCAAATAGTTATCGATATATGTCTTTGCATCTTTTCGCGAGATATGCAACTGAGTAGCTAAGCCAAAATCGCTTATACCATAAACAATCCCAAAATTTACTGCTTTAGCTTTGCGTCGCATATCAGCATCAACTTCATCACTTTTTACCTTAAATACATCCATGGCTGTTTTAGTATGGATATCCATCCCATGATTAAAAGCATCGATCAAAGTTTTTTCATCAGCCATATGAGCAAGCATCCTAAGTTCGATCTGCGAATAATCGCTTGAAATAAGGATATTATCTTTACTTGGCAAAAAAGCTTTTCTGATCAATCTTCCTTCTTCATTACGAACCGAAATATTTTGTAAATTAGGATTTGAACTAGAAAGACGTCCAGTTTCACTTATACATTGATTAAAGGTCGTATGAATCTTATGATCATGATATATATATTTTTTTAAGCCTTCAGCATACGTTGAATATATTTTCTGCCATTTACGATAATCTAAGATCAATTCAATGATTGGATGCATTCCTTGAAGTTTCTCTAGAACTTCTTGTGAAGTGCTTCTTTTTTTGCCACTTGGCAACGCAATTTCATCAAACAATACTACAGCTAATTGCTTTGGTGAATTAAGATTAAATTCATGATCAGCATATTTATAAATCTGATTGCTAAGGTCATCAATCTTTTGCTTGCAATCATAAGCAATCTCGTCTAATTTCTGTTCATCAACGAAGATACCTTCATGTTCCATCTTAAATAAAACCTTGGTCAAAGGCATCTCGATATCATAGAAAAGTTCATGCAATGAATATTCTTCCAATTTATCTTTGGTCTTACTATATAATTCAAAGACATTTTGAGCTTTTTGACAGCAATATTTTATAGCAGCTTCATCATCACGCAAGATTGGCTTATCACTTGTACCATATATTTCTTTATGATCATGATCTTGCTTTAAATGAAATTCCGCTACGATCTTTTCCCAACTATTTAGCAACGAATTTACCAAAAAGCACGATACCATCGTATCGTATGAAAAATTAAATTGTAGATTACTATTTGCTAAAAGATGATAATTATATTTTACGTCATGTCCAATAAGCGTCAAGCTTTCTAACTTACTTGCTTGAGCTGATAGATCCTCAAGCTTAATATAAAACGTATCATGCCCATTAGAGATTCCAGCACCAATAATTTCTGCATCCATAAAATCATTGGTGGATTGATCAAAAACTATTGCCATTCCTTCAGTAAATAATGAAAGATCAATTTCATTGATCGTCTTAAAATTATGATCAACTGTCGAAATTTCAACTTTTGAGCTGCTATTTAACTTTTCTTCATACCTTACTTTTAAGCTAGACATCTCTAAGCTTTGCAAAAAATCAATCAAAGTCTGATAATTTGGAACAAATCGACAATCATCAAGTACTATCTGTAAATCAACATCTGTCTTGATCGTAGCTAATTTTTTGCTCAGCAAAGCGCTTTGTTCCCCAGCAATCATTTTTTCCTGTAACTTACCTTTTAAATCATGGATATTTGCTAATAAATTTTCGACAGTATTATAAGTTTGTAACAGCTTTACAGCCGTTTTTTCACCAATTCCATATACTCCTGGAATATTATCTGAACTATCTCCCATCAATCCTTTAAGATCGATGATCTGTTTTGGTACTAAGCCGAATCGCTCTAATACTGCCTGTTCATCCATTTTTTCCATCTGACCGACGCCTTTTCGCATCAACCAAACTGTAGTTGTCTCATCAACCAGTTGCAAAAGATCTTTATCGCTTGATAAGATATGCATTTGACATTCGGGATATTTTTTTGCCATTGATCCAATGATATCATCTGCTTCGATATCGCTCATTTCTAACCACTTCACATTAAAAGCATCTAAATAATCTCTTATCAATTGAAATTGTCCAACAAGTTCGATAGGAACTTCTTTCCTTCCGCCCTTATATTCAGCAAACATATCATGTCTAAATGTATGTTTTCCAGCATCAAAAGCAACAAAGACATAATCAGGTTCGATCATATCTAATGCTTTTTGAAACATCATTGCAAAGCCATAAACCGCATTGGTATATACACCATTACTGGTCATCAAAAGCTGATGTGAATTGCTGTAAAACGCTCTAAAAAGCATTGAATTTCCATCTACCATCAACATTTTTTCCATTTTTTCTTACCTCTATTTCCTATTTTAAAAATGAAGTAGATCATTATCTACTTCATTATTCAAGATTATCCGAATTTTGTAACATGTCTTCAGGAATAATGCTTGTAGCCATGCCTTCTAAAGTTTGTAAATTTTCATACATGATCGAAATATAATCTTTTCCTTGATTCTTTTGCTCTTCGGTCAAGCTGCTTAGATTATTTAATTCTACGCGCGTAAGATCAAGTTCTTCCTCTAGTTCATTAAATAGCTCGATCATATCATCGGTCATATTTGGCTCATAGGCAATATACTGTACATGATCTTTCTTGATTCTTTCTTTGATAACTTCTAATTGCTCATCATTAGGTAATGCACCATATTTGCTTAATATAACCGGATAAACTTCAATATTATATGCCTTCTGCCAGCAGCCAAAGCTTGACGTCATGCTAACAAATTTAATTGCTTTATTTTCAAGCAAATTATTTGTAGCTAACTTTTGATAGGCAGCATCAAGCTGTACCAGTTCATTTTCCAGCTTATCACAGTTTTCGCGATACATATTAGCACTATCTGGATATTTTTTGGCATACCAATCTGCAATATCTTTTGCCATACTAAGCATCGCAATAGGATCCATCCATAGATACATATCTTTTTCATTAACATCAACATCATCAAACAATTCTGAATCATAGTAAGGAGATTCAATATATGTTACTTCTGATTGATTATATACCGGTGTATAACGCTGAAAAAGATAAGTAGCGTTCAAGGTTGATAAATAATTGATATCTTTTACCTTATCATTGATTATGGTCCGATAAACCGTGTTATATGGCTCTACTTGCCCAATTTCAAATAAAGCATCACTATTTTCTAATATTTCCTCATAATTATCTACAACCGTAGCTCTTTGAACGATCTCATCCGTTTGAATCGATTTATAGCTTGTGGTATCTTGTGTAATCCTTTGAATAATATAGCCTATGGGATAGACCGTATATGCAACTTGATTATTTAAAGAAGTGCAGCCAGTTAATTGCAGCAACATCAGCATAGCAATCAATAGTTGAACGACCTTTTTTCTCATGATTATTCCTCTTTTCATATCTTAGAGTATACCATAAATTTATCTTTTTTCATATAAGACAATGTTCTTTAAAACTAAAATAATCATTACTTGAAATTATTAAATGATCCAGTACTTTTACACCAATAATATTCATGGCTTCCACGATAACTACTGTTGCTTCTTTATCAGCTTTTGATGGGAGTAATACTTTGCTTGGGTGATTATGAACAAGTATGATATTGACCGCCTTTTGCTTTAATCCTTCATCAATGATATCTCGTGGATAAATATTACTGCGATTGATAGTTCCAACAAATAATATTTTATATGATATAAATTGGCACATGCTATTTAGAAAAATAACCAAAAATCTTTCCTGTGATTCATGACCAAGTTCTAATTGCAACCACTTCACGACCTTTTTAGGTTCATCTAAGCTGACTTGTAGACACACTTCATTCAAGGCCATACGCCTTGCCAATTCAAAACAGGCTTTTAGTTCCAATGCTTTTACTGTTTTGATACCCTTAACCGCACATAGATCATTGATACATAAACTATTTATATTACCGATTCCTTTTGCTTTACATATCAGTGATTCAGCAATTTGTAAACTGCTTGTATTATGATATCCATTGCGAATGATCAACGCTAATAATTCATTGTTGCTTAAACATTCTAATCCATATTTTAAAGCTTTTTCTCGTGGTTTTTCAATTTCTGGTAAATCTTTGATTAGCATAAAACTTTTGCTCCTTTATTTAAATATAAGCAAGTTTTATCACAAATTCCTTTATTATAATCATAAAGCAGGAGTACATGTTCATATTTTATCAAAAAGACAAATTTATTATTAGATTATGCAACTTATTTATTATAAAATATTTATAGATAAAAGGAGATGAATAAAAATGACCAACCATCCTTTAAAGGACATCGTTACCTTGCAAAAGCAAGGAGAAGCTGTTGGTATCTACTCATGCTGCAGTGCCAACGAGTATGTTATCGAAGCTGCTTTAGAACGCGCCAAAGCCACCAATACTTATTGCTTGATCGAATCAACAAGCAATCAAGTTGACCAATTCGGTGGTTATACCAACATGACACCTAATGATTTCCATCATTTTGTAGAAAAAATTGCTGAGAAAGTAGGTATCAGCATGAAACAAGTAATCCTAGGTGGCGATCATTTAGGACCATTGACATGGACTTCATTACCAGAAGAAAAAGCGATGGAAAATGCTAAAGAACTTATTCGTAGCTATGTTGCTGCTGGTTTTACCAAGATTCATATCGATACCTCAATGAAAGTTGCTGATGATGATCCAAATGTCCGCTTAAGTGATGAAACGATTGCACGCAGAGGATCGATTTTAGCTAAAGTTGCGCAAGAGGCTTATCACGAATTGTTAAAAACTAATCCTGAAGCCTTACAACCAGTTTATATCGTAGGTTCGGAAGTGCCTATTCCAGGAGGAGCTACAGGAGCAACAGTAGACCAAGGGATCCAAGTTACCAAAGTTGAAGATTTCAAGCAAACAGTAAAAACCTTTGAAAATGCTTTTAAGAACTTAGGACTTGAAGAAGCATGGAATAATGTTATTGGCGTTGTTGTTCAACCAGGTGTAGAAGAAAAAGATGCTGGATGTACTGAATATGATCGTACTAAAGCTGTTGAGCTAATGGCATCAATCAAAGAATATCCAAGCATGGTATTTGAAGGACATTCTACAGACTATCAAACTAAATATAAACTAAAAGAATTAGTTGAAGACGGTGTAGGTATCCTTAAGGTTGGACCAGCATTAACTTTTGCGCTAAGAGAAGGAATATTTGCATTAGCCTATATTGAAAATGAAGCATTTAAAAATACTGATGTAAAAGTTAGCAACTTCATCGATGTATTAGAAGATGCCATGTTAGCAAAACCAGATAAATGGGCTAAGTATTATACCGGAGACGAAAATGCCTTACGCATTAAACGTAAATTTTCTTTCTCAGATCGTTGCCGTTACTACTTGCCAAATGAAAAAGTACAAGACGCTTTAAAGACTTTGATTTCCAACTTACGTTCATTGGACGAAGTACCATTAAATCTAATGAGTCAGTTCATGCCAATTCAATATACCAAAGTTCGTGAAGGATCTTTAAAAAACGATCCAGAAGAATTGATAAAGGATCGCGTCAAAAATTGTATTGATGAATATCTATTTGCTACTCATCAAGAGAAAATCGCTATTAAATAAAAAAATTAGCAATCACTACAATTTATAGTGATTGCTTTTTTTACATCTTCAAATTATTTAACTAGATCTATTTATCTTTTCCTAAAGCTAACATAGCTTTGATAAAGATATCTTTATCATTATCATAGGTAAGATAATCCATTACTTCTTCAACAGCTACCCATTTAGCACTAGTTAGTTCACTTTCTTGATGTTTGATAATTTCATTTTTACATACCGCCAAAAAGTAACGTACTTCTTTGATAACTTTTGCCTTTGGACTGTACTCATTTGTAAAATATGTATCAGAAATGATGCGAATGTCAATATTCGTCTCTTCCTTTACTTCTCGAATAGCTGTTTGCTTATCATTTTCATGAGCTTCTTGATGACCTTTGGGAAATCCCCAATGTCCATAAATGCTTTTAATGAGCAAGACTTCATTTTCTTTAAGGACAATAGCTCCGCATGATAATTCTTTATTCATGATTCAACCCTTTATCTCCAATATCATGACGATAGAACAGTGTATCACATTTAATCTTTTCAACATTAACATAAGCATTAGTTTTAGCTTCTAATAAGCTGTCTCCTTTGCCTACGATGAACAGTACCCTTCCACCATTTGCCGTATAATTGCCATGATCATCGATTCCTGTTCCCATATGGAAACAAAGATCAACATCATCTAAGCCATTGATTGGCGCTCCTTTAGCATATGTTCCTGGATATCCTTTATTTGCCATTACCACACCTAAATATTTTTTGTCATCAAATTCAAGTTCTATCGGTTTATCATTTAATATATCCATGATCGTTTCATACAGATCATTTTTCATCGCCAATAAGATCACTTCTGTTTCGGGATCACCAAAACGCACATTAAATTCTATGGTTTTGACCCCATCCTTTGTTAACATGCAACCACCATATAAAACTCCAACAAATGGACAGCCTTCTGTAACCATAGCTTCAGCCATTGGCTTCATGATCTTATTCATGGCTTCATCATAAGCTGATTCTGGTAAATGATTTACTGGGGTATATGCCCCCATTCCACCAGTATTCAAGCCTTCATCATTATCATAAGCTCGTTTATGGTCTTGAGCTAATTGCATACCATAAACCTTTTTGTCCTTAACAAACGCTAAAAGTGAAAATTCCTCACCTTCTAGATATTCTTCAATGACAACATTTTTTCCAGCATCTTTAAATAGATCATTGCACATCATCTGTTCTAGATCATTTAGGGCTTCATCCATATCTTGGGCAATTACCACCCCTTTACCGGCAGCTAAACCATCAGCTTTGATAACAATAGGACATTTTTGTTGCAACAAATATTCTTTTGCTGCCTCATAATCAGCAAATGACGCATATTTTGCTGTAGGAATATTATATTTTTTCATCATCTGTTTAGAAAATACTTTTGATCCTTCCAAACGAGCAGCCGCCTTAGATGGTCCAAAAATATTGATGCCTTTAGCACTAAGCCTATCTACGATCCCATCACAAAGCGGAATTTCCGGTCCTACAAAAACTAGATCAATTTTCTGTTGCAGACAAAAATCGATTAATTTATCATAATCGTCCACTTTGATATCGATAATTGTAGCAACATCGCCCATTCCAGGATTTCCTGGAGCTACAAATACTTCATCAACCAAAGCAGATTGATTAAATTTATAAGCTATGGCATGCTCACGGCCACCGCTTCCTATTACTAATACCTTTGCCATGATCAGTGCTTAAAATGACGCTTTCCGGTAAAGACCATGGCGATGTTGTGCTTATTAGCCATATCGATTGAATCTTGATCTTTGATCGATCCTCCTGGCTGAATGATACATCTGATACCATATTTACTAGCTAGTTCGACCGTATCATCCATTGGAAAGAAAGCATCAGAAGCTAAAATTGCCCCGTTAGCTTTTTCTTTTGCTTGTTCCAAAGCAATCTTTGCAGCTCCTACTCTATTCATCTGCCCTGCTCCCACACCTAAAGTTTGACCATCTTTAACAACGACGATAGCATTCGATTTTACATGTTTAACGATTTTTTGTCCAAATAAGCAATCTACGATATCTTGTTGAGTTGGCTGAGCATCAGTTACAACTTGTAATTCTTCAGCTTTTTCTTGATATGTGTCTTCATCTTGGACCAATAAGCCACCTACAACGCTAACACATTTACGCTTAGGCTCTTCACCATCAACATCAAAAGTCATCAAGCGAATATTTTTCTTTTTGCTAAGTATTTCTAAAGCTTCAGGTGCAAACGATGGAGCAAGGATAATTTCTAAGAACATCTTAGACATAGCTGTTGCGCAATAAACATCTACTTCTTTATTAAAAGCGACGATTCCTCCGAAGATGCTCACAGGATCAGCTTCATAAGCTTTATCCCAAGCTTTATCAATATCATCAGCAATACCAACGCCACATGGATTCATATGTTTTACCGCAACGACACAGCAATCATCCGCAAAGTCTTTTAAGATCTGCAAGGTTGCATTAGCATCTTGGATATTATTATATGAAAGTTCTTTACCATGTAATTGTTTTGCCGTAGCTAATGAATAACGATATTTATGATTATCAACATAGAAATTTGCATGCTGATGAGGATTTTCTCCATAACGTAAGCTCTGCTTCAGATCATAGGTCATGGTCAAGCTCTTCTCATCTTCAACATCATATTTATCACAAAGATATCCGGCAATCATCGCATCATAAGCTGCTGTTAGGCAAAATACCTTCGCTGCAAGATATTGACGAGTGGACAAGGTCGTATCACCATGTTCTTTGATCTCTGCTATAACCTTATCGTAATCTTCTACATCAGTTACGACCGTAACAAATTTATGATTTTTAGCTGCGCTTCTAAGCATGCTTGGTCCGCCAATATCAATATTTTCAATTGCTTGCGCCAAAGTACAGTCTTTTTTAGCTATCGTTTGTTTGAAAGGATATAGATTTACACAAACTAGATCAATATTCTCAATGCCATTAGCTGCCATTTGTGCTACATGCTCTGCATTATCCCTAACTCCTAAAAGACCGCCGTGAACCTTTGGATGTAAAGTTTTTACCCGACCGTCTAACATTTCAGGAAAACCTGTCACTTCATCGATGGCGATGGTCGGAACGCCATTTTCATCCAAAGTTTTCTTTGTACCGCCTGTTGAGATTATCTGATAATTTAAAGCAACCAGCTCTTTACAAAATTCAACGATCTTTGTCTTATCAGATACGCTTACTATTGCCCGTTTTTTCATCTTATTTCCTCCTCAATTATTTTTTGAATGGTTTGGGGATATAATTGATGCTCAATAGCATGAATATTATTTTCAGCCTCATCTAAGCTCATGTCTTCACAATTAAATGCTCTTTGGGCAATGATATCTCCGCCATCTAAATCTTCATTAACATAATGAACGCTAACGCCCATCACTTTGACCCCATATTCATAGGCTTGTTTGATTGCATCTTTTCCTTTAAAAGCTGGTAGCAGCGAAGGATGGATATTAATGATCCTATTGGGATATGCTTGCAACAATACAGCTGATACGATACGCATATATCCAGCCAAGACGATAAGCTCTACTCCATGTTGCTGACATTGTTCTAAAATGGCTTGATCATAAGCAGCCTTATCAGGATAATCTTTAGGATTAAACACAAAGGATGGGACATGAGCTTTTTTAGCTTTTTCTACTACTAATGCCTTAGGCTTATCGCATACCATCAAAGCTAGCTTTGCAGATAATTTTCTCTCATTTATATTTTCTAGGATCGCATCAAAATTAGTTCCGGTACCACTAGCAAATACAGCAATCTTTATCATATGATCTCTATTCCTGCCTTATTTGTTACTTTTCCAATGATACTAGCTTTTTCGCCATGATTTTGCAATATTTCTAATGTTTTCTTTGCATCCTGAGGATCAACGATAACGATCATGCCAATTCCCATATTAAATACATTATACATTTCTTTTTCATCCATTTTGCTTAATTTTTGCAATACCTTAAAGATTGGCAATACTTCAAAGCTATTCTTATCGATGGTAATGCCTTGCCCCTCCTGTAAGCAACGCGGCATATTTTCATAAAAGCCTCCACCAGTTATATGAGCAATACCGTGAACATTGATATTATCAATTACCTCGCTAACACTACGTACATAAATCCTAGTAGGCGTCAGCAATGCTTCACCGATCGTTCCTTGTAATTCTTCAAAATAAGTATCTAAAGCAATATTATTATCCTTCAGGATGATTTTTCGCACCAAAGAAAAGCCATTAGAATGAACCCCGCTACTAGCAAGCCCTATGACAACATCATCCACCTTTACCCTAGATGGTTCGATGATCTGATCTTTTTCCACAGCACCAACAGTAAATCCTGCCACATCGTATTCATCTTCATCGTACATATCTGGCATTTCTGCTGTCTCACCGCCAATTAGGGCACAATTAGCCATCACGCAGCCATCTGCCACGCCTTTTACGATATCTTCTATGACTTCTGGATGATTCTTTCCTACTGCAACGTAATCTAAAAAGAATAATGGTTTTGCTCCTTGAGCTAATACATCATTAACACACATCGCTACAACATCAACCCCAATGGTATCGTGCTTGTTCATCATCATAGCTAGTTTTAATTTGGTACCAACGCCATCCGTTCCGCTCACTAATACCGGATTTTTATAATTTAAGCTAGCTAGATCAAATAATCCGCCAAAAGCTCCGATCGAGCCCATTACTCCTGGGCGATCAGTTCTTTTGACATGCTTTTTGATCCTTGAGACCACTTCATATCCGGCTTCTAGATCTACACCGGCAGCTTTATAGTTATTCGACATTATTATTTCCCCTTTCGAAAGTAATTCACACCATTTTTAAAGATGTTTTGTTTTTTATTGCCATAGATATTCTTAAAAGTACCTTCGACATATCGTTCAGAATGTCCCATTTTTCCAAGCACATGACCATCTTCAGATACGATTCCTTCGATAGCATAAGTACTGCCATTGATATTATTTTGTGCAAGATCATTGACATTGCCATCGATATCACAATATTGAAAGGCAATTTGACCATTCTTGATAAGCTGTTGCAACTTTTCTTGATCAACGATAAATTTACCTTCTCCATGAGATACAGGAATCTGATATACCGTCCCAACATCATTGCTAGCCAACCATGGTGAATTATTAGATGTACAGCGCGTATTAGCAATACAGCTAATATGACGATTTATGTCATTTCGATATAAGGTACAATCATCTTTACCTAATGATTTTATTTCGCCATAAGGTAATAATCCTGATTTTATCAAAGCTTGGAAACCATTGCATATACCAAGGATCAAACCATCACGCTTACGAAGATCTTCTATGGCTTTTTTGATCTTAACATTTTGTAAGACATTGACGATAAATTTAGCGCTGCCATCTGGTTCATCTCCACTTGAGAAGCCACCTGGGATAACAAAAATATTGGTCTTAGCAATCAGCGCTGCAAGTTCATCTATGCTGCTCATGACATCTTGCTCCAACATATTTTTAAACACAAAGACCGTACATTCTGCTCCTTCTTCTTCAAAAGCCCTGCATGTATCATATTCACAATTTGTTCCAGGGAATACCGTGATCAACACCTTGACATGATCGGTTGTATCGTTGGCTTTAAAAGATTTGCTGCAAACAAAATCCGCTGGCTTGATTTCTTGTCTTTGGTTGACATGATAAGCAGGATAGATACTCTCAAACGTGCCAAACCAAGCATTAAATGCTTCCTCTAAAGAAATGGTGATATCATTGATCTTATATTCATCAGTACATACGCTGCCAAGTGGCTGATAATCTGGATCATCAATACTATCCTTCGTTTCAACAACAATAGCACCAGGTAGCATTTTTAATAACGGAAGCTTGCTATCGATCTTAAATCCAAGCTTATTGCCAAAGCTCATTTTAAACAAAGCGCTTAAGATTCCACCTTTTTCTACGACATAAGAACTTAGTATCAAATGCTTTGCACAAAGATCTTCAATTTTTTCAAAAATTCTCTTATAGCTATATAGATCTGGGTATCCTTGCTCATCGATAGCTGGTACGAATACTCCTAATTTTGAATCTGCTTTTTTCAGTTCAGGAGTCACGATATTATCGACATTTCCTTTTGAGCAAGCAAAAGAAATTAACGTTGGACAAACATTCAGATCATTAAAAGTTCCAGACATGCTATCTTTACCACCAATAGCACACTTATCGAAGAAATTCTGCACATGGATAGCTCCCAATAAGCTTTCAGCAACTTTGCCCCATTTATGTGGTTCTTTATTTAATCTTTCAAAATATTCCTGGAATGAAAAATATATGTTATCTAAATTTCCACCTGCACTGATGGTTTTTGCCATTGATAAAAGTACGCTATACATCGCACCGCTAAAGCAAGAATATTCCATCAAATAAGGATCAAAGCCATAAGCTAAGATACTGCATGTATTCGTTTTTCCATCTTTTACAGGTATTTTAGAAACTGAAACCTGAGTTGGGGTCAATTGATATCTACCACCAAATGGCATCATTACGCTACAGCTGCCGATAGAAGCATCAAACATTTCAACCAAACCTTTTTGGCTGGCAACATTTTTATCTGCTAATGTATTTAAGATATTTTCTTTATTAACTTTGATATCAGCAAATACATCATTATCTACATTCTCGCTGATGATCACATCACATTTTTGTCTTGCTCCTGCACTATCAACAAACTGACGTGAAATATCAACAACGACTTCACCATTTAAGACCATTTTTAAGCGAGCATCGTCAGTAACTGTCGCTACTTCATATGCTTCCAAATTTTCCTGATGTGCAAGTTCAATAAATTTCATTGCATCTTTAGCCGCAACAACAACAGCCATTCTTTCTTGCGATTCGCTAATCGCAATTTCGGTGGCATTTAAACCTGCATACTTACAACGTACTTTACCAAGATCGATAAGCAATCCATCAGCAAGCTCGCCAATTGCTACGCTTACGCCGCCAGCACCAAAATCATTACATTTCTTGATAAGTTTGGTACATTCAGGATTTCTAAATAACCGTTGGATCTTTCGTTCTTCAGGCGCATTGCCTTTTTGAACTTCAGATGCACATTTTTCCAATGAACCGATCGTATGCTCTTTGCTTGATCCAGTTGCTCCGCCAATACCATCTCTTCCTGTTTTTCCGCCTAACAAGATAACAACATCGCCTTTAGTTGGTTTTTCTCGACGCACATTTTCTGCCTTTACCGCACCAACCACTGCTCCAACTTCTAGATGTTTTGCAACATAAGCATCGTGATATATTTCTTGTACATATGTAGTTGCCAGACCTATCTGATTACCATAGCTGCTGTTACCATGTGCACTTTTTTTCGAAATCGTCCTTTGAGGCAATTTACCATTTAGTGTTTCATCTAAAGGCATAAAGATATTGCCGCTACCAGTAATACGCATCGCTTGATATACATAACTTCTTCCGCTTAATGGATCACGTATTGCCCCACCGATACAAGTACTTGCTCCCCCAAATGGTTCAATTTCGGTTGGATGATTATGTGTTTCATTTTTAAATTGCAACAGCCATTTTTCTATCGTTCCATCATGATCTACATCGATAAACACGCTACAAGCATTGATCTCATCACTGATTTCTACATCATCCGCCATATGATTCTGACGCATATAACGGCTATTTATCGTTGCCATATCCATTAAGGTTATCGGTTTGTTAGTTCGATTTGTTGCTTGACGCAGTTTTAAATATTCTTCATAGGCATTTTGGATCTGCTCATTAAAGCGTCGGCTTTGAAACTTGATATTAGTAAGTTCCGTTTCAAAAGTAGTATGACGACAGTGATCGCTCCAATATGTATCTAAAACCTTTATTTCTGTTTCTGTAGGATTACGCTGTTCTTGATCTTTAAAATAAGCTTTAACAAGTTGCAGATCTTCCAAAGACATCGCTAAACCTTTGTCTTTTAAGAAAGAAGCAGTTTGATCATCATCCATTTGGATAAAATTAGGAAAAACTTCTAATGGCGTAACATCAACATTGCGATCTATCCTCATAACATCCATATCTTTTTCTCTTGATTCGATCGGATTTATCAGATAATTTTTTACTTTATCAAGTTGAGCAATTTTGTGATCAAAGATATAAACTTTCCCACAAGTAATGGTACAAGAACTAGATGGATCAAGCAATTTAATACATTGCATCGCACTGTCTGCCCTTTGATCATATTGTCCTGGCAATGTTTCGATTGCAAGATAGCATTTATCAGATAGATCGACATCAACGATATCATCGACCATTTTTTCACTAAAGACGGTTTGACAAGCTTTATTTAAGATTTCTTCTTCAATGTCAAAGATATCATATACTAATAATAATCTTATATCTTCGATCTGAAGATGTAATTGCATATTTAGATCTTTTAACAAATCATCTTTTTCAACCTGAAATCCTGCTCTTTTTTCGACAAATATCCTTTTATTAATCTTTCCCATGTTCATTCACCTAATCAATTGTCGTTTCTAAAACGGTTTTTCGCATTTTTTCTTTATAAGCAACGATCTTATCATGCATACCATGATCAAAAGCTCCAATTATCGTTGCTGCTAAAACTCCTGCATTTTTGCAACCAGCATTGCCTATGGCTACTGTCGCAACTGGCACACCTGATGGCATTTGAACAATAGATAATAAACTATCCAACCCATCTAAAGTTTTGGTTTGCATCGGAATACCTATGACCGGCAATGACTGGCAACCAGCTATTACCCCTGCAAGGTGCGCAGCTCCACCAGCAGCGGCGATCACCACCTTAAACCCTCTATCATATAACCCACGAGCATAAGCTATGGTTTCATCAGGTGTTCGATGAGCGCTTAAGATCTTTACTTCATAATCAATTTCAAATTCTTCTAATACGTTCATCGTTTGTTTCACGCTTTCAAGATCGCTCTTGCTTCCCATGACAACGGCAACTTTATTCATTTTTGACCTCCTATAGTTTTGATGATTCACAGAAAAAATAGCCCAAAACAAAAAAACATGGCAGAAAAATGCCATGATATTTTATTATTTTTCTTCATTGAAACGAAAAGTTAATGGGCATAAATTTTTTCTCATTCTCAACCTTCCCTTTCACATAAAGATATTATCATAATTTATTAATTATTTAAATATCTTTTTATGATTTTTTCATTCTTCGATACTTCTTTGCTAGTTTTTGCTGCAGTTTATCTTTTACTTCTTTTTCCTGTTTGTTATCAAAAATGATGCTTGCTTCATAAATAGCTTTTTGTTTTTTTCCCCGTATTTAGAAGTTAGCACCATGTTTCTTTAGGAGCACAAAAATCATAATATTCAAATTAGTGCCTATTTATCGC
>CALVFJ010000005.1 GCA_944326795.1 uncultured Erysipelotrichaceae bacterium
CATAGTGAAACTAGCAAGTTGCCAGGTTATCCTTTACACCAGGGTTTATTCTCTGGTGTTTTTTTGTATTTGGAATATAATATTAAAGAGGTGTTTTTATGGAATTAATCGTAAATTCGTTAAGTGAAACAAATGAATTAGGAAACCGTTTAGGAAAATTGTTGGATAATCATTCTTTAATAACGTTAGAAGGTGATCTTGGTGCCGGTAAAACAACCTTTACCAAAGCAATCGCAAAATCTTTGGGAATCACGAAAACAATTAGTTCACCAACTTTTACCATATTAAAAAGCTATGAAGGTAATTACCGATTGCATCACATAGATGCATACCGCTTGGAAGGAACAAATCAAGATCTAGGATTTGAGGAATTATTTGATGATGATATTTGTGTAATAGAATGGGCAAAATATATTGAAGATTTTTTACCAGCAGAACGATTAGAAATTACCATCAAGCGTTTAGACGAAGATTCTAGATTATTTATCTTTGAACCTAAAGGATCAAAATATGAGCAAATAGTAAAGGAGCTGCTAAAATGATTACATTAGCCTTAGATACAAGCCATAAATATTTAGTTGTCGCTTTGATCGACGATAACGATCAATTAATTGATGGTATCTCACAATTATGCCCCAAAAAACAATCTGAATATATCATGGTGGAAATTGATCGATTATGTAAAAAAAATAATGTTAAACCTTTTGATATTGGAAGGGTAGTTATTACTAAAGGACCTGGAAGCTATACTGGCGTGAGGATCGCTATGACGGTGGCAAAAGTGATCTGTGCATTGCGAAATATTCCTTTATATACATTAAATACCATAGAATTCTTAGCAGATGATAATTGCTTGGTATTGATTGATGCTAGAAGCCATAGAGCATATTATGGCAAATTTATGAATGGTGAATTAATTGGAGAAGTTGCGGTTGATGATTTAGATGCAATCAATGATATCAGAGATGATCTGCCTATAATAGGTGATGGATCACTATTAAATGAAGCGGATAATTATCCTAACTTAGCTCAAAAATTTATCCAGCATCGCAACAAGTGGCATTTAGAGGATAATGTACATACTGTTGTTCCGCTTTATTTAAAAGATGCTTCAAGCTATATGGTAAAAAAATGATTGAAAAAATGACAAATGATGATCTGCAATATGTTTGCCAGTTAGAAGAAAAGTTATTTACTTCTAGCTGGAAGCTTAAAGATTTTTTATATGAGCTAAATGATAATCCTTTTAGCTGTTACTTTGTTTATAAAATAAATAACAAGGTTGTTGGATATATTGGCGAATGGATTACCTTTGAACAAGCACAGATCACAACATTAGGAGTTGATCCAAAATATCAAGGTCAAGGAATTGCAACTTCTTTATTAGAACATGCAATTTTGTTTGCCAATCAAAAACAGTGTGAAATCATGAGCTTAGAAGTAAGAGTTTCTAATTATGTAGCTTTAAATCTTTATAAAAAGCTAGGATTTGAAATCGTTAATATTAGAAAAGGTTATTATCAAGATAATCATGAAGATGCTTATCTGATGATCAAACCATTAGGAGGAAATCTATGACGCAATTAATTTTAGCAATTGAATCAAGCTGTGATGAGACTGCTTGTGCAATCATCAAAGATGGAAAAGAAATACTATCAAATGTTGTTTCATCGCAAATCAATATCCATAAATTATATGGGGGTGTCGTACCAGAAGTTGCTAGTAGGATACATGTAGAAAATATTTCTTGCGTAATATGTGAAGCTTTGGAAAAAGCTCAGATAAATATGGAAGATATCGATGCCATTGCCTTTACGCAAGGGCCAGGATTAATTGGATCTTTACACGTGGGAGTGCAGGCAGCCAAGACGATCAGTTGGCTTTATGATAAGCCATTGATTCCGATGCATCATATCATGGGACATATTTATGCCAATAATTTTATCTGTGATATGCAGTTTCCGTTATTAGCACTTGTCGTTAGCGGTGGGCATACAGAGATAATTTATATGAAAGATGAATTTAGTTTTGACATCATTGGAACAACCCAAGATGATGCGATTGGTGAAGCTTATGATAAAGTAGCAAGGGTCCTTGGTTTAGGATATCCTGGTGGACCGGCAATCGATAAACTTGCAAAAGAAGGCAAAAAGCATTACATTCTGCCATTGCCAAAGACGGAAACCCCATATGATTTCTCCTTTTCTGGATTAAAAAGTGCTGTTTTGCAGTTGATTCAAAAAGAAGAAAAACATGGACAAGAGATTAATAAAGCTGATTTGGCATATGCTTTTCAGGAAGTAGCTTTAAAATCATTAATTGGAAAATTAATGAAAGCTGTTGAAAATTATAATGTCAAACAAGTGCTGTTAGCAGGAGGGGTTGCTGCAAATTCACGTCTTCGCGAAATCGTTACCGAACAAATGAAAAAGTATCCGGATATATTATTAACGATTCCACCGCTATGGTGTTGTACTGATAATGCCGCGATGATCGGTGCAGCAGGGAGCGTAGCGTTTAAGTATCTAAAAACCAAAGATCTTAGTCTAAGTGCAATGCCTAGCAAAGAAATGTAATAGTTAAACAAATTATATATTTCACAATTTTTATTATAGTGATAGAATATTACTGGGTGATTAACATGGAAGAAATAAAAAAAGTTCCTCAAGCAACATTACAGCGCTATCCTTTATATTTAAAAGCATTAAGAAAGCTAAAATCTGATGGAGTTGGTCATATAATGTCGGAAGATTTAGGAAAATATGTTTCGATAAAATCAACGACCATTAGGAGAGACTTTTCTTTTCTAGGAAACCTTGGAAAACAAGGATATGGATATGATGTAGATTTTTTGATCGAAAAATTTAGTAATGAACTAGGTGTTGGCTTTGATGAGAAAATCATTTTGGTTGGTGTTGGAAACTTAGGACGTGCATTATTGAATTATAATAATTGGAATCATGTTGTAGGAGAAATTGTCTGCGGCTTTGATATCAAACCTGAGAATATCAATGTTGATATTCCTGTCTATAATATTAATGATTTAGGTGAACATATTCCTGAAGGATGTAGGATCGCAATATTAACGATATCAACGAATGTGCAAGATACGGTCGACAAATTGGTAGCGAATGGAGTAAATGGTATCGTTAATTTTACTAGTGAACATTTCAACGTACCAAAGACCGTATATGTAAAATCTATAGATGTAGTTTCAAGCATACAGGAATTAGTATTTGAAACTAATGCAATGACTAAATAGGGGGCAAGTAAGTTATGTTAACATTTATGACGGTTAGAGAGTTATATGAGGTAACGCTAAGCGCCGATCAAATAGAAAAAGATCAAATTGAATATGTACAATTAGAAGGTTGGATCCGTACGAATCGTAATAATGGATCAGTGGGATTCATTGAATTAAATGACGGTACATATTTTAAGAATGCACAGTTGGTTTATACGAAAGAGCTTGCTAATTTTGCTCAGATCGATAAATATTCAACAGGAAGTGCTATCAACGCTATTGGTAAGTATAAGGTCACACCAGAAGCTAAACAACCTTTTGAAATTGAAGTAACGCAAATTGAACTAGAGGGTGCTTGTGATAGCAGTTATCCATTGCAAAAGAAAAGACATTCTTTTGAATATCTGCGCGAAATTCCACATTTAAGACCTCGTGCTAATACTTTTAGCGCTTTATATCGAGTTAGAAACGTTTTGTCAATGGCTATTCATGAATTCTTTCAAGATCAAGGATTTATGTGGGTACATACGCCAATAATTACCGGAAACGATGGTGAAGGTGCTGGTGAGCTATTTAAGGTTGAGACTGGAAAAAAAGAAGAATTTTTTGGTAAGGAAGCATACTTGACATGTACTGGACAGCTACATGTTGAAGCATTTGCCTTAGCTTTTAGAGATGTGTATACTTTTGGACCAGCCTTTAGAGCAGAAAATTCACATACGCCAATCCATGCAGCAGAATTTTGGATGGTTGAACCTGAAATAGCATTTGCAAATCTAGAAGATGATATGAATTTGATTGAAGATATGATCAAGTATTGCATTGATTATGTTCTGGAAAATGCTAGCGTTGAAATGGATTTCTTTAACAAAATGATCGATAAAGAATGCCTAGAACGCATCAAGAAGGTACGTGATAGCGAATTTAAACGAATGACTTATACTGAAGCAATTGAAATATTGGAAAAAGCAGAGGTAAAATTTGAGAATAAAGTATATTGGGGCATGGATCTAAATACTGAACATGAAAGATATATATGCGAAAAAATAGTTAATGGTCCAGTTTTCTTAACTGATTATCCAAAAGATATCAAAGCATTTTACATGCGTTTAAATGATGATGGCAAAACTGTTGCTGCTTGCGATTTATTGGTACCAGGAGTTGGCGAATTGGTTGGCGGAAGTCAAAGAGAAGAACGATATGATGTATTAAATCAAAGAATGGATGAGTTGAAAATGAACAAAGAAACTTTACAATGGTATCTTGATCTTCGTCGATATGGAGGATGCCAACATGCTGGCTTTGGTTTAGGATTTGATCGTTTCTTGATGTATCTAACGGGAATGGGAAATATTCGTGATTGTGAACCATATCCACGCACGACAAATAATTGTATTTTTTAAAGATTAGATTTAAATCTAATCTTTTTAATGTAAAGGAGCATAGTGATGAAAGAATATTTATTGAAAGAAAATGAAGATGGCTCAAAGATATATGTAAGCGATGTCCATAAGGTGTTATTAGAAATGCTGAAAGATATCGATGAAGTATGCCAAAAAGCTGATATTCCATATTGGTTAAATGGCGGTAGCGCATTAGGGGCATTTAGACATAAAGGTTTTATACCATGGGATGATGATGCCGATATCGCTATGATGTATGATGATTATCTTCGATTTATAGAAGCTTTAAAAAAATATTTGCCACAAGAAAAATATTATTTTCAATGTTTTGAAACGCATAAGGAATATAATGTTTTGATTCCAGCTATGAAAATCAGAAAAAAAGGCACATATCTAAAAGAAGTAAATACGCTTTTAGCCAATAGATGTAAAGATGGCGATGGGATATTTGTAGATGTTTTTATTTATGATTATTGCACAAAAAACAAATTAATCGATCTTCCATTTAGGATCTTAAATCAAGTATTGATGCCTTTTATCGTAGCATTTGATAATATCGGTATTAATCCTTTGTTTTTAAAAAAATGGTTTGTATCAAATGCGCGTTTATATGGCAGAATAAATAAAGGTTCTAAATATATCGGCTTTGATCTAACATGGACCTTTAAGTCACCGTTTAAACCTTTTATTTTTGAATATGATGACATTTTTCCAGTAAGATATGTGGCTTTTGAAGATACTAAGCTTCCTGTAGCAAATAAAATTCATGAATATTTATGTATAGCCATTGCTCCTACTTACAATACTTTGCCACCAGAAAATAAAAGAATGCCTAAACATATCGTAGATATCAAATTGTAAATATGCTTTACCAAATAAATAAAGGCTGTAAATCTTTTGGGGCAGAAGATGTATTTACTGACATTCAATTTGAGATTAAAAACAATGAGAAAATTGCAGTAGTAGGACGAAACGGCTGTGGTAAATCGACATTATTAAAATGTATCTTAGGGGAAGAAGAATTAGACAAGGGTTCTATCCATCAATTATCAAATACAACAATTGGCTATTTAAGTCAGAATGCTTTAGCTGATAAAGAAATTACAGTTCAGGAAGAAATGAATAAAGCTTTCAAAGAAATTTTTGTAATTCAGGATCAATTAAATGAAGTTGAGCAATTAATGAAAACTGATAGTAGCGAAAAAGTTCTGAACCGTTATGCTAATCTATTAGAAAGATTTGAAGCTTTAAATGGATATAATTACCAAGCAGAGCTGGAAACGGTATTTTGCCGCTTTGGCTTTGAAAAAAAAGATCTGCAGCGGAAGATCAATACATTTAGTGGTGGTCAGCAAACAAGGATAGCATTTGTAAAACTGTTAATTAGCAAGCCAGATATTTTGTTATTGGATGAACCAACAAATCATTTAGATTTAGAAACGATCGAGTGGTTGGAAGGTTATTTGAAAAAATATCCTAAAGCGGTTGTTCTTGTTAGCCACGATAGGATGTTCTTGGATGATATCGTAGATGTAGTTTATGAGATAGAGTATGGGCAAATGAAAAAATATATCGGTAATTATTCATCATTTGTCAATCAGAAAAAAATGGATCTAGAAAGACAAGAAAGTGCATATAATCGTCAGCAAAAAGAAATTGCTCATTTAGAAGCTTTGATAGAAAAATTTCGCTATAAAGCCACTAAAGCTAGTTTTGCTCAAAGTAAGATCAAATTTTTAGAAAAGATGGAAAAGATCGAAGAAGCAAAACAACCTGATAATAAGACTTTTAAAGCTCATTTTACGCCAAGAACCAAAGGCGGAAAAGATGTATTGATCATTGATGATTTGGCAATTGGGTATGATCGAGAATTATGTAGGCTTTCATTGCAGATCCAAGCTAATGATAAAATCGCTATTATTGGTCCTAATGGTTGTGGAAAATCAACGCTATTAAAAACTTTGGTAGGTCAGCTTAAACCATTAGACGGAAGCTTTTTATATGGACACCAAATTGAAACAAGCTATTTCGATCAACAACTAGCTCAGATCAATAATGAAAATTCTGTTTTGGAAGAACTATGGAATCAATACCCAGACATGGATAGAACCAGCATAAGAAGTGTTTTAGGACAATTTTTGTTCAGTGCAGAAGATGTCTTTAAGAATGTTAGTGTACTAAGCGGTGGTGAAAAAGTTAGATTAGCCCTAGCAAAGATACTTTTAGAACATGGCAATTTTTTAATACTTGATGAACCTACCAATCATTTAGATATCATTTCTAAAGAAGCTTTAGAAGAAGCTTTAAACGGATATTCGGGAACGATCCTTTTTGTTAGTCATGATCGATATTTCATCAAACAAATTGCAAATAAAATATTAGTTATCGAAGATGGTAAAACTACATTATATCCATTTGGATATCAGCAATATAGCGAAAGCAAAAATAATGATGTTGTTTCAATAGAACATCTTGAATCTAATAAAAAAGATAAAGATGTTCGCATAAAACCACTTAATATTGGAAAGGAAATAGCAAAGCTAGAAAAGCAAATAAGCGCCAAAGAAGAAGAGTTAGCTGATTTGCGAGAATTAAGATATGAACCAGAGTATTATCATGATTTTCAAAAAATGAATGATTTAGATGAGAAGATCGATGATGTTCATAATGAAATTGAAAATCTTATGATAAAATGGGAAGAACTATCCAATATGAATTAATCATAATATTGATTTAGAAGCACTTGATTTTTAAATGAAACAAGAAAGCGCAAAGCATAAAAATGAAAATTGTTACATAAGCATTTTTCAAATTTACATACAATTATGTGAAAAATAAGTGTTTTTTTCTTGAATATTTTATGACATTGATATAAAATATACACATGCATAAAAATCTATGCAAGGGAGGATATTATGAAGAAATTATTGTTAACTCTAATGGCCTTGTTAATGAGCGTTTCTCTAGCATCTTGCTCTAGCTCTTCAAATGGAGAGACAACTACAGACGGTGAAACTACAGGAACGACCGCTGTAGACTCAGTTGCCGATTATACTGGACCAACTGAATGGGTAGAAGCAACTTCTAGAGAAGTTCAAAACATGGATTATGTTGCAACTCAATTAGCAACAGACCATGAATTGAATGCAAACTTCGTAGACGGCTTATTAGAAAATGCTCCATCTGGGGAATTTGTTGGAGCTTTGGCTGAAAGTTGGGAATCTAATGAAGATGCAACAGTATGGACATTCCACTTAAGACAAGGTGTAAACTGGGTTACAAGTACTGGTGAAGTTTACGATGAAGTAAAAGCTCAAGACTTTGTAACTGGTTTAAGACATGGCGCAGAATTTTCTGCTGAAGCAAATGTATTGAGCGGAATCATTGCTGGTTATTCTGAATATATCGATGGCAAAGATTTCTCTGATGAAGCATTTGCTAATGTAGGCGTTAAAGCAATCGACGATTATACTGTTGAATATACAATGGCTTCTCCTACACCTTATTTCTATACATTGACTACTTACAATGTATTATTCCCTATCAATGAAGAATTCTTGACTTCTAAGGGTACAGGATGTGCATTAGGATCACCTGATGCAAATAGCTGTTCATTTGGTGCAGCAAGCGCTGATTCAATTCTTTACAATGGTGCATACTTGTTATCAGTATTTGATGCTAAATCTCAAACTGTTTTAGTTAAGAACCCTAACTATTGGGATGCTGATCATGTATATATGGAAAAAGTTACTCGTATCTATGATGATGGTTCTGATCCATATTCAATCATCAAAGGATTTGAACAAGGAACTTATGTACAAGCTGGTTTGAATGCAAGCTGGGCAGATTATGCTGACTATGCTGAAAAATATGCTGCAAACGCATATCCTGAATTACCAAATGCTTATGCGTTCGGTGTTGTATTTAACTACAATCGTCAAATCTGGGATAACACAAACTATGCTACAACTGATGAAGCAAAAGAAAATACGCATAATGCAATCTTGAATGAAAACTTCCGTAAAGCATTAAGAGCTGCTTATGATAAAGAAGCTTATCTTGCTACAAGTGCTCCTGGTGAAGTTGCTAAATCTACTTTAAGAAATATCAATGGTTTCCCTCAATTAGTTTATAATAGTGAAGGAACAGCATATGGTGATTTGATTACTGCAGCTTATAATGAAGCAACTGGTGAAAGTGTTGATCTTGCCGATGGTCAAGATTCATTCTTAAATCCTGAAGCTGCTTTAGAATACATCGAAGCAGCTAAGGAAGAAGGAGTTGTATTCCCAGTTCACTTAGATATGCTAGTAATTGAAACTAGCGATAGACTAGTTAAACAAGCTCAATCAATGAAACAATCAGTTGAAGAAAATACTGATGGACAAATCATCGTTGAATTAGTATTAAAAGATGAAGATACTGTTCAAAATATTGCATATTATAACCAAGATCCAGCTTTAGCTGATTATGATATTTCAACATTTACTGGATGGGGACCTGACTATGCCGATCCTAAGACCTTCGTTGATATCTATTCACCAGATGCAGGTTACTATATGACTTCAATTGGTTTATCTAGCGAATTTGAAGGCGATAAAGAAATCAAAGAAGCTATCGGCCTATATGAATACTATGATTTATATCAAGCAGCAGATGCAATTACTGATGATCTAGATGCTCGTTATGAAGCATTTGCAAAAGCTGATGCATATTTGATCGAACATGCTATCTTTGTTCCAACAAGTCAAAATAGCAGAGCTATGTTAGTATCTAAAATGGTTCCATTCACCAGAAGCTATGGAGCAAGTGGTATTTCTCAATACAAATACAAGTACATCCAATTACAAGATGAAATTGTAACTGTTGATGAATACAATGCTGCAAAAGCTGCTTGGGAAGGCAAATAGTTCTCAAAAATTTAATTATTGAAATGAGGGTTGATGCCCAATGGTATCAACCTTCTATTTTTGCTAGAAAGGAAAATCTATGAAAAAATATATTTTAAGCCGTATTATAAAATCGATCATAGCGCTTTTCGTTGTCCTTTCTATCGTAATTGTTATGCTATTTACTTTGATTCCACGTGCGAATATCTTTAAAAACGATACTTCGATCCAGAGGATGAAGGGTGATGAGAAAACATCATATATGTATAGCAAATGGGATGAATTAGGATATTTAGATTATCTTACATTTAACGAAATGTGCCGAGCATCAGCAGAGGATGTTGATGCATGTTTAGCTGGAGATACGGATGAAAGTGCAAAAGTATTAAAAGAATATGAAGATAATGGCTATACTATCGCCCAATTTAATAATGGTTCATATTATGGCTATTATGAATATAGTCCTTTTGAGATCCTAAGGAATTTTTATAGTCATTTTATTCAAATCGATCATCCTAATAAGGTTGTTGATGCTGATAACCCTGATCTTGAAAGAAAATATTATATTGGATCTGATGAAAATGGTATTCCAGCTATTATGTGTAGCGGATGCGAATATAAATATCAGGTATATTTTGATGGTAATTTTCCATTCATCCATCAAAATATTGTAAGTTTAGACTTTGGTACTTCATATCCTACAAAAGTTGGTATCGATACTGTAAAAGTTATTGCTGATGGCCAAGGAAATGCAAAATTAACAGAACAAACATTTCCAACCGGATCTGTTCAAAATAGTCCGTTGATTCAACATTCTTGCCGTTATAAACCAACTAGTACCTTAGATAGAATGGATACTACAAAATTCACGGACAATTATGCAAATTGTGATTCGGCTTATGATTCACCATCAATGATCTCAACATCTTTGTTGTTTGGCTTGGTTTCTTTGTTTCTTGCCTATATCATTGCAATTCCTGCAGGTATTTATATGGCAAGAAAGAAAGGTAAGCTTGCAGATAAAATTGGTATTGTTTACATTAATTTCTTAATTGCAGTTCCTTCTTTAGCATTTATATTCTTTGTAAAACAAATCGGTCAAAGCTTTGGTTTACCAGATAAATTCCCACATTATGGCTTTGGCGATATTCGTTCATATATTTTACCAATTATTATCTTAGCTTTATTAAGTACTTCATCACTGATGATGTGGACTCGTCGTTATATGATCGACCAATCAAATGCTGACTATGTAAAATTTGCTCGTGCTAAGGGTTTATCAGAAAGTGAGATCTTCAATCGTCATATTTTGAAAAATGCCATTATTCCTATCGTTAATCAAATTCCAGTATCAATTGTATTAACGATCAGTGGTTCGGTAATTACAGAGACCGTATTTGCAATTCCTGGTATGGGTAAGATGTTGCCTGATTCTATCAATATGTTGAATAATAACATGGTAATTACATTGACCTTTATCTTTACAGGCTTATCGGTATTTGCTGTATTAGTTGGTGATTTATTGATGACAGTTATAGATCCACGAATCAAGTTAACAGAGAAAGGAGATTAGCAGATGACAACTAGCGAAAATAAATTTACATTTGTTAAATTGGATGAAAAAGCTTCTGAGCATATTGCTGCTCCTAAATATTCATATTGGAAAAGTGTATTCAAAAAATTCTTTTCTTCTAAAGTAGCAATTTTCTTATTGATAGTATTGGCTGGAATGGTAATCATGTCATTGATCCATCCATTGATTTCTGGCTATAGTCCTTTAAATGCACCAAATATAAATAATCCAAGCACTTGGTACAATCCTCCTAGTGCTCAGCTATGGTTTGGAACTGATAATGTAGGTAACTCTTTATTTGATGCCATTTGGCTAGGAACTAGGAATAGTTTGATGATTGCGGTTGTTGCAACTGCTATTTCAACTGTAATCGGCGTCTTGGTAGGAATGTTTTGGGGCTATTCTAAAAAAATGGATGCCATCATGCTTAATGTTTATAACGTTGTAGCAAATATTCCGTACTTACTATTGGTTATCGTTTTGATGTATGTTTTAGGTCGTGGTATTTGGCAAATGATCTTCTCCTTGTCATGTACATCATGGCTATCTACCGCATATTTCATTCGTGTACAAGTAATGATCATTCGTGATCGTGAATATAACTTAGCAAGTGAATGTTTAGGTACACCTAGAACGAAAGTTATATTCCATAATATTTTTCCTTACTTGATATCAGTTATCATGACTAGTTTGGCTCGTGATATTCCAAGTTTCATATCATACGAGGTATTCTTGACTTATGTAGGAAATGGACTGTCTGAAAAAGATGCTTCTTTAGGCCGAATGATTCAGAAGTATTCAGCATATATGACATCTAGTCCTTATTTGTTCTGGATTCCTGTAGCCTTTAGCGCAATTATTTCTGTTTCTATTTATGTCGTTGGTCAAACATTAGCAGATGCTAGTGATCCACGTACACACATGGTTTAATATAGGAGGTCTAATAATGGAATCAAAAAATATCATATTATCAGTTAAAGACCTTGAAGTTAAATTTAAAGTGCGCGATAGGATCTTAACTGCAATTAGAAATATAAGCCTTGATTTTGAAGAAGGTAAAACTGTAGCCATCGTTGGAGAATCAGGATCAGGTAAATCTGTATTTACTAAGACCTTTACAGGTATGCTTGATATTAATGGCCAAGTAAGCAATGGTTCTATCATGTTTGAAGGCCAAGATCTTGCAAAGATCAAAAAAGATAAAGAATGGGAAAAGATTCGCGGAGCAAAGATAGCTACTGTTTTCCAAGATCCAATGACTTCCTTAAATCCGGTAAGAACGATCGGATATCAAATTAGTGAAGTTATCATCAAACACCAGAAGAAATCTAAGGCTGAAGCAAAAAAATTAGCGATTGAATTAATGGAAAAAGTAGGTATTCATGATGCTGCAAACCGTTATGATGAATATCCTTTTCAATATTCAGGAGGTATGCGTCAAAGAATCGTTATTGCAATTGCATTAGCTTGTCGTCCAAAAATTCTGATTTGTGATGAACCAACAACTGCACTGGATGTTACTATTCAAGCACAGATCATTCAATTGATCAAAGATCTATCTAGAGAATATGGATTTACTACGATTTATATTACGCATGATTTAGGAGTAGTTGCAAATGTTGCAGATATGGTAGCTGTAATGTATGCTGGCCAGATTATTGAATATGGAACAGTAGAGGAAGTATTCTATGATCCACGTCATCCTTATACATGGGGGTTGTTAGCTAGCTTACCACAATTAGGAATAAAAGGAACTGAATTGTATTCAATTCATGGTACTCCACCTTCATTATTTGAAAAAATCAATGGTGATGCATTTGCATTAAGAAGCGAATATGCAATGCAGATTGATTTTGATGAGGAACCTCCATTATTTTATGTAAGCAATACTCATTTTGCAAAAACATGGTTATTGGATGATCGCGCACCAAAAGTAGAACCACCAAAGATGATCCAAAACTTACATGAACGTTTATTAGCAACAACGGATAAAGGAGGAAGATACCATGGATAATAAAGAAGCTATTCTAAATGTCAGAGATTTAGAAGTAACTTTTGATTTAGGTGGTAAGAAAAAATTTACTGCAGTAAAAAATGTAAATTTTGATGTTTATCGTGGAGAAACATTTTCGTTAGTAGGAGAATCTGGTAGCGGAAAAACAACGATAGGACGAGCTATAATCCGTATAAATCCTTGCAGTGATGGAGAGATTATATTTGAAAATAATAAGATAAGCGGTAAAATTGATAAAGAAACCGAAAAAATGGTTAAGCGTAATATTCAGATGGTTTTCCAAGATCCTGCTGCTTCATTAAATGAAAGAGCAACCATTGAATACATCATTGGTGAAGGATTAGATAATTTCCATTTATACAAAGATAACGCAGAACGCGAAGATAAAATAAATAAAGCATTAGAGGCTGTTGGTTTGCTTCCTGAACACAAATCACGTTATCCGCATGAATTTTCTGGAGGACAAAGACAACGTGTTGGAATTGCCAGAGCAATGATAATGGAACCAAAATTATTAGTTGCAGACGAGCCAATCAGTGCTTTGGATGTATCTATACGTGCGCAAGTTTTGAATTTGATCAAAAAATTCCAGAAAGAAAGAGGATTAACGGTAATCTTCATTGCTCATGATTTATCAGTTGTGCGTTTTATCAGTGATAGGATCGCTGTAATTCATAAAGGAAGAATCGTTGAGCTAGCAGAAACTGAAGAGTTATTCCGTAATTCATTGCATCCTTATACCAAATCACTATTAAGTGCAGTTCCAGTTCCAGATCCAAAAATTGAAAAGAACAAGAAACTAATTACATATAATGAAGAAATGCATGATTATAGCGTAGATAAACCTTCTTTCCATGAAATTAAACCAGGTCACTTTATTTGGGCAAACGAAAAAGAATTAGCTCAATATAAAAAAGAAATCGTTTAATTATATATTTGAGCCATTTAGTATACTTACTAAATGGTTTTTTAATTTTATTAGTTACATTTATTTAAAAAGATAGTACAATATAGGATGATTAGAAAGGAAGTAGTTATGGAAATTCAAGATTTAAAGGCGTTGATTGAATTAGATGAGACAACCCGAAAAAATATCGAAGAAGCCCATCGTGTCAAAAACGAACTTAAAAAGAGCGTTGCTGATGCAAAACAAAAAATTAGTGATGAAACTTGGAAATCTGTCAAAGAACAAGTAGAAAAAACTAAAGCAGAAATTGATGCTAAAGTTAAACAAGCAAGTTTTGACAATAAGGAAACTTTCGAAAGATCATCTTTGCAATTGCGTACCACTTTTGAAAAAAACCATAAAAAATGGTGCCAAGAAATTGTTGAAAGATGTTTAAAATAGAAAGGGGATGCTAATATGACCAGCATGGCTGCAAATGCTATGAGCGCAAAAGCCAAAGCCATGTTATCCAAGAAACTAACTGCAAGTGATTATCAGATCTTATTACAGAAAAAAAGTGTTTCAGAAGTTGCATCTTTTTTAAAAAATAACACATATTTTAAAGATGTTTTAGAAGGAATCAACGAAGGATCTATTCATCGTGGTCAATTAGAAACCCTTGTAAGAATGGATTTGTATAATCGTATAAGCCGGCTAGTGAGATATTCGGATAAGAAAGAAGAAGAGTTTTATCGATTGATCGTTTCACAAAGCGAGATTTCCATTATTGTTGATTGTATACGATCATTTCATACAAATGATAAGACCATAATGATTTCTAAAATGCCTACTTATATTCAGGGGAAAATTTCTTTTAATTTAAAAGATCTTTCTAAGGCAGATAACTTTGATGAGTTGCTGGGAGTGCTTAAAAATACTAAATATTACGATATCATCAAAAAATATAGGACCGTAAATATGGATGAATTTGATTATGTTGGTTTGGAACATGATTTAAATAATTTCCATTTTGAGCGAGTTTTTGAAGTAGTGAACCGTAATTATAGTGGTACAGCACGAAAACAAATATTAGAAGTATATTTAGCAGAAATAGAATTGGATAATATTGCAAAGATTTATCGTTTGAAAAAATATTTTAATGTTGGGCCTAACCAGATCAAATCCTTGATCATTCCCAAATATTTATATTTTTCACCAAGAGAAATTGAAGATATCATCTTAAATAAAAAAGCTGATGATATATTTAATGTTTTGGCTAATAGTCCATATAAAAATTATTTGTCAAATAAAAACTTTATGTATATCGAATATCATACTAAATCAATTTTTTATAATTATAATAAGCGAAATATTTCTTTTTCGAATAATACGGATCTTGTGTTGTTATCTTATGTATTTATATCAAAAATTGAAATACAAAATATTGTTGATATCATAGAAGGTATTAGATATCGCGTTGCGCCTGATAAGATCAGTCGTCTATTAATATATTAATAAAGGAAAGGTGGTTTAATTTGGCAATTGAAAAGATGAAATTTGTACAAGTAAGTTGTGACAAAGAGCATTTAAATGATGCTTTGATGACAATGTACAATAGTAAGTTATTGCATGTAGAGCAAGCTTATAATATTATCGATGAAGATAATGGTGGCAAACTGATTCAAATCGATAATGTATATAGCGAATATTGCAATACCTTTAAAAATATTTGTCATTGCATAGGTTTAGATTTTGACGTTCAAACTGCTAACAAAAAGACTTATACAAATGAAGAAATTGAAAATTTTATCAATGAATTAAACACAAAGTTTGCATTGGCAGATTCTAAAGATTCTGTAACCTTAAATGAGGATGATGAGATAGCTTTAGAAAAATTATCCGAATGTGATTTTGTTAAGATTCATCAATGTCAGTATATTTCGATCGGATTTGGTAGGATCCCATTAGAAAGCTATAAAAAGATCGATATGCATAAAAATAAGTTTATATATGTTAATCTTCATAATGCTAGTCATTATCATTGGATAGCATATGCAACAAGCAATACTTATGTAAAAGAAACTTTAAAAACTTTAGAAAGCTTATTCTTTGAACCTATCGATATCCCAGAAATAAATGTAAAAAAAGTAATCGAAGAATATCGCCAGCAAATCATAGATGTTTATGCATATTGTGAATTACAAAATACGATATGTAAATTGTATGATTATGTGGCACAATTTGATGATAAATATGTAATTTCTGGCTTTGTACCATTAAGCAAGGTTAATGATTATAAAAATGAATTTAAGGATCTTCCTGTAACTATTGATGTACAAGAAGCAGAAAAAGCAGGAAAATGTTCAATTCCTACTTTATTAAAGAATAATGCTTTCTTTAAGCCATTTGAATTATTCGTTGATATGTACAGTACACCAAAATATGGTGATATCGATCCGACAGTATTTGTTGCCATAACTTATTGCTTGCTATTTGGAATAATGTTTGGCGATCTAGGACAAGGTTTATTATTATTTTTAGGTGGAGAAATATTATATAAAAAGACCAAGAACAAATTGGCTGGTGTCGTTGCTCGTGTTGGTATAACATCAATGATCTTTGGATTCTTATTTGGATCAGTTTTTGGTTTAGAAGAATTATTAAACCCTATCCATCAAAGTTTGTTCGGTGTTCGTGAAAAACTATTTAATACCATGGATGGAAATAGTACAATGACCTTACTGATCGGTGCTGTATTAATTGGTGCGGTATTGATCTTGGTAACCATGATCTTAAATATTTATAAGAACATCAAACATAAAGAATGGGGCGAAGTATTATTCTCACAAAATGGAATTGCTGGTTTCATTTTCTACGGCTTTATATTGGTCGGAATTGGCATGATGTTTATGATGAACACAAATGTTTTTGTTCCAGTAACAATTGGTATTTTCATCATATTACCAATTATTTGCTTCTTCTTCAAAGAACCGCTTTCTCATCTTATTGAAGGAAAGAACGTAAAACCTGAAAGTGGATGGGGAAATTTTGTTCTTGAAACTTTCTTTGAAGTTTTTGAGATTGCTTTAAGTTTCGTGACAAATACGATGTCGTATTTACGTGTTGGTGGTTTCGTTTTAAGCCATGCCGGCATGATGTTGGTTGTAATGACCTTAGTTGAAATGACGGGGAATGCCGGACCATTAGTATTTATCATCGGCAATATCTTTGTCATGTGTCTAGAAGGATTAATCGTTGGTATACAAGCTTTACGTTTGGAATACTATGAAATGTTTAGCCGTTATTATGACGGAAACGGTAAAAAGTACGAAGTACTTACATCTATTGAATAGGGAGGATTATAAAGATGTTATCAGTTGTTGAAATGTTATTACCTTTAATTGCAGTTATTCTTATCGTTGGACCATTATGGTTCTTTATCAAAAAGGGTGTTAATCAAAAAAATGCAAAGCAACGTTTGATTGCTCAAATTTCTATTTTCTGTGGTGTATTTGTTTTAGCAGTATTATTTCAAATCAATGGTATCGCTGCTTTAGCAGAAGGTGAAGCTGTTGTGAACAGCATTACCGGAACTACAGCTCAAGGTCTTGGTTTCATTGCTGCAGCATTAGCTACAGGATGTAGTGCAATTGGTGCAGGTCTAGCCGTTGCTAGCGCAGCTCCAGCCGCAATCGGAGCAATTAGTGAAAATAGCGAAAACTTTGGTAAAGCTATCATCTTCGTTGCCTTGGGTGAAGGTGTTGCTATTTATGGTCTATTGATCTCTATCTTGATCATCAACAAGCTATAAGGATTACAAGCAGATGAGAGTTTATTGTATTAGTGACAATATAGATACTCAAATGGGCTTAAGACTAGCTGGTATAGAGGGTATCGTTCTGCATGAAAGAACTGAAGTTTTAGCTTGTCTTAATAAATTGATCGAAGATAAAGATATTGCGATCATTTTAATGACAACTAAGATCGTTAATTTATGTCCTGATGTTGTTTCTAAGTATAAGCTTGAATTATCACAGCCATTATTGGTTGAAATTCCTGATCGCCATGGGTCAGCCCAGATTGGGAAAACCATTGATAAATATATCAGTGAAGCTATTGGCATAAAGTTGTGAGGTAAATAATATGGCAGATGAAAAAGAAATTATTAATATTATCACTGATGATGTTAACGATCAGGCAGCTTTGGTCATTGATCAAATTCAAAAAGAAGTAACTTTAAGCAAAGAAGATCAAATCGCTTATTTTAAATTAGGCTTAAAAAAAGAAACTGATACATATTTAGAAAAAGAGCTAAATGAATTAAGGGTTTTTGCGGTTACTCAATCTTCACAAGCTAAGCTACAGACCAAAAGAGATTTATTAACGCTAAGAAGCGAACTTGTTGATAGATTATTTGAAGATGTGCTAAATGAATTAAAAGCTTTCGTCGAAAGTGATAAGTATAGCGAATATTTAAAAACAAAGATCAAAGAAATAGATGTTTCTAATGGTTATTTTAGGATTCGCCAAAAAGATGAAGAATTATTTAAGGTGGTTTTGAAAGAATTGAAACTTACTAATAAATATGAGTTCAAACCAATTATGATTGGTGGATTTGGCTTTGTAGATACTAAAAACAATTTAGAATATGATCTAACCTTAGATAATAGTTTAAAAGAACAAAAAGATTGGTTCCAAAGAGAATCAAAATTTACGATATAGGAGGTCCAAATGGCAAATTTAATTTATTCAATCAATGGACCGGTTATTAAAGTTAAAAATACCAAAGATTTTTCAATGATGGAAATGGTATATGTCGGAGATAATCATTTGATGGGCGAGGTAATAGCGGTAAATGATGATGAAACGACTATTCAGGTTTATGAATCAACTACTGGTTTGAAACCAAATGAACCTGTAGTAGGTAGTGGTGATTTATTGTGTGCTACTTTAGGCCCAGGTATCTTAAAAAATATCTATGATGGTATCGAAAGACCATTGAAGAAGATTGCAGAGGTTGATGGTGCTTACATAGGAGCAGGAAGTACATTTAGTGCCATCGATGAAGAAAAATTATGGGATGTAAAGATGTTGGTCAAGGAGCATGACGAAGTTCATGAAGGCATGATCTTTGCTACATGTAAGGAAACAGAATTGATCGACCATCGTTCAATGATTCCAATTGGGGTCAATGGAAAAGTCATCATGGCTAAAAATGATGGTCAGTATAATGTCAATGAAGTATTGATAGTTGTAGAAGATGATAAAGGTATCAAACATGATGTTTCTTTAAAACAAAAGTGGCCAATTCGTAATCCACGCCCAATCAATAAGCGTGAACCATTAAATACTCCGCTAGTAACCGGTCAAAGAGTTTTGGATACTTTATTTCCAATTGCAAAAGGTGGAGCTGCTGCAGTTCCCGGAGGTTTCGGTGCTGGTAAGACCATGCTTCAGCATGCTGTAGCAAAATGGTGCGATGCTGATATCATCGTTTATGTTGGTTGTGGTGAACGTGGTAATGAAATGACACAGGTATTGGAAGAATTTAGTGAATTAGTCGATCCAAAATCTAATAAACCTTTGTTAGATCGAACCGTATTGATTGCAAATACAAGTAATATGCCCGTAGCAGCGCGTGAAGCAAGTATATATACCGGAATTACTTTGGCAGAATATTACCGTGATATGGGGTACCATGTCGCAATCATGGCTGACAGTACTTCAAGATGGGCTGAGGCATTACGTGAGTTATCTGGACGTTTGGAAGAAATGCCTGCTGAAGAAGGATATCCAGCATATTTACCAAGTCGTATCGCACAGTTCTATGAAAGAGCTGGATATGTCCATACTTTAAGTGATAAAGAAGGTTCGGTTAGTATCATTGGTGCTGTTTCTCCACAAGGTGGAGATTTCTCAGAACCAGTTACTCAGAATACGAAGCGTTTCGTTCGTTGTTTCTGGGCATTGGATAAAGCTTTGGCATATGCCCGACATTATGCTGCTATTAACTGGAATCAAAGCTATAGCGAATATATTGATGATCTATCACGTTGGTATGATAAAAATGTAGCTTTTGATTTTAATGACTTAAGAGCACTTATCGTTTACATTCTTCACGAAGAAACACAATTGATGGAAATCGTTAAATTGATCGGCTCGGATGTATTACCGGATGATCAAAAGTTATTGTTGGAAGTAGCTAGGGTTATTCGTGTTGGATATTTGCAACAAAATGCATTCCACCCAGATGATATGTATGTACCATTTGAAAAACAATATAAGATGTTAAAAGTAATTCAATATCTATATGAGGCATGCAAGCCTTTGATTGCTAAACATATACCAGTTAGTTTGATTTTAAAAACTGGTATCTTTGAAGAAGTAATCAAGATGAAATATGATGTTCCAAATAACAATATTGCTTTGTTGGATACATATTTTGATAAAATTGATACAGCACTTGCACAAGTAGAATAAGGAGGGTAATACATGAGTCAAGCTAAAATTGGATTAAATGAAATTAGTGGATCTTTGGTAGCTTTAGATGACGTTGAAAACGTTTCTAATGAAGAAGTTGTTGAGATCAAAATGGCAAATGGAACTACCCGTATTGGACGTGTAGTGCAGATTGAAGGAAAAAAGGCCATAATTCAGGTTTTTGAAGGAACTAACGGCCTTTCGCTAAAAAACAACAAGACAAGATTATTAGGTCATCCAATGGAGATTGCGTTGTCAAAAGAGATACTTGGCCGTATCTTTAATGGTAGTGGTAAGCCTATCGATGGTATGGGCGAAGTATATGCGGATAAATTCGAAGATATCAATGGTAAGCCATTAAATCCAGTATCTCGACAATATCCTCGTAACTATATCAATACTGGCATTTCGGCAATTGATGGATTAAATACATTGATCAGAGGTCAAAAATTGCCAATCTTTTCGGGAAGTGGGCTTCCTCATGATAAATTGGCTGTACAGATTGTAAGACAAGCCCAAATTGCAGAAGAAGATGGTGTAGAGTTTGGTATCGTGTTCGGAGCAATGGGCGTTAAAAATGACGTTGCTGATTACTTCAAACGTTCGTTTGAAGAAACGGGAGTTATGGAAAAAGTTTGTATGTTTATCAATTTGTCCAATGACCCTATCATTGAAAGAACTTTAACGCCTAGATGTGCTTTAACAGCTGCTGAATATCTGGCTTATGAATGTAATATGCATATTCTGGTAATTTTAACCGATATGACTTCATATTGTGAAGCTCTACGTGAATTCTCAAGTTCAAAAGGAGAAATTCCAGGACGTAAAGGATATCCAGGTTATTTGTATTCTGATCTTGCCTCTTTATACGAAAGAGCAGGTATCGTTGAAGGCAAGAAAGGATCAGTTACACAAATTCCGATCTTAACAATGCCTAATGACGATATTACTCATCCGGTTCCAGATCTAACTGGCTATATTACCGAAGGACAGATCGTATTAGATCGTGACTTACATATGAATGGTATATATCCGCCAATTGGTGTATTAGCAAGCTTATCTCGATTGATGAAAGATGGTATTGGTAAAGGTTATACTCGTGAAGATCATAAAGATGTATCAAATCAATTATTTGCTTCATATGCCAAAGTAAGTGATGCTCGTAGCTTAGCAAGCGTCATTGGTGAAGATGAATTAAGTCCATTAGATAAAAAATATCTAGCTTTTGGTAAATTATTTGAAGAGGTATTCATAGGACAAGGATTTAATGCTAAGCGTTCAATTCAAGAAACATTAAATTTAGGATGGGCTTTGCTTTCAACTTTGCCAAAAGATGCATTGGATCGTTTGGATAATGCCTTGATAGAAGCTAATTATGATCCAGAACATGCTTATCAGACAATTGAACTTGCGATAAAAGGTGAATAACCATGCAACAAAAACAAGTATTTGCTACCAAGGGCAATTTGATTGCAACCAAAAAATCCTTGAGCATCGCAAAGATGGGATATGAATTGATGGATAGAAAAAGAAATATCCTTGTCAGAGAAATGATGAGTTTAGTTGACAAAGTTAAGATGCTAAGAGATGAAATTACCATTGCTTATGAAAATGGTTATTATTTGTTGCAGCAAGCTAATGTTTCTACTGGAGTCATCAGCAATATTGCCGATCAAGTAGCCGTAGAAAAATCTGTTAAGCTAACTTATCGTAGCGTTATGGGCGTTGAGATACCAACAATAATCTATACGCCAAGTGAAAAGATCGAAATAGAATATGGTCTGGAAGAAAGTAACTCTCGGGTCGACGAAGCGTTTGTCCAATTTCAAAAAGTGAAAGAACTTACCATGATCATTGCTGAAGTCGATAATAGTGTTTATCGTCTGGCAAATGCAATTAGAAAAACTCAAAAAAGGGCAAATGCGCTAAAAAATATCGTTATTCCTGATTTCGAAGCGACCATAAAATTTATTAGTGAATCATTAGAAGAAAAAGAACGTGAAGAATTCTCGCGTTTGAAAGTAATCAAAGCAAATAAAGAAAAGATGCAAAAGATGGAGTAATCCATCTTTTGCTTATTTTATATAAATAATATATAATAAGAACGGTGATTATCAATGACAAAAAAAGATCTTAAACTTACGATATTATTAATTTTAATCTTAGGTATATATGCTGTATGTGGTATTTTTTTAGATCGTATGGGAGTGGAAATCAAATTGCGTTGGCTTTTCTGGAATGAATTCTTAGCTTTTTTACCTTTGGTTTTAAGTGTACCAGCAGCTTTTTTCTTTTATCTTAGAAAAGGATGGATGGCCCTTGGGGTAATAATTGGCGTTGGATGGTTAGTATTTTTACCTAATGCATGCTATATGATAACTGATCTTATACATTTAGATAGTTCTTCGTTGATCAGTTGGAATGGTGAATATATTCCTAATCTTAAAGAATGGGTTGCACTGATCTATTTGGCTGCAGGAATATTTTTGGCAGTTGTTGCGGGACTTTCATCGACCAAGATCATCGCTAAAAGCCTAGGTTTGAAAAGAGGTAATTTTTGGAATCTAGCTTATAATTTTGTTATTTCTGCATTAGTTGGCTATGGGGTTTATATTGGGCGTTTTTTGCGTTTTAATACTTGGGATATCTTGGAACCATTAAGCTTGCTTAAGGAACTTTATCATGATTTTGATCGCTTTGCCTTGATGTTCTCTGTTTTAATTGCTGGTTTTTATTTTGTTGCTTATATGATTTACGAAAGAGTAGAAGAAACTAGTAAATAGCTTTTAATTTAAATAATATATGATATAATAACTTAGTGAAAATATGGAGGTTTTCTATGGGATTGATCGATAAATTTAAAAACTTCGTTACAACTGAAGAAGATGATGAAGAAGAATTAGTTTATGAAGAAGAAGAGGTAGAACCTCTAAGTACTTTTGAAGCTCAAAAAGCGCCAATTAGAAAAGTTCCTTCGGAAACTAAAATGGTATTGTTTGAGCCACGTAGCTTTGATGAAGCTGAAGAGATAGCACGTCATTTAAAATCAAGAAGAGCTGCTGTTGTCAATCTACATAAATTACAACGCGATTATGCGCAAAGAACTATTGATTTTTTAACTGGTGTTATCGTTGCATTAGATGGTTCTATTCAGAAGATCGGACATAATGTCATTTTGTGTGCTCCAAAAAATGTTGGGGTTGATGGTCAGATCAATTTAGATAACGATGACTAATCTGCAGCATTATAAAGGTCATGAACATTTGCTTGCACGCTTAGATGATCTGAGATCACAGGCCGAACGATATCATAAATGCATGACATCTAATTTTCTTGATGAGGAAGAAACCCAGATTGCAAAACGATATCTTGGTAAACAAGCACAATATAAAGTTTATGGCGGATATGAGGATGCTAGAAGATGCAAAGTTGTTTTCTTTCCTGAAGAAGACGACTTTTTTGATATTGTATGCTTAGCGGCAAATTACAATAATAAATATACTGAAATAAGGCATTCTGATGTTTTGGGTGCATTGATGAGCCTCAATATTAATCGTGATCAAATCGGTGACATTTTTGTTAAAGAAAACAAGATCATAGTTTTTATTAATCAAAATATAGCGGACTATGTCATTGTAAATCTTACAAAGATCAAGCGTGCGAGAGTAAGCTTTGAGATCACTCATGATAGCTTTGATCTAACTTATGATTATAAAGTATTTAAAAAAACAATCTCTAGCGAAAGACTAGATGTTATAGTTGGAGCATTATGCAATGTAAATCGTCTTAAGGCTCAAAAGATGATCTTAGCAAAGCAAGTACAGTTAAATCATGTAACTATTGAAGATTGTGCAAAATTATGTAATAATAATTGTACGATTTCAATTCGACACTATGGCAGATTTATCTATGTAGGTATAGAGAAATCTACGAAAAAAGATCGTTTGCTCGTAACTTTTAAACAGTATATCTAAGGAGGAAAGACTATGGTTAGATCAAAACCTTCATTTCGGGTCATGCGAAATGGTTATGACAGATTTGCCGTAGATGCCTTTGTAGAAGATAGTTTAAAAAAAATTGCAGATTTAGAAGAAGAAATTGTTAATCAGCAAAATAACATCAAAGATCTTACTGAGCAATTGAATAATCTAAAGGAAAGATATCAATCAGTAATGAGTGGGATTGCCGCAAGAGAAAGAGCAGCTGATGATATTTCACGAATTGCTATCAAAGAGGCTAATCAGATTATTGATGCTGCCAGGAAGAATGCTGATGTCATCGTTCAGGAATCGCTTTATAAAGCAAAAATCGTATTGAATGATCTTGTAAAGATTTCAAATGAGACCGGAACGTTGAAAAAAGAAATGAAAGAACAATTGGATGTATTGATGAGCGATCTAGATGCTCTAAGAGCTCCTAATCTTCCAGATCTTAGTTGGTTGGATCAAGCAATAAATAAAGACAAAGAGTAAGGACACGCTTTTATCTAAATTATTTACAGAGAGTTTGTCATAAGCTGAAAGACAGATATTAATTATTTAAAAGATATCACCTTATGAGTCAATCTTGAAAAAGATCGTAAATCTTGCGTTAAAAGATTTTAAGGGCATATCATCATGATATGAACTAAGGTGGTACCGCGATAACTTCGTCCTTAGAATAGGGCGATTTTTTTATTTGAAGGAGAACAGATATGGACTACAAAGACACATTGTTAATGCCAAAAACTGCTTTTGAGATGCGAGGCAATCTTCCAACAAAAGAACCGCAGATCTTGAAACGTTGGCAAGAAGACAACTATTATGAGACTTTGCTAAAACAGCATGAAGGGGAACCAACATTTATCTTGCATGATGGTCCTCCATATGCAAACGGAAATTTACATGCTGGAACAGCAATGAATAGGGTAATCAAAGATATCATAATTCGTTCACACGCAATGAATGGATACTATACACCATTTTTTCCAGGTTGGGATACTCATGGCTTGCCAATTGAGAATGCAATTCAAAAACTAGGGGTAAATCGCAAAGAAATGACGCCAGCAGCCTTTAGAAAAAAATGTGAGGAATATGCATATAATCAGGTTGCAACGCAAAAAGAAACCATGAAGCGATTAGGAACTGTAGCTGATTTCCAACATCCATATATTACTTTAAAAAAAGAGTTTGAAGCTAGACAAGTAAGATCATTTGCTAAAATGGCATTGGATGGCTTGATCTTTCAAGGATTAAAACCAATTTACTGGTCACCATATAATGAAACAGCAGTTGCTGATAGTGAAATCGTTTATTTTGATAAAACCGATACTTCTATCTTTGTGGCTTTTGATGTATGCGATGGTAATGGCGTATTAGATGGTGATGAACGTTTTGTCATTTGGACAACTACGCCTTGGACGATCCCAGCTAATTTAGCTATTTGTTTAAATGCAGATTTTACATATGCTTGTGTACAAACATCAAAAGGTAAATTAATTGTCTTGGCGTCAAAAGTCGATGAATTGATGAAACTATTTGAAATAGATGAATATCAGATCATTAAAACATTTAACGGTAAAGATTTGGAATTCGTAAAAGTTTCTCATCCATTTTATCCTCAAAGACCTAGTGTTATCATCTTAGGTGATCATGTAACGGACGAAGATGGAACAGGATGTGTTCATACGGCTCCTGGTCATGGTATGGAAGACTTTATGGTATGTCAAAAATATCATATAAAGGCTATGTGTCCAGTAGATGCCAAGGGCTGTTTGACTAGTGAAGCCGGTTCAGATCTTGAAGGTCTATTTGTTTTCGATGCAAATAAGGTCGTAATTGAAAAATTAGCATCTTTAAATGCTTTGATGGCAACTACAAAGATCACGCATAGTTATCCGCATGACGATCGCCTGAAAAAACCAGTAATTTTTAGGGCAACGGTACAATGGTTTTGCAGTATTGAAAAAATACGCGAAAAGCTATTATCTGAGATCAAAAAAGTTAAATGGGAAAATGAATGGGGCGAAGTAAGGTTATATAATATGATTAGAGATCGTGGAGATTGGTGTATCTCTCGTCAAAGATTATGGGGCGTACCAATTCCTATCATCTACAATGAAGATGGATCTCCAATCATGGAAAAGGCCGTATTTGATCATATTGCTGATTTGATAGCCCAATATGGTTCTAATATTTGGTTTGAAAGAGAAGCAAAAGATCTATTACCTGATGGTTATCAAAATCCAAAATCTCCTAATGGTGCATTTACCAAAGAAAAAGATATCATGGATGTATGGTTCGATTCAGGATCAAGCAATAATGAATTAGCAGCTAGAGGTTTGCCTTATCCAGCCGATTTATATTTTGAAGGAAGCGATCAATATCGTGGTTGGTTTAACTCTTCATTGATCGTTGGAACCGCAACGAATGGTTGTGCACCGTATAAGAGCGTATTATCTCATGGTTATGTATGTGACTCTAAAGGCGAAAAGATGTCAAAATCATTAGGAAATGTTGTCAATCCAATGGATGTCATCAAGAAAAATGGTGCTGATATCTTCAGATTATGGGCTGCTGGAGTCGACTTTAAACAAGATATGCGCATTGGTGATGATAATCTTAAACAGGTTGCGGAGCAATATCGCAAAGTACGTAATACATTCCGCTTCATGTTAGGAAATATCAATCCTGAAGATTTTGATCCTAAAAAAGATCTATTAACATATGAACAGCTTCAACCTGTAGATCAATATATCATGGTATGCCTTGATGAATGTGTCGCTAAGGTCAAAGATGCTTATATGCGCTATGATTTTATCTTAGCTAGCAACACCTTAACAAATTTGATGACCAATGAATTAAGTTCATATTATTTGGATTTTACTAAAGACATCTTATATATTGCAAAAGCAGATGATCATCGTCGCCGTCAGGTACAAAGTGTTATTTGGTATTGCGTAGATGCACTATGTAAGCTTTGGGCACCATCATTGGTTTATACCATGGATGAAGTTTGGCAGATTTTTACAAATGATGAAAAATCTTCGGTTCATTATACCCATTTCCCTAAAGTTAACCATTACGCTAACGCGAATGTGCTAAAGGCAGAATTTGCTAGAGCTCATGATATCCGGAGCGAAGTCTTAAAAGCCTTAGAAATTGCCCGTAATGAAAAGATCATTGGAAAACCATTAGAAGCTCAGGTAATCATGCATATTCCTGCTGCAGATCAAGAGCTATTAAATAAGTGCTTAGATAATATGGTAGCACAATGGTTGATCGTTTCGGAGGTTGTCTTTAAGGATAGTGAAGAACGCAGCTATGAAATCAATAAAGCTGAAGGAACTGTTTGTCCAAGATGTTGGAATGTTTCTAAGGAGCACGATGAAAATGGCTTATGCCCTCGCTGTCATAAGGTATTAAATGCTTAAAAAAGGAATATATCAACATTTTAAAGGAAAACGTTATGAACTGATAGGTGTTGCAAAGCACAGCGAGACATTAGAAGAAATGGTCGTATACCGTGCTTTATATGACAATATGGAGCTATGGGTTAGGCCGGCAGCAATGTGGGAAGAAACTTTAGAACACAATGGTGAAATAGTTCAACGCTTTACTTTCATAACAGATAAATCATGTATTTAAAAAACTGTGATTATTGAAAATCACAGTTTTTTAATAGCCAAAGGATTTATAATATATTGCAGATTATTGGTAAATGATCACTTGCATAATTATCGTTGGTCTTATTGTCAAGGATAATGGTTTTATTAATGGTAAGATCTTTGCTTGTAAAAATGTAATCAATTGGCAATAAATTTTTATTAAAGTTTGAAAATAATCCAATATGAGTAGAAAAAAGATGATCGCAAAATTGATAACAATTATTTAGATTAAGTTCATTTATCAACTGCTGAATATATTTAGAGCGAATCGTTGTGTTAAAATCCCCCATTACTACGATTGGAATTTTATTATTTCTATTGATGAAATGTAAAAGGTGGTTAATTTGGGCATGGCGAACGAAACCAAAAAGATGATCTAAATGTGTATTATAGATATTATATACTTGATAATTTTTATCTTGCAAGGAAAGGAACGTACAGATTCGAGGATATATACTTCCAAAAGTCCTGCTACCTAATTTTTCAGGTGCAGAAGATAGCCATATCGTTTTAGAATTTAATACTTTAAAATCAGCTTTTTTATATAATATGATATTTTTTTCGTTTGCTAGATCAAAGAAACGGTTTCGTGAGCTACCGACATATGCATAATTATTTAAATCAAGATCAGCTAACATTTTATCAGTAACTTCTTGCATACCGATGATATCAGGATCTTCTTGTTTGATGATTTCATTGATAGCAGCATAGCGAAAGGGCCATCGTTTTTTACCAATGGTAAAGATAGTATCATTTTTGATATTAAAGCTCATGACCTTCATAATTTCACCATACCTTCTAATTATAGTATAGATCACGTTGGAATAAAGAACAATTAATTTGTTTAGTGACATTAGGATGAATATTGATGTGAAGGTGTTAGATTTATTATTGACAAATAGTATAATTATCTTAAAATTATTTAATAAGAAGGATAGAATATTATGGAATTATTAAGCGTACGTATTGATGAGCGTTTGATCCATGCGCAGGTAACGGTTAACTGGATCGATAAACTTAATCCCGATAGGATAGTGGTCGTTGATGATAATATCCTGGCTGATGATGCTCAGCGTTCAGCATTAAAATTATCGTGTCCTAAAAATGTTAAACTAACAATTCTGGAAACCCAGAATTTAGTTAGTCGTCTGAATGAAGATTTTTTTCAAGACGAAAAAATATTATTGCTTTGCAAGGGCATTAAAGCAATAAAAAGAATGGCATTGTATGGTTATTTGCCAAAAGAAGTTATAATTGGTAATCTTCATTATCAGGATGATGATAGGATCGTTATAAATCAAAATATCGCTGTTTCGCCAGAGCAAAAACAAAATTTACTAGATCTTAACGATAAAGGCATAAATTTTTTTGGACAACTATTTCCAGAAGATGAAAAAATTGATATTATTTCTTTACTTAATAATTAAAAAACTAGATTTCAATTGAAATCTAGTTTTTAATTTATATCTTTAGTTCTTTGACTTGTTCCCAAGGTAACCCTGGTTTACCAAAATGTCCATATTGCGTTGTTTGAGCATAAATTGGTTGACGAAGGTTTAATTCGTTGATGATGTTTGTTACGCTAAAATCAAAATTATTGTTAATGATGTCTAATAGTTCTTGATTTGAATACTTGCTGGTACCATATGTTTCGACATTTATTGATACAGGATTAGGTTTTCCAATGGCATAAGCAACCTGAATAAGGCATTTTTTAGCTAATTGGTTGGCAACGATATTTTTGGCAACATAACGTGCATAGTAAGCTCCACTGCGATCTACCTTTGTTGGGTCTTTACTAGAAAGGCATCCTCCACCAATAGGAGCATATCCGCCGTAGGTATCAACAACGATCTTACGTCCGGTCGTACCTGAATCACCAAAGCTTCCGCCAACGATGAAACTTCCGCTTGGATTAATTAAAAATTTAGTGTTTTCATCAATGTATTTTGGATCTATTACTTTATTGATAACTTCATTCATAATGATATCTTTGATAGTATCTTGAGTAACATTAGCCAAATGTTGGGTAGAGATAACAACAGTATCAACTCGTTTTACGCGATCATTTTCATACTCAACACTTACTTGGGTCTTACCATCGGGTTTTAATAAATCAGGGTGCTCACGCCTTACTCTTTCTAAGGTTTTAGCTAACATATGAGCACAGTCGATTGCAAATGGCATGCAAGATTTTGATTCATCACATGCGTAGCCAAACATTAAGCCTTGATCACCAGCACATACTTGATCGCGATCAACAGCATTGTCGATTTCTGCTGATTGTTTGTTTACTTTGACCAACACTTCATATTCTTCATCATAACCGATTTTTTTGATTACTTCTTTAGCAATCTTAGCATAATCAATTTCTGCTGTTGTGTTAGCTTCGCCATAAATTAGGACAAAATTATCTTTGATGGTAGCTTCTACAGCCATATGGCTATATGGATCTTGTCTCAAAGCTTCATCTAGGATGTGGTCGGCAATCCAGTCACATATCTTATCAGGGTGACCGCTAGTTACTGATTCACTTGTAAAAATATTTTTCATGTTTCCTCCTTGTTGTCATTATATGAAAAAAGCCTCAAGAAAGAGGCTTTTTTTAATCGTTCAAGTGCTCTTTCTTTTATCGGTGTTAGCTTTACCACCTTGCTTGTTATAGTAGGTTGGTATGAGGTCATCGAGCTAACTCTCTTGCTCATTCTTGATATAAGACTATGATATTTAAACACTTTTTATCATATATGTCAATTGATATTATAATTTTTTGAATAACATATCGGAATAAGTTGGAACAGTGTATATTTGCTTATCAGCTATCGTTTCATATTCATCGATTGCATGACGGATCTTAGCTAATATAGGGCATAGATCGTAATAATATTTTTTGCCTTTTTCAAAATTATCCTTAATTTCTTCTAGCACATTGATAGAATTGTCAAGAGCATCTAACTGCAAAGAAATTTCATCGATCAATAACGATATCTTTTCAATCTTATTATTGATATATTTATTTTTTGTCTTTAGCAGAGCTTGAGCTTGTGCAACATTTTTTAAATCATTTATCATCAAAGGAATAATTTGATTATTAGCAATACGTTTCAATGTTTTAGCTTCGATCAAAACAGTTTTGATATATTGCTCGCTCAATATTTCTTCACGAGCATATAATTCTTTTTCAGTAAAAATATTTAAGCTTGTAAATAATTTGATTGCTTTAGGATCGATCAATGAACTTACCGATTCGATAAATGATGGGATATTTGCAAGGCCACGGCGATTTGCTTCTTTTATCCATTCTTTGGAATATCCATCACCTGAGAAAATGATCCGCTTATGATCCTTGATGATGTTCTTACAGATGATCATTGCTTTTTCTCTAACATCTTGCAGATATTTTAATCCTTCTAATTGATCAGCAATCTCATTAAGGCTTTCAGCCATGATCGAGTTTAACACTACATTAGGAATAGCTGCGCTTTGGCTAGAACCTAACATTCTAAATTCAAATTTATTTCCAGTAAATGCCAAAGGGGAGGTACGGTTACGATCGGCATTGTCATGTGGTATATATGAAAGGCCGCTGACTGGATTAAAGTCTTTCTTTTCGTCTTTGGTAGCAACTTTTTTATCTTTATAAATGCTATATAAGATGTTTTCTATATAACTTCCAAGATAAATGCTGATAATAGCCGGAGGAGCTTCATTGGCGCCTAAACGATGATCGTTTCCTGCGCTAGAAGCACTCATTCTAAGCAGTTCAGGATAGGAATCGACTGCTTTGATGAAAGCACATATATATACAAGGAAACGGATATTTTCAGCTGGTTTTTCGCCAGGAGAAAATAAATTTTGACCATCATCGGTCATGATTGAAAAATTGTTATGCTTTCCAGAACCATTGATATGATCAAAAGGCTTTTCATGCAGCAGGCAGGCTAGATCATGTTTTTTTGCACAGGCTTTTAATACATCCATGATGATCTGATTTTGATCGACTGCAACATTGGCATTTGAGAAAATAGGAGCTAATTCAAATTGACCAGGAGCAACTTCATTGTGTTCAGCTTTAGCATATATGCCTAATTTCCAAAGCTCGCTATTTACATCTTTCATAAAATCATGCACACGAACAGGAATGGAGCCAAAATAATGATCATCCAATTCTTGGGCTTTACTTGGGATTGCACCAAATAATGTTCGGTTGCATAGAATAAGGTCAAGGCGGGCATCAAAATACTCTTTGTCAATCAGGAAATATTCTTGTTCCAAACCAACGACAGGATAACAATATTTGACATCTTTATCGCCAAGAATATTTACTACTCGAGTTGATGCCTTGTTCAAGGCATCAATTGATTTTAATAATGGTGATTTTTTATCTAGTGATTCGCCGTTATATGAAACAAATACGCTGGGGATGCATAAAACACCATCACGAATGAATGCTGGGCTAGTAAAATCCCAATATGTATATCCTCTTGCTTCAAAGGTTGCACGTAGGCCACCGCTAGGGAAACTTGAAGCATCAGGTTCTCCTTTGATCAACGATTTACCAGAAAAACGCAATAAAGGTTCGCCGTTTTCACCTGGTTCAATGAAAGCATCATGCTTTTGGGCGGTTGAACCGGTCATTGGTTGGAACCAATGGGTAAAATGAGTCGCACCATTTTCACAAGCCCATCGTTTCATGGCATGGGCAATAGCATCTGCTGTTTGACGATCTAGAGTTCCTTCATTGGCTACAGTTTGTTTCCATTTTTTATAAATTGGACTTGGAAGTCGTTCTTCCATGAGCTTTTCGTTAAAAACTAATGAACCAAAATCTTCTAAAAAACTTTTATCTAGCATATTTTTTCTCCTTATATGCTTTATATTTTATTTATTAATATTCATTAGTCAATAAAAAAGTAAAAAAATGCTAAAAAACTTAAAAAAATAAGGAAAAAATGCTAAAAAAATTGAAAAAATCATATTTAAGCAAAAAAAAATCGGCAATTAGCTGATTTTTTTTGCTTAATAGAAGAAATTTGGAATTTGAGTTTCATCAAGAACAACTTTTTTTACCTCTGGAACTTCATCTAATAAAATTGCTTCAATTCCATCAGTTATCGTGTCATTTATTGATAGACAACCAGCACAAGCACCTAACATTCTAACGGTAACGACACCGTCCTTAAAGTCTACCAATTCAACATCTCCACCATCCCGTTGGATATATGGGCGAATTTTATTGATTGTTAGCTCAATTCTTTCTAATACATCTTCCATGAGATTTGAACCTTCTTTCTAATGCTTAATAAAATAAAGAGTACATAATAAAGGCTACGATGATTCCTAAAACTATTCCTCCAAATACTTCGACCCAGCGATGCCCTAGAACATCTTTTGTTTTTTCTTTATATACGGGATCGCTAAGATCAATAGATGTTTGATCTTTAAGGTCTTTTATAAGTTGTTTTACGATTCGAATATTTACGCCGGAATAATAACGGACATTTGCTGCATCATAGATAATAACAACAGAGAAGGCAGCAGTAACCGCAAAAATAGTAGAAGTAAATGATTCTTGTAATCCTATTGCAATGCTTAAAGCACTAACTAGTGCGGAGTGGGAACTTGGAAAACCTCCGCTGGCGCTGATAGTAGAAAGGGTCCATTCTTTCGTAGCATGATAATGAAACAAAGGTTTCATAAATTGAGCAATTGCTAATGAAATAACACTTGCCCAAAATGGGTACATATCTTGCATATATTAATTCTCCCTACTGCAAAAGTATATCACATTTTTTTTAAGATGTGTTATACTATTAACATATTGAGGTGATTAATATGCACTATCAAATAGGTCAGATCGTTGAAGGGGTCATTACAGGGATTCAGCCATATGGTGCTTTTGTTAATCTTGATGGCAAAACCACAGGGTTGATCCATATCTCTGAGATAAGTGAAGGCTTTGTTAAAGATGTTTCACATTTTGTTAAGATTGGAGATACAATAAAAGTCAAAATAATTGATTTTGATGATAAAAATAATCAGGCAAGGCTATCTTTAAAAGCCATATATCCTAATAAACCTCGCCGAGACCGTAAAAGCAATCGATATGGTTCTTTACCTGCGATGAAATTAGGATTTTCAACGATTGCCAAAAATTTAGATGGATGGATTAAAGAAGCAAAGGAGAAGCAAAATGATTAAATTTGATGCAAGTCATGCAATGTTAAAAGAAGACATTATGTCTTATGAACCTGAAGTAAAAAGAATTCACAAGATGATCCATGAAAAAACCGGTGCTGGTAATGATTTTTTAGGATGGGTAGATTGGATCAATAATTATGATGTTAAAGAATATCAACGTATCAAAGAAGTTGCTGCTGCTGTAAAAGATAAAGCAGAAGTATTATTGGTGTGCGGAATAGGAGGATCTTATCTTGGAGCTAGAGCAGCCATTGAAATGATCCAAGGCTTGTACCCAGAAAATGATACTGAAGTAATATTTATTGGGAATACATTCTCTAGTACATATTTTAAGCAGGTTGAAAATCATATCAAAGATAAATCAGTAGTTTTGAATGTCATCAGCAAATCTGGGACAACAACAGAAACAGCTATGGCATTTAGAATGTTAAAACAAATGATGGAAGAAAGGTATGGCAAAGAAGAATGCAAAACAAGGATCATTGCTACTACCGACAAAGCTAGAGGAACCCTAAAAAGCTTGGCAGATAAAGAGGGTTATCAAACATTTGTAATTCCAGATGATATCGGTGGACGTTATTCGGTAATTACACCTGTTGGCCTAGTTCCAATGGCAATCATGGGAATTGATATCGATGAGGTATATAACGGCTTAAAAGCTGCTTATGATGATCTAAATAATGATGATCTTGCTAACAATCCTGCTTATCAATATGCAGTTGCGCGTAGAATACTACAAAATATGGGCAAAGATGCCGAGATGCTGGTTGCTTATGAGCCACAAATGCAGATGGTAACTGAATGGTGGAAACAATTGTTTGGTGAATCAGAAGGCAAAGATGGCAAAGGAATTTTACCTTGCAGCGCTATATTTTCAACGGATTTGCATAGCTTGGGTCAGTTCATTCAAGAAGGAAAAAAAGTATTGTTTGAAACATTGGTCTTAGTTGATAAACCAACGATGGATGGTCTTTTCCCAAATGATGAAGAAGATGCAGATGGCATGAACTATTTAGCTAACAAATCACTAAATTGGGTAAATAAAATGGCGTGTGAAGGAACATTGGAAGCTCATGAAGTAACTGGAAAGGTTCCTAATTTGATCATTCACATTCAAGATATGAAAGAATATACATTTGGATATATGTGCTATTTCTTCTTTATTGCTTGTGCAATGAGCTGCTACATGCTTGATATCAATCCATTTAATCAACCAGGTGTTGAAGTTTATAAGAAGAATATGTTCAAACTTTTAGGAAAGCCTGTTAAATAAATTTTTATAAGTAAAAAATCCTGATATTTTCAGGATTTTTTTGATTAAAAAAGGGGTGGCTTTATATGCCATCCCTAGATATATGCTCTATTGAGTTATGATGGAATCTTTGATACCTTCAGTATACAATATTTGATAACCATTTATATTCATGCTATTGGCGCTATCAATGGCTTTTGCTTCGTCAACGATCCAAATTGCATTAAAATTATCATCTGGATATAATTCTTGCACTCTAGCGAGTAATTCTAATCCTTCATCATAATCTAAAGTATATAATGAAGTGCTTAAGATATCGGCGATAGCACTGTTTTTGCAAATTACAGTAACGCTGCGATATTTAGTTGCCGGATATAAGGTGCGAGGATCAATGATGTGATTATAGCTATTGCCATCTTCAGCAATATAATATCTTTGATAATCACCGCTTGTTACAAATGAGACGCTTCCTGGTTGCGATACCGCAATGAATCCACCTTCACCATCAGGATTTTGGATCAATGAACGCCAAGGGCTGCCATCTAGTTTAGTATTTACCGTACGGTTATTACCGCCAGCATTTACGATAGCCGCTTTGATGTCATCTTGTTCTAAGGTTTGGGCTAATTGCTCAGCGGCATAACCTTTAGCCACACCGCCTACATCTAAGCTGGCACATGCTTCGTTTAGATATACGGTGTTATTTTCATCATCAATTTCGACTTTGTCCCATCCGGTACAAGCAAAAGCAGTTTGTAATTCTTCGTCAGTAGGGAGAGATCCTAATTCACCTTGAGCATTTGCTTCAATGCCATCTTCGCGATATTGATGCCATATTTTTAAAACCGGACCCATTGTTATATCAAATTCATGATTAGTAATTTCATAGAATTCCCTAGTTAATAATAATAGATCAATCAATGTTTGATCAACTTCTATCGGTTTAATTCCAGCGTTATCGTTGATCGTTTTAAGGTTATTTACCCCAGGATAGGTATTATAGATATCAAATAACTGATTGTAATTGCTATATTGTTCTAATAGCTTGTTGTATTCTTCGCTAAAATCTTCTTTGCTCTCAGTTGCTAATTGAATTTGCAAAAAAGTATCAAAGCCTGCAGTAAGGCTGACTTCCTCGTACATCGTGTATTCTTTTGCAGAGCATGATGATAGAAGTAAGATACTTAATAGAAGTACTACAAATTTTTTCATTTTTAATCACCGATAACTATTTTAACACATAAAATGGTATATGGAAATTGTAATTATATAGTGCTATAATTATACTGTTATTTTATGGAAAGGAAAGATTATTATATGTCATTTTTAACAGGACCAATGCGTAAGCATTTAGATGGTCATAAAGAACTTACAAATCATGAAGATGTTTTGAAAGTTGAAGCAGGCAATCTTGTTAAAATACCTTTATTGAATGGCAACGCACCATGTACGCCATGTGTTAAGGAAAATGATTTGGTTAAGGTTGGAACCTTGATTGGTGAAAGAAACGATCATTTTTATGTTCCACTTTTTTCTAGCGTTTCTGGTAAGGTTGTCAAGATTGAAAAGCTTATGTCTTCTGCGTTAAAGCCAGTGGATCATGTAGTTATTGAAAATGATGGCAAATATGAGGTTGAAAGACCTTTTGAACCATTAAATTATGAGAGTGCAACTAGAGAGCAATTAGTTGAATTTATGAAAAATGCCGGCATCGTCGGGTGTGGTGGTGCAGGTTTTCCAACATATGTTAAATATTTAAAGCCAGAAAACATTGATGTATTGATCATTAATGCCGTAGAATGTGAGCCTTATATCACAGCTGACTATAAATTGATGAGCGAAAATATCGATTTATTGGTTTTAGGTGTCAAAGCATTATATAAGATGTCTTGTGCCAAAGCATGTAAGGTTGCGATCAAAGTTACTAAGAAAGATTTCATTCCAGTATTGGAAAAAGCTTTTGCTAATGTTGATGGTGTCAGCGTGGTAGCTGTTCCTGATGTTTATCCAATGGGTTGGGAAAGAACGTTGGTATATGAAATTACTAAGAAACGTTATGATAAATTACCAGCTGAAGTGGGATGCATCGTCAGCAATGCAACAACAGCAATTTCTTTTGCGAATGCTTTAGCTAACGGTATGCCTATTGTTAATAAGCTTTTAACCGTTGCTGGTGATGGCGTTAAGAAAAATTGCAATGTTTCTGTAAGAGTAGGTACTAGTGCGAAAGAAATAGTTGATGCGCTAGGTGGATACACTTGTGAAGATGTCTTATTGATTGCTGGTGGACCAATGATGGGAAGGACCATCACTACTGATGCTTTTGTCATTGGCACTTATAACAATGCGTTAACGATTTTAAAGAATAAAGATCTAGAACCTTTAAAATGTTTGCGTTGCGGAAAATGTTCAGATCATTGTCCGGCAGGTTTACAACCAGTTAGGATCAATACCGCAAATAAAGCGCATGATCTAGATACCGTAGCGGCATTAGATGTCATGAGTTGTATCGAATGTGGCATGTGTACTTATGTTTGTCCATCTAAAATTAACGTTACTGAAGGTATTAGACAAGCTAAGCGTTTCTTAGCGCTTAAGAAAAAGAAATAAGGAAAGGGATAGAATATGAAATTTACTTTTAAACCTAGTCCTAATTATCGTGACTCGCAAAGTACCCAAGGTATCATGCGTGATCTAACAATAGGATTATTAGTTGTTTTCGCCTTTTCATTATTTTATTATGCAACAGGTGAAAATTTAGGCATGAGCTATGTTTTAAGAGCTTGTGGTCTACTGGTTACATCTGTAATCAGTGCTCTAGCAACAGAAGCAATATTTTTTGCTGTATCTAAACAACCAATCGTTAAATCGATCATGGGATCATTCGGTTGGGTTACTGCTATTATCTTGACATTGATGTGTCCAATCAATATCAGTTATTATGCCTTGGCTATCAGCACGATCATGGCAATCGTATTTGGTAAGCTGGTTTTTGGTGGCTTTGGACAAAACATCTTCAATCCAGCAGCTTTTGGTCGAGCTATCATCATGGCAAGCTTTGCTGGCAGTGTTGTAGCAGATTTTGCTACTAGTGCAACCCCAACTCAAAGTTTTGCTGCAAGTGGATGGTTGATGAGCAATGATACGTTCAATAGTTTTATCGCACAATTTGGTGGCTTGAGTGAAATGTTTATTGGAAGATATCCAGGAGCAATCGGCGAAACTAGTGCATTGGTTATTTTACTGGTTGGAGCATTCTTGGTATATCGCAAAGTTATTGATTGGAAAGTCATTGTAGCATATTTAGGCACAATATTATTATCAACGCTTGGAATTGCGCTAGTGAATGGTCAAGGAATGTGGTATCCATTATTCCATTTGTTGACTGGTGGTGTGATGTTTGGTGCTGTATTTATGTTAACTGATCCAGTAACAAATCCAACGAGCAGTGCAGGAAGAATAATCTTTGGTATTGGTGCAGCATTTTTTACCGTATTGATCCGTATCAAAGGTAATTTGCCTGAAGGTGTTTTATATTCGATCTTGTTGATGAATATGTTGACGCCATTGATCGAAAGATTAACTACAGGTAACCAAATTAAAATTGCCAAGAAAAATTCACGAAATGTTGTCGTCATTTTTGTTGCATGTTTGGCAATATTAGTAGGTGTTAGCACAACTTTAGAAGCTAAGGAAGTTACGATCAATACGCCTGTAGAAAAAATTGAAGGTATCACAGGAACTGCTAAAGGCTTTGGCGGTGATGTAACCGTAACAGTTGCTACGGATGCAGATGGCGTGATAACAAAGATCGTTGCTGAAGGAGCTAATGAGACACCAGGCTTAGGATTAGATGCAATCAATACATTTAATTCTGAAGGATTTGCAAAGTTTGAAGGTGTTGCCTTGGCAGAAGCTCATTTTGATAGCTTAGATATGGTAACAGGTTCAACCGTAACATCAAAAGCTGTCATTGAAGCTTTAAAACAGACTCAAGGTTCAAATGAAAGCAGTAATCCTACTGAAACAGCAACAGTGGAAAAAATTGAAGGTATCACAGGAACTGCTAAAGGCTTTGGCGGTGATGTAACCGTAACGGTCGCTACGGATGCAGATGGCGTGATAACAAAGATCGTTGCTGAAGGAGCTAATGAAACAGCAGGTCTAGGACTTGATGCAATTGATAAATTCAACAACGAAGGATTTACAAAGTTTGAAGGTGTTGCCTTGGCAGAAGCTGATTTTGATAGCTTAGATATGGTAACAGGTTCAACCGTAACCTCAAAAGCTGTCATTGAAGCTTTAAAACAAACTCAAGGTTCAAATGAAAGTACCGATGCTAACGATACAACAGATGCTGCTGGTGAAAGCAATGATATCGAAGGAACAGCAAAAGGTTTTGGCGGAGATATCGTTGTGACCATTAGTTTAGATGCTGAAGGTAATATAAGCAAGATTACGGCTGTAGGTGAAAAAGAAACAGCGGGTCTAGGACTTGATGCAATTGAAAAGTTTAATAGCGAAGGATTTGCAAAATTCGAAGGTATTGCTTTAGCAGAAGCTGATTTTACAACTTTAGATATGGTTACAGGTTCAACCGTAACCTCAAAAGCCGTTATTGAAGCGGCTCAAGCTGCTCAAAGCGCAGCTAAGCAATAGGGGAGGACGCAATTATGAAAAAAATCGCATATTTGACATGTTTCTTGGCTATTGTTTGTGCCGTAGCTGGTGGTGCTTTAACATTAGTAAACGACATGACAGCACCAATCATTGATTCAATGGCAATCGAAGCTGAAAAAGCAAATTTAGAATTAATTTATCCTGGAGCTGAATTTAGTGAAATTGAAAATACAGATGATTCAGGTTTGATCTTAGGTATATATGAAGCTAAAGATAAAGGTTATGTATATAAATTGCAGAATACAGGTTATTCTAGCACTCCTTATCAATTCTTGATTGCATTTAATCTTGATGGAACAGTTGGCGGTTATAAGATGTTGCAGTCAAGCGAAACCAATGGATTTGGTGCAAGAGCTTGGGAAGATGAATATACAAATACTATTTTAGGTTTAACTTCAAGTGATGCGTTTCCTTTATTATCTGGAGCAACGGTAACGACAACCGGAGTAGTAGAAGCTATCGATGCAGCAAAAGCACATTTTAATGCTTTACAAGGAATTGAATATGATGAAAACGCTGTTGCAGAAGCTCCTGCTTTGGCAACAGGGAATCCTGTGGCATTAAATAGTGATCTAAGTGCATATAATGCAATTATTGATAATGAAACTCAAGATGGTGATAATACTAAATATACGATAACTGTATATGGTTTTGGATTAGTAAATGGCCAATCATCAGAATATCAGGAGAATGTATTTGAAGTAGTTATTGATGCTAATGCAACTGTAGATTCTATTATAATGACTCAATTTGGGGACACTGCTGGTATTGGTGATAAAATCGATACAGCAGAATATTATGATTTATTTAAAGGCGCAACGATTGACAGCAGCATCGATACGGTTACCGGTGCTACATTTACTAGTACATCAGCAATTGCTGCGGCACAAGCTGCCCTAAATGCGGCAGCAGGACAATAGGAGGGCAATGACAATGAGTAAGAATAAGTCTAGTTTTTCTAAAGGCCTGATTACGGAAAATCCAGTTTTTGGTTTATATTTAGGTATATGTTCTACATTAGCTATTTCTACTAGCCTAAATAATGCTTTAGGAATGGGTGTAGCTGTAATATTTGTCTTAACTTTTTCAAATATTATCATTTCTATGATGCGTAATATCATTCCTAATGAAATTAGAATTCCGGTTTATATCGTAATCATCGCTACTTTGGTAACGATCGTTGAAATGCTGATCCATGCTTATGCACCAAGCTTATATACAGCTTTAGGAGCGTTTATTAGCTTGATCGTTGTAAACTGCATAATTTTAGGACGCGCAGAAGCTTTTGCTAGCAAAAATGGAGTATTAGCAAGTGCTATGGATGGAATAAGCATGGGTATTGGTTATACATTAAGTTTGGTTGTTATTTCTTTGATAAGACAAATCTTAGGAACAGGAATTTTAAGTTTAGCAAATCCTTTTACGGATGCAACTATCTTTAGTTTTACGATCATTCCTGAAACCTATATCATTTCCATGTTTAAAGATCCTACAGGAGCATTCTTGACCTTTGCATGCTGCGCAGCAGCATTGACAGCATATGTCAATAGTAAGAAAAAGAAGGAGGCTAGCAAATAATGGAATTAGTTTCAATGTTCATTGCTGCAGTTCTTATCAATAATATTGTATTAACAAAATTCTTAGGTATGTGTCCATTTTTGGGTGTATCTAAGAAAATGAGTTCAGCTGTTGGTATGGGTGTAGCAGTTATCTTTGTTATTTTTGGTGCATCGCTAATTTCTTATGCCTTATATTATTTAGTGTTAGTGCCATTAGGCTTAGAATATATGCAGTTAATCACCTTTATTTTGGTAATTGCATCTTTTGTTCAATTTGTTGAAATGGTAATAAAAAAATATTCACCTGCTCTTTATAAAGCATTAGGCGTTTATTTGCCATTGATTACTACTAACTGTACGGTTTTATATGTTGCACAACAAAATATTTCTTCATCATATACATTGGTAGAAACCATTATTAATTCTATTGCCGTACCTACAGGATTTTTGATGGTACTAGTCATTTTTGCTGCTATTAGAGAAAGATTAGAAGCTGCAGACATTCCTGAATGTTTCAAAGGAAATCCAATTGCTTTGATCTGTGCTGCAACTATGGCTTTAGCATTTACCGCTTTTGCTGGATTGGTATAAGATGCAAGTAATATACGCAATTCTTTTTGGCGTTTGTTTAGGTGGTATTTATGCAGCTTTATATTATTTGAATCATAAAACCCCGTTGCCAAAGGGATGTGAAAATTTAAAAGCTGAATGTGATGGATGTAAGATTACATCATGTGATATGCATCCTTCACATAATATAAAGGAGACAAAAAATGATTAACGCAATACTGATGATGTTGGTTGTTGGGGCATTAATGGGCCTAATTCTTGGATTCAGTGATAAAGTTTTCTATGTAGCTCCAGATACAAGGGTTGAGGATGTTACCAAAATGCTGCCAGGTTACAATTGTGGTGGCTGTGGATATCCTGGATGCTCAGGACTTGCTGAAGCACTAGTAAATAAAGAGGCTGAAGTCACTAATTGTAAGCCTTCTAGTCCTCAACAAAAAGAAGCAATTAAAGAATATCTATCAACACACTAAGAAGCTGGATTATTCCAGCTTTTTTTAGGCTATTGATAAAAAGTTGATTAATTATAATGGGTGATGATAGTGAAAATAAAGATTATAAAATGGTTAATAATATTTTTGATTGCTTCTATATTAGCATTAGCAGATATTATATTAGTTAATATCATAAGTTATCGAAAACTTGATATGGTTGAAACGTATGTAGCTTCACATGATATATTGCCTCGATCATGTATTACGGAAGAAGATCTGCAAATAATCAAAGTACCTAATATATATTTAAAAGATAATGCCTTTGATAAAAAAGAAGAAATTATTGGAAAATATACGGATATCCAAGGAATGATACCTAAAGGATCGCTTTTTTATAAATCAATGCTAAAGAAACAAGAAGAATTATCAGATTATCCAAGTACCAAATTATTAGAAGGGCAAATGGCTTATTCATTGACTGCTAGCATTATTGAACTTGCAGGAAATACGATCGTTGAAGACCAAAGAGTTGATGTTTATGTTGCATTAAACGGAAATAATAATATTCCAATAGTAGACAAATTAATTTCTAACGCTCGCGTATTAAGCATTCACGATAGTAAAGGATATAATATCACACATCCTAAATCTTCAAAGATTCCTAATGTTATATTATTGGCAATAGATGAAAAGAGTGTTGAATTTCTAGCTAAAGCTGAAAAAATAGGAACAGTTAAATTATTGGCATCTAGCGAAAGTTATAGTCAGCATGAAGCAATGCTCAATGAAAATTCATCTGTATTGCCTTTTCTAACTGGATCAATGAATTAAAAAGTTTGGAATAAGAATAGGTAAGTGGAGTTTGGATTGCAAGACCTAAAAAAGTTTAAATCATTCATCCAAAATACTGTCAGATATTTTATAATTTAGTATTTAAATAAGCAATTGGCACAAGATCATGATCAGCATAATAATTAAAACCCAACTAAATTGTTTGAAGTATTTCAGAATATAGCATTGGTATTATCCAAGTTATTATTAAATAATCGAACATCTTCTGGTAAATAGATTGGAATAAAGATAACGATAAAACTATTTAGAAGTATCATGATAAAATTCTTCCTTAGCAGTGCTTTATTTTTGATATGCAAATATCGACATGTAAAATATAATATTGCTAAATCAATAATGAAAGTAGTGATAATGAAAAAAATCATATTTAAGGAAATATTTATAGCATAAAAATAGAAAAATATATTTAAGATCATAATTTTCTTTTAATTATTTCTTTTATTTATTATAATTTGTATGATGAAAAATGATAATTTAAGTAAAATTTAATAGATTGTGCACTATTTAGCTCATTTAATACAAAAAGTATTTACAAATTAAAAAAAATATCTTATAATAATAAAGCTATGGCGGTTGTGGTGAAGCTGGTTAACACTCTAGATTGTGGCTCTAGCACTCGCGGGTTCGAGTCCCGTCAATCGCCCCATTAGTAAATTAAAGGATTTCGAAAGAAATCCTTTTTTTTAGCTGTTTTAGCTACTATTTGAATGTTTTTATTATTATATCATGGTAGAAAATACCGCTATATTTGTCCTCAGTTTGTCATTAAAATGAGTAAATGTCCTCAGTTTTTAGTTAATTTTTTGCTTATTTAAAGCATCACTTTTCAGCTCGCTTGAAGATCTTGCATAATCTATAGTCATATTTGTGTTGTTATGACCCATAAGTTCCATGACCGTTCTTATATCAACGTTATTGGTGATTAGATCAGTAGAGAACTGATGTCGGAGCTGATACATATTAAATTTGATACCATGCTGCTTGCATATATATCTAATTTTATTACCAACTTGACTAGAATTAAAATAATTGCCATTGTGATCAGCAAAAAGAATTTCATTTGGCTGCGCTTCTATTAGATCGTTAATTATATCATACAGTGCATTGGAAATAGGGATGATCCTATTAGATTGTTCAGTTTTACATTGTCGTATAACATTATTTTCTCTTAGATTACTACCAATTTCTTTATTAATGCTAATTTCACGCTTAATTAAATCTATATCGCTTTTATTTAGTTCGTAGCATTCACAAGGGCGCATTCCAGTAAAATATAACATTAACAATGTCTTAGCAACGATCATATTATCGAATTTGTTTGGTTTGCTGCTCGTTAATAGATGATTGATGATAATATCGAGTGTTTGATTGGAAGTAGTAAAACTACACTTAGAATACATTAAATCGTCCCATTAGTAAATTAAAGTATTTCGAAAGAAATCCTTTAATTTGTTTCGATATTAGTTATGTTGCACATATAAGCTAGTTATTGTGACTACATGGTTTTTGACGATGGCAAGTGCTATAATATTTAGCGAGGTGGAGAGATGAAAAAAATAGCAATTATGGTAGATTCCGGAGCTGATATTACCATAGATGAAGCGAAAGAAATGAATGTCTATGTTGTTAGGATGCCGGTAGTCGTAGATGGTGTTGAATATATCGAGGAAAAAGAGATCAATGCTGAGGAAATGGCTAAAAAGATGCGAAATGGCGCTATTGCTAAAACATCACAGCCATTGCTGGGTGAAACGATGAAGATGTGGGACAAGGTATTAAAGGATTATGATGAAGTATTATTTATTCCTATTTCCAGTGGTATCAGCGGTACATATCAAACATCAAAAAGAGCAAGTGAGCAAGACGAATATAAAGGACGAGTATTTGTCATAGATTCAAAATTTGTCTGTGCTCCAACGAAGATTTTAATCCAGTTTATAAAAGAAATGATCAAAGCGGGATATGATGGTGAACAAATCATGCAGAAAGTAGAAAAAGAAGCAGAGATGTTTGCGATAATCGTTCCTGAAGATCTTGTTTATTTAAAACGTGGAGGAAGAATATCTAATGCGGCAGCCATGTTAGGAAATTTATTGAAGATCGTACCAGTATTAAAAGTAGAGAATGGTGCAATTGATGTACAGACAAAAGTAAGAACCATAAGCAAGGCCTATCAAGTTGCTATGAATACGGTAGCAGATGTAGACAATAAAGATGATTATGTTTGGTTAATGCTATCTTGCGATACAGATATCGAAAAATACAAAGAAGAATTTTCGAAGATATGTGGACATGAGGTTATTACTGATTCTATCAAAGCAGTTGTTATGTCACACACCGGACCAGGAACATTTGCCTGCGGACGCGTAAAGAAAATAAAGATCTAACTTCACGAAAGTGAAGTTTTCTTATTAATATGATAACGATAAACGATAAAACATTTTCAATTGTTATAAAATATAAGCATATTAAAAATATGTATCTTCGTTTAAAAGGAGATACTATTGAAGTATCTGCTAATTATTTGGTATCTAAAGAAAAGATCATCTTATTTGTTAATAGCAAAGCAAAATGGATATATGACCACTATCAAAAAAATGCTTTAAAACCTAAAAATATTGATATGACTATGAACAAGATTCGTCTTTTTGGTCAAGAATATGAACTTTATATTAGTATACAAAAGAAAATTGGTTGGAAACTAGAAAATAATAAACTATATATTTTTAGCAAGACTAATGAAAATGAACAAATTGAAAAAATTATTCATAAAGCTTTAAAAGAATTGCTAAAGGTGCAGATACAACCAATGATAGCAAAATGGAATATGGTCTTTGAGCGTGATCCTACAATTGTAATAAAAAAGTTAAAAAGCAAATGGGGCATTTGCTATGTCAATAACAATAAGGTTGTATTATCAAGTAATTTAGCTCATTACCCTTTGGTAGCAATTGATGCTGTTATCTTACATGAATATGCACATTTTAGATGTGCAGATCATTCTGCAAAATTCTATGAAATAGTATATAATTATATGCAAGATTATGATGCATATAAAAAGTTATTAAATTAAAGGAGCTTATTATGAGTGATTTGCTTTTTGCTGAAACTAAATATTTTAAGCATGGTTTAGTTTATTTTTTGATAAATTTAGTTATTTTGTACATTATAGCCTTTGTTTTTGATAAATCAATTAAATTTTTGGTAGACAAACAAATGCAAAAAAAAGGGAAAAAAGCTGGTAATTTATTATTTATCTATAAAGTATTAAAAACTGCTGGTTATAGCTTAGCAGTTTTGTTGGCGTTATTTGAAATCAAATTATTCAGCAGTTTTACTGTTGCAGTGTTAGGGGCATCAGGAATCTTTGCTGCAATCGCAGGTCTTGCAGCACAGGAATCATTAGGCAATTTAATAAGTGGTTTTTTCTTATCGATGTTTCAACCATTTAATTTAGGAGATTTGATCACAATCAAAAGCGAACAAATCACAGGAACAGTAGTAGAGTTAGGCTTAAGGCATACGGTCATTAACACTTATGAGAATACTCGGATCGTAATTCCTAACAGTAGGATGAATAGCGCTATAATCGAGAATAAAGCTTTTGAAGAAGTTAATTATAATAATTTTTTATACTTGAGCATAAGCTATGATTCCGATATTGATAAAGCCAAAGAAATAATAATAAAGAACTGTTCGAAGCATCCATTGGTAATTGATAATCGAACCGAAGCAGAAAAATTAGATCGCAAACCAATTGTTAATATTTTTATTACAGATCTAGGGGAATATGCTGTTCAGTTACGGGCAACGATAATCACATCGAATGTTAGTGACGGTTTTACGGCATTAAGTGATTTACGTGAAAGCATTAAGAAAGATTTTGATGCGAATGGAATCGAAATTCCATTTCCTACTCAAATCATAAAGTACCAATAAATTCTTTTAAGATTGAATCGCTAGGAATTACTGATGCATCACCTGGTATAAAGAAATTCAGAATTCTTTTGATCCGTTGAGCATCAATATATTCTGGGCGATTTTTTTCAACTTTTTCTAGTAATGGAATTAAGATGTTACGAAATATCGGCATTTCATATGTCATGGAAGTATTGATTATCCAGTTAGCTTCTTCTTGATATGGATAGATATATAAGTTTTCACCATTTTTGACATTTGGCCATTGTTTGATAGTATTTTCTATGCTTTGATTTCGATATTGAATATCTCTGGTCATTCTTCTTATTAAACGATAATCACTGGTAGAGATATAGTTGTGATTATCAAGATTTAAATGAGTTAAGGCATTGATATATATTTTATATTTACAAGTTTCACATATTTGCTGAGTAGTCATAGGATTTAATGCATGTAGTCCTTCAATCAGCAAAATTTGGTTGTCTTTTAATATAGTAGCTTCAGAAGCAAAATGTTTTTTGCCTTCGATAAAATTAAATGTTGGAAGATAACAAGAAAGACCATTTAATAGATCATTAATAGTTTCATTAAATAGTTTTAGATCGATGCAGGTTATGTTTTCAAAATCATAGCTTCCATCAGGTAGCAATGGTGTTTGCTCACGTTCTAGAAAAAAATCATCAAGAGATAAGCTTAGGGCAGCAAACCCGTGATTCTCAAGGTGTTGTTGAATTCTTTTTGTAAGGGTGGTTTTACCGCTGCTAGATGGTCCTGATATCAGGATCACTCGATGATTTTTATTTTTTAAAAAATCATCAACCATATCATCTATATCATTTTTTAATCGTTTTTCATCATAATTTGCAAGTTTAGGATAATTACCATTTTCTATTATTTTGTTGATATCAGTAATAGTAGAAATGCCATTAACGATGGCTTGCATTTCAAAACGTTTAAAGATTTGTAAAAGTTTATCTTGAGGAATGAAAGGGCCAGAATTTATAGATAGCCATATACCGTCATGGTATCTTTGTAGCTGATAATTTGTGATATAACTAGTATCAGGAAGCAAAACACCATAAAAATAACCATAGCTATCTTCTAATTGGTAAATGCTGCATTCTTTGCTGTTTCGATAGCTAAGTAATGCTGAAGTATCATCCATGCCGTTTGCTTTAAAGAAGTTTATTGCTTGCGATATAGGAACGATATAATGCGAAATAATGGCTTTATCTGCAATTATTTTTTGAATTTGCTCGTTAATTAATCGAATATCTTCATCATTTACTTGATGATCATTGATGTTAATAAACTGACCATGTGATATTGAATGGCGAATTATAGCTTGTTTGTTCCATAATTTTTTTATGACATGAATAAGTATAAAATCAAGGGTTCGAGTATAGATCAATTTTCCATCACTATCATCTTTATATATAAACGAAAGCTCACCATCTTGATCAATTATGTGATCGATAGCGTATACTTTATGGTTAAATACAATGCCATATATGGATCTATTACCATTAATTAATTGTTTGGCAGAGATTTTTGTATCAAATCGTTGTTCTTTATTATTAATTGTTAATGTAAACATAAACATACCTCTTTTTATTAATATATCATTTTTGCATAAATTTAACTATAATTTTACATTTTTACGTTATGATATTGATATAATATATAAAGAATAGGTGGGATGATAAAATGAATATCGGAATAATTGATGTCGGATCAAATACCATGCGTTTATCAATATATAAGATAAAAAATAATAATTCGTTTGACAATATCATGAATAAAAAGGAAATGGTTGGACTTGCTGGATATATTGAAGACGGAAAGATGAGCGAAAGTGGAATTAATCGCGCAATCGAAACATTATTGAAATTTAAAGAAATAGCTTTGGAATTTCATATTGAAAGAATTCATGTCTTAGCAACTGCACCTTTTAGAAATATCGAAAATACTGAAGAATGCATTAGAAGGATTAATGAAAGTACAGGATTAGCTATCGATGCTATTAGTGGGGAGAAAGAAGCAGAATTAGATTTTAGTGGTGCTTTATTAGGAAATGAGCTAAACGATGGTTTGCTGATTGATATTGGCGGAGGATCGACTGAATTAGTTTGTTTTAAAGAAAAAAAGATTTTGCAAGCAATTTCATTACCTATTGGTTCTCTTAGCGCATATAATCGTTTCTTTAAAACTTTATATCCTACCAAAAAAGCTCAGAATGAATTAAAAGAACATGTTGAAAATCTACTTAAGATCGCGGATTTTATGAAAACGCAAGATACACGGGTAATCATTGGTGTTGGCGGTACGATTAGAGCATGTAATAAGATCTTCATGCGCGCACATGCATTAAAAAATAATCATGCAATCACAAATGAAGAAGTCAAAGAAGTTGTACAGCTCGTTAAAAATATGCAAGGCAAAAATCTTGATATGATATTAAAAACTTGTCCTGATCGAATTCATACGATCTTGCCTGGAATGATCATCTTAAAAACGATCATTAAACGATTTGGCGGAGAAAATATCATAATTAGTCATTATGGAGTAAGAGAAGGTTATCTAGCTGAACAGATGGCAAAAGGAGAATATAATGCCTAAAAGAGACTATAGTATTACAAAAAATCGTGAACTATCATGGCTGCAATTTGATGAGCGCGTCTTAGATGAAGCAACTTTTCCTTTTGTTCCTTTATTTGAAAGATTAAAATTTGTCGCAATATTTACTAGCAATCTTGATGAATTTTATATGATCAGGGTTGGTTCTTTGAATGACCTATTGGATCTAAAAAGTGATCATATCGACAATAAGAGCGGAATGGATGATAAAGAGCAGCTAAGAGCCATTTATGCATTAACGAATAAATTAATAATCAAAAAAGATATTATATATAATAATTTAAAACATGAATTAGATTACAAAGGAATACATTTATTAGATATCAATGAAATTGATCGTAATCAAAAAAAATTGTTGAATCGCCAATTTGAACAACAAATTCAGCCAATTCTTTCACCGATGATCATTGATAGTCATCATCCATTTCCTCATTTACAAAACAAAAAACTTTATATTGCTGTTTTATTGAAGTTAAAAAATAAGATTTCTTTGGGTATCGTTGGAATTCCAACGAGTAATCGTTTGATCGAAATTGGGGAAAATAGCTATGTTTTTTTAGAAAAATTAATATCATACAAATGTGATAGCATCTTTAAAGCAGATGAAATTTTAGAAAAAGCTATTATATGCGTTACTAGAAATGGAGATATCGATGTTACTTCTGAGATCTTGGATCAAATGGATGATTATCGTGATTATATGCAAAACGTTATCAAAAAACGCAAGCGCCTGGCACCAGTAAGATTAGAAATTCAGGGCAATCTTAGTGAAAAAGGAAAAGATATCTTATTAAAAGCTTTAGATCTAAAAAATTATCAATTGTTTGAAAGCATTTCACCCTTAGATATGAGCTTTGTCTATGGTCTTTGCAAGAAATATGATAAAAAATATCCGGAATTATTTTATAACTCATATATTGCTCCATTCCCTAAAGAATATGATCAAGATGATTCAATAATCAATCAGCTGCTGAAGGAAGATATGTTATTGTATTATCCATATGAATCTGTAACGACTTTTTTACGGTTATTAAAGGCTGCTGCCGAAGATGAAAGAGTTGTTTCTATAAAGATAACATTGTATCGTTTAGCTAATCCTAGCAAAGTTATCGAGTATTTATGCCAAGCTGCTGAAAATGGAAAAGCTGTTACGGTCTTAATAGAGCTAAAGGCTCGCTTTGATGAGCAAAACAATATTGATTGGGCACAGGTCTTAGAAGAAAATGGCTGTAATGTGATGTATGGATTTGATGAATATAAAGTTCATAGCAAGATATGTTTAATTACTTTAAAGACCTCTCATCATATTCGACATATCGTACAGATTGGTACAGGAAATTATAATGAAAAAACAGCAAAATTATATACTGATCTATGCTTAATGAGCGCAAGTGCTGAGCTTGCAGAAGACGCACATAATTTTTTTGATAATATGGCACAAGGAATTCTTGATGGAAAATATCGTAACTTATTGGTTGCTCCAAATCATCTAAAAGATCAAATAATCAAAATGATCGATGAGCAAATTGCATTAAAAGAAAACGGTTATATCTTTATGAAGCTGAATTCTTTAAGTGACATTGATATTATTGATAAATTTGTCGAAGCTTCCCAAGCTAAGGTGAAAATAGAGCTTGTGGTGCGCGGAATATGTTGCTTGGTTCCGGGAATACCGCAAAAAACGGATAATATAACGATACGTTCGATCGTAGGACGTTATCTTGAACATGCAAGGATTTATGTTTTTGGTAAAAGAGGAAATGATAAGGTATATATCGCAAGTGCCGATATGATGACCCGTAATACTGAAAACAGGGTAGAAGTAGCAGCGCCTATATATAATTCAAAGCTGAAGGGAAAAATATATGAAATCATCGATATAAGTTTGAAAGATAATGTTGGGGCACGTTTGCTAGGTAATGATGGTCAATATCATCATATCCATGATCAAAATATCACTATTAATAGTCAAGAGGAATTAATGAGATGGGCGATAGAAAATGCCGATCATAAGATTAATAAAAGAAAACCATTATGGAAAAAAATTACTAAAATCATCAAGACATTTACGAAAAAGCATTGAAAATATTTTCAATGCTTTTTTTGAAAAAAAATGTTGCATTTATTATGAAAACGTTTACAATATAATTATAGATATCATACAGACTGGAGAAATTATCATGAATAGAGTAGTAAGAAATATTTTATATATGGATAATACAAAAAATGATGTTTTCAATGAGGTTTGTTTGAAAGTTGAGAGTGTTTTTAAGGTGGACTAATGTGTCTATCTTTTTTTTACTACTTAACAGTTTGATTCAAAAGGAGGTATATAATTATGGACCAAACTAATTTAGAATTTTTTGAAGCAGCAGCAAGAGGAGATTTTGCTAAAGTATGCTCAACCGTTGCTCGTGGAGCAAATGTAAACATTGCTAATGGCGATGGCAGAACTGCTTTGATGCGCAGCGCTAAACGTGGATATGAGGATATCGTTCGTTTCTTGTTGGATAATGGTGCCAATGCGCGTGCACGAGATAAGAACAATAAGACAGCTTTAATGAATGCCGCCAAAAAAGGCCATCTATCAATTTGCCGTTTATTGGTACATGCAGGTGCTGATGTGAATTCTCACGATAATAAAGGCAGAACTGCTTTGATGCGAGCAGCGTTCCTTGGAGAAACAGATGTTGTAATGTATTTAGTTGATAAAGGCGCTAATATTGATGCCGCTGATAGCGAAGGGCGAACAGCTTTGATGGAAGCAACAAATGCCTATAAGGTTGATGTCATAAAATATCTGATTGAAAAAGGTGCTAATGTAAATGCTTTTGATAATCGTGGCTGTACGACCTTAATGAGAGCAGCATATAGTGGATATCGTGATCTTGTTGCGTATCTATTAGAAAATGGAGCTGATAAAGAAATTCTAGATAACGAAGGAAACAAAGCCATTCACTATGTTCGCAAAGAATGCTTTGAAGATCTAAAGGATCTGCTGAAATAGGAGAATTGATATGAGAGACTATCTAGCAAATGAAGTAAGAAATATTGTTCTTTTAGGACATAGTCAGGCAGGAAAAACAGCTGTAGTAGAGTCATGTTTATACTTTACAAAAGTTACGGATCGTATGGGCAAGACTATTGAAGGATCAAGCATCATGGATTATGATCAAGATGAAGTTAAACGTGGCTTATCATGCTATACAGCTTTGGCACCTATCGAATGGAAAAATTGTAAGATCAATTTTATCGATACCCCCGGGTATCTAGATTATGAAGGAGAAATGCAAGCTGGCTTGTCAGTTGGCGATAGTGCGTTGATCGTTGTAGGTGCAAAAGAAGGTGTAGAATCAGGTACAGAAAAAGCTTGGAAGAATGTAACAAAGAAGCATTTACCATGTATCTTTTTTATCAATAAGATGGATGAAGAACATGCGTCTTTTGAAAAAACATATGAACAGCTAAGAGACAAATTTGGTAAGACCGTAATTCCTTTTGAAGTTCCAATCATTGAAAACGGAGAAGTAATTGGTTCGATAAATGTATTAAGGAAAAAAGCATGGTATTATAATGATCGCGAAAATGCCAAAGAAGTGCCTGAAGCTATGCAAGGCTTAGTTGATGAATATTATGGACAGATTGCTGAAGCAATTGCCATGACAGATGATGATCTAATGGAAAAATTCTTTTCAGGTGAAGAATTTGACCAGCACGAAGTTTCTAAAGGCTTACGTATTGGTGTAAGAAATGGTGAAATTAGACCAGTATATTGTGGCAGTGCAATCAAACAAACCGGAATCGAAAGATTGATGGATCTTATTACGGAATATTTTCCAAGCTATGCAGAAAAAGGACGAGTAGAAGCATATACGCCAAAAGGAGATGTTATCTATCTAGAAACTAATGAAAATGAAACAATGAGCGCTCAAGTGTTTAAGACAGTAGTTGACCCATTCGTTGGAAAAATAAGTTATTTAAAGGTATTGACAGGTGTCCTAAGATCTGACTCAATGGTATATAATTCTAATAAGGAAGTAACAGAAAAAGTAAATCAAATCTTTGTAATAAAAGGAAAATACCAAATGGCGGTCGGAAAATTGTTTACAGGAGATATTGGAGCTGTTGTCAAATTGCAACAAACTGCTACTAATGATACTCTATGTGCAAAAGAAAAGATCGTTAAATATTTGCCAGTAGAATATGTAAAACCGATGCTTGGAGTTGCTGTTTGGCCTAAAACAAAAGCAGATGAAGATAAAATGAGTTTTGGCTTTGCTAAAATCTGTGAAGAAGATCCAACATGCAAACTAGTAAAAAATACAGAAACCAATGAACAAGTATTATATGGTGTTGGAGATCAGCACATTGATTTGATCCTAAATAGACTAAAAAATAAATATAAGGTAGAAGTTAGTACGACGCAACCAACAGTACAATACCGTGAAACTATCCGCGGAAAAGCTGATGCCGAAGGAAAACATAAAAAACAATCTGGTGGTGCAGGACAATATGGTCATGTTAAGATTCGCTTTGAACCATGTGATAGTGAAGAAATGGTCTTTGAAGAAGAAGTGTTTGGTGGTGCGGTACCTCGTCAGTATTTCCCTGCAGTAGAGCAAGGCCTAAGAGAATGCATGGAACACGGAGTATTAGCAGGTTATAAAGTTGTTGGAGTCAAAGCTGTGCTATATGATGGCTCTTATCATGAAGTTGATTCAAAGGAAATTGCTTTTAAAGCTGCTGCAAGATTAGCCTATAAAGATGGCATGCCAAAAGCTAAACCTATTATTTTAGAGCCTATTGGAAAAGTAGAGGTTATAGCACCAGAAGAATATACTGGTACTTTGATCGGTGATTTTAACAAGCGACGTGGTATTATCATGGGCATGGAAATGGTTGATGAAAAAGATCAGAAAGTAACAGCTGAAGTTCCATTGGCTGAAATGGGAAAATATGCTACTGAATTAAGAAGCATGACGCAAGGCCGAGGAAGTTATGTGGTAGAATTTGATCGTTATGAACCAGCTCCAAACAATGTGGCTGAAAAGGTTATTAAACAAGCTCAAGCAAAAAAAGAAGAATGATAAAAAGCTGTTAGCTATCTATTAAAGAGATAACTAACAGCTTTTCTATTTGGTTTGACCATAAGATCTGCAATGTATGATGGATATCGTTGAATTTATATCTGATCGGTACAATTGATTTTTTCTATTACGCTTGTTGCACAGCGTATACCATCAACTGCGCTGCTGATTATTCCTCCAGCATATCCAGCTCCTTCACCACATGGAAATAAATTTTCGGTATTTATGCTTTCATGTTTGTCATTGCGCTTGATCCGTATTGGACAGCTACTGCGGGTTTCACTAGCTATCATGATACCATTATCAATAAAACCCGGAATTTTTTTATCAAAATCATATAGAGCTTCCTCTAAAGCCATGTTAATGGCTGTAGGAAAGATGGGGTGAATATCTTTTATCTGATAACCATTGGTAAAAGAGGTTGGGATAACTAATGGACCGATCCGATTGTTTAAATAATCGCTGATATTTTGAACTGGAGCGGCATAACATTGCGTAAGTGCAAAGGTTTTTGCTTCAATTTGTTGTTGATAAGCAAAACCTGAAAGGCAATCCAAAGGATCATCAAAATCTTCTTTAAATACTTGGACCAATAATGCACTATTGGCATTTTGTTCATCGCGTTTGCTATAGCTCATGCCATTAGTTACGATCGTTTGCGGATCACTGGCACTATTTACAACGATTCCTCCAGGACACATGCAGAAAGAATATACGCTACGTCCGTTAGCAGCTCGATAGGTTAGGCGATAGCTTGCGTGTTCTAACATATGCCAATGTTTTTTATTTTGATTTTTGTCTATTAACATTTGTGGATGTTCAACTCGAACACCTACAGCGAAATCTTTTTGTTCGATATAGACATTTTTAATATGCAAAGCTTTAAAAGTATCGATGCTACTATGGCCGCAACAAAGGATTACATAATCACAAGGATAATAGTTATCTTTGGTATATAAACCTATGATCTTATTGTTTTTAATCTCAAAATCAGTTACTAAGGTATCAAATTTTATAGTTGTTCCTAAGTTAATTAAATCTTGTCTTATGTTTTTGATGATGATCCTTAACTTATCGGTGCCAATGTGTGGTAGATGCTGATAACGAATTGCTGAATCAGCACCGTTATTGATAAAAGTATCTAAAACATCTTTTACTCTTGGATCTTTGATGCGACATGTTAGTTTGCCATCTGAAAAGGTTCCAGCTCCTCCTTCACCAAATTGTACGTTACAATTTTTATCTAGGATTCCTTGATGCCAAAAACGTTCTACTGTCATAGTTCGTTTATCCACATCACTGCCTCTTTCAAAAACGATTGGCTGTATACCAGCCCTAGCCATGGTTAAAGCAGCAAAAATCCCGCTTGGACCAAAGCCGATTATTGCTACTTTGGCTTTTTTATTAGCTTTAGGATAATTTGTGGTTATTTTTTCATAAATGCTAACATCTTTATGATGAAGATATTTCTTTTCGTTTTTAAGCTGAGCAATACAATTGTAGATATAATATGGTTCTTCATGGCGAGCATCTAATGATTCACGATCTATTTCAAAAGATATTATTTCGCTTAAAGAACATCTTAATTTTTTTGCCAACAGATCTTTGGTTATTTTTTGATTTAAGGGACACTTGATGTTATTAATTTTTATCATGCTTATATTATAGTTAATATGATATAATATTCAAGTAAATTTGTAAGGAGTGACAGGTATAATGTCTAATCAAACAACGATTATTACTTATAAAGAAGCAAAATCGCAGATCAATACCTTAGGAATATCATTGTTCATGTATATTGCCACGATGGCTGTAGTTAGATACGCTTTTGTTTTTCGCGATGATATCTTTCCAATTGACATAAATATCTTTATGATAAATATTATTTTATATGGCGGATTTTTAGTGGTAACTCTTTTTTCTTTGCTGCCGTTTTTTGCTAGTTCGAAGCTATTAAACTTGAAAATGCGTGAATATTATAAAAATGTCAAGATTAATAAAGGAACCTTGCTTGCATATATTTGTATCGGTATTGCTATACAGCTTACTGTTACTTCGATCCTTACCTTAGTTGGTTTGGTTCCTTCGAATAATATTTATCCCCAAGAATTTATAGGTATCTTTACTTCTAAAGAGGCTATAATCATCAATGTGCTTTATTTTGTTTTAATGGTTATCGTAAAGCCAATGTGTGATGAATATGTATTTCGTGGGGTAATTCAAAGAAAGCTGGGACATTTTTCCCGCAGTTTTGGCGTGATTGCCAGTGCCTTTTTATATGCTATAGCGCAGACTAGCATTGCTGATTTTGTTCCAGCATTTTTTCTAGGAGCCTTTTTATCGATGATTTGCTTGAAATATCATTCGGTAAAGCCTGCTATGAAGGTTCAGATGGGAATTGCTTTGTTTTATATCTTGATGAACTATCTTCCAAACTCACTGTATCTGGTTGTAATTGGAGTGATCGTAACGGTATATATCATTGTGGCTTTTGCCTTGTTTAATCGACTTATAAGATTACCAAATTTAACGCTTAGGGCTTTTGATAAGGATTTGTGGATCATGATGCTTTCTTCTTCATCAATTGCTTTATGTAGCATTATTCAAATTGCCAATTATATAATTACGCAAATCATGAGGTAGCAATATGCGAATGTTTTTTATAGTTTGTGTCGCAAAGATCATTTATCATTTAAGTCGTTTTGTAGGCAAGCAAGGAGTTACTTTGGCAGGACTAGTAGCTTTGAAGATGGATCCACAGATCTTGAACAAATTAAGTTGCCAAATCAAAGAAAAAATTATCGTAGTATGTGGGACCAATGGAAAAACCACAACTAATAATTTAATTGCATTAGCTCTTAAAAGTGCTGATAAGAAGGTAATATATAATCAAACAGGATCAAATATGTTGAATGGAATCGTAGCATGTTTCATCCTTAATACAAATTTTTTAGGAAAATTAGATGCTAATTATGCTTGTTTGGAAGTTGATGAAGCAAGCTTAAGAAAGATAATGCCTCAATGCAAAGCTGATGTTATGGTATTAACTAATTTATTTAGGGATCAATTAGATCGATATGGAGAAATTGATATTACGATGGATCTTTTACACGATGGTTTAAGCTATGCTCCTAAATGCAAGTTGATTGTAAATGCAGATGATGTATTATCAATGTATTTTGCCAAAAAAAGTCAACATCCTTATTTGACATATGGCATCGAAAAACAGGTTGTAAAACAGCAAGATAATGAGATGCGTGAAGGACAATTTTGTCGATACTGCAATCATAAATTAATTTATAATTTCTATCATTATTCGCAATTAGGCGATTATTATTGTCCTAATTGTCATGATAAACGAGGACATATCGATGTAAATGGTGAAAATATAATATATAAAGATCATTGCGAAGTTACAGTAAATGGAACAAGATTGATGACAAACTATAAAGGTTTGTATAATGTATATAACATCCTAGCAAGTTGTGCTGTTTTGATCAATGAAAAAATATCATTATCAGGATTTAATAAAGTATTGAAAAATTTTCGCCCTGAAAATGGCAGATTGGAAGAATTTACGATAGCAGGAGTAAATGTTACATTAAATTTAGCGAAAAATCCTGCTGGATTTAACCAAAATATCCAATTATGCCTTAATGATCCAAGATCAAAAGATGTTCTGATCGTGATAAATGATAATGCTCAAGATGGTATAGATGTATCATGGTTATGGGATGTTGATTTTGAAGAATTTAAAAAAGATAAGGTTGATCATTTTTATACATCGGGAACAAGATATAAAGACATGCAATTACGCCTAAAATATGTTGATATTACTTCAACGGCAATTGCAGAATATCAAAATGCTTTTAAGACGGCTATAGCTAATGCCCATAATAAAAACTTATATATTTTAGTAAATTACACTGCCTTATATCCAGCCCATGTATTTTTAACCAAGCTGCAAAATGAAAACACGAGGTAATTATGAAAAAATTTAAGATATATCATTTATTTCATGATTTATTAAATCTATATGGTGATAGAGGTAATATAGCTTGTATAGAGCGGCGGTTAGCATGGCGCAATATTCCGTATGAAACATATAAGATTGGTATCGATGATGAGTTTGATTTACATGATGCTGATTTTGTACTGTTAGGTGGAGGTTCAGATAAAGAACAAGCAATTGTATGTCAAAGACTTAAACAAGTACGTCAACAATTGGTAGATTATGTAGAAAATAATGGAGTATTATTAGCTATTTGTGGTGGTTATCAATTGCTTGGAGAATCATATATCATGAATGATGAAACAATCGAAGGATTAAATATCTTACATATCAAAACTATAAAAGGTGATACTCGTTTGATTGGTAATGTGGTCATAGATAGTAATTGGTCAAATAGTAAGATCGTTGGCTTTGAAAATCATAGCGGTAAGACTTTGATCAACGGTTATCGATCTTTAGGGAAAATTATCGTAGGTTATGGCAATGATGGAAAAAAGGAAGATGAGGGGATAGTCTATAAAAATGTAATAGGAACATACCTTCATGGACCGTTGTTACCTAAAAATCCTGAAGTTGCAGATAAGTTGATATCTTTGGCTTTAAAAAGAAAAATTCCTGATTTCATTCTTAAAGAGTTGGACGATAAAGAAGAGCATGAAGCAAAAGATATCATGATCAAACGTTTATTAAATATGTGAATATATGTGAAATTATAACATCCTATTGATTACTTTAATTACTAGCTATAAAATTAGGGTAGTGAGGTTATATATGGAGAAATTTAAAGACAATATCATGCGGTTTTTGCGTGGTAGATATGGAAATGATCAATTTAATAACTTTATTATATTGTTTTCCTTATTGTTTGCTTTTTTGAATATCTTTATGGAAAATCCAATTTTGACCATCGTTTCATATGCTTCATTGATTTATGCAATATATCGAATGTTTTCAAAAGATATATGGACAAGGCAAAAAGAAAATATTGCTTATTTGGATAATACACGTTTTATTCGTATAAGGATCAACTTATTAAAACGAAATTTGACCGATAAACATAATAAGTACTTTATTTGCCCAAGTTGTAAACAAATGGTTAGAGTACCAAGAAATAAAGGGAAGATCGAGATCAAATGCCCTAAATGTCATCAAAAATTTGATAGAAAGAGCTAAATTATATGTACTATTTAAAATTTTTATTTGCAATTATCTTTTTTAATTTTATCCTAAGCATTATTTTTTATAACCCAAATGTTTTCTTTATCGTTTTAATTGCAATCGTAGGATATGTTGCGTATCGAAATTATCAAATATCCAAACGTCGTGATCATTTTTTTCATGATATGAATCAGCAGTATACAAATCAGGAAGATTTTACTCAAGACCGTTCAAATAATGGCGATATCATTGATGTTGAATATACGCAAAAAGATCTTTCGGAAGATAATGAAAGAGAAAAAAGTTTTAAGTGAAGTTATTAATGAAATGTAGATATTAATGATTATTGAAGCCCTGATTGAATATCATGTTCGATCAGGGCTTTATCGATTTAATGGACTTTATATTAAGAATCGTTAAAAAAAACTGTGTAAGTATAAAGCAGGCATAGCTTAGCATATGTAGTTTTATTCTTGAATATATAAGCGTTTTATAGAATAAAAAAAGTGGAAACATTTTTATGTGTTTCCACTTTTATTTTACAAATTGATGTTAGGCAACTTTTTTAGTTGTCTTAGTTTTATTGGTTTTTGTTTTAGCCGCTATTTGAGCCATTGCTTCTTTTTGATTTAAAATGACTGGAATAACGATAGGGTTTCGATTGGTCTTTTGATATAAATAAGGTTCTAAAGCGGCACGAATACAATTTTTTAATTCACCAAAAGTGGTTTTTTGAGCCATCTTGACTTTTAAGGCATCATATACGATCTTTTCCGCTTCTTTTAACAATGTCTGTGATTCTTTGATAAAGACAAAGCCACGCGAAACGATATTAGGTAAACATAAGATCTTATTGTAGCGAGAATCTATCGTTACGATAACCGCAACTAAACCATTATCAGCCAAGATCTGGCGGTCTTTGATGACACTGGTTGAAAGACCAGATATATCATTGCCATCAACATAGATATCATCTGTTTGAATACGTTCATTAGATTTAAAACATTCACCATTGCGTAATATTACTGGATCACCATTAGCACAAATAAAACAGTTTTCTGCTGGAATGCCTGTTTCAATTGCGGTTAGCATATGTCTTTTCTGCATTTTATATTCGCCATGCATCGGCATGAAATACTTTGGTTTGATAAGCTGCAACATCAGTTTTTGTTCTTCTTGCGAAGCATGGCCAGTTGTATGTAATGAAGTAAGTGGTGAATTTACAATGACATTTGCGCCAACACGAGTTAATTGATTAACAACAGCGTTGACACTAGTACCATTGCCAGGAATTGGGTTGCTTGAAAAAATAACGGTATCTCCTGGAATGATCTTGATGAAGCGATGAGTCCCATTTGCGATTCGGCTAAGAGCAGCTAGGGGCTCACCTTGTGATCCGGTGCATACGATACATACTTTGTTGGTAGGCAGGGTATTTATTTCATTAGGACCGATAAAACTAGATTCAGGTATAGAAATTACCTTTAGCCGTTTAGCAATTTCCACGACATTTTCCATGCTTCGCCCAAATACAGCTACTTTACGGCCACAAGCTACGGCAGCTTCAAGAATCTGTCCTAATCTTAATACATTTGACGCAAAAGTTGAAACGATCAAACGACCTGGTGTCTTGCGCATCTGTTCTAATAAGCTTTGGGCAACTTTCTTTTCAGAAATTGAGAAGCCGCTAACTTCAGAATTGGTAGAATCACTTAATAATAAAGTAACACCAATCTGTCCAATATAAGCCATTTTTTGATAATCCGAATTTTTTCCGATAGGAGTAAGATCGAATTTAAAATCACCAGTTTCAACGATGCGACCATTTGGGGTATTGATCAATACGCCCAAAGAATCGGGAATAGAATGGATGGTATTGAAAAAACCAATATTAAAATGTTTTGTAACGATTCGGGAATCGCCGTTTATTTCAATTAATTTTACGTTTTTGGTAAGTTTCCGCTCTTCTAATTTTTTGTTGATCAAAGCACACGCGAAGCGTGGGGCATATATTTTGTCAACTTTGATCGTTTGGATAAAAAAGGGAATTCCTCCGATATGATCTTCATGTCCATGAGTAATTACAACTGCTTTTATTTTTTGCTGATTTCTGATCAAGTAAGAGAAATCAGGAATTACATAGTCTACGCCAAGTAAGCTTTCTTCAGGAAATAAAATACCAACATCGATTACCACGATCTCATCATCATGTTCGATGCAATACATGTTCTTTCCGACTTCACCAAGTCCGCCTAGTGCGTATACCATGGTATCAGTTTCACTGTTATATGAATTATGGTTTTTATTTCTTGTTGTTACTCTTGGTGGATTTTTTATACTTTCTTTCATTTTAACCTCTTTCTAAAATCACCAATATTAGCAACAGTATTATATCAGTTTTATATTTCAATTGCATCATCAATTTTTATAAAAGGATCATTTTTCGAAATGTGATCATAATATAGCGTACCAGAAAAATGATCGATTTCATGTTGCAGAACAATTGCTAAAAATCCTTTAGCACGAATGGTAATTTCTTTATTAGTTAAAGTATCAAACGCTTTGACTTTTACACGAGCGCTACGATAAACATATCCTTGATGATCATTTTCAACTGATAAGCATCCTTCACCGTTTGCAAGATATGCTTGTTGGATGGAAGAAGAAATGATTTTAGGATTGACAAGACAGTACTCATAATTAATTTCATTACCATCTTTATCAAAATCACTACAGACGATTGCGCACATTTGCTTATTGATACCAACTTGGATGGCACTGATACCAACTGCTGGTCGTAAATTTTTTTCTTCAGCAATTTGCGGATCGATGCTTTCTTTTACATATGTATAAAGATCTTGCATTAAGGCAGCATCCTGGGCAGATAAAGGAAGGCTAACAGGCAAAGATCTTTCACGAATCTTTGGGTCAGTGTCTTTAACAATAGTTTCTTGGTTAATAATCATTATTTTTAAAATCCTCCTTATTAATTAATGATAACAAATTTAATAAAAAAGTACAAAATAATCGTTATCATGTTAAAATATAAAATATGGAAAATAAGAAGAGAAAATTTGAGTATTTTCGTTTGCCTAGGTATATTGATAAGCCGATTCATTATGCTATCATGACGCTGGCAGTATTTGGCTTTATCATGGTTGTTTCGGCAAGTATGGGCTTAGCAATCGGAGATAACAATTATTTAATAGCGACAGGCATAAAACTGTTTTTGTTTACGACGGTTGGATATATAGGCATGGTCATCATGGCTCGTTTTTTTACATTTAAGCGACTTAATTCTTTGATGGAAGCATTAATGGTTATTACGGTCATCTTGCTGATGGCTTGTTTAGGCTTCAGTGGATCAGGAGGTGCAAAAGCATGGATCCAGATTCCTATTGCTGTTACGGAAGTAACCTTTCAACCATCGGAACTAGCAAAACTTGTTTGTGTATTGTGTATTGCTAATTATCTTGGTGATAACATGAAGATATATCGAAAACCATGGAATTTGATAAAATACCCAATTAGTTTTGTGATGATATGCGCTTTTATAATTTTGGTCTTACAATCTGATTTAGGAAGTGCGGCGGTATTGCTTATTATGAGCACGGTAAGCTTTTTGATCTTAAAAAATCCAAGTTTGAAAAAGATTCAAAAAGGCATTGTAATAATGGGTATAATTGGTGCACTAATGGCATTTTTCCTTTTATATACACCAATGGGAGAAAATTTTATCCGCTTATTACCATTGAAGGACTATCAGATCAATCGAATCCTATCCGCTATTAATCCTTTTATCGACCGTTATAATACCGGATATCAATTGATAAATGGACTTGTTGCCTTTGCCAGTGGTGGTTTCTTTGGATTAGGATTTGGGAATTCTATTCGTAAATATACAGATTTTCCGGCTTCAAATACCGATTTTATCTTGGCTATCGTTGTTGAGGAATTAGGATTCATGGGCTTTTTATTAATAGCGATATGTTATATGGTTATCATCATAAGATTATATAAATATGCATTTAAGATGAAAAATGAAAAAGGACGGATCGTTTTAGTTGGAGTTGCAACATATTTGTTCGTTCATTTTCTGTTTAATGTTGGAGGAGTTACCGGCTTTATTCCGCTTACGGGTGTGCCGCTGCTGATGATTTCGGCGGGAGGAACAAGTACTTCTACGACGATGGTTGCCATTGGTTTAGGACAAGCAATAATTTCTCAATATCGGCAAGGAGTGATAGAATAATGCGTATAATCGCTGGAATATATCGATCAAGACAATTAAAAACTCTGAAATCAAATCATACCCGCCCAACCTTGGATAAGGTAAAAGAAGCAGTATTTTCTAAATTAGGAACATATTTTGATGGTGGAAGCTGTTTGGATTTGTTTGGTGGTAGTGGAGCAATAGGTTTAGAATGCATTTCTAGAGGCATGGATGAAGCATTTATTGTAGATAATAGCCATGAAGCGATAAACATCATTAAAGCTAATGTCAAAGCTTTAGATGCATCTGGCTGCAAAATCATGAAAATGGATTATATGCAAGCTTTGAATAAATTAGAAAATCAATGTTTTGATCTAATATATCTTGATCCGCCTTATCAGCTTAAGGTATATGAACCGATAATACACCATATATATGAACATGGTATGTTAAATAAAGAACATGGCTATGTTGTTTGTGAATCTTTGAAAGAGGAAGATATCAACGGATATCAAGAGTTATGCGTAGAAAAAAGCGTTGATTATGGCATAATGAAAATTACATATTTGAGGTATAAACTATGAAAATTGCACTTTATCCTGGAAGCTTTGATCCAATAACGATCGGTCATTTAGATATCATCGAAAGAAGTGCGAAGATTTTTGATAAGGTTGTAATTGCAATCTTAATTAATCCTCGTAAAACTCCAAGCTTTTCAGCAGAGAAAAGAAAAGAAATGATCGAAAGAAGCGTTACTCATTTACAAAATGTTGAAGTTGTGGTAAGTAGTGATCTTGCTATTGAGGTAGCTAAAGCTCATGACGCAAAAATATTGATCAGAGGAATCAGAGCTGTTGCCGATTATGAGTATGAGCTGCAGCAAGCAACAACCAATATGGCTCTTGATGAGGAAATAGAAACGTTATTTTTAGTAGCACGCCCAGAATATTCTTTTTTAAGTAGCAGCGTAGCTAAAGAATTAGCTCGTTATCATTGCAATTTAACTAAGATATTGCCTGAAGCAATCATTGAGGAAATTGAAGAAAAATTTCGATAGAAAGGATCGGTCGATCCTTTTATTTTTTTGAAAAAAATGAAAATATTTAGCACTAAATTGTTGACAGTGCTAAACAGTTGTAGTATAGTATTAGCAGTCAGATAAGACTAGTGCTAAAAAGGAGGTAAATATGCTTACAAATCGACGGATTCAAATATTAAAAGCAATCGTTGATGAATTTGTTCAAACTGCTGAACCAGTTGGATCAAAAACTTTAATGGAAAAGTATAACTTACCTTATTCTAGTGCAACGATCAGGAATGATATGCAATATCTTGAAGAGGTAGGTTATCTAGAAAAGATGCATACTTCAAGTGGACGTATCCCTAGTACTTTAGGTTATAAGTTCTATTGTGAGCACCTGATGGAAAATAAAGTCGATCCGACGATGGAATATGCTTTACAGCAGATATATAACGATGACAATATGAATGTTGAATCAGTTATTCAGGCAACATGCAACGTATTGTCGCAGATGACCAATTTAACAACGGGTGTCCTTGGCCCGGACGCTCATAATCAACGCTTAGAACATGTTAAATTGTTTCCTATAAGTGATCGTAGTGCAGTTTGCGTGTTTATTACTGATAACGGATATACGGAAACCAAGAACTTTCAATTTGAGGAAGCTATTAGTGTAGAAGATATTCAAAATTGCTGTGATATTTTGAATGATCGGTTAAAGGGTTCATATATTAATGATTTGGTTGATAAGATGGAATTGATTAAGCCTTTGTTGGCTGCAAATGTCGTACGACATGATTTATTGTTTAAAGCTTTTGTACAAGCTTTCATGAAATTTGCCAATGAAAATTTATATATCGCCGGTCAAAATAACATGTTATATCAGCCAGAATTTTCGGATATCGAAAAACTTAAACATTTAACACGAATGATCGAAGATAAATCAATTTGGAGCAACATTACTAAGCAAGGAACAACAAAACTTTTAATGTCTAATGATGATGTCGATATTACTTGGCTAGATGATGTAGCAGTAATTAAAAGAAATTTTCATTTGAATGATGAAGAAACAGGCCAATTGATGATCGTAGGACCACAAAGGATGAATTATGAAAAAATCGTTTCAATGCTAGATTGTACATCAAAAATGATTGAAAAAGTTTATGGAGGAAACAATGGAAGAAAAGAATGAAAAACGTGAAGATCTGCAAGAAAAAGAAGTAGATATTCCCAAAGCAGACAAAGAAGATGAAATTGAGGTAGAAGAAAAAGAAGTTGAGATCGGAGCAGAAGATGAAAGCTTAGAAGATTCAGATGCCAAGATCACAGAACTTGAAGCTAAGATCTTAGAACTGCAAAATCAATACGCTAAAGCTTATGCTGATACGCAAAATATGCAAAAAAGATTACAAAATGAATTTGAATTATCCAAAAAATATCGGATACAAAGCTTTGCGTTAGATATTTTACCAGTGATAGATAACTGTGAAAGAGCTTTAGCTCAATCAACAACTGATGAAAAATATAAAAAAGGAGTAGAAATGATCTACAATCAGTTGATTCAAGCTTTGAAAAAAGAAGGAGTCGAAGAAATAGATTGTTTGAACAAACCTTTTGATGCTAATTATCAACAAGCCATCATGATGGAAAAAATAGAAAATGTAGAATCAGGTATGGTAATTGAAGTTCTTCAAAAAGGTTATATGCTAAAAGATCGTATCTTACGCGCTGCAATGGTAAAAGTAAGTGAATAAATAAGGAGGAAATAAAGATGAGCAAGATTATAGGTATTGACTTAGGAACAACTAACAGCTGTGTAGCTGTCATGGAAGGAAATGAAGTAAAAGTAATCACAAACCCTGAAGGAAACCGTACGACACCATCTGTTGTTGCATTTAAAAATGGTGAAAGGATCGTTGGCGATGCGGCAAAACGTCAGGTTGTAACAAATAAAAACACTGTAACTTCTATCAAAAGATTGATGGGTACTGATCAAAAAGTTGAATTAGAAGGCAAGATGTATACACCACAGGAAATCAGCGCAATGATCTTAAGCTATATGAAAGATTATGCTGAAGGATATTTAGGAGAAAAAGTAGACAAAGCTGTCATTACTGTGCCTGCATATTTTAACGATGCACAGCGTCAAGCAACCAAAGATGCTGGTAAGATTGCTGGCTTAGAAGTAGAAAGAATCATCAATGAACCAACCGCTGCTGCTTTAGCTTTTGGTATCGATAAGACCGATAAAGAACAACGTGTGTTAGTATATGACCTAGGCGGAGGAACATTCGATGTATCGATCTTGGATCTAGCAGATGGTACTTTTGAAGTATTAGCAACTGCAGGTGATAATAGACTTGGTGGTGACGATTTCGATAATGTAATCGTAGATTGGTTAGTAGATAACTTTAAGAAAGATAATGGCGTTGATTTGAAAAACGATCGTATGGCATTACAAAGATTAAAGGAAGCTGCTGAAAAGGCTAAGAAAGATTTGTCAGGAATGGTTCAAGCACAGATTAGTTTACCATTTATTTCAGCAGGAGCAGATGGACCTTTGCACTTAGAGCAGACCTTGACTCGTGCACAATTTGATAAAATGACAAAACATTTGGTTGATCGTACGATTCAACCAGTAAGACAAGCATTAAGTGATGCAGGTTTGACCAAAAATGATATTCATCAAGTGTTATTGGTAGGTGGATCAACTAGAATTCCAGCTGTACAGGAAGCTGTTAAAAATGAATTAGGCAAAGAACCAAATAAATCAGTTAACCCAGATGAAGTAGTAGCCATGGGTGCAGCTATCCAAGGTGGCGTCATTACTGGTGATGTTAAGGATGTATTATTGCTTGATGTAACACCATTATCACTTGGTATCGAAACCTTAGGTGGGGTAATGACCGTATTGATTCCTAGAAATACGACAATTCCTACTAGCAAATCACAAATATTCTCAACGGCTGCAGATAATCAGCCTGCTGTAGATATCCATGTATTGCAAGGGGAACGACCAATGGCTGCAGATAATAAGACCTTAGGTAATTTCCAATTAACTGGTATCGCACCAGCAAGACGTGGCGTACCACAAATTGAAGTAACATTTGATATTGACGTCAATGGTATCGTTCATGTTAGTGCATTGGATAAAGGAACTAATAAGAAACAGTCGATCACGATCACAGGATCTTCAGGCTTAAGCGATGCTGAAATTGATAAGATGGTAAGAGAAGCTGAAGAACATAAAGCTGAAGATGACAAACGAAAAGAAGAAATTGAATTAAAGAATAAAGCTGAACAATTCATCATTCAAATCGATGAAACATTAAATGCTGAAAATGCTAATGTAACTGAACAGCAAAAAGAAGAAGTTAAGAAACTTCGCGATGAATTGCAAAAAGCTATCGATGCAAATGATATCGAAACTTTAAGAACAAAGATGAATGAGCTTGAACAAGCTGCAAATGCCATGGCGCAAGCTATGTATCAGCAACAAGCTCAACAGCAAGCAAACAACACTTATGATAATGGCACCAGTGCTAGTGATGATAATGTTGTTGATGCTGATTTCAAAGAAAAGAATTAATGACAGAGCACCTAGGTTTAACCTAGGGCTTTGCCAAGTGGATATGGAGGTGTTGAGATAAATGAGTAACAAAAAAGATTATTATGAAGTGCTTGGCATCTCTAAAGGTGCATCTGAGCAAGAAATCAAAAAAGCTTATCGTACCTTAGCAAAGAAATATCATCCTGATGTTAATAAAGAACCTGATGCTGAAGCCAAGTTTAAAGAAATAAATGAAGCCTATGAAGTATTAAGCGACCCACAAAAGAAAGCTACATATGATCAGTTTGGCTTCGCAGGAATGGATGGCTCTCAAGCGCAAGGTTTCTCTGGCGCTGGCTTTGATGATATCAATGATATTTTTAGTTCGGTGTTTGGTGGAGGTTTTGGTGGCTTTGGTGGTTTTGGCCAAAGTCGTCAAAGCAGCAATGCTCCACGCAAGGGACAAGATCGCTACATGCAGATGAATGTAAGTTTCATGGATGCGATATTTGGTAAAAATGAAACGATTAATTTAAGCGTTGATGAGCAATGTAGTCAATGTCTTGGATCAGGTGCTAATTCAAGTAGTGATATAACTTCGTGTCCACGTTGTAATGGCACAGGAAGGGTAGTAACACAACAACGAACTGCATTTGGAGTTTTCCAATCACAAAGTGTATGTCCTGAATGTAATGGCAAAGGTAAGAAAATTAAAAAGGTATGTCCAAAATGTCATGGTGAAGGGTATGAACATAAGCGTGTCAGCGTTGACCTTAAAATTCCAGCAGGTATTCAGACTGGGCAACAATTAAGAGTTCAAGGCAAAGGTGAACGAGGAGTAAATGGCGGTCCAAATGGTGATTTGTATATCGAAGTTAGGGTTGGCCAGCATCAATACTTCAAGCGTGAAGGAAAAACGATTTATATTTCTATTCCTATCAGCAATGTAGATGCAACTTTAGGATGTAGCGTTGATGTTCCAACTGTTTATGGGGATGTTGAATTAAATATTCCAGCAGGTACCCAGAATGGTACGCAATTAAGATTAAAAGAAAAAGGTGTACCTGATATTCATGGCGGTAAAACTGGTGATCAAATTGTGGAGATCAAGGTTGAGATACCAAAGAAATTATCACGTGAAGAAAAAGAATTATATCAAAGATTGTCAAAAATTCAGCATAGCTCTACAGAAAGCGTGTTTGATAAATTTAAAAAGGCTTTTAAATAAGCCTTTTACTAAACAAATAAATTAGCACTCTGGTTACTTAAGTGCTAAAGGAGGTAAGGTATGAATATTGAAAAAATGACTGAACGTCTACAAAGCATCTTACAAAAAGCTATTCAATTAGCGCAAGAAAGGGGAAATAGCGAACTATGTACCGAGCATATCTTGAAAGCAATGAATGAGGATGATGGTATCCAAAGCTTATGGGAAAAATTAAATGTTGATCATCACACCGTAGGAATGATCATTGATGAGTATTTGCGTCAATTGCCAACGGTAAGCAATAGCAATCTAAATATTAATCGCTTGGTAAATGAGGGATATAATTTAGCTAATAAATGGTCTGCTAAACAGCAGGAAAATTATATGAGCTCAGTTAGCTTGCTGATTGGTTTATTAGAGAATAAATCTGAAATATCGAAAAAAATAAATGCTACTTTTGGTTTAACAAGTGCTAAGCTCGAAAAAGCAGAACTTGAAAGACGAAATAATCAAAAGATGGATACTCAGCAGAGTGAAAATCAGCTTGAAGCATTAAAAAAATACGGAAGAGATTTGGTCAAAGATGTAAAAGATGGTAAGATCGATCCGGTAATTGGGCGTGATGAAGAAATACGAAGGGTTATTGAGATCTTGTCGAGAAAAACAAAAAATAATCCTATATTGATCGGTGAGCCAGGAGTAGGTAAAACAGCTATAGTTGAGGGACTGGCTTGGCGTATAATGAAGCAGGATGTTCCATTAGGATTAAAAAATAAAAAGCTTATTGAATTGGATATGGGATCGCTGATTGCAGGAGCAAAATATCGCGGAGAATTTGAAGAAAGATTGAAGGCTGTTTTAAACGAAGTTAAACAAGCTGATGGTAATATCATCTTATTTATTGATGAAATTCATAATCTAGTAGGAGCAGGAAAAACAGAGGGCTCTATGGATGCAGCAAATCTATTAAAACCAATGCTTGCTCGTGGTGAATTAAAGTGTATTGGTGCTACGACCTTCGATGAGTATCGTAAATATATTGAAAAAGATGCAGCTCTGGAACGAAGATTTCAAAAAATTCAGGTTGAAGAGCCAACGGTCGAAGATACGATATCGATCCTTCGCGGATTAAAAGATCGTTTTGAATCACATCATGGTGTACAGATCTTAGATGAAGCGATCATTGCTAGTGCAACCTTATCAGATCGTTATATAACTGATCGATACTTGCCAGATAAGGCTATTGACCTGATAGATGAAGCTTGTGCATGTGTCCGTGTAGAAATGGATTCGATGCCACAGGAACTAGATGAATTGATGCGTAAGATCATGCAATTGGAAATTGAAGAAACGGCATTAAAGAAAGAAAAAGATGATTTAAAGACCAAAGAGCGATTAGATGATATCCAAAAAGAATTAGCTGATCTAAAAGAAGAAAAGAATATCAAATATCATAAATGGCAAGAAGAAAAACAACGTTTGGATGAGGTTAAGCAATTAAAGGAACAGTTGCAAAAAGCACAACTTGATTTCCAGCAAGCGCAAAATGATGCGAAATATGAAGAAGCAGCAAAATTGCAATACCAAACGATTCCAATGCTAGAAAAAAAGATAAAAGACTATAAGCAAGAAAAGCAAAAAGATAAAGTGATCCAAGAAATTGTTGATCAAGAATTGATTGCTAAGGTCGTATCGCGTTGGACCCATATTGAAGTTAGCAAACTGATGGCTACACAACGGCAGAAGATATTAAATCTTGGAAATGTATTGCGAAATAGGGTAATGGGACAAGATGAAGCATTAACACTGGTACAAGATGCCATCATGCGATCAAAAGCCCAGATTCAAGATGAAAATCGACCATTAGGTTCCTTCTTATTCTTAGGTCCTACTGGTGTTGGTAAGACTGAAGTGGCTAAAGCGTTGGCGGAACAATTATTTGATGATGAGTCAAAGATCATTAGGATCGATATGAGCGAATATATGGAAAAGCATGCGGTATCACGTTTGATTGGTGCTCCTCCTGGCTATGTTGGTTATGATGAAGGCGGTCAGTTAACTGAAGCTGTTAGACGTAATCCTTATTCTATCGTTTTGTTTGATGAAGTTGAGAAGGCTCATCCTGATGTATTTAATGTTTTGCTACAGATACTAGACGATGGCAGGATCACGGATTCTAAAGGAGTTACAGTTGATTTTAAGAATACTTTGATCATAATGACCAGCAATTTGGGATCTCGCTATGCATTTGAAGCAGACCGTGAACAACGAAATGCACATTATGAACAAGAAGTACATAATTTCTTCAAACCTGAGTTTATCAATCGTATTGATGAGATCGTTGTATTCAATGCCTTGGACGAAAAGGTATTGCCACAGATTGCTAACAAGTTTATTAAATTGCTTGAAGCTCGTTTGAGCAATCGTAACATCAAGCTAGAAATAACTCCTAAAGCTATTGCTAGGATCATTGAATTAGGAACTGATCAAAACTTTGGTGCTCGACCTATGAAACGACATATTCAAAAAGAAGTAGAAACTAAGGTGGCACGTTGCATCTTGGAAAATCCAGATATCGAAGGAAAGACCATTAAAGTAGATGCTGATGAAAATGGCTATTTTACTAAAGTGATGTAAGGAACCGCTTTGGTTCCTTATTTGTTTTCTTTATATCAAAATACAAATAATTGAAAAATAAAATTTTCTTTTAAAACAATACATTTTGTAATATAATTTTATACGTTGGTTTTACCAATTTAGGAGGAAAGAAAATGAAAAAATTAGTAGTTTGCTTATTAGCAATGCTGATGTTGGCTGGATGTTCTTCTAACACCCAAAACACGACGACAGAAACAACTGCTCCCGAAACAACAGCTGCCGCTGAAACAACTGCACCAATCGTCGAAGTTAATGATGAAATGTATTCGTCTTTTATTGAAAGCTATTATGGTGGAGAGCATATGACTGATTATACCGATTCTAATAATCCATATGTATTTTCTGATGCTGCAGAAGCTAATATGTCTTTAATTTCTGCACATTTAGGCTGTGATGCCATTACTGAAGATGAAGCAGTATTAACGGCAATTCAAGATTTCCAGACTGAGCAAGTTGCTGCATTTGAAACATTATTACGTTCATTTGCTCCAATATTAGATGAAAGCGCATCATATGATAATGCTAAAACAATCATCATGTTTAAAGATGCTGCAAAAGATCTAATGTATATTAATAGCGATGGTTATGTTAAGATCGTTATGGGGGATGCTCGCGCAACATTTAAATTAAGTGATGAGGAATTAAATTCATTAATAACGTTCTTAACCGACAATGCAGCTTTCTATGACACTATGGAAGTTTGCCAAGTTGCTGCTGAATGATCAAACAGAAAAAATGCTTTGAAGTTATAATCAAAACCTTCAAAGCTTTTTTATTTTTTTAAAAGATATTCTTGCAAAAAATGAGCTAAGCCATCATCGATATTTGCTTCAATGATCTCGTTTGCATTTTCTTTGGTCTTTTCCATACCGTTTTTCATCGCACAGCTATAGCCGCATGCTTGTAATAATTCTATATCATTTTCACCATCGCCAAAACCGATACATTCATTGGCATTTATATTTTCTTTTTTGAGTACTTGTTTTAATCCGTTACCTTTGCTGATAGAGCCATCTAATACTTCTAACCAGTTTGGGCTTACTCGAAAGCATTTATATTGCGGGAAAACATGATCAAGTTCATTAGTTAACCGTGAAATATGTTTTTTTGGACCCGCAAAACATATTTTACCAATTGTTTCGATACCACATTTTTTAATATCAAGATAATAAGCTTTTTTAAATCCTTTTTTTTGTTTCCCGATCCATCTAAATTGTTCTAATAAATTGTAAGCAATTCCAAATAAGATATCACGTTTGCTAAAGACGGCTATCGAACATTTATCATCATGAAGATTACATACAACATGATATTTTTGAGCAATACCATATATCTTAAATATGTCTTCTTTATTTAAAGCTTTATTGACGATGATTTCATTAGTATGTTTGTTTTTTATCATTTGACCATTCATTCCGATTGCCCAGTCATAAGGAATATCTTTACAGGTAATGTCAATCGATCCAAGCGGACGTCCAGAATTAATGACAATAATTATCCCTTTATCATGCAATTGCTGCAAAATATTTATGGTAAAAGCAGATGGCTTGCCATTTGGCATAAATAAAGTTCCATCTAAATCAGTTGCTATCATTTTTACTTTGTTAAAATCAAATGTTTTCATGCAACAATTTTATCATAAAAATAAAAAAGGAGTATAATAAAAATAGGAGAATAATATGGATAAGATCGAAATTACTGCAAAGAAATTAAATGAAAATCGTTTTATTGCTAAGATATTTTCGACTCGCGAAGAAGCGTTAGGATATCTTCAGCATCAATTGCATGGAACCGTGGGAACAGGCGGTTCTGTAACATTAGAACAAATTGGATTATTGTCATGGCTACGTGAAAGCAATCTAACTTTTTTAAATCGCGAAAATGCTAATGATCTTAATGAATTATTTAGAAGGATGTTAAGTGCAGATTGCTATGTTATGAGCGCCAATGCCATAACGATGGAAGGTGGTTTATATAATGTAGACGGCAGAGGAAATAGAGTTAGCGCATTAACTTATGGTCCTGAAAAGGTGTATGTCGTAGCTGGTCAAAATAAAATTGTAAAAGATATCAAGGAGGCTGTTTTGCGGGTAGAGACAGTAGCTGCTGTAAAAAATTGTATTCGTTTGCATAAAAAAGCTCCTTGCGTACAAACAGGACATTGCATTCACTGCAACTTTGATGATACAATTTGTAGCAGCTTTGTTTATACAAGACGAAGCCATGTACCTAATAGGATCGAAGTCATGTTGGTTAGAGAGGATTTGGGTTATTAATGGATTTTTTAAATAATATATTATTAGGATTGTTTTTAGCTTTGGCAGTTTATCTATCGTATGGATTTATTAAGACGCGTAAAGAAGTAACGATTGCCGCCCCCAAGATCGATAAGACTAAATTGATCTTATTTAGCATTTTAATGATCATGAATGTTTTGACATTATTAGTAAATAATACTTGGTTGGATATTTTTCGTACGGTCATCATAACTTATGTCATCATCATGATGTTCTTGTTGAAAGATGGAATTGGTGATCGTGGAATCGTAGCTAATTCTACCTTTGTTAGTTACGATGATGTTGAAATCTATGATTATGAGAATGTCAAAACGGGTTTCAAGGTATACTTTGGCTATCGCACTGCCAGTGAAAGAAAAAAACAAAAAGCTATTTATGAAGCAAGCATCATTTTTGATAACAAACAGGAAAAAGAAGTAAAAGATAAACTGCAGCAAAAACTAGCAAAGAAGTATCGAAGAATGAAAAAATCATAAAAAGATATTTAAATAACCTGTCTTTCGAAGTTATAAAAGAAAAAATGGTGCAAAAACCCAAATCAACGGATATGCATCATTTTTATTTGTCTTTCAGTTAAGTAATAATTGGTAATAGGCTGACCAGTAGCTATTGCCAAATTGGTAATGAAATCGGATGCTCTAGTCATATTGATATAGCGATTTTCATTTATCTTTACTAATCTAAATTCTTTCATGAATGTACATATATCGCTGGTTGAATATTGATTCTTTAGTACCTTGAATTGAAATAATCGGATTAGTAATACTGTTACATAACAAATGAAGAAATGTCCTTTGATCGTATCCTCTTTTTGTACATACACAGGTCTTGCATCTAGTTCAGATTTCATAATTCTGAAAGATTCTTCTATTCTCCAAAGGTTATGATATGCATTATATACTTCTTTATCATCCATTTTTATTTCTGATGTTATGAGTAGATTATATCCTGCTAATTCCATATCTTTTTGAATCGCTTTTTCATTCAGACTTGCGATTGCTTTCTTTCCGTCTGCACTCTTGAACTCTATATATTTTGCGCTGTCTCCGTACTCATCTCTCTTTGCTTGGGATGCTTTGCATTTTTTTGCTTTTTCAACCAGTTTGCCGATTTCTCTTAATTGCTTTTTTTGAAGTTTTGGATTGAAGATGATCACTCGTTTTTCTTTTACTTTCTTTTTGGTCGTTTTCCCGGAATCATCAGCGTAGGAATATTCATATTCTTCAATACAAGATTTATAACTATAATGAACTTGCCCTGAATCATTATATACAGGCATATAACCATCTTCTAAAAGTATCCATGTTCTTTCTGTTTCGGGTAACTGTTTTACGGATTTAGAAAATATATAGCCATCACAATTATCGATTGCTTCTATAATATTTCTAGCGCAATTAAGCCATTTATCAGCTATTTGTATCGTTCTGCCGTTAATATTATTCTGTTTCTTTAAATCTTGAACTGTTTTTCTAAGAACAGGTTTTTCAGATTCATTTCCTGGATACATTTTCATACCGATAGGAATCATGTTGGAGTCAAGGAGTAATCCAAGACCGACAATTGGATCGTGGCGACCTTCTTTTGATGGCCCTTTTCTTTGAAAACCGTTTTCTTTATCGATCTCAAAATAAAAGTTAGTACAATCAAAATAAGTATGCTTTGTATCAATGCCAAAGTTCTCTTTTGTAGCTACCGTAAAGATCTCGACAAATTTCTCATATTCACTGCCGATAAATTCAACGGCATCGAGAAGCTGATCATAACTGAAGTCAACAATTTTAAACAGAGAAGGCAAGATATCATGAAATGTTTTGTGTTTTGATAAAGGAGAAACAGCACGAGCGAAAACAAGAGATGAGAAAATATCATATACATTAAAATGAAAATCGCGGGTTGACTGCATATATCCAAAATGCTCTTCGACATCGAGAGTGTTCAATATATTGGCTAGAGGAAAATATCCAAGGAAACGTTCCGGAGAAACATCAGAAATTAATTTCTGATTAAATTTGCGATTGGCCTGTTCAGTCTTTCTTTGTTCGTTGAGTTTCTTTACTTCGTCAGAATAAAAAGAGATAGGGTCAGCAATACCATTCGCTTTGATAGTTTCTATATTGCCAAGAGACTTAAAGCAGCGATGCTTCGTACCATTGACTTCAGGAGAATAAAAGCTCTCATAGATAGCGAGATAAATACGATTTTGTTGTTTGGTTTTCTTCAAAAAATAAGCCATAGATAACACCTCAAATTACAGCACCACGACACCATTATTATATTACAAAAACAAAAAAGTTAAAATAATTTTTGGCATAAAAAAAGTGCGATAAATAGGCACTAATTTGAATATTATGATTTTTGTGCTCCTAAAGAAACATGGTGCTAACTTCTAAATACGGGTCTCTAATAGAGATCGTAGCATCTTTGATGATAGAATAGATATTAGAAACCGAAGTACCAACATCCAAAGCGAGATT
>CALVFJ010000006.1 GCA_944326795.1 uncultured Erysipelotrichaceae bacterium
CAAATTTAACGATTTTTTTAGACAAATCTTCTCTAGACAATACCATGTCATAGTTTTTGGCAAGGAATTCATATCCGGTCATCTTTCTTGCTTTTACTTTTAAAATATCCTCTTTATTTTCATCTTGAATTTTACTAAGTAGATCATTATTAATGATCCATGTTAAAAATATGGATATATGATTTACAGAATTTTCCCATATCATTGATGTATCATGATCATTTAACATGTCTGGTTTTTTATCAGTACTATTTATGTAAATATCTAAAGCAGATTTCCACTGCCATTCTGCTTTATCTAATGTAAATTTATGTTTTGCCATGATAAGTACATCCTTTTTATCCTATGATTCATTTATTTCTTTCCAAGTTAATGAATAATCACCATCAGCATGAATAAAATTTGTGGTAAATAGAAATAGTTTTTGATCTTTTGTTGATATTTTTTGATAACTATGCTGATCATCGAATATAGCTAGTATTTTTTTATGTTTATCATATATATTAATAGATAACTTACCTTTTTCTATATTTGAAACATAAGTAAATTTATAAGTCGAATCTGGTTTTAATCGAATCATCCTCTTTATATATCCATTACATCTATTAAATCTTGCACCAAGACAATTTTTATTTTTTCCAATCCGTGGTGTTCCAACATAAAATAATGCAGATTTTATATTAATGATCAAATATCCCTTAATATAAAGAAGATATATAATAGATCCTATAATAACAAAAATAAATACTATATATTCAGCTTTCATAAAAATATCTTTATAATCTTTTTAATAGAATAACATCTTGTATTATTAATAGCAATGATTAAATCAGCAATATCCCCTATTTTAAAGCGTTATACGGCTTTTTATCATGATATATCATCATTATATATCAAAATGCTTTTAAAACGGCTTATAAACACAAAAAAAGACCTTTAAGGTCTTTTTATTGTAGATCCATGCTTTCAAAGGTCTTGGTAAAAGTATCAACAGTATCTTTATCGCTCATTACAAACATGATATAACCATCTTTATATATAGCTTTTTTAGCATCTGCACTGACACAAATCCATTTATTAAGATCAGCATTTTCTTCAATTTGTTTAGCTAGTTCTTTGCCATCGATATCATTATCCGTTATTTTCAATAGCACTAACGAATGTGGTATTGATGTGATCATTGGATCAGCACTTACTCCTTCGATACCTTCTTGATATGGTACAAAAGCATAGCTTTCAAATGAAGCTTCATCTAAGATATAGAATACATAATTCATCTGTTCAGGCAATGCTGCATACAATTCTTTGGCAATAAGCTCTAATTGTTCATCAACCTTATCGCCATTAACAATAACGATGCCATCATCCGTAGTATTTCGGTCAATTACTGCATCATCAGTTGCTGGCGTAGTTGTTTCTGGGGTTGCTGTTGGTGTTTGAGTAGTAGTTGGTGTTTTATCATTGGTGGAACAACCAGCCAATAATAACAGTGATAAAGCTAAAATAAATATTTTTTTCATAAATTCCTCTTTTATTTTAAATTGGCTAATAACGAATAGCCATAATTGGTAGCTGGAACTTCAAAGTTTTCAGCTATGGTCTGTCCTAAGCAAGCAAATGAATCACAAGTAGGCAATAAACCTCCGCCTGTAAACTGCGGGCTATACATGATCAATGGTACTAATTCACGCGTATGATCACTACCCTTCCAAGTTGGATCATTGCCATGATCTGCACATACACATACTAGATCATCATGATGTAACTTTGTCATTAGCTTTCCTAATAACTCATCAAATTTTTCTAGTTCTTCCTTATATCCTTGCGGATTACGACGATGGCCCCATTTAGCATCAAAGTCTACTAGATTAACAAAGCATAAGCCAGTAAAATCTTGATCAGCGATCTCTATGGTCTGTTCCATGCCGTGTACGCTAGATTTTGATTTATATGCTTCGGTAATTCCTTCCGCAACAAAGATATCATTGATCTTACCTACACTGATGACATCATATCCATGATCCTTCAGACTATTTAATACGGTATAACCAAATGGTTTTAAAGCTAGGTCATGGCGATTAGCCGTCCGTACGAAAGCACCTTTTTTGTCGCCAATAAATGGTCTAGCAATGATCCTGCCTACTTTCCATTCTGGCTTCATGGTTATTTCTCTGGCAATCTCACAGCAGCGATATAATTCGTCAAGCCCAAAAATTTCTTCATGAGCAGCTATCTGTAAAACGCTATCAGCACTGGTATATACGATTATCTCCTTGGTCTTCATATGTCTTTCGCCTAATTCATCCAGTATTTCAGTGCCACTGGCTGCTTTGTTACCAATTACCTTATATCCTGTTTTTGCTTCTAATTCATTGATCAGTTCATCCGGAAAGCCTGTTTCGGTAAAAGTAATGAAAGGTTCATCGATATATAATCCCATCATTTCCCAATGTCCGGTCATCGTATCTTTTCCTAAAGAAATTTCCTGCATCTTGGTATAATAGCCTAATGGATTATCGACCTTTTCAACACCTTTGATATGGTGTAGATTGCCTAAACCTAATTTTTGTAAATTTTTAAGATCTAAACCATTGGTTGCAAGAGCCATATTTCCTAAAGTATCAGCTTTATCATCATCGTATTTATAAGAATCAAAAGCGCTACCTGCACCAACCGAATCGATAACGATAGTAAATACTCTTTTAAATTTCATTTCTTTTTTCCTTCCATTTCTTTGGGGTGAAAACGGCTGTAATTTTCAAATAGCCGCTTCTTTTCTACATGAGTGTAGATCTGCGTCGTTGAAATGTCTGCATGGCCTAAAAGCTCCTGAATGCTTCTAAGATCGCAGCCATTTTCTAAAAGGTGGGTCGCATATGTATGCCTTAGTTTGTGAGGAGTTATTTTTTTAGTAATATTAACTTTCTCACATACATATTTTAACATAGACTCTATATATTCACTACGAATATGATTTCCTTTTGGATTTATAAAAAAATAATTAACCTTGTTTTTTGAAAAGATCGGACGAATGATGAAAAGATATTTTTTAAGGATCTCATTAGTTACTTCTGGAATAGGAACAATTCTTTCTTTTTGTCCTTTTCCTAGTACTCTTAAGATCTTGGTTTCAAGATCTACCTGAGATAAAGTAAGATCACATACTTCGCTCACTCGCAAACCGCAGCCGTAAATTATTTCTAACAACGCATGATCTAATATCCCTTTAGGACTTTCATCAAAATAATTCATTATGATCTCGATCTCTTTTAATGAGCAAAAAATCGGCAGCTGTTTTTCACTTTTATGAACTTCGATATTAGCTGAAGGATCATGCATATCATATTTAAAGGAAATAAATTGATGAAAGGTCATGATCGCATTTGCTTTACGTGCTAAAGTTGAACTGGCATAACGCTCTTTGATCTTTAATATATATTCATTGATAAGGTCATAATTTACCATTTCAATATCTTCAATTTTATTATTAGTTAGAAAGGCAAGATAATCTTTGATATCTTTGGTGTATGCCTCAATGGTATTATGTGATTTAGGATCATTTATCGATATCTGTATCAAATATGCTTCAAATGCTTCCTTAATTTTCATTGGATTTTTCCTTTGTGATTTCTTTTGCTAAAAATAATTTTCCACCTAATTCTAACTGTTCATTTAATTGTTTGATCACAAGCTTGATATCATCATGATAATCATTTTCATCAAAGATATTAAGCTGTAAATTAAGATTATCGATATCCTTGATATCTTGGATGCTTACCCCTAACAATCTAATAGGAATATCATTATATACGCCATCAAATAATTCCATGGCATATTCAAAAATATCGCTTTGACGATAAATATAACGATCTATCTTCTTAGAACGCACGATTGATTTAAAATCATAATACTTTACAGTAATAGAAATAATGTTTCCAGCCATCCTGGCATCATGTAGCTTTGTAGATAAGCTACGGGTCAAAGATGTAAAGACACCTTTTATTTCTTGATAATCACTGATATCTTCTAAAAGGGTAACTGATTGTCCCATAGATTTAGCGATAGCATTGCTGATTAATTCTTCATTATCTTTTCCATGGGCTTTAGCTAGAAGTATTTCAGTATTTTTTCCAAAGATCAAGCGCAATTGATTGATATCAGGATAATTAGCAAGATCACCAATGGTATTGATCCCTAATGCTTTGACATAAGGTAAAGTTTTTTGCCCAATCCCGCGCATTTCTTTAATATCTAAAGGCCATAACTTAGTAGGAACTTCTGATATTCGTAATACGGTAATGCCCATGGGTTTTTTCATATCTGATGCCATTTTTGCGAGAAATTTATTTGGAGCAACACCGATCGAGCATTTCAAACCATATAGCTGTAGCAATTCTTTTTGAATACGCCAAGCTAGATCTAAAGGGTATTTATATTTTTTAATAGCATCGCTCATATCTGCATAGCATTCATCGATCGATACCTGTTCAACGATATTTGAATGTTGTTTGATATATGAAATGAACTTATGCGATAATTCTTCATAATATTCATAATTGCCATGAACGATGATAAGATCTTTACAACGTTTTTTCGCCTCTTGAATGCTCATGGCACTATGTATACCAAAAGCCCTAGCTTCATATGAGCAAGTACTAACTACGCTGCGGCGCGTCGAACCAGCAACAGCTAATGGCTTATTTGCAAGAGCTGGATTTAATAAGATCTCAGCATTAGCAAAAAAAGCATTAAGGTCGATATGAAATATTACCCTTCCCATGATTGATTGCTTTCTAGCAATGCTTGGGCGGCAGACAATCCAGCATCGTCTATCTTGCCATTAGCCATCAAAGCTAATTCATTGATCCTTTGGTTCTTGTTCAAAGATATGACACTAGTAACGGTCGTGTCATCTTTGGTCGTTTTGATAACCTTATATTGATGATTAGCATAGCTTGCGACTATTGGCAGATGAGTTATGGCAAAAACTTGAATGGTTTTGCTTAGATACTTCATCTTTTGAGCTATAGCAGCTGCTACTTGTCCGCTAACCCCAGTATCGATCTCATCAAAAATGATCGTTTCAACATTGGTTAGCTTGGCAAAAATAACCTTTAATCCTAACATCAAGCGGGAAAGTTCCCCGCCACTTGCCGTTTTATGCAAAGGTTTTAGATCTTCACCTGCATTCATGGCAATATAGAACTCTACATTATCGATGCCTTTAGAAGACGGATTGCTTTCTTCGATCATGATCTTGAAACGTGCATTATTCAGCATTAGATCCTTTAGATTTGCAATAACTTGTTCTTCTAATTCTTTAGCTTTCTTAACTCTTAAAGCATGTAATTTTTTAGCATCTTCCAAAAAAAGCGCGTAAGCTTCATTCACTTCTGCCTGTCTTTGGGTTAGATGATCCTGACGATTATTGATCATATCAACTTTTTCGATCAATTGTGTACGATATGTCAATATTTCTTCAACGCTGCGATTATATTTATGCTTTAGTTTATTGATAAGAAACAATCGTTCTTCTACATGATTAATCGTATCTTCATCTATATTAAAATCATGAATATAATTATCCAACTGTTCCATTACATCTTCGATATTTATAATAGCTGAGCTAAGCGTATTGTCTAAATCATCCATCTTGAAACTACGAAATAATTTTTGGACCTCATATAAGCCAGGATAAAGGCTATCATCATATATATGCTTGATGGTTTCATATTTGGCTAAATTATTTTTTATTGCTTTATATCCTTCTTCTTTTTGTTTTAGCTCATATTCTTCATTCGGATCAAGATGTGCTGATGTTATTTCATCGATGATAAATTGATAATAATCGATATCTTGCTCATTGAAGCTTTGATTTATATCATCTTGTAATTGTTTATTTAATTGGTAGTAATGCTGATAACTTTTCTTTACATCTTGATTTAACTTATCATCCATATACTGATCCAAAAGATCTATATGTTTGTTTTTATTTAATAAATACTGATTATCATGCTGAGAGTGGATATCAATGATATCACCCAAGCATTCATTGACCAATAAACCATTAACGACACGATTATTCAAACGATAGACGCTTTTGCCATCGATCTTGATCTCACGGGTTATCATGATCGTTTCATCATAATCCAATCCAGCTTCTTCTAAGATCTTGCCCATATTATAATCAATATCAAATACTCCTTGGATGATTGCTTTATCTTTACCTTTCTTGATCAAACTGCTATTCGCTTTTTTTCTTGAAAGCAAGCTTATTGCATCAATTATAATGGATTTTCCTGCTCCGGTTTCACCAGTTAAAACATTAAAACCACCTTCAAAATCAATAGAAAGCTCATCAACCAGAATAAAATTTTTGATATATAGATTTCTAAGCATAAACGATCACCTCTTTAATAAATCATCGATCCTTGCAAATAAATGATTGATATCAATTTCTTGCTCTTTACGCAGCAAGCTATTTGCGCCAAAAGTAACATAATTATCTTTGATACCTATTCTTTCGATATCCAGCTTTAGTTGATGATCACAAGCAAATTCTAAGATAGCGCTGCTTAAACCACCTGCTAGCATATCTGTCTCATAGATTAAGATCTTCACGTTTTCTTTAGCAATTTTCTCAAGCATCTTAGCATCTATCGGTTTAAAAAAGCGACAGTTTATTACCATGATAGGTAATTTGTTGATTTCGATCTTGTGCGTAATTTTATCTACATCGTCACCATAAGTCAAAATAATAAGCTTATGATCGTTGATTGATCCATGTTTTGTCCACGTTCCGATCTCGATCTTTTCCATGGTTGTCTCCTTATAAGCAATTGAACCTCTTGGATATCTAATTGCAAAAGGATGATCATTTGCAAATGCGGTAAATAACATATCTCCAGCTTCTTTAGCATCTTTAGGCTGAGCTAAGATAATATTGGGAATTGGTCTTAAAATTCCAATATCAAACACTCCATGATGCGTATCGCCATCATTTCCAACCAACCCTGCGCGATCGATGCCGATAACTACCGGAAGATCCATCCGACAGATATCATGATTGATCTGATCATAGCAACGTTGCAAAAAACTAGAATAAATTGCTAAAAATGGTCTTTTACCGCTAAGAGCTAAGCTTGCCGCAAAAGTTGCTGCATGTTCTTCTGCAATACCGCAGTCAAAACTTCTAAAAGGATATTTTGTAAAAAACTTTTCTAATTTGCTGCCAGCTATCATCGCTGGGGTCAAGCATAAAATATCTTCGTTATTATCAGCAAGTTTTAAGACATCATCAGCGATGATCGCTGACCATGATTTACAATTCGCTGGTGTACTATTTAAAAATTTACCTGTTGCAGGGTTAAAAGGTCCGATACCATGCCATATGCCATCGATATCATCTTCACACGGCAAATATCCTTTGCCCTTTTTGGTAATTACATGCACAACGATCGGACCATCATGTTTTTTGGCCGTTTCTAAAGCTGGGATCAATTCTTTAAGATTATGACCATTTACTGGGCCTAGATATTCAATATCAAATTCTTTAAAAATGCCATAATCAATAACGGATTCTTTGAAATAATCTTTAAAGTTGGTCAATCCGTTTAATACCACCTTACCTACTTCATTACGAGATAAAGAACGTTTCATATTTTCTTTGATCTGATTATAGCTTTTGTCGCTTCTTAGATGAGTAAAGCTACGGGATAAGGCACCGACATTTTTGCTGATCGACATGTTATTATCATTAAATATTATCACACAACGGCGTTTTTCCTCACCAATCTCATTTAACGCTTCCAAGCTCATCCCACTGCTCAAAGCCCCATCTCCAATAACCGGAACAACACAATAATCTTTGCCATCAAGATCTCTAGCAATGCACATTCCTAAAGCTGCACTCAAAGAAGTCGAGCTATGTCCGGCTTCCCATACATCATGAATGCTTTCTGAACGCTTTTGAAAGCCACTAAGGCCATGATATTGGCGTAACTGATCAAACTGACTAGCCCGTCCGGTCAAGATCTTATGAACATAGCTTTGATGCCCTACATCAAAAAAGATCTTATCATTAGGTGAATCAAAAACACGATGTAAAGCGATCGTAAGCTCAACAACCCCTAGATTACTAGCTAAATGACCACCAGTCTTGCTGATAGCATCAATTAGATAACTGCGGATATCCAAAGCAAGATCATTTAGCTGCTTATAATTTAAATCTTTTAAAAATTTAGGATCATTGATATCTTTTACGTTCATGCTAGCGCCTCCTAATTTTTGCGTACTTTTAATTTATCGATAATAGCATTCAAAAAAGTGTTATCGAAGTCTTGAATATCATCTAAACGTTTTTTTACGTTATCATATAAACTATCCATCATTGCTGCAGCTTTTTCTACAGGCATCAAACGACAGATATTTTGTTTATTATTTTCTAGATCACTGTTGCTTTTTCCTAAAGTTTCTTCATTGCTAGTCACATCTAAGATATCATCTTGGATCTGAAACGCAAGTCCTAGCATCAAACCAATTTCATGCCAAGTTTTTGCATCATCATATTTTTCAGCAGCATAGCAGCCCATGATCAAAGGACATGCTAAAAGACAGCCAGTCTTATTAAAATGGATCTTTTTAATTAAATTTAGATCTAGATCTAGATTTTCAGCTTTTAGATCAAGCTCCTGTCCATAGATCATCCCTGCGGCTCCACTGTATTGTGATAGAGCACGGGTGCAATAACTATTTATCTTATAGCTGTCAGTAGCACTAGATGTAAGATAAAATGCTTGAGTCAAAAGAGCATCACCAGCAAGGATCGCCGTTGCTTCGTCATACGCAATATGACAAGTTGGTCTTCCTCGACGTAACTGATCATCATCCATTGCCGGCAGATCATCGTGGATCAATGAATATGTATGAACCATTTCGATGGCACATGCTAATTTATCAACGATCCTAGGATCAATACCATACCCTCTTGCTACGGCATAGATCAATTTTGGCCTGATTCTTTTTCCTTTGCCATTTAAGGCATAAAGTGCAGCTTCTTTAACAGTTGAAGAAGGAAGGTTATCCATATTTTGAATCAAAAGATCTTCAAATTTCATGCTTCATTTTCCTCCTTATCACATAGTTCATGAATTTTTAGTTCAAATTCCTTTAATTGTTTTTCGCAATCATTAGCTAAATGAAGACCTTCTTCAAAAACAGCTAAAGTTTGATCTAAAGATAATTCATTTTTTTCTAATTGATTGACAATTTCATCTAGTCGTTTCATTGCTTGTTCAAATGTCGGTTTATTCGTCATATTTTTTCACCTTTTCTACTTGGACATAGATTAAGCCATCATCCATCTTTAAATATAATTTGTCAGCTACATCTACTTGATGAACACTTTTGATCAATACATTATCTTTATAAGCTAGGTTATATCCTCTTTGCATGATCTTTAATGGTGAATATGCATCTAATAACTGTATATCATGCAAGATATCACGCTGTAGCTGCTTGCTACGATAATTTATTTGATCCTTCATCAATTGCTTGTTTACAGTCAAATGATGCTTAAATTGTTGTGTATAACTTGCAACAATGTGATATAAAGCATGTTTATCAGCTAATAGGCGCCGATAGTTTTGACCATTTATCTCATTGATCTTTACGATCAATAGTTGCTTATAATTTTGTAAACGTTGTTTATGTTTTTGGGCTATGTTCCTATTTTGAAGCAAACGTTGCCAGTAATAATCCCATAACAACGACTTATTATGATAATATTTTTGCATATCCGTCTTTAATCTAGATTTGATCATCGATAGATTTGTAATTACTTCATTGATATCAGGCGTTGCTAAGGTTGCAGCCGCCGTTGGGGTAGCACCGCGTACATCTGCTACATAATCACATATGGTAACATCAGTTTCATGTCCAACTCCTGATATAATACATGTTTTCATCTGATAGATGGTATTTGCAAGTTCCTCATTATTAAAAGCCCATAGATCTTCGATCGATCCACCACCTCTAACTAATAAAATAGCATCAAAGCCTAACTTATCACATTCCTTTAAAGCATTAACGATCTGTAATGCCGCCTCATCTCCTTGAACTAGAACATACTTCAGATATATCTCACATATAGGCCAACGCTTTTCGATGGTAGTTAGTACATCTTTTAAAGCTGCAGTCTTATTGCCAGTTATGATACATAATCTTTGAGGATATTTCTTAAGACTTTTTTTATGTTCTTGATCAAATAATCCTTGTGCAGCTAGCCTCTTTTTTAGCTCTTCAAATTTTAAATATAGATCACCTATACCATCTAGCTTTATAGCATTAACATATAATTGTAATTGACCGCTAGGGCCAAACAAAGAAACATTGCAGCGAATCAAAACCTTATCACCATCTTTGGGAATAAAACTTGACTTAGCTGCATATGTAGCAAACATGACACAGTTCAGCCTTGCCTGCTCATCTTTGATGCTAAAATACCAATGACCGCTCTTATGATTGGTAAAATTGCTTATTTCACCTTGTACGATGATGTTTTTAAGGTATTGATCATTTTCCAATTTGGATTTTAGATAGTTAGCTAAGACATGGACTTCTACAGTTGTCATAGTTTTTCTAATACACCATTGATCAGTTTATAAGCGTCTTCATCGCAATATTTTTTAGCCAGGATAACAGCTTCATCAATGATTACAGCCATCTGATTCATCTTTAGATCAAATTCAGTGCATCCAAGAAGCAAGATTGCCTGCTCAAGATAGCCTAAACGATCAAAGGTCCAACCATTTAAGACTTCATTGATATATCCTGCGTAACGTTGCTTATTCTCGATAGAATTATATACTAATGATCTAGCAAATTCACTTATTTCGCTTTCATTCACTAAAAAAATGTCTTCCAAGCTTTCTTTAACATCTTTATTTGTTAATAAGTTTTGGTAGACACATATCATTGCTTTTTCTCTTTCGTTATGTCGGTTCATAAATGCTCCTTTTCTGTTGTATATTTTATCATAATTATAGGCAAATATAAAGTTTTCATTGTAAAAAGCCATTTTAAGCGCTAGCATATTTATATGAAAACTTATGAAAAATTATACCGTCATTTCATGACCATTACCAGACATAAATTTATGGTTACTTACCTTTGCTTTAAGCTGCACCTTTATAAACAAGGAATATTACATGATCTAAGTAAATATTCCTGGGTGGAGTTTAGCGCCGGCGTTAAATATTTTCAAGGATATCGTTCGCCTATAGATGCCGAAAAAGCCGATAAAGGATATTCGTTGGGCTGGCTTCATCATAAAGGACGTAACAAGCACCATTGGGAATATTGGACCGATAAGAATCCTCAAGGCATCTTTTGTCATAAGATCCCATATAATTATGTATTAGAAATGTGCTGTGATCGCATTGCTGCTTGCAAGATTTATCAAAAAGATAAATATACGCAAGCCAGTGCCTATGAATATTTTATCAAGGGAACGGATCGTCTTTATATGCATCCTGATTCAGCAAAATTATTGCACACCATTCTTTTGATGGTCAAAGAAAAAGGAGAAGATCAAACCTTCTCCTATTTACGAAATAATAAACTTCCCTATTGACCTTCTTTGGTCTTTTCTTTAACGATGACATCATGTGCTCCGCCCTCAACGATGGAAGTTGCACTAACCAAAGTCAATCGAGCTTTCTGTTGTAATTCTTTGATAGATAAAGCTCCGCAGTTGCACATCGTCGATTTGATCTTTGCTAATGTTGTTTGAACATTTTCTTTTAGGTAACCAGCATAAGGTACATAAGAATCTACACCTTCTTCAAAGCTAAGCTTCTGTGCTCCGCCTAGATCATAACGTTGCCAGTTGCGAGCACGATTGCTTCCTTCGCCCCAATATTCTTTTACAAAGGTACCATTTATCATCAATTTATTAGTTGGTGATTCTTCAAAACGTGAAAAATAACGACCTAACATTACAAAATCAGCACCCATGGCTAATGCTAAAGTTATGTGATAATCATATACGATACCACCATCAGAACAAATAGGAATATAAACTCCTGTTTCTTCAAAATATTCATCACGGGCTTTGGCAACATCAATAACTGCGGTCGCTTGTCCACGTCCGATACCTTTTGTTTCTCTAGTAATACAGATTGATCCTCCACCGATACCGATCTTGATAAAATCTGCTCCAGCTTCTGCTAAAAATCTAAAACCGTCTTTATCTACGACGTTCCCTGCTCCTACTTTTACGCTATCACCGTAGTGTTCTCTGATCCATGCTATCGTATCTTTTTGAAATTGAGAAAATCCTTCGGATGAATCGATACACAATACATCGACACCAGCTTCGATCAAAGCAGGTACACGCTGAGCATAATCACGAGTATTGATACCTGCACCAACGATATAGCTTTTATTACTATCTAATAATTCATTAGGATTATCTTTATGGCTATCGTAATCTTTTCTAAAGACCAAATAACAAAGATTTTGATCTTTATCAACAACAGGTAAAGTATTTAGTTTATGATCCCAGATCAAATCGTTGCAAACGCTCAAAGAATCAGTATCTTTCGCATAGATGATCTTTTCAAATGGTGTCATGAACTCTTTTACCTTTGTATTAAGATCCATCCGTGAAACACGATAATCACGGCTTGTTACCAATCCTAAAAATTTAGAATTAGGCTTCCCATCTACGGTAACCGGCATCGTTGAATGTCCGGTCTTGGCTAATAGATCCAAAACATCTTGCAAAGTATCATCAGGCGTTAGATTAGAATCGCTGACAACAAAACCTGCTTTATATGATTTAACACGATTAACCATCCTTGCTTGCGATTCTATAGATTGTGATCCATAAATGAAAGCAACTCCCCCTTCTTTGGCTAAAGCGACTCCCATTTTTTCCCCACTGACTGACTGCATGATTGCGCTAACCATTGGAATATTTAAGGACAATGCAGGTTCTTCACCTTTTTTGAATTTAACTAATGGTGTCTTTAATGAGACGCTTGATGGAATACAAGTAGCGTCACTATATCCAGGAACTAATAGATATTCGCTGAAGGTGTGACTTGCGTGTTCATAATAATAAGCCATGTTTATATATATCTCCTTCTATAATAATTTCTTAGATTATAGTGCAAAATAACTTTAAAGTAAAGTATTTTCGTGATACTATAATTGACGGAGGAAACTAATAATGAAACTTAAAAATAGTTTTTTTTATACCTTACGAGAAAATGTAAAAGATGAAGATTCGATAAGTTCTAATCTATTGGTAAGAGCAGGAATGATCAAAAAATCCTCAGCCGGAGTATATATGCTTTTGCCCCTAGGCTACAAAGTAATCGAAAATATCGAAAAGATCATAAAAGAAGAAATGGATAATACCCAAGCGCAGCAATTACAGATGCCTGCCTTGATCAGTGAAGATGTTTATGTGCAAAGCGGAAGAAGAGATAACTTTGGTAATTCCATGTTTAGTTTAAAAGACCGCTTTAATAAACCTTTTGTTCTAGGACCAACTCATGAAGAATTGTTTGCCTTGGCTGCTGCCATGAAGATTCGGTCATATAAAGATATGCCTTTCTCTTTATATCAGATTCAAACTAAATTCCGTGATGAACCTCGTCCTCGTTATGGTTTGATCCGTGTTAGAGAATTTATGATGAAAGATGCTTATACTTTTGACATTGACGAAGCTGGCTTAGATATTGCTTATAAAAAGCAATTTGATGCATATGTTAATATCTTTAATCGCTTAAAATTAGATTATCGTATCGTAAAAGCCGATACTGGTGTCATGGGAGGACTGCTTAGCGAAGAGTTCCAAGCTGTTAGTGCGATTGGTGAAGATATCTTGGTATTATGTGATTCGTGCGATTATGCTTCTAACCTAGAGGTATCCAAATGCATCAATCCAAAAGTTGAAAAAGAAGATGCAAAAGAGCTAACGATGATCGAAACCCCTAATGCTAAGACAATTGAAGAAGTTACCAATTTTTTACATCAAGACGCTGATTCTTTCGTTAAAACTTTGATCTATTTAATTGATGGACATCCATATGCCATTATGGTACGAGGAAATCGTGAAGTTAATGAAACCAAAGTTCGAAAATTATTATCTGCAAATGATGTTGAGCTAGCTCCTGCTGCTATTGTTGAAGAAGTTACTGGCGCAGCTGTTGGCTTTGCTGGACCTATTGATATCAAATGTCCGATCATCATGGATGAAGAAGTTAGCATGATGTCTAATTTCATTGCTGGAGCCAATAAAACGAATTATCACTATATAAATGTAAATACTAAAGATTTTGAAGCAGCATATACTGCTGATATCCGTCAGATCCAAGAAAATGATATTTGTCCTATTTGTGGCGGAAAGATTCACTTTAAGCATGGAATTGAAATTGGCAATACCTTTAAGCTTGGAACTAAATATTCTAAGGCTTTAAATCTTGAGTATCTAGATGCTAATAACAAACTAAATCCTGTTTGGATGGGTAGTTATGGTATTGGTCTTGGTCGTTGTATGGCTGCCATTGCTGAACAAAATAATGATAAAGATGGCTTGATCTGGCCGCTAAGCATTGCCCCATATAAGCTAGCAATCATCGTTATTTCTACAAAAGATGAAACCCAGATGCAGTTAGCCGAACAAATCTATGATCATTTCCAAGCTCAAGGAATCGACGTTTTGTTAGATGATCGCGATGAAAGACCAGGCGTAAAGTTTAAGGATATGGACCTTATCGGTATTCCCTACCGAATCACCATTGGAAAGAAAGCACCTGAAGGCATCATAGAATTTAAGCCAAGACGTTCAGTAAACAAAGAAGAATTAACAGTTGAAGAGTTGTATCAAAAAATGTCAGATATCTTGAAAGAAGAAATTTAACATTTATATACCATAGTCATCGATTGAAATCGTCGCTATGAATAACAACATCAGCTTTATCAAACAGGCATGATATATATCATGCCTGTTTACATTATCTATGCGTTTGATAAATATCTTAAGCAATATCAATCTGCTATAGCTTTCATATCATTAAACTTATTTTAATTTTAAACGATATCTTTCACTTTGCGCTCATCATAATTCATAAATTGATTTTAGATGATAAAAAAATGATTTCGATTCAATTTGAATGAAATCATTTTTTTATTTCCATTATTATTTTAATAAAGATTTATATAGTTCTTTGATTTCGGCAACGCTAGTTTGACGAGGATTGCCTGGGCGACAAGCATCAGCATAAGCACTTTCGCTTAAAAAATCTAGATCTTCTTCCCTGACTATTCCTATTAAGTTAGTTGGAATTCCAACATCGCTTGATAGTTGTTTAACCGCATCGATTGCAGCTTTACGATAGGTTTCTTGATCCATACCAGTAGTATCTACACCCATCGCTTCAGCAATATATTTATACTTATTGCCTGTAACTTCAGCATTATATTCCATGACAGTCGGTAAGATAATGGCATTGGCAATTCCATGAGGAGTATCATATAAAGCTCCTAATGGATGGGCCATTGAATGAACGATTCCTAAACCAACATTTGAAAAGCCCATTCCAGCAATATATTGTCCTAATGCCATGCCTTCTCTTCCTTCAGGCGTATTATCAACAGCACCTCTTAAGTTTTTAGCGATAATTTCAATAGCTTTAAGATGGAACATATCGCTCATTTCCCAAGCACCAGCCGTAATATATCCCTCGATGGCATGAGTCAAGGCATCCATACCAGTAGCAGCTGTTAATCCTTTTGGCATCGTGCTCATCATATCTGGATCGACAAAAGCAACACATGGAATATCATGGGTATCAACACAAACCATCTTTCGGTTATTTTGTGCATCAGTAATTACATAATTTATCGTAACTTCAGCTGCTGTTCCTGCAGTAGTTGGTACCGCAAAAATTGGTGTACATTTATTTTTAGTTGGCGCTACCCCTTCCAAGCTGCGTACATCAGCAAATTCCGGATTCTTATCAATTATACCAATAGCTTTTGCTGTATCCATTGAGCTGCCTCCGCCAATAGCGATGATATAATCAGCATTTGCATCATGTAAAGCTTTTACGCCAGCTTGCACATTTTCGATCGTTGGATTTGGTTTGATATCAGAATATAAATCATATGCTAGTTGAGCTTCATCTAATAAATCTGTTACTTTTTTTGTAACATTAAATTTGATCAAATCTGGATCTGAACATACTAAAGCTTTCTTAAAGCCTCTTGCTTTTGCTTCGGTAACGATTTCTTTGATAGCATCTTTGCCATGGTAGCTAGTTTCATTTAAAACAAATCTATTTGCCATTTTATTTTGGCCTCCTTATCATTTGTTATTATTTTAACATGCATATAATTATCCTCAATCTACAAAGAAATAATACTGTAACTAAATGTTACATTTTATTTGATGTGTAATATTTAAAAAGCAGGTCATATGAATGACCTACTTAATGATGATATCTGCTAATTGCTTTGGCATTGATTTGATTAGATTTTTTGCCATTTCTTCTTCCGTCGGTGAAAGATCGTTATTTATCCATTCGATCGTCATTGATATTGCACCGTGACAATATAATCGCAAAGCAAAATCAATATCTTGGCTTATCGCTTTTTGAGTATTTCGTTTAATTACATTAAGATAAAAATGATAAATACAGTTAAAATCATAATTTATCAATGAATTACAATCATCTATCAAAAATGCTTGACGAAAGAAATTTTGTTCTTTACGGATATATTGAAATTTTTTGATCAAACCTTCTTCTAATGTCAAACCATTACCCATCTTTTTAAAAGACTTATCTGCTATTTTTTCAAAATACCAGTTAACAAGATCAAATTTATCTTTAAAATATCGATAAAATGTCTGTCTGGTCAAGCCACAATTATCAACGATATCTTTGACGGTTATCTTATTGATGCTATGCGTATTCATCAAATCGATAAGGGATTCAGCCAGCCAATATTTTGTTTTATCATTGCTGTCAATCATTAGATCTTGAATTTTATCTTTTGAGAATATGTCGTATGTAACAATTTATGTGCTATATGAGACCCAGGTTTTTCTAGGAATTCTTCATATAGAGCTTTGATCTGGCTATTTTCATGTGATTTACGAACTTCGCATAGCTTATCTTCATCGTATAAAGCTTTTGCTCTTAAAGCTTTATAATCTACATCATTATTTTTAACCCTGCTAGACACGATCGATTGTCCTCCCCCATTGATGCATCCGCCAGGACATCCCATGATTTCGATAAAATGATAAGGGCTACGATGATTTTTGATATCATCTAATAATGGCTTAGCATTTACCATACCTGAGGCAACCGCTACCTTTACTTCCATGCCATTGATATTTAAGGTAGCGTGTTTTACGCCTTGCATGCCTCGAACTTCTTCAAAATCGATCTTATCTAATTCTTTATGTTCTAGCAATTCCTTTACTGTTCGTAGTGCAGCTTCCATAACACCGCCACTTGCTCCAAAGATAACTCCAGCTCCAGAATATTCGCCAAACATATCATCATCAAACTCTTCATCTGGTAAATTATTTAGATCAATACCATACATCTTTAATAACCTACCGCATTCTCTGGTTGTTAGAACTGCATCAACATCAGGATATTCATTGGTCATGCATTCATGACGTTTGATCTCGGATTTTTTTGCAGTACAAGGCATGATAGAAACAACATAGATATCTTTTGGATCAATACCTTTTACTTTAGCATAATGTGATTTCAAGATGGCGCCCAGCATCATATGCGGTGATTTACAACTACTTAGATGATCAAGGATTTCCGGATATTCATACTCAACATATTTTATCCAGCCTGGACTACAAGATGTGATCATTGGTAAGATACCATTATTTTGTAAACGTTCGATAAATTCTGTTCCTTCTTCCATGATCGTAAGATCAGCACCAAAGTTAGTATCATATACCCTATTGAAACCTACTCTTCTTAAAGCTGCAACCATCTTACCAGTTACGCGTGTTCCGATCGGCATATTAAATTCTTCTCCTAACGAAGCTCTAACGGCTGGAGCTGTTTGAACGATAACATGCTTGTTTTCATCATTTAGGGCTTGAATAACTCGATGGATATCCTCTTTTTCACTTAAAGCACCTACGGGACAAGCATTGATGCATTGACCACACTGCATGCAATTAACTTCAGCAAAACTTTTGTCCATAACTGGTGCAACTTTGGTATTAAAACCGCGGTTTTGAAAACCTAAGATACCTAATCCTTGTACTTTCTTACATGTCTCTACACAACGTCCACATAAAACGCATTTGCTTGAATCACGAACGATACCAAAGCTAAAATCATCAAAACTAACAGGCGTATGTTCACCATTAAATTTATCTTCACGAATACCTAGTTCTTCAGTTAATTTTTGTAATTCACAATTTTGGTTGCGTACACAGCTCAAACAATTTTTAGAATGATTAGAAAGAATTAGCTCCACGCTATTTTTTCGCGCTTGTAACGCTTTATTGCTATGGGTATAAACTTCTAAGCCTTCTGATACCGGATAAACACAAGCAGCAGCTAGATTCTTTGCATTTTTTACTTCTACCAGACAAACACGACAATTACCGCTTTGATTTACATCTTTCAAATAACATAGGGTCGGAATATTGATACCGGCTTTTTTAGCTGCTGTTAAGATCGTATCATTTTCATCACAACGGACATTGATATTATTTATTTTGATATTTACGCTCATGTTTATCTCCTCTCGATTGCATTGAAACGGCAAGCATTATAGCAAGCTCCGCATTTGATACATTTACTGGTATCGATATGATATGGTTCTTTACCTGGAACACCGCTGATAGCACCAACTGGACAGTTTTTGGCACATAGCGAACACTTACGGCATAGATCAGCTTTGACCTGATAAGTTAATAGCGCCTTACATACTCCTGCAGGACAACGTTTATCAACAACATGCGCTTCATATTCTTTTCTAAATTGTTTTAAGGTCGATAGAATAGGATTTGGCGCTGTTTGTCCTAAACCACATAAAGCTGTTTGCTTGATCTCATAACATAGTTTTTCCATCTCATCCAAGATTTCTAAGCCGCCTTCACCTTTAGTTATCTTGATCAACATTTCTAATAATCTTTTAGTTCCTACCCGACATGGAGTACACTTACCGCAGCTTTCTTCTACGATAAAATCCAGATAGAAACGGGCAACATCCACCATACAATTATCTTCATCTAAAACGATCATACCACCAGATCCCATCATGCTACCTAATTCGACCAGATTATCAAAGTCTATTGGCGTATCTAGCTGGTCTTCGGTCAGACATCCGCCACTTGGTCCACCTGTTTGAACGGCTTTAAAATTCTTATTATTAGGACAGCCACCGCCGATCTCATAAATAATTTCTCTAAGGGTAGTTCCCATCGGAATTTCAACAAGTCCGGTATTGCTGATCTTGCCACCTAAAGCGAACACTTTTGTTCCTTTGGATCTTTCCGTACCGATATTTGCAAACCAGCTTGCACCATTTAAGATGATTTGTGCCACATTAGCAAAGGTTTCTACGTTGTTGATGATCGTTGGTTTTCCCCATACGCCACTAACAGCAGGAAATGGCGGTTTTGGCACTGGCATTCCTCGTTTTCCTTCGATAGACATGATCAACGCTGTTTCTTCGCCACATACGAAAGCGCCAGCTCCTAATCTAATCTCTAGTTCAAAGCTAAAATCTGTACCTAAGATATTTTTACCTAGCAAACCATATTCTTCAGCTTGTTTGATAGCTATCTTCAACCGTTGCACAGCAATAGGATATTCAGCTCGAATATAGATATATCCATGATCCGCACCGATCGCATATCCTGCAATGGCCATGGCTTCGATTACGCTATGTGGATCGCCTTCAAGGATCGATCTATCCATGAATGCTCCAGGATCGCCTTCATCAGCATTACATATCACATATTTTTGCCCTTTTGGCTGATTGGCGGCAAATTGCCATTTAACGCCTGTTGGAAAACCACCGCCGCCTCGGCCACGTAATCCAGAAGCTTTTATTTCATCAATTACTTCCTGCGGTGTCATCTCACTAATAACTTTTCCTAAAGCCATGTATCCATCTTTGGCAATATATTCCATGATATCTTCAGGATTTATGACACCACAATTACGTAAAGCAATTCTTTTTTGCTTAGCATAAAATTTGATCTTATCGATATCTAGGATCTGTTCTTTAGTTGCTTCATCAATTTCGCTCAGTTCTAAACGTTTAACAACACGTCCTTTATATAAATGTTCAGAAATTATAACTTCAACATCTTCGACCTTAACATGATTATAGAAAACTTTATCTGGATAAATTGCAACGATCGGTCCTTTTTGACATAAACCAAAACATCCGGTCTTAATTACTTTTACTTCTTCTTCTAAACCATATTGAGGCAAAAGTTCGTTAAACTTTTGGACCAATAAAGCTGAATTACTGCTGGTACATCCCGTACCAGCACAAATTAATACGTTTATTCTTTCCATAAATGTCTCCTATTTTTGATAGCTATCAATGGTAAATTCTGTTAAGATCCGATCTTTTAGGATATGATTTTGCAATATGCTCACTGCTTTTTCAGGCGTTACATGAACATAAGTGGTTTTAGTTTGATCTTCTTGATTAAAAACTTCAACGATTGGTTCATAAGCACATAAACCAATGCAACCAGTCTGGGTTACGATGCAAGGGTAATCATTATTACCTAGCTCTTCGATCAGCTTGTTTAACACTGGTCTAGCTCCGGCAGCAATTCCGCAAGTAGCCATACCTACGACGACACGATATTTTTTATTAACATCTCGCATTTCAACTTTTTTTAATGCTTTTTCTCGCATTTTTTTCAAATCTTCTAAGCTTTTCATAGATTCTCTCCTTTTATACCTTGATTTATATATTCCTTGATCCACAACAGGATATCAGGTTCATCGATGTTGACCTCACCTAGTTCCTGTTTTATTAGCTTGGTATCAAAGAAGAACGTATGTTCATCCTTGATATATTGTAAGATAAAATCGATATCGGCATTTGCCTGGATACAAAACATCATCATTTGTCCAATGTTGCCTAATGGCGGAATATCCCAATGATCATATGGCAATTTTACCACGGTGATCGTTCCTATGTTTTCTTTGCTTTTGATCGTCAGATCTCCGTTACATTGATCGCATAGATGCTGTAAAAAAGCAACTCCTAAACCGATCTTTCGAGTTTTTCTAGTTGTTGTAAAAGGATTAGTAACATTTGCCAATAATTCATCATTCATGCCTTTGCCATCATCTTCAATGATGATCAGCAATTGATTTATACTAGTTTTTATCTCGATATGACAGATGATATTATTGCTGTTTGCATATATGCTGTTCATTAATATTTCGATGATGTACATTGCTATATCTTGCATCATTGTGACCATAGCTTTTGAAATGTTATATCATCAAAAGCATTTTCCCTTTCATTGATGTCTATCAATCGATGAGCATCGGAATTGATAATAAAAATTTTATTGGTTAAATATGAATATGCTTTTTTTAGATAAGATATCTGTTCAACATTTTTGACTTCAAAAGCATCAGCTTTGATGTCAGGTGGTATAAAACCAAGCTGATTGATGATACTATTTTTTCTATCTAATACGTGAGCTAAAACTGCAGCTCCATGGTATTCATGGATCTTATCGATGCATGTATCAATATCGATGAATGTGCTAGTTATCAAAAGATCTTTATATTCGTTTATAACTTGATCATTTTCATCCATTATTAGCTGATGACCGAAATAACTAGGATCATTAGCGGTTTTTAGCTTATTAGGTTCAAGCCATATATCGAATTCTTGGGCATCATTCAATGATTTAAATAAACCTAAGACATGTACCTCTTCAATAGTTTCTACTTCAATACCATAAATGATATTCATATTTGTCCTTAATTTTGCAAAGGCAGATAATTGCAAGGTTGAATTATGATCGCATATGGCAATGACATCTAGTCCTTTTATCATTGCCATATTAACGATATTATTTGGCGTCATATCATCATCGGCACATGGTGAAAGGCATGAATGGATATGCAGATCATAAAACATCATAAGCCTAAACCAGCTAATGCTTTGGCACACTCATAAGCATTTAATGAAGTTTGAATAAGATTAACCTCTTCTTGTTGACATTTTAAGACAAAATCTTCATCACATTGGGCCCCATCACAAATTAATAGGCAGCTAAATTCTTTTAATAAACTTACAGCTACGACATTTAAATGGGCTTGGACCGTAATCCAGATCTGTCCTTCATCTCCATTGGCCATGACCCAACTTAATAAATCACCAATGAATACTCCGCTTACATCTTTTTTTTCATCAGCTAGATTGATAAAGTTAAAAGCTGATATTTTTTTCAGGTCCTGTACTTTCATATTTCACCTTCTTTTGTTTTTAATATCTGACAATCTTTTAGGGTCTTATGACCATTAACAATTTCTTCGGCCATAAAGCGACAGGTTGGTAAACCGCATGCTGTACAATCATAGCCCGGTAATTTTTCTAGCTGCAGGTTAACAGCATTAAAATATTTTAGTTTTTCTTGAATACTGCGATGATCTATATCGATATCTTCAAAAACGGGCTTGATGAAATATTGTTCGTTGATGTTGGCTATGACATTTGTCGAGGCAATTTCATCAATATTTCTTGTTGCAGTATAAGCATTTCCCCACATCAAATGACCACCTAGACATCCACCATAGCATGGATATAATCTTATAAGCTCAAAATCTTCGAGCAATCCAAATTCAGCCATCTCAAGGATATTCAAGATGCTATCAAACCCATCAGCTACAAGGATCTTTGGATCTTTTTTTATGGTCAATGGCGAAGTAGTAATCAAGCCTTCCTTGCTAAGTTCAATTAATTTATTTCCATTTGACATCAGAGTTTTGATTCTTGGAAAGATATCAACGATGCTAAGAGCATGATCAACTTCATATTGTAAATTTTGATATGGAAATTTAGCAAGAGCTAATTTTGCGGCACACTCACAAAGATTGAATACTCCTATTTGTTTATTAGGATGCTGATCTTTGATCATTTTTGCCATAATTTCGCTAGGATAGTTAAGCGGCAACAATTTATCTGCTAAGACCGGAAATTTGATCTTAACTAAATTATTGACCAATGGGCAAAATGAACTTAGATACATTTCATTCTTTGGATATTTTTGCGCTTTATCATAAACCGCAGCCTCAACAGGACTAAGATCAACGATTTCATCAAAGCCTAGCTGCCGCAAAGCGTCAAACAGTTCGTTAACTTTATGTTTGGATTCCAAGTGACAGGATAAAGCGCTAGGAACCAAGCAAACAGTATAATTATAGCTGCTAATATCATCTAAGGTACTGCCCTTTGCTGTTATACCTTTATGATGACAAGCATTGATACATTTAAAACAATTGATACAATTTTTTTTATCGATCACGATGCGGTTATTTTGCATCCTGATGGCTTTAGTTGGACATGATTGAACACAGCGCATGCATTTGGAACACTTGCTTAAAGTATAGGTTATAACGCTCATATCAGTACCCTTTAAATGTCAAGGTCAAGATCGTTCCAGCTGGACTAGTTTTTATATCAAAGGTATCAGACACCCTTTTTATATTTACTAGTCCCATCCCGGCTCCAAAGCCGAGATTTCTGGCTTTTTCATCAGCAGTTGACCAGCCAGGGGTCATAGCTTTTTCTAAATCAGGAATACCTGGTCCCAAATCGTGAAATGTCAAGGTAATCAGGCCTTCATCATCAACATTCATAAGAATGTTACCTCCATACGCATGAATAACCATATTTATCTCTGCTTCATAACTTGCAACAGCTATCCTTCGTAAGATCTTAGCGTCAAAGCCAATTTGTAAAAGCATCTTTTTGATCTGACTGCTTACCTTACCCATATTATGATAATCTTGATTGACAACTTCAAAACTTTTATTCAACATTTACGCCCTTTAATCCTTGTGCATAAAGTCTTCCGCATGCATCAAACATCGTATAATGCGTCGTAAATATATTACATCTCATTTCTTTTGTCATGTCCAAATTGTCGATATCTAGCATCTTGCCTCTAACATAAACAATTAATTCTAAATCTAGCATTTCTGCAGTTCTAAGCGATTGTATATTGCAACATCCTGTTAATAAGACCGTTGATCCGTCATCATTTGATATCATTGCTAAAGCATCGCTCATAAGATCAGTTGCAAAACAAAATTGATAATCTTTTTCTAAAAAATGTTTGGTATTTATATTTATCGGTTCAGCGTCCAAGATCTTGATGATATCTTTTGCTAGCATATCAATGTCTTCTTTCTGATTGGATGATCTTGGTAATGATATCTTCTACTACATTAGATTCATTAGCATTACCATATACCTTATCATCAATGATTACTACTGGTGCTAAACCACAAGCTCCCAAACATCGTGTTGCATCTAAAGAAAATAAACCATCCTCACTAGTTCCGTTGATCGGCGCATGCGTAAGATCCATGATATGATTTATCAATTCTTGAGCACCTTTAACATAACAAGCCGTACCCATACAAACATTGATGACACATTTGCCTTTTGGTTCCGTCGTAAATTGGGTATAGAAAGTTACTACTCCATATACTTCAGCGACACTAACATTACAAGCTTCTGCAATCTTTTCCATTGCTTCAAAAGGAATATAGCCTAGCTCGCTTTGAACATCATGGAGCATTAGTTTGACCGGACCCATCTTATCTTTATGTTTTAAGACGATCTCATCAATTTTACGGCGCGATTCTATATTCAGTTTCTCCATTTTTATTTACCTCCTCTTCTGATAAAAATGAATGAAAATATCAAATATCAAATCGATCGATATACAAATCAAAATGATTATTATCGTATAAGCAAAAATAGCAGTCATATCTAGATCAAGCTTAGCAAGCTGCAATAAGCGGCCAATGCCTTGTGTAGTTTGTCCTAAGATCTCTGCCATGACCCCAACTTTAAATCCTAAGGATACACACGTCTTCAAATTACTTAAGACCAAAGGGTATAAATATGGAAGAAGATGAAAACGTAATGTATTGATAAAACTTTCATGATAAATCAATTCTACATCATGATATTTTGTGTCCATGTTTTCTAAAGAATAAACGATATTTGCATAGATCATTGGAAAAATGATCAAGAAGCAAATGATACTTACACTTTTATTCGAACCAAACCATATCAAGATAATGATGATATAGCTGATATTGGGAATAGTTTTTATGATCTTATTTAAAGGTTCGAAAAAATAGCGAATGCTTTTAAAGCGATAACCACCGATACCTATGATCATTGCAAGAAGCAAGCTGATAATACATGCAGAAAACACATGAAATAAGGTTGTGCCCAATGCGCGATAAAATGTTACATCGAACAAGATATGGAACAAACAATTTAATGTTGTCAAAGGATAAGGTATCAAAACATCATTTTGCACTTGATGGGCTAGCCATATCCAAAATATGAAAATTAACATACAAGCTATTATGTATTCTTTTTTTACAACTTTTTTCATATGTCAATTATACAATACAACCGCTTACATTGCCATAAAACTTTAAAAAAACCTGGATTTTGTAATCCAGGTCTTGTAATTTATTTGATAAGCGCACCCTCAATATCATTTATTTCAAATAATTGTAAGAAATTTTTTAATTGTTCTTGAGCATCATTAGCAGCAACGACATCAAGATTCAAGCGATTCCATGTCTTGCTAGCGATATTACCGTTTGGTACTCCTAAGATATCTGATCCAACTTGATCAACGATATCAACGACCATTTCATTATTGCTGTTTGCTTCATCAACAAATGATCTTATCTCACTGATCAGCATGTCTATGCTATCTTTATTATTTTCATAACTTTCTTCTAGCACAAAAATACCTGCTTGCGGATAGCTTGAGCCATATTTTTCTTGCCACATTTGTTGAAGATCAGCAATGATAGTTAATTCTTTGCCGTTTTCTTTAGCTTTGGCAATGGTGGCAGTTGCCGCAGGTTCAGCTAATAAAGCAACGTCTGCATTATCGCTTAGCAATGCTGCTTGCGCTTCAGCAACGCTTGGATAATATGTCTTGTTCATTGAAAGATCTTGATATAAATCTTCAAAAACTAAACCAACTACGGCATTTTCGCCAAATAAAGCAATTTCTTTACCACTTTCAAGAGCATCGCTAGGTCCTACAAGATATAGATTGCCCCATGTAAGGATATCGATCAATTTGTATGAAGTTTTGCCAGCTGCTGCCAACTTAACCCCAAGATTGGTCGGAGCTATGATGATATCATATTCAGGATCCGGATTAACCAATGCTGCTTGCAATACATCGCTACCATCAACCGTAGTGACCGAATGTTCATTTTCGATGATAACTTGCGTTAAAGGCAAAGCTGTCGCTCCTTTAGGAGCTAAGATATTTAATGAAACGTTATCTGCAGTTGAGGTAGGAGTTATCGTTGCCTCGATCATATCTTTTGATGTTGTGGAACATCCAGCTAATACCATCAAACTTAATAATAGAATAATTAATTTTTTCATTTTTTATGCTAACCTCTTCTGTTTGATTTCTTCACAAATATCTTGAACAAATTCGGCTATTGGCATCTTAACCTCTTCTTTTTTGCCATAGCGACGTACCGTAACGGTTTTCTCATTTTGATCAGCATCTCCAACGACTACTTCTACAGGAATTTTATGGATCTGTGCTTCTCTAATGCGATATCCTAATTTCTCATTACGATCATCGACGCTAACCCTAACACCTTGTTCTTCTAATGCGGCTTTTATTTCATTTGCATATGCTAAGTGATTTTCATGGTGGACAGGGATGATCACAACTTGTTTTGGTGCTAACCATAAAGGGAAAGCTCCGGCGAAGTGTTCGATCAAGATTCCGATAAAGCGCTCGATCGATCCGTAAATAACGCGATGAAGCATGATTGGCCTTTTCTTCGAACCATCGCTATCAATATAAGTAAGATCAAATCTTTCAGGTAAATTCATGTCAAGTTGGATCGTTCCGCATTGCCATTCACGGCCTAGAGAATCAATTAGATGGAAATCTAGTTTTGGTCCATAAAATGCACCGTCTCCAGGGTTTATCTTGCATTCTTTACCAGCAGCATGGCATGCTTTTTCTAAGGCCTTTTCGCTCTTATCCCAAATAGCGATATCTCCTATATATTTCTTTTCTGGACGCGTAGATAGTTCTATCGTATATTTTAAGCCAAAAACAGCGTAGATTCGATCGATAAATTTGATCAAGCGGATAACTTCCTCTTCGATCTGATCTTCACGCATGAAGATATGAGCATCATCTTGTGTAAAGGTCCTTACCCTAAATAAACCGTTCAACGCTCCGCTTGCTTCATGGCGATGAACTTGTCCTAGCTCTCCTACTCTTAATGGTAGATCTTTATAAGAATGCAAGCTATTTTTATAAACCAACATGCCCCCTGGACAGTTCATTGGCTTGATGCAGAAAATTCTATCATCGATTTCACTGGTATACATATTTTCACTATAGTTAGCCCAGTGTCCGCTTAATTCCCATAGTTCCTTGCTCATCATGATTGGGGTCTTGATGAATTGATATCCTTCTTTGGTATGTTCTTGGTACCAGAAATTTTCTAGTTCATTTCTTATGATCATTCCATTAGGTAAAAAGAATGGGAAGCCTGGTCCATATTCGCTCATCATAAATAATTCTAATTCTTTGCCCAATTTCTTATGATCGCGTTTTTTTGCTTCTTCTAAAAGATGCAAATGTTGTTCAAGATCTTCTGGAGTGTTAAAGCAAATACCATAGATTCGTTGTAGCATCTTATTGTTGGCATCACCTTTCCAATAAGCACCGCTCACCTTTAATAATTTAAAATTCTTTAACAATTTTACAGATTCAACATGCGGACCACGGCATAGATCAGTAAAATCTCCTTGGGTATAGCAAGAAATTACCGTATCGTCTTCATCCATGTTGTTGATAAGATCTAATTTATAAGGATCATCCTTAAACATTGTTAAAGCTTCTTGTTTAGAAATTTCATGCCTAACGATCCTTTTGCCATCTTTAGCTATTTTTTTCATTTCTTTTTCGATCTTGGCAAGATCTTCTTCTTTTATTACATCACCATCTAGGTCGATATCATAATAGAATCCTTCATTAATTACTGGACCTACCCAAAATTTTGCATTTGGATATAAATGTTTTACGGCTTGTGCCAATAAATGGGCACAACTGTGATTCAAGACATGTAGCTGTTCATCTTCTTTGATATTTATCATTTTTTATCTTCCTTTCTATAAAAAAACGTCCTTAGCTAAAAGGACGTTTAAACACGCGGTACCACCTTAATTCCATTGTTTATAACAATGACCCTCAAGACATTTAACGCATGTCAAACGGCTTTCGATTAAGAAGCTGCTCCAAGGTAGTAATCAATAAGCGATCTTCTGATTTTGCACCAACCAATCAGCTCTCTGCATGATCTTTCCTATTGATCGTGTCCTTTTCATTGCATTACCTATTTTATACAACAAATTAATTTGCTTGTCAAATAAATTAACCATATTTTTATCCCAAGGCGACATCAAGGATCATCATGATGATAAATCCTAATGCAAAGCCAATGGTTGCAATATTAGAGTGTTCACCCTCACTTGCTTCAGGAATCAATTCTTCAACTACCACATACAACATTGCACCGGCTGCAAAAGCTAAGAAATATGGCAATAATGGTTCGATAAGATTTATCAGCCATATAGTTATGATAGCCGCGATCGGTTCAACGATGCCGCTTAAACTGCCATAAACGAAAGACTTAAATTTGCTATTTCCTTCATTTTTTAATGGCAAAGATATGATCGCTCCCTCAGGAATATTTTGAATTGCAATACCTATGCACAAAGCAAAGACCGAAGCAAGCGTTATCAATGAATTTCCATTCATGAAACTAGCAAAGATAACCCCTACCGCCATTCCTTCAGGTATATTATGCAAGGTTACAGCAAATAATAGCATCATGGTTCGCGAAATATTTGTATTTTGTAAACCTTCAGGTTTTTCGCTATTAACATGCAAATGTGGGATCAAAAAATCTAAACCTAGCAAAAAAAAAAAACCTAATAATAAACCAACTGCCGCAGGAAAAAAAGCAAGCTTGCCTAGCTCCACGCTCATATCAATGCTTGGAATGATCAAGGACCAGCAGCTAGCAGCAACCATTACGCCACTAGCAAATCCTAGCATGGCCTTTTGGATCTTATCATCTAACTTTTCTTTTAATAAAAATACCATGGCACTTCCTAAGGTCGTGCCAAGAAATGGTATGAACAACGTTAAGATATAATTCATAGACACCTCTTCTTTTTAAATATCTTAAAAGATAGACGATATTTTTGCAATTTAAATGCTTATAAATGATATAATCTTTTCATGAAAGATATTAATTTACTAAAAATTCAGCAACATGTACCAGCTTTTTTTCATCATATCCAATTAGTTGATTGCACCGGTTCTACCAATGATGATCTTAAACAACTAGATCCTGTGATAAAAGAAGGATATATTTTGCTAGCAAATCAACAAAATAATGGTAAAGGTCGCAATGGACGACGCTTTTTAAGTCCTGCAGACAATGGGATCTATATGTCCTTTTTATTAAAGCCACAAAGAAATATTCAAACGCTTCCCTTGTTAAGCATCATGGTTTCATGTGCTGTTTTTAAGGCAATCCAGGCAACATATAAGCTTGATTGCCAGATAAAATGGGTAAACGATTTAATGATAGCTAATAAAAAAATAGCCGGAATCTTGATCGAAAATCAATATTTTGGCCCTAATGATAATCGCACGATCATAGGTATCGGGATCAATGTACATAAGCATTCATTTTGCTCACAATTACAAGATATCGCCACAACGATCGAAGAACACACTTCACAGATCTTGCCAAGGGATCAGCTGATCATCAGCATCTTGCAATATTTTTATGACTATTACCATGATCATGAAGATACGAAAGCATACCTTGATTTATATCGTAAGCACTGCATCGTTTTGAATAAACCCATAACCGTTATTACCCCACAAGAAACTTATCTAGCTTATGCTGTCGATATTGACAATCAAGGCGGTTTGATCATTAAAAAAGATGATAAGATCATGACCTTATCATCAGCTGAGATATCTATTCGCAATTGTTGACCTTTGCAGCTATTTCTTGATAGATCATTGCTGCAAAATCATCATATTCCATATCTTTATATTCTTCATAAGGATGCAGTTTTCCATAAGTGATCTGCAGCCTTTTTTCATGTTTTCCTTTGACGTCCAGGCAATATGCATTATTTAACGCTACCGCAACAACATTTGCTTTTGCCATATAGCATGGTCTTAAAGCTCCTTCTTTAAAAGCATTCATTTGATCTTGTTTGGATCTGGTTCCTTCCGGGAATATCAAGATGTTACGACCATTTTTTAGATAGCGTAATGCTTCTTTAAGCATATGGATATTTCCTTGTTTGCTGTTTCGATCAAAATAGATCGTATCGATCAATGATGCATATTCTCCTAACAAGGGAAGCTTTTCGTTTTCTTTTTTTGAAATAAAGCTTAAACTAGTTGGCGAACTAGCAACGATCATGGCAGGATCGATCGTTCCTTGATGATTCGAGACATAAAAGATAGGTTTTTCCAAATCAAACGCTTCTTCGTATTTAACCTGTAGATCATATCCCAAAAATTTAATGATAAACTTGCTGACACGTTGCACAAATGCATAACGTTCTTCAAAGCTTTTATCTTGATGATAAAAACAATTAAGATATGCCCATGGAGCAATTAGCAATCCTTTCAAAACAACCGATATTTTCATCATCCAACCTTTATGGCTACAGCCGTAGCATATTCGCGCTCATGAGCGATGCTTAATAAAAACACTTCATTTTCTGTACTAACTTCTGGCTTACCATCTTTGTATAAGACATTGATCTTTTGCATGCTCAAGGATTGATTGCTTGCCTTGATGATCGCTTCCTTAGCAGCAAAACGTCCAGCTAAAAATTCAATGCTCCTATTTTTTTTCATATATAGCTCATATTCTTGAGCAGTCAGGATCCTTTTAGCTAATTTATCTTTGTTTTTTTCAAAGCGTTCGATCTTGACGATATCATTGCCAATCCCATAGATCATATTAATTAACTCCACACATGATCGATGCTTTGCAAACGATCTTATCTTCGACCTTAGCATAAGCATCTGCAAAACAGATCCCGGCTTTGCTTTTAGTAAAGACCACGGTTAATTCTAAAGTATCTCCCGGAACGACCTGTTTATAGAAACGGGCTTTATCGATGCCTGCAAAATATGCGATCTTGCCTTTATTTTCTGGTTTAGATAGCAACAATACGCATCCGGTTTGTGCTAATGCTTCAATGATCAAAACCCCTGGCATCACATGTTTTTGGGGAAAATGTCCTAAAAATTGCATTTCATTAGCACTTACGCATTTTTTACCAATTATTGTATCTTCTTCCATTTTTTCAATACGATCAACAAGCAAAAATGGATAACGATGTGGAATGATCGTTTGAATTTGATTTGAATCTAAGATCATTGCTTATTTTTCCTCCCATTTCTTTAAGATGATTGATGCATTATGGCCGCCAAAACCTAAAGAATTGCTCATGACATAGTTTAGTGGTTGATTACGATTTACGTTCACTACGATATCAAGATCACATTGTTCATCTGGTAGCTGATAATTTATCGTAGCAGGTATCATTTGTGCCTGTAAGGCTTTGGTACATATGATAGCTTCGACCGCGCCACTTGCACCTAATAAATGACCCGTGTTGCTTTTGGTGCTAGATACAGCTAATTTATATGCATGATCTTTAAAAGCTTTTTTAATAGCTGCTGTTTCAGTTAGATCATTTAGCTTTGTGCTTGTTCCATGGGCATTGATATAGTCGATCTTCGTATATGGCAACATGGCATCGTTTAATGCTCGTTCCATGGCTTTGGCAGGCATTGTACCATCAATTGAAGGCGAAGTTATATGATAAGCATCACAGCTGCTACCATAACCGATAATTTCAGCATATATCCTGGCCTTTCTTTTAAGAGCATGTTCTAATTCTTCTAAGATCAAGATACCTGCTCCTTCACCCATGACAAAGCCCGAACGTTCTTGATCAAATGGAATCGATGCTCTATGACTATCCTGTTGCGTTGATAATGCTCGCATTGCTTGGAAACCAGCAATCGCTAATGGAGTAATCGAGCTTTCTGCTCCACCGGTAATCATGATATCCATGTAACCATCGCGAATTTGATGAAAAGCTTCGCCGATAGCATTGGTACCAGCAGCACATGCGGTTACTGGTGCATAGCAGCTGCCATGAGCTTTCATATCGATAGCTATATTCCCAGCAGCTAAATTGATCAAGCTCATAGGAATAAAGTAAGGTGATACCTTGCCATTTCCTTTTTCAGTTAAATTTTGCTTAGCTTGTTCTATCGTTGCGATTCCTCCGATTCCCGAACCAACGATTACTCCTAAGCGTTCATGATCGATCAATTGCAGATCGATATCGCTATCATCTATTGCTTGTCTTGCTGCAATACGCGCAAATTGTACAAAACGATCATTAAACTTTAGATCTTTTTTGCTAAAATATTTTTCGGGATCTAGATCTTTAACTTCAGCTGCTAATTTAACCTTATAATCACTGGTATCAAATGATGTGATCTTGGCAATCCCACATTTATTTTCTTCAATGGCTTGCCATAAGCTTTCAGCATCATTGCCTATTGGCGTTATTGCTCCTAAACCGGTAATAACTACTCTTCTGTTCATTACAACTTCCTCCTAAAATACCATGCCGCCATCTACGCAGATGGTTTGTCCTGTAATATATCCGCTCATGTCACCTGCTAAAAAACTTACGGTATTAGCTATATCTTCTGGTTTTCCTAAACGCTGCAATGCAATATTCTTGATGATATCATCTACATAACTTGTATCTAATGATTTGGTCATATCTGTTTCAATAAATCCTGGACAAACAGCATTGACCCTAACATTATAGCGAGCTAATTCTTTAGCCGCAGATTTGGTAATTCCCAAGATTCCCGCTTTAGATGCTGCATAATTAACCTGACCAATATTGCCTATTAAACCAATGACGCTGCTAATGTTGATGATGCTGCCTTTTTTTTGTTTGAACATAAGCTTTGCAGCATGTTTGGTACAATTAAAACATCCTTTAAGATTAGTTGCTATAACTTGGTCAAATTCTTCATCCTTAAGTCTTAATAATAAATTATCCTTAGTTATTCCCGCATTATTAACCAAAACATCAAGCTTACCACATTCTTCCTTTATCATCTTAAACATATTCTCTACTTCTTTACCATCAGCAACATTGGCTTGATAGATCCATGCTTTCTGTCCTAAATCCTGGATCAAAGATTGTAATTGGATAGCTTTATCTTGGCTTGAATGAAAGTTTATAACGATATCATAACCATCTTTAGCAAGTTTCAAAGCAATGGCTTGACCAATGCCTTTTGGCGCACCAGTAACTAAAGCAACCTTATTGTTCATTAGCTAACACCTCCTGTAATTTAGCAATATCTTCAATTGAATCAACATTTATGACCTTCGAAGCGGGAGCAATTTTGCTGATAAGTTTGCTTAAAGTTGAACCTGGTCCTATTTCTACAAATAGTTCAACTCTATCTTTGATCATATTTTTGATCGTTTGCATAAAATATACGCTATGAGACATTTGTTTCCCCATGATCAAAGCTAATGACGATATATCATTAACATCAATAGGTTCACCACAGATATTGTAATAAATCGTTTTTTTAGGAAGCTTAAGATCATAGTTTTGAAGATACGCAGTCAAATCATTGCTAGCTTCTTTCAATAGCGGACTATGAAAAGCCCCGCTTACTTTTAAAGGAATGGCTTTGACCTTAGGCATATTTCTAAGTTTGTCAACTGCCGAATCCACCGCTATGCTTTCGCCCGTGATAACGATCTGGGTTGGACTATTATAATTGGCTATGCTTAAGCTTCCTAATGCTGAACATTCTTTGATCACATCTTTGATCTGTTGGATATCAGCATTCATGATAGCTGCCATTTTGCTATCATAGCACGATAAAGCCTTGCTCATCAGCTGGCTTCTTATCTTGATGATTTCCAAGCCTGTTTGGACGTCAAATACGTTTGCTGCGCACAATGCGCTATATTCTCCCAAGCTAAGTCCAGCAACGATATCAGCATCGATACCTAAGCTTTTCAAAGTTGCGTAAATGCTCATCGATGCTAAAAATACGCATGGTTGCGTGTAAAGCGTGTCATTTAATACTTCTTTAGGACCTTCAAAAATCACTTTTTTGATATCGTAATCCATCTTAGCATTATCGAATATACTTTTAGCAACTGCATAATTATCATAAAAATCTTTTTGCATCTGCACATATTGTGCACCTTGTCCTGCAAATATAAATGCTGTTTTCATCAATTTGCTCCTATCTCTTTTTCTAATTCTTCCATCAATTCATTTATCAATGCTTCAACGCTAGTCATCTTATTAACACGATAAGCATTTTCACCTACAAATATCAAGCCGCTTGATACATTACCTTTAACAGCGTTGATCAGCGCACGAGAAATGCAATAATATGTTGCTGATGGATCACATGTTTTCAAACAATGAAAGCAATTAGCAATGCAAACCTTAGTTCCGTTATCGGCTTTTAAGATAAAATAGTTTTTCAAGGCTCTGCCTGGCAATCCCGCGGGACTATTGACGATAACGATATCTTCTTTTTGACAATCGATGATCATATCCTTAAAACGTTGATCGGCATCACACTCATAAGTCGCAATAAATCGCGTTCCCATTTGCACACCGCTTGCCTGCTCTTTTAGATATTTAGCAATATCCTTACCATCAAAAATTCCTCCTGCTACAAATACCGGGATCTTTCTTTGATATTTTTCTTCATATGGCGATAATACCGCTAAAACATCTTTTAAGATCTTGCTTAGATCTTCACATTTACCTTCTAAGACATCAGTTTTTTTAAAACCTAGATGTCCGCCTGCCATAGACCCTTCGATAACGACAAAATCCATGATCCTTTGATAGTTACGATCCCATTTCCTTGCAAGCAATTCACATGCTTTACCGCTAGAAACAATAGGTGCCAATAGGATCTTTTCATCTTTAACATATTTTGGTAATTCTAAAGGTAAGCCTGCCCCTGAAATGATGGCATCTACCTTTGCTTTAACGGCAGCTTCCACATATTCTTTATAATCTTTAGAAGCAACCATGATATTAGCTGCTAATAAGCCATTACCATCGCTTATTTCCCGAGCCTTTTTAACTTCATCTGCAATTGCTTTAAGATTTGCCTGAAGACTATTTTTTAAAAAATCTGCACGATAATATCCAGGATGGGCAAAGGATATGGTTCCCATCGCACCATGCTTCATGACATTTCCTGCTAAATTACCTAAAGATATTCCAACGCCCATTCCCCCTTGGATCAATGGAAGCTTCAAATATCTATCATTTATCTTGATCATAAATTTTTTACAGCCTCATTTAATTGTTCGACCGTTTTAGTGCTTGATGTGCAAATATCTTTAAAAATAACTTTTAAAGGTTTGATTTGATCACATAAGCCTGCAATTTGTCCCATCATTACCGAGCCATTTTGGATATCACCATCAAACACAGCCCTTCTTAATGCTCCCAAGGTCAGTTTTTCCAATTCTTCTGCTGAAGCGCAAGTTTTTTCTAAGGCTAGATATTGCCGGCTCATATGATTTTTTAAGATCCTCACAGGAGTATTTAAACTACGGCCTGTAACTACCGTATCATTGTCTTTTGCTTTAATGACAGCTTGTTTATAATTATCATGAATTGGACATTCTTCAGAAACTAATAAACATGTTCCAACCTGTATTCCACAAGCCCCTAAAGCCAAAGCTGCTACGAACCCTCTAGCATCAGCAATTCCCCCAGCAGCAATGATCGGCAAATCGATCGCATCGCACATTTGTGGTAATAGCGTCATCGTGGTTGCTTCACCGACATGACCTCCAGCTTCACATCCTTCTACGATGATGCCATCTACTTTTAATCTTGCCATTCTTTTTGCCAAAGCAACATTAGCGACTACAGGAAATATCTTGATACCAGCTTTTTTTAATTTTTCGATATAGACTCCAGGATTTCCCGCACCGGTAGTTACAACCGGAACATTTTGAGCGATAATGACATCAATGATCTTATCGGCAAATGGATTCATTAGCATCACATTGACGCCAAATGGCTTATCAGTTAATTCTTTGCATTTGATGATTTCTTTTTCAGTTTGGATATCATCCCAGCCTCCACTGGCAATTATCCCTAACCCACCAGCATTTGATACGGCTGCAGCAAATTGACCTGTCGCTATATTCGCCATAGCTCCTTGAATAATTGGATATTTAATATTTAACAGTTCATTTAATAACATATTGTCTCCTTTATATCTGTAACAAGCATGCGCCATAACTTAAACCAGCTCCAAAGCCTACCATGATTATTTTCTTATTATTGCCTAACATTTGTTGATCATTTGCATCAGCTAAGGCTAACGGAATGCTTGCGGCACTTGTATTGCCATATTTTTCTAAATTTATATAAAATTTATCTAAATCAATATTCATTTTTTTAGCAACTGCTTTTATTATTCTTAAATTTGCTTGATGCGGAATGATCAAACTAATATCATCAAGCGTAATATCAGCTTCTTCCAAAACCTTAATAATGGCTTCGCTCATCGCATTGATAGCAAATTTAAATACTTCTTGCCCTTTCATTTGGATATTGCCATAACGTTGTTCAGCACTATCCAAAGAGATGCCATTAGCAAATAATACCTGTTGATCATCATTGATCGTATGAAGATAAAATGCAGCAGACTGCGCATTTTCATCAGCAGAAACGATCATAGCACCTGCACCATCGCCAAATAAGACACATGTCGTTCGATCTTGCCAATTAATGATCTTGCTCAAGGTTTCAGCACCGATAACCAAAGCTTTTTGTCCTGGTTCTAATAGTTTAGCAGCTATCTTTAAGGCAAAAATAAAGCCGCTACAAGCACAATTTATATCAAAAGCATAGATATTTGCATTTTCTATCCCCAACCTTGCCTGGATCATACTTGCTACAGATGGGGTAAACTTATCTGGTGTCATGGTAGCAACGATGATGATATCTAGCTCATTAGCATTGATCTGGGCATCATCTATTGCCATACAAGATGCTCTATAACCTAGATCACTGGTATTTTCATCGATCGTAACATATCGTGATTTGATTCCTGTCCGACTATAGATCCATTCGTCATTGGTATCAACCATTTTGCTTAGATCATCATTGGTTATAGGCTTTTGTGCTAGAGCTTTGCCATATCCTAAAATCCTTAACTTTGTCATCATATAGTACCAATCCTTCGAAATTTTTCATAACGTGCATTTAATAAAACCGTTGGTCTTGTTTTTATTAATTGATTTAATTCTTGGCTAATATAATGATCTAGCATATTAACGACGCTTTGAAGATCTTGCTGAACTCCACCTTTAGGTTCCTTGATGATATGATCGATGATTCCCAATTCTTTTAGATCATATGCTGTTAATTTCATTGCCTCAGCAGCTTCTTTATATCGACTTTCATCTTTCCATAAAATGCTAGCAAATCCTTCAGGAGATAAAATCGAATATATAGCATTTTCTAACATCACGATACGATCCGCTATCGACAATGCCAACGCTCCTCCACTTCCTCCTTCGGAAAGCACAACACAAATAACTGGTACTTTTAAATTTGAAAAAGTGGCTAAACAATCAGCGATAGCCATGGCTTGACCATTTTCTTCAGCAGTTTTTCCAGGATAAGCTCCAGGCGTATCAACAAATGTAATGATTGGCCGACGAAACTTTTCAGCTTGCTTAGCTATCCTTATAGCTTTGCGATATCCCCAAGGATTATTCATGCCAAAATTGTATTTTAAGTTTGAAGAAAGATCGTTTCCCTTAGCTTGGGCAATAATGGTTATTGGCAGATCATGGAAATATGCCAATCCCGTGATCATCGATGCATCATCACCAAAACATCTATCACCATGCAGTTCAATAAAATCATTAAATAACAGTGGCAGATAATCATGAAATTTGCTTCTATTTGGATGACGAGCCAAGAAAACGCGGTCCCATGCGCTTAGATTTTCAAATGCCTGTTGTTTCATGATCTTGATCTTGGCATTGAGCAAACCTAACGCTTGATTATCAGTAGTAATCTTGGCTTGCTGTTCAAGCTCGCTGATCATTTGTAATCTTTGCTGTAGATCCATGCGCACCTCCATGTATTTTTATTAATTTTGCTAAAACACTTTTCATTTCATCTCTTTTTACGATCATATCTAAAAAGCCATGTTCCATCAAAAACTCTGCCGTTTGGAAATCTTCAGGCAATTTTTCATTTATGGTTTTTTCTATGACTCGTTTCCCAGCAAAACCAATCAAAGCTTTAGGTTCTGCGATCATGATGTCTCCTAACATGGCAAAACTTGCGCTTACTCCACCTGTTGTTGGATCACATAATACGCTTATATACAAATTTTGTGCTTCTTTGAATCGTTTTAAGGCTTGAGAAGTCTTGGCCATTTGCATCAGGGAGATAATGCCTTCTTGCATCCTTGCCCCACCGCTAGTACAAAAAATAATTAATGGAAAATGTTTTTTTTCTGCAGTTTCAATCAGTCGGGTGATCTTATCACCAACGACATGTCCCATCGATCCCATCATAAAACTAGCATCCATGACCGCTATGCATACATTTTGCTTGTTAATTTTTCCATAACCTGTTACAACACCCTCTAACAGACCACTTTTTTGATAGCTTAGTTTTAATTTTTCTTGATACCCAACAAACTCATGAGCATTTTCAGTTTGTGCATATTTATCGCTTTCTTTGAAAGTGCCTTCATCAATGATCTGATTTATTCGTTGTCTTGCAGATAAACGGAAATGATGACCACATTGCGGACATACATATAAATTTTTGGCAAGCTGAGCGGTTACCAAATTTGCATGACAATGAGGGCAACTAGTAAATAAATGATCGGGAATTTCTTTTTTAGGGCTAATTATTTCCTGATTGCGCATTTTTTTAAAAATGTTTAGCCTTTCTTGTCTTTTTTTAAATAATGTTTCCACTGTCTTTCAGCTCCTCAATAAAATCTTGCACAAATCCTGTAGTATAAGTGCCATCGATAAATTTTTTATGATGCAATGCCAAATAATGAAATTCAACATTGCTTTCAATACCATCTATGATCAATTCTTCTAACGCAATACGCATCTTTTTTATGCATTCCAATCTAGTTTGTCCATAGGTAATTAGTTTTAAGATCATTGAATCATAATAAGGTACGATGGTATATCCGTTATAAATAGCTGTCTCAATGCGCACATCTCTACCGCCAGGAAAATTAACAAACTTAATTTTCCCGCATGTTGGTGCAAAGTCTTTTTTTATATCTTCTGCATTGATCCGACATTCTAAAGCATGCCCATTAGCGATTATTTTAGATTGATCAAGGATCAATGGCTGATTTTCGGCAATCTTGATCTGATATTTTATCAGATCGATTCCGGTGATCATTTCGCTAACAGGGTGTTCTACCTGGATACGCGTATTCATTTCCATAAAATAATGTTCATGATTTTTATCAACTAAAAACTCGACGGTTCCAACTGAATTATAACCAACATATTTACAAGCCTTTATAGCATCGGCAATCACAGCTTCTTTGACTTTGGGATCAAGCATAAAACATGGAGCTTCCTCGATCATCTTTTGATTTCTTCTTTGAAACGAACAATCTCTTTCATATAGATGATATACATGTCCAAAATTATCAGCCATGATCTGAACTTCTATATGCTTTGGATCTTCGATAAATTTTTCGATATACACATCATCATTACCAAAGCAAGCCATGGCTTCGCTTTTAGCACTTACAAAATTTATAGCAAAATCTGCTTCATCACGTACGATCCGCATTCCTCGACCTCCACCACCATTGCTAGCTTTGATCATTACAGGATACCCGATCTCTTTGGCTTGTTTTATGCCTTCTTCCACATTTAAGATAACTTTAGAGCCATTTACTACTTTAACGCCAGCTTTGATCATTAATTCTCTAGCTTTGGTCTTATTGCCCATTTTTTCTATGATCTGGGGATTAGGGCCAATAAAAATCAACCCACATGCTTCTACAAGTCGAGCGAAATCAGCATTTTCACTTAAAAAACCAAAACCTGGATGAATAGCATCACATCCCGTATTACAAGCTGCTTGGATCAGATTATGCATATTTAAATAACTATCTTTTGCTAATGGGGCGCCAATACAAACTGCTTGGTCAGCATATTGAACATGAAGGGCTTCTTTATCACAGGTAGAATATACGGCAACCGTACTAATCCCTATTAATTTACATGTTCTAATGATCCTTACAGCTATCTCTCCACGATTAGCAATTAAGATCTTCTTAATCATTTTATTCTCCTATCAAGATCAAAGTTTGATCAAATTCAACTAATTCCCCATTATTTAAACAAATCTTCTTAACTGTACCATCATATGGACTATGAATTTCATTCATTACTTTCATAGCTTCGATTATACAAACAATATCTCCCTTATGAACTTCTTGGCCCTCGGTGATAAACGGTTTGCTTCCTGGGGCAAAGCTTTCATAATAAGTCCCTACCAGTGGAGCTTTGATTTGTTTTTCTTGACTTTCCGTTAACGTATTTTCTTGTTTATCGTTTTCTATATCAACCTTATTTGACATGAACTTAGCAGAGGCTGCTTGTTCCTTTGTAAGTTTAAGTTTTATATCATCAGCTTCAAGTTCCATTGTTGAAACTTGGCTATTTTCAAATATCTCGATCAATTCTTTTATCTTATTTGTATCCATCAGATAACCTCTCATATATAAAAATGAGCTAGATATTAGCTCATAAAACTATTTTTTAGCATTTACGATATCAATGATATCTTGAACAGTAACTAAATTTGCTAATTCTTCATCATCGATCGTAATATCGAATTTAGTTTCAAGCTCCAAAGATAATTCAACTGCTGATAATGAATCTATTTCTAGATCTTCTTTTAATCTTGCTTCTGGTACTACCTTATCAGGATCTACATTGATTGCTTCTTCTAATACTGCTTTGATTTCTTCTAACATATTCTCCTCCATTACTTTGATATTCAAAGATTACGTTATATAGTATACACGCTTTGATATTCAAAGTAAATACTTTGAATATCAAATTATTGTGAAATTTTTGTGAAAATCATGGGAAAACGCCTTAAAAAGCAAAAAAAAAAAATGTTTATTCAACATTTTTTTCTTTTAAATCTGGCTTGATCGAATACTCTTCCCTAAAATATGCCAAGATATTTTCTAAAGAAGTATTTAAGACCTCATTATCTTCTAAATGAAGATCTTTTAGAGCTTTATCGATCATTTCTTTATGAAACTCATCATGGATTGCAAGAACATCCAAAGCTTTATCAGTGATCTTTAGACGGCTGATCCTTTTATCTTCATCATCTTTATATTTGATGACATAGCCTTTTTTGATCAATTTAGCCACATTAGTCGTTAGAGTTCCTTGCGTAATCATACAGCGTCTAGCTATATGCGACATGCTATTATCACTAGCTTTCTGAATGCTTTCCAAGATATGGACATCATTCATCGAAAGCACGACCCCTTTTTGCTTGATATTACGTTCTTCAATATAAAGGATATAGTTAAACAATCCAACCAATAATTCATTTAAAGTATGTCTGGTTTGATTCATGATCATTTCCCTCCATATACAATATTAACAAAATTTGCTTTGAAATTCAAATTTTTATAGATAACCATATCTAGCAAGAAAAGGATACAGCCTTAAACGATGAGATGAAATCATTTCAGCAGAATTAACAAATATCTTAAACTCATCTTCATCTAACCAACGATAAGCAATCGTTTCATTTTCTTGAAGCTGAACATTGGCAGCATTTTCTAAAGAAACATCACATAAATAACAAACGATCAAAGAATTTCCAATTATCAATTGGTTAATCCTTTGCCATCGTCCTTCAATGATACCTGTCTCTTCTTTTAGTTCTCTTATAGCACACTGCAAGGCATCTTCACCCTTTAAAGCTGATCCTTGCGCGCTTGCTTCAAACCAGCCACCATTGCTTTCTTTGGTATATGCGCGTTGCATCAAAAGAAATTTATTGTCTTGACGACGCACCAAAACATGAGAAACTAAATGAAAATAACCATCAGGAATAGGCCTGCCTCTTAATAGATCGATCCCAGCTAATTGACCATTTGCAAGATATGCATCCCAAACCTCTTCTTTGTATCGTTTATCATCATTAGGAAATGATGCTTGAACTTTATTCATTGACTGCACCTTATATTCATATCATTCTATATAGCTAAGTTCTTCCATTTGATCAATAGGCCACATAGGACGATATATTTTTTTAAAAGGTATCCTTTCAGAACGTTGGATCGTAGGGCCATCAGTCAAAGCCATGATATGAAAACTAGTTTCAGGTATTAATTCTGTATCTAGATAACCCATTTTAACGATGACGGCATCATAATCATGAAAATCAACACCTGCTGCCAAGAATTGATCCATGGTTCCATATTGCAAGATATGATTTAACACGATGATATCAATCAACGTATCATCGATTCTTATTATATATGCATCACCAATGAACTTATGTGAAGCATACATTTGTTTTCCTTTACCAATCAGCTTTACCTTTAATTTAATTGTTGTGCTATTAAGATCACGGCCTATTCCTAAATTGATTTCTAGATGATCATTGATCTTGGCATGGCTAAGTTGTTGATAACATGATGCATCATTGATCCCGGCGAATAAAATCTTCTTATTGGTATGATGCTTTAATACTTCTTTTAAAACTATCGTATTTTCTCCAGCACCACCGGCGCCGCAATTATCGCCCGAATCGGTCAAAACAGCGGTTTTGGTTTGCCAAGCTAATATTTGACGCACGGCGTCATCAACCTCGGCATAACTTCCACTAAACTTAAATTCAAAGCGATGGTCCCAAGCATAATTTGCTAGCATATCAGCTTGTTTTTCACAGTATTCTTTATCATTAGGCTGATTTGGAATAAAGACAACGGCTGCTCCTAATTTATCATCGTCATGGCGTATATATCCAACATGATAAGAACATGAAAATACACGAGGATCTTTTTCGGCATCATCAAGCATCTTATTGATGGTACACATTGGTTCCATAGCAGAAACACTTCTTTCTCCTCCGACCATAATAGGTAATTTTCGTATTATTGGCTGCATTGGTCTACGATTTTTTAACAGATCGATAAGCATATGTGCAACCTTTCTTTTGGTTTCAATTGCATCACTATGCGGAGATTCGCGATAACATCTTACGATGTTGACATTATCACAAAATTCTTGGGTTAGATTTCCATGTGGATCCATAACTACCGCTATAGGCATATATCTTCCTACCAAAGCTCGGATTTTTTTTACAATTACATGCTCCCCCGATATTTCTTCAAGATCCAACACCCCGCTGGCTCCATGAAGATGCAGATATATTCCATCGATCTCATGCATATGCGCCTTGACACAGCTTAAGATCGTTGTAAGGATATGATCAAACGCAGCTTTTTTGATCATGCCATTAGGATGTAGGTTAGCATATATCGCAGGGATAAGATCAATATCTTCTTGTGCAAAGATATCCGCGATATGCATGGCTTCACAACATTCCTTGCCATAGCGAATATCAAATTCTTCAAGATCTACGGTATGCTGAATATGTTCATTGCATTCCGCATTCATATGAGCTATCAATACTTTCATCATCATTTACCTCTATTTTATGATAGCGCATAAATTAAAAGTTGACCACAAAAAAACATTTATCATTTAAGATAAATGTTTTTTAATATTACTTTCCGTTACGAATAGCTGCCTGAGCTGCCGCTAAGCGCGCGATTGGAACTCTAAACGGACTACAAGAAACATAAGTCAAACCAACGCGATGACAGAAATCAATCGAAGATGGATCGCCGCCATGTTCACCACAGATACCTAATTTGATATCTGGACGAGTCTTACGTCCTAGATCAGCAGCCATCTTAACTAATTTTCCAACACCATGCTGATCTAATCTTGCAAATGGATCTTGTTCATAAATCTTTTTGTCATAATAATCATTTAAGAAATTACCAGCATCATCACGTGAGAAACCAAAGGTCATTTGTGTTAGGTCATTAGTTCCAAATGAGAAGAATTCTGCTTCTTCTGCAATTTCATCAGCTAATAATGCCGCACGTGGAATCTCGATCATCGTACCTACTTTATATTCGATCTTAACACCATTTGCTTCCATTACTTCTTCAGCTTTTTTAACAACGATATCTTTGACATATTTTAACTCATTTTTATCGCCGACCAAAGGAATCATGATCTCTGGATGAATGTTATATTCTGGATGTTTCTTATTCACATTGATTGCAGCTTGAATGACTGCTTCAGTTTGCATTTCTGCAATTTCTGGATAAGTTATTGCTAAACGACATCCACGATGACCCATCATTGGATTAAATTCATGTAATGAAGCAATGACACTGCGTAATTCACTTAGTTCGATATTCATTTCCGCAGCTAGTTGCGCAACATCATAAGAAGATGTTGGTAAGAACTCATGCAGAGGTGGATCTAAGTAACGAATAGTTACTGGCAAGCCTTTCATAACTTCATAGATTGCTTCAAAATCACCTTGCTGCATTGGTAATAATTTTGCCAATGCTTTCTTTCTTTGTGCAACGGTCTTAGAAACGATCATTTCTCTTACAGCTTTGATACGATTTGCTTCAAAGAACATATGTTCGGTTCTTACCAAACCAATTCCTTGTGCACCAAATTCAACAGCTTGCGCTGCATCTTTTGGCGTATCTGCATTTGTTCTTACTTCTAATTTTCTCGTTGCATCGGCCCATCCCATGAAACGTTCAAAATGGCCGCTGATCTTTGCAGGCACGGTCTTAACTGCGGTGCCATAAACATAACCAGTTGAACCATCTAATGAGATATAGTCTCCTTCTTTGAAGGTCTGATCGCCAACTTTAAAGGTTTTGGTTGCCTCATCAATGATGACATCACCACATCCTGATACACAGCAAGTACCCATACCGCGAGCAACTACAGCAGCATGGCTGGTCATACCTCCTCTAACGGTCAAGATACCTTCAGATACATGCATACCTTCGATATCTTCAGGAGAAGTCTCTAATCTAACAAGTACGACCTTATGGCCATTTTCAGCTTCTCTTATAGCATCTTCAGCATTAAATACAACTTGTCCGCAAGCTGCACCAGGGCTAGCTGCCAAACCAGTAGTTAATACTTTAGCTTTAGCAAGCTCAGCAGCATCAAATTGTGGATGTAACAAAGAATCCAACTGCTTAGGATCAACCATCATCAAGGCTTCTTTTTCATTGATCAAGCCTTCATCAACTAGATCACATGCGATCTTTAAGGCAGCTGCTGCTGTACGTTTGCCATTACGTGTTTGTAGCATATATAACTTTTCATTTTCGATCGTGAATTCCATATCTTGCATATCGCGATAATGTTTTTCCAAACGATCGCAAATATCAACAAACTGCGCGTAAGCATTAGGCATTACTTCCTCTAGCTTAGCAATAGGACTTGGTGTACGAATTCCAGCAACGACGTCTTCGCCCTGTGCATTCATCAAGAATTCACCAAATAATTTCTTTTCTCCAGTTGCAGGATTTCTGGTAAAGGCAACGCCTGTTCCACAAGTATCACCCATATTTCCAAATACCATCATCTGAACATTAACAGCTGTTCCCCAGCTTCCTGGAATATCGTTCATCTTACGATAGAAGATTGCACGTGGATTATTCCATGACTTAAATACTGCTTCTACAGCTTTTTCCAATTGAACTTTCGGATCAGTTGGGAAATCCTCATTTAAATTTTCACGATAGAAAGCTTTGAATAATTCTACCATTTCTTTAAGATCATCAGCATCAAGCTCTGTATCTAGCTTTACATTCTTCTTAGCTTTGATGTCATCAATGATCTCTTCAAAACGACTCTTTGGCAAGCCCATTACGACATCTGCAAACATTTGAATGAAACGACGATAGCTGTCATAAGCAAAGCGTGGATTATTGGTCCTTTTTGCGATAACTTCAACAACATCATCATTGATACCTAAATTCAAGATCGTATCCATCATACCAGGCATGCTGGCACGTGCTCCACTTCGAACAGATACCAATAAAGGATTTTCCGTACTTCCTAATTTTTTGCCTGTTGTTTCTTCAAGATAAGCAACATGTTCAAAGATTTCCTTCTTGATATCTTCATTGATGGTTTCTCCATCTTCATAATACTGATTACATGCTTCGGTTGTAACCGTAAAGCCGTTAGGAACTGGCATTCCTAATGAGGTCATCTCAGCAAGGTTTGCGCCCTTTCCGCCAAGAAGCTCACGCATCTTACCATTTCCTTCAGTAAAATTATAAACAAATTTTTTATTGTTCATATTTTCCTCCTTATTAACTATGTTGATTATATCATCATCTTTTACTTTGGTAAACCAAAAAATGTAATCGTTTTCACATAAGTTTACAATGATATTTCAATTATTTAGCATAAATTTAGTTTAAAGATCCTTATAATTAAAGAAAAAAACGGCTCAATGAAGATGAGTCGTTCCTAATAAGATAAAGCCAAAAACAAATCCTATTACTAATAATAAGATCGTTTTTTTGCTAGGTTCATTTAATTGAACCTGTGGTAAAAGCTCAAAAAAGATAACATAAAGCATGCATCCACTGCCAACGCTTAAACAAATACTAATGAAAGTTTCCGAAATTTGTCCAATGGTGATCCCAACCCATGAACCAATGATCGTTGCTATACCAGCAGAGCCGATGAAAAGCAACGCTTTTGTTTTTGCAATATTAGTTTTGATCAAAGGTAGTATCATTCCCATTCCTTCAGGTACATTATGGATCAAAAGCAATATTGCTAACAACAATGATGTATTGGCATTGGTCAGATAGCTGCTTCCTATGGCAAGACCTTCGGGAAAGTTATGAATCGCTACACTGATCACCATGATGAGCGAAGCTCTGATCAGATGCCTTTCATTGATATGTTCTAACAGATGATGGTGATGATGTAGATCATTGATATTTTGACCATCATCGATATCATGGTGATGGATCTTTGCTTCAAAAAACAACATGATACATATGGTCATGATAATAATCAAGGCTGAGTAAAAAACGCTTATGTGCTCAATGCTATGTGGCATAAAATCAAATGTTACCATCGCCAACATCAAACCACTGCTGAAACTTAAAAGATAAGCTAGGATCTTGGCATTGTGCGCAGCTTTCATGCCGAATAAGCCACCGATCATCGTTCCTATCACGCTAGATACAAATGTTAAAATAGTTACCATTAAAATATTCATGTTTATTACTATATCATGAAATGTAATAAATTGCATCAAAAAAGCATGGCCGCACATTTCGCAGGGAGCCATAAGACAATAAAATATGCAAAAAGCGTGCTACGAAGCAAGTCACGCTTTTGTCTTAGGAGGATAGCTGCAAAGCGGCGCAAGGGATACAATTCCTTGTTCGGAACGCAGCGACGCAAAACACCCCGGACATTCAGGTGTCCGGGGTGTTCCGTCTCACAGAGCGTACATACGGGGATTACACGTATAGAAGTGCGCCCTTGTATCTGTTCGAGAAATCGGAATTTAGCAGTTTGGCGCCGGTGCTTTAACAACAATAAACTCCAGCGTTTCTTCAGAAACATTTTTTAAGTTCATTTTTGTATGGAATGGAACTTTTAATACTGTTCCTGCCTGATATTCATGTGTTTCCTGTTCATTCAAAGTCGCTGATAATGTTCCGCGAACAACTGTAATATACACATTTTTTGCATTTGAAAAATGCTCTGGCAGACATTCACCCTTATTCAAGATCATATGCATATAGTGTATATTTTCATCAATAATTACCTTTTCAACTGTTTTTTCATTTCCCTGTGTTAATTTAAAAATTTGTTCAATCATATTTTTCCGTCTCCCTTTGTGGTTCATCAACTCTGTAAATTACGATTTTCAGGTATGTTCGGTTCCACATTATCACATAACAGGATAAAATACAAGAACAGACACAGCGGTTCAACCTATTGTGGCTGTTAACTGTCTTATGAGCACTTCGCTTTATTGTACGGCCTTATTATTAAGTTCTTCTAAACGTTTGCATACCAAGTTATATTGGTGTTGATAATTTTCTAATTTGTTTTTTTCTTCTTCAACCTTTGCTGCTGGCGCTTTTGCTAAGAAGCGTTCATTAGAAAGCATATTGGTGCTTCGTTTGATTTCTGCTTCTAATCTTTCTTTTTCTTTGGTGAATTTAGCTAATTCTTCTTCTATGTTGCATAAAGCGCTGCTAGCTACGCTGATAAAGCCACCACGAATAGCACGAACGGTCTTTTCTTCATCTATCGATGATACTACCGTGCATTTTACCATTTTTGCTAACATGCTTTGAATTTGTTCATCAGTGTTTATCAACTTATTATCATTATCCTGGATCATGATAGCTAATGGGAAGCTTGGTTTTAGGTTATTTTCTACTTTCAATTCACGAATCGTCTTAATGATCGAAATCAATTGTTCTACTTCTGTTTGTTCAAAGATACCCTCAACAATTGTTGGCCAAGTTTCTAAATTAATGCTTTTTTTACTATTAGGCAATGCTTGATATAATTCTTCGCATACGAAAGGCATAAATGGACTTAACATCCTGATAATACCGCTCAAAACGAAATATAAGGTAGCTTGTGTAGCATTTTTAACCTTAACGTCATCACTATTCAAATTAGCCTTTGCTAGTTCGATATACCAGCTACAAAAATCATCCCAAACAAAGCTGTATAATTCATTGCCGACCAAGGCAAATTCATATTTTTCCATATTAGCATTGATGTTATTTAAGGTTCGATTATAACAGCTCAATATCCATTTATCGATATTTGACAATTCGTATTTTTTGATAGAATCGATATCAATATCATCGCTTAGGTTCATCAAGGTAAAGCGGGCTGCATTCCAGATCTTATTGATGAAGTTCCAACTTGCTTCAACTTTCTCATCAATAAAGCGCATATCCTGTCCAGGTGTTGAATTTGTTGTTAAGAAAAAGCGTAAGGCATCAACACCATATTTATCGATAACATCCATTGGGTCGATACCATTGCCTAAGGTCTTTGACATTTTGCGTCCTTGGGCATCACGGATCAAGCCATGGATCAAACAATCCTTAAATGGATAGCTCTTGGTAAAATGACGGGCTTGGAAAGCCATTCTTGCAACCCAGAAGAAAATGATATCATAGCCTGTTACCATCGTATTCGTAGGATAATAACGCTTTAGATCTTCGGTATCTTCTGGCCATCCTAATGTTGAAAAAGGCCACAATGCACTTGAGAACCATGTATCAAGCACGTCTTCATCCTGAACATAGTTTTCAATATCTTTTGGTGGTTCATACTCACAATAGATCTCATTGGTATCTTTGTGATAATAAACCGGTATGCGGTGTCCCCACCATAATTGCCGAGAAATGCACCAATCTTCAATATTTTCCAACCATCCAATAAAGGTCTTTTCAAATCTCTCAGGATAAAAATTGATTTTTTGCTCAGGATCTTTTTGATTGTCTAAGACATCCTGAGCTAGTGGTTTCATCTTAACGAACCATTGCTTAGAAAGATAAGGTTCAACTACGGCATTTGTCCTTTCAGAATGACCAACCGGATGAACGATATCTTCAATCTTGGCAAGCTTACCAGCAGCCTTGATCTTTTCTGTTACCTTCTTACGACATTCATAACGATCCATGCCTACAAATTCTTGAGCCAATTCATTCATCGTTCCATCAGGATTCATACAAATAGGCATCTGTAAATGATGGCGCAAAGCGATTTGATAGTCATTAGGATCATGAGCTGGCGTACATTTCATGGCTCCCGTACCAAATTCCATATCGATATAATCATCAGCAATAATTGGTAGTTCTTGACCATTTGCTGGATTGATCGCATGCTTGCCGATCATATCTTGATAGCGCTGATCATCAGGATGGACAACGACGCAAACATCGCCGAACATCGTTTCAGGTCTGGTCGTAGCAATCGTAAAGCTTTGTTTGGTTTCTACGCATTCATAATTAAAATAATACATCTGACCTTTGTCTTCTTGATGGATAACTTCTACATTGCTTAACGCTGTTTTTGCCTCCGGATCCCAGTTGATGATCCGATATCCTTGATATATCAAACCTTCTTTATAAAGATCGACAAAAACCTTGGTTACAGCTTTATTCAAACCTTCATCTAAGGTAAATCTTTCGCGAGAATAATCTAAGCTATTGCCTAGCTTAGCCCATTGCTTCCTGATAAAATCAGAATATTCATGTTTCCATTCCCAAGCTTTTTCCAGATACTTTTCTCTGCCTAGATCATAGCGAGAGATACCTTGTTTGCGCAAGCGCTCATCTACTTTAGCTTGAGTAGCGATGCCGGCATGATCCATTCCTGGAAGATATAGCATATCATAGCCTTTTAAGCGTTTGTAGCGAGCGATGATATCCTGTAAGGTATTATCCCACGCATGTCCTAAATGTAATTTACCAGTTACATTAGGTGGTGGAATAACGATCGTAAAAGGATCCTTGCTTTTATCACCAGCAGTAAAATAACCTTCTTTGATCCATGTATCATACTTGCCATCTTCAACGGTATGATGATCATATTTCGTATTTAATTCTTTCATTTTTTACTTCCTTTCCTTTAATAAAAAAAGAGAAATTCATCCAAAGGACGAATTTCTCGTGGTACCACCTTAATTTACACAAAATAATCTTTGTGCCTCATTTATCGTTAACGCCGATCATACGATCAAAACTACTATGATTTCATCTTGATAACTCCAAGACTACCTTCTTCTTGCATTGATATCGTCTTTGCACCAACCAACGATTCTCTGTCGATCAAGCGGCAAGAATACTCCTTCTTTTCAACGTTTGTATAGATTATATCATATTTTGATTTTTACGCAATCGTTTCTGTAATTGCCTGCCATAATTCTGTTAAACCGAAGCGCGTTTCACTTGAAAACAAATATAAAGATTTATCATTGATCTTTAATACATCCTTGATGATCTTGATATTTTTGGCTCTTTCGCTAGCTTTTACCTTATCATATTTTGTTGCAACAACAAGCGTCTTGATATTAAACGATCTAGCATATTCGATCATTTCGACATCATCCTTGGTTGGCTTATGCCGCATGTCTACGATCTGGATCATTAATTTTAACTGCTTTCTGCTGCTAAAATAATCATCCATCATTTGCGCAAAATTTAACAATTCTTGTTTGCTGCGTTGCGCATAGCCATAACCAGGTGCATCAACAAGCACAAAACTATCATCGATCGCAAAGAAATTAAGTAACTTGGTTTTTCCTGGCTTGCTCCCTACATAAGCTAATTGCTTGCGATTTACTAGCGTATTGATCAAACTAGATTTTCCAACATTGCTGCGACCTACCATGATGATCTCTGGTAGCATGCTTTCAGGAAACTGACTTTTCTGCAAGGCGCTTCCTAAAAAATTTGCTTCATGATATTGCATTATATCAACGCTTCCTTGATCACTTGATCAACATTTTCAACTGGAATATACGTAACGTCGTTTTTCACGATTTCTGGTATTTCATCCATATCCTTCATATTTCCTTTAGGAATGATGATCGTTTTGATGCCAACACGATGGGCAGCTAATGATTTTTCTCTTAGACCACCAATTGGCAAAACATTTCCGCGCAAGGTCACTTCTCCGGTCATCGCAATATCTTTTTTGACCTTCTGATTGGTTAATGCGCTAACCAAAGCTGTAGTTAAAGTAACACCAGCACTTGGACCATCTTTTGGAACGGCTCCTTCAGGCACATGGATATGGATATCATGACTTTCAAAAAATTTTACGTCGATCTTAAATTGTTTGGCATGAGATTTTACATAATCTAAAGCAATCTCTGCTGATTCTTTCATTACATCACCTAATTGACCAGTAACGACCAATCGTCCTTTGCCTTCAAAATAAGTGACTTCAACAGGTAAAGTATCACCGCCAAAAGCCGTATAAGCTAAACCAGTTACTACTCCTACCTGATCTTTCTTCTCTTTGTTGCCATATTCATAGATTTCTTTGCCTAACCATTCATTGATAAGCTTTTTGGTAACCTTTATCGATTTCTTATTATCTTTTAAGATTGCCAAGACCGTTTTACGACATAGCGTTGCAATCGTTCTTTGCAACTGACGTACACCAGCTTCTCGCGTATAGTGTCGGATAAGATAAATCAATTCATTTTCCGAGATCTTAAATTGCGCAGGTTTTAAACCGTTGGTTGCGATTTCTTTTGGCACTAGATGATTGATCGCAATCTGTACTTTTTCTACTTCGGTATAACTACTTAGATTGATGATTTCCAAGCGATCTCTTAATGCTTCAGGAATGTTTTCTAGATAATTTGCGGTTGCTACGAACAATACTTTCGACAGATCATACGGTTCTTCCAAATAATGATCTGAAAATTGACTGTTTTGTTCAGGATCCAACACTTCTAACATTGCCGAACTTGGATCACCTTTGTAATCGTTGCCTAATTTATCTATTTCATCGATCAAAAATACCGGGTTTATCACCTTTGCTTTTTTCATGCCTTGAATAACCCTTCCTGGCATGCTTCCAAGATAAGTGCGGCGATGTCCGCGGATCTCTGCTTCATCCTTGACCCCACCCAAGCTCATCTTTACAAAATGACGATCTAAAGCATTCGCAATGGATTTAGCTAAACTGGTCTTACCAACGCCAGGAGGACCAACCAAGCAAAGGATCGGAGCCTTCAAAGAATTGGTCATTTGTTTTACGGCCAAATACTCCATTATCCTATCTTTGACCTTTTCCAAGCCATAATGCTCGTTATTTAATGTTTCCATCACTTTATTCAGGTCTTCGGTATCGATCGTTTCTTCATACCAAGGAACTTTTAATAACCAATCAAGATAGGTTCTGACAACGCTAGCTTCTTGCGAGGCACTTGGTAATTGTTCATAACGGCTCAATTCTTCCAATGCTTTATTTTTTACATGCTCTGGATAAGGGTTTTCATTGATTTGTTTGCGCAATGCTTCAACATCATCATCGCCATTTGGAACATCACCTAATTCCTCTTTGATTGCCCGCATTTTTTCTCGCAGATAGTATTCTCGCTGGCTTTCATCGATCTTTTCTTTGACCTTGCTATTGATCCGATTTTCGATCTTGGTCATTTCTTTTTCTTTTTGCAAGATTTCCAATATACGCAATAAACGCTCATTAACATCAGCCATTTCAAGCAATTCTTGTCGATCTTCCAAGCTTAAATTGTAAAATTGACCAAATTGATCCGCTAAGACCGCTGCGCTTACGCCTTTGGACAACTGTTCGATGATCTCAGCTGGAAAAGCCGCAGCTACCGACGCAATGCTTTCAAACTCACGAATCACTTTCTTTGCAAGTGCGATCTCTTCACTAGGATCACCAACGATTTCATTAATGCATTCAACATGAGCATACATCATGTCTTCACCGTTGATAAATTCAAGAACTTTTGCTCTTTCTTGACCAACAAAAGTTACGCGTAGAAAACCATTTTTGCGACGAATTAGTTTTATCTTACATACGGTTCCAACTTGGTATAGATTATCTAATTGAATATCTTCATGTAAGATATCTTTTTGACACACAACAAAAATATTGCTTTCAAATTCATTTTGCGCAATATCTACCGCATTTACACTAGCCTTGCGCCCTACTTCGATAATTACTTCTTGTCCGGGGAAAACAACGATCCCACGAGTGCAAACGACTGGCAGCTGTAATTCTTTTTCCATATAAACACTTCCTTTCTTGATAAAGGAATAAAATAAGACGCGTTAAGCGTCTTATTTACTCGCAGTATCTTTTATCAAATCGTAAGCTTTACGAATCTTTACATCATATTCAAGATTTTCTGCTGGAATAAGTTTCTTAACTTCTTCGACATCCATACCATATGAATCAGCAATATTCTTGTATTCTGCATCAACATCGCCTTCTTCAACGGTTAAACCTTCTTTGTTAGCGATAGCTTCAAGAACCAATCTGAATTTAACCTTATTTTGTGCATCTTGTGCAAACTGTTCCTTGATCGTATCCATGCTTTGATTGGTCATCTTTAAGAACTGATCAAGACCCATGCCTTGCTGTTGCAAGCGCATTGCGAAATCATTGATCAAGCTATTTGTTTCTTCATCGATCATTGCTTGCGGAATATCTACTTTAACACCATCAACGACCTTGGTCATCAATTCATTCAAAGCTTTATCTTCGGCAGCTTTTGTCTTATCATTTGTTAGATTGCTCTTGATATGTTCCTTTAATTGCTCGATGGTTTCTACACCTTGGGCATTGACATCTTTGGCAAATTCATCATCTAATTCTGGCAATACTTTTGTTTTAACTTCATGAACCTTAACTTTGAAGACTACTGGTGCACCAGCAAGATCTTTGACATGATAGTTTTCAGGGAAAGAAACATTAACTTCTTTTTCATCTTCTGCTTTTGTTCCGACCAATTGATCTTCAAAACCAGGGATGAAACTATTAGAACCTAAAACTAGATCATATTTTTCTGCTTTACCGCCTTCAAATGCTACGCCATCTTTAAAGCCTTCAAAATCGATCGTAACGGTATCACCATTTTCAGCAACTTCTTTGACTTGCATTTCAGCATATCTTTCCTGCAAACGTTTTAATTCATTAGCAATTTCTTCTTCGCTTACTTCAACGTTTTCAACATTATAAGGCAAGCCTTTATATTCGCCTAATTCTACTTCAGGTTTTACCGTTACTTCAAAAGTAACCGTAGCCTTATCTTCTTGTAATTCATCTAAATTTTTCAATTCAGGTCTAGCTACTACTTCTAGTCCATGTTCTTTGATGCCTTCCTGTAACATGTCATTAGCTACGCTTTCAATTGCTTCGATCATGACATTCTGTTTTGATATATGTTTTTCAACTAATTTACGAGGAGCTTGTCCCTTTCTAAATCCAGCAATTTCAACTTTTTTTGCTAGTTTATCAAAAGCTTTATCCTGGGCTTTCTTCCAAGCTTCTCCTTCGATTGATACTTTTAGTTCTCCAATAGAATTTTCTTTTAATTCCCAATTTGACATTTGCTTTATTCTCCTTTTTTACATGCTATATTATTATAACAAATCTTATAAATAATTCAAAACATTTACATTATATTAGGCTGAATTTTAACATTCTGCAAGTTATTTTTTTCGACAATATCATGATATATGTCTAAATCATCCATCAAAACACAAACATGATGGATGATCGTTAAAGCTAATATCATGCTTTCTTCATTTTCAAAGCTCAAAGGCAGAGCTTTAAAAAAAACTTCAATCAATAGCTGCTGAGCCATTTTTTGCAAGCTAGGATAGCTCATCAACAAGTTATTTAAGATATCAGCAGCAAGCTGATAGCTTTCAGCTTGTGATGGTCTAACCAAAGCTGATGGAATAAAATCATAACATATTCCATCTTTATATACGGTCAAAGGCTCATTTATCTGTTGTTCGATCATGATATCTATCAATAATCCATTGATGCTATCATCCTCGCTTCTTTTCAAAAAGTCATCGATCATATCCAAATAATTTCGAACATTTAATTTGCTTAATTGATCGATTGCGATCAAAGACTGCTTTTTGCTGCCATTTAGATATTCTTCAAGCAAATTAAGGTCAAAATGATGATTATCAGGCATTTCTTGCTGACAGATCAACTTAAGCTTATGTAATTCATTCTCAAATTGCAAAGGGACATACGGCATATTAAGCTCTTGATCGATCAATTCATTTGCCTTAACAAAAGAATTCTCTGCTAATAATGTTTGGATAGTTTCTAATATTTCATCATAATACCCCATGATCATACCTCGAATATAAAAAAACCATCATCATACGATAATGGAAAATTACAAATGGCGTCCACGAAGGGATTCGAACCCCTGACCGTACGCTTAGAAGGCGTATGCTCTATCCAACTGAGCTACGTGGACAACGCTTAATTATATTAACAAAAAAATATAATTTTGGCAAGCTATTTTTAAAACAACTGATAATTAACTCTTTGGCAGATCAAAGAATCATCTTCAATATCAACCAAAGCATAACAACCCGGAGTAAAATCACGACACCGAATGATACAGCCAGGATTGATCATCCTTACGCCCTCAACTATCTCATCATGAAAGACATGAGTATGACCATAAAAACATACATTGCATTTCTTGCTTTTTGCAAAATTTGCTAAGATTCCAAGATCTCTAAAAACGATTTGACGATGACCATGAATGATCAACGCACGAAACTTTTCGTTAAGGTCCAAGATTATATGTTCAGGATAATCAAAGATATTATCATTATTTCCTTTTACAGCATTATAATTATTCAAATATACCGGAGGAAGCTCACTATCCCCACAATGAATATAATACACGGCATCTGGATATCGCTTTAATAAAAGATCTATCGGTTCCCTATAGCCATGACTATCGCTAACAACTACTATTCGCATACAAATCTCTACTTTCTACTTTATTATACAACAAAACCTGGGATATGTTATAATATTACTGGTGATCTACATGAACTTTCAAAATATCGCATGGTTATTATTTTTTATCGTCTTAATTATCTTAGGAATGTTTTTCATAAGACTTTTGCTATCATTGAATCGTCTTTTGATCAACATCAATGATAAGACAAATTCTATCACAATTATTAATAATAAAAAAGAACATATCCAATATACATATCAGCTTCTTGATAACAGCTATCAAAAAACCAAAAAGAAAATTTATCAGTTCGTTCCATTATTGGTATTTTATATGTTATATAAGCGCCATTATAAACATTCAAATGAAATCGGCATTCGTCGAATAAAAGATGCAATTGCAGAAACTACCAAAGACTCTATCCGCATCAATTTGATCAAATTGTAAAAAGCTTCAGTTAATCTGAAGCTTTTTCATTTACCTAATGCTTGCTTTAACGTCAAACCATTATCATGGATGTAAGTCGCTAATGTAACCCCAACATAGCGAAAATGATATAGCTTGGCACTTTTATGTGTATCATTAAAGCTTTGATCGGTATATGTTTGAATAAATCCATATTTATAAGCATTATCAACAAGCCATTGATATTGTGCGGTCTTACTGAAATTCGATGCATCCAAGCCATGTAAGCTAAGATCAACTGCTAACCCTAGCTGATGTTCATCATGACCTGGATAATTCAATATGCCACTGACATCTGGATTATTTTTTTGCATTTCATCATATATTGCTTTTTGTTTATCATAGCTTACATAACCGCGTTGAATCTCAATGCCCCCACATTTGGTATCTTGATATTCTTCACTATCTGTAATTGCCAAACACATTTGGTATAGAGCTTGAGCGCAAGATGCCTCTAACTGCACGCTATCATCCGCAGCTATGATTTCTTCATCAATGGCTTGCAAATTGCTAGGGACCCGGATGCCTACGGTATAAGTATCGTCTAGATAAGCATCAATGCTTTTAGCATTTTCAACCAAGATACTATCGGGATTATAAGCATCTTTTATTTCAAAATAATAAATGATCTCATTATATTTATAATTATTCAAAAGATTATATAATTGATCGACCGTGATATAATCGCGCGTAGCTTCGACCATCTGCACGATATTTTCAGGCTTTTCCTGCCATAGTAAATTGCTTAGCTGTTTATATTCACTAGCATGATAAATATTAAAACCATCAACATCGATAAAAGAGATAAAGACATTAGGAGCAATGCTATACTCGATGATATATTCTATTTCTTCATCTGTTAGATATTCATTAATGATCTTTCTTGATTCTTCATCTTGATAAGGATAGCGTGAAAGCCGATCATATTTGATATTCATAATGCCGATGCAGGCTATAGCGATCACTAGCAGGCATGCGACAAAGATATGTTTCTTTTTTTCCACTTTAAGTTACCTCTTGCTAAATATTATACCTCATTGTGCAAGGTATTGAAAATATTTTTCGCCACCTGTTCAGGAACGATCTGTGCTAGTTCTTCGATCGAAGCATTTTTTATTCTCTTAAAACTTTTAAAATGTTTTAATAATTGTTTTTTCCGGATATTGCCAACACCATCGATCTCATCTAAGATCGAAGCGTTTTGTGCTTTGCTTCTAAGCTTACGATGAAAGCCAACTGCTACGCGATGTACCTCATCCTGCATTCTTGCCAACATAAAAAACAGATTAGAATCATGTTTGATATTTATGATCTCATTTTTATCATTTACCAGATTAGCGCTATTATGCTTATCATCTTTCACCAAGCCACATACCAACATTTCAATATCTAGATCGTTTAGGATTTGTTTGGCAGCATTGATCTGCATGATACCGCCATCGACCAAGATACAATCGGGAAAAATTCCCCCTTCATTTAAAATACGAAAATATCGACGATAGATAACTTCTTTCATGCTGTCAACATCACTGACATATGTACTTAATTTATATAAACGATAATCTTTTTTAACTGGCATCCCATCTTCAAAGACCACGCATGCACTAACATTGAACGCTCCTTGAATATGGCTATTATCATAAAGTTCGACGCGGTGGATCTCTTTATTCATCAAGGCTGAAAATTCATCAACACTAGCTTGTAGCAAAGAATCTTGATCATTTTGGTTTTCAAATTTCAGCAACAACTGTTCTTTCGCATTATTGATCGCCATGTCAATGATTTTTTGACGATATCCTTTTTGAGGTTGAAAGATCTTTACTTCCAATACTTCGTTAATGATGCTGATATCAACTTCTTTAGGCAAGACCAGCTCTGAACTAAATGGATGATCTTGATAATACTGCATCACAAAAGAAATAAACTCTTCTTGCGCATCACCATATAATGGAATAAGCTTAAATTCCTTTTCTAGGATAATGCCCCGTCGAACAAAGAATCCTTGAATAGATATATATCCTTTGTCGGCATAATAAGCAAACGCATCCAAATTTGCGCGATTTTCACTTTCGATATCCTGTTTATCGCTGATATGTTCGATCGCTTTGATCATTTCGTTATATTCTTGAGCTTTTTCAAAATTTAAAGCTTCGCTTTGCGCATACATCTTTTCTTTTAATTCATTAAGCAAATCCTGAGTATTGCCATTAAGAAAATTAGTTATTGCTTGTACCATCCCATCATAAACACTTGGTTCGATCTTATATTCACATGGTCCTAAACATTGACCAAGATGATAATATAAGCATACTTTTTTGGGCATTTTATTACACTTTCGCAAAGGATATAGCTTATTTAAGATCGCAATTGTTTGATGAGCTGCGCTAGCATCAGGATATGGTCCAAAATATTTGCTTGATCTATCCTTTTTTGCTTCCCTTACAACACGTAAAGTAGGATATTGTTCTTTGGTTAATTTTATATAAGGATAGCTTTTATCATCGATAAACATGATGTTATATTTTGGACGATGCTTTTTTATCAAATTTATCTCTAAGACCAAGGCTTCTTTTTCGCTTTTACAAATGATAAAATCAAAATCAACGATATTGGCTACTAACTTTGTTGTCTTATAATCATGAGAACCAACAAAATACTGATTAACCCTATTATGCAGATTTTTTGCTTTGCCGACATAAATGATCTGGTTATTTTTATCCTTCATCAGATAGCAGCCAGGATCTTTGGTCAAATTGCTTAATTTTACTTTTAAAGCTTCATTCATATCATGCTCCATAGAAGGTCACGATCGTTGCACCGGTCGATCCTTCATTATAATTACCAATCCTGAATTCCTTGATGTCTTTATCCTTAGCCAATGCTTGATGAACTGCTTTTCTTAAAGCTCCGGTGCCATCTCCATGTATTATCCGACAGGTCTTTAAACCAGCCATTTTTGCATCATCCAGATATTTATACAACATATCTAAAGCCTCATCGACATGCATGCCGATCAAATTACATTCCATCGGCATCGTACGAATGGATATTTCTCTTTTCTTAGGCTTTAGAGCTTTCTTTACGACATGCTTATGACTTTTGCGGATCTTGCTTAATTTTGAGCGTACCTTGATACCATTAAGATCTAGGATCACATTATTACGATCGATGCTGATAACCGTTGCAAGTTGATTGGTCTGTTTGATTTCTACATTATCCCCTACTTTTATCGTATCATCTTCTTCATCTTCAGATTCTTCAACTATCAAATCGTCAAGTTTTTTGGTTTGGGATAATACTTCATGAAATTTGACATTATTTTGCTGCGTACGGATGGCAGCTAAGATGTCATCAGCTTGTCCTTTGATATTATCAACATATTCTTGGGCTTTGATAAGCGCATCTTCTTTAGCATGTTCTAGATAATTATTAAGCTTTTGTTCCTTTTGTTCTAGCTCTTTTTTTAATTTATCATTGGCTTGGATCTTGCTTAATAATTCTTGATTTAAGCGTTCGTTTTCATTTAACTGCTGCTCCAATTTCTCGATAAGCATTTCTTCTTGGCTTTTGTTTTGTTGCGCTAAGAATCTAGCTTCATTAACGATCTGTTTTTTTAAGCCATATTTAGCTGCTATGGTCAAAGCATTGCTTTGACCGGTTAAATTTTCAACATATTTATATGTTGGGCTCAATGTGGCTTCATCAAACAATACACTGGCAACCAAAACATCTTCATGGCGTTTGCCGTAAGTTTTTAACCGATTATAATGGGTCGTAGCAACGCAATGACACTTAAGCTGTCTTAAATAATTTAAAATGGCAATCGCCAATGCTTCACCTTCTTTGGGATCGGTACCGCTGCCAATTTCATCCAACAAAACTAATGAAGAACTGGTTGCATGATCGATGATATAAGCTAGATTAGAAAGATGGGCACTAAAAGTGCTCAAACTTTGTTCTACGCTTTGCATATCGCCAATATCGATGAAAACATGATCAAAAAAACCTAATTCGGCCCTTTGTGCACAGATTGGCATCCCGCTATATGTCATCAATACACTTAAAGCGATTACCTTTAATGTTACGGTCTTTCCTCCAGTGTTAGGGCCAGTGATCAGCAGCATAGAATGCTCATCTTCAATACGATAATCATTTTTAACTACCTTTTTGGCATCGATCAAAGGATGATAGGCTTTTTGCAAGCTAATATGTTTTTCATCAGACAAAGTTGCAACACAAGCATCATGTTCTTTGCCCCAGCTTGCTTTGGCAAATATAACATCCAACAAAGTAATGGTGTTTAGATCATTATAAAGATCATGATAATTTTGCGCTACCAAATTCGTACAATTGGTCAAGATACGCATTATTTCGATTTGTTCTTTATCTAAGAGCGATTGTTTATGATTATTTAAACCGATCAATTCTTTTGGTTCCACATAAGAAGCCATACCGCTGGCACTTTCTCCATGTACGAAACCACCATAAGTATTTTTATCGCTTGCTTTCATCAAGATGCAAACACGATTGTTACGCGTACTAATTATACCATCAACTACTGAGCTACCATGATTTCTTACAAAGTTATTAGCAGTATCCATTATTTTCTGATCTATCTGTGCTAAACCTTGCCTGATAGTTCGTAATTGATCACTAGCATTGCTTGCGATCTGACCATAAGCATCAAAGCAAACACTTAAGGTATTTAACAATTTATCACAAATGACCAAAGTGTCAGTAAGTTCTTTTATGGCTGGATAACTGCCTTCAATATTTTTTATATAAGCAACTATCCCTTTGGTTCCATTGATAATATCGATGATATGTAAAAAATCTTGCGGAGATAAAACAATACCTTTATTTGCATTTTCTAAAGCTAATGAAATATCTTTGATGCCCATAAACGGCATAGCTCCATACTTATAGCATAATTCTAATGCTTCTTTCACTTGTTGATTATCTCTTTTGATCACAAGCTTTTCAAAACTTGGCTTACAAGCTAAAAGCAGCTCTTTTCCTAAAGAAAAACTGCAGTAAGCGCTCATTTGCTCAATGATCAAAGAAAGCTCTTCATAAAAACTATTCATGTTGTGCTCCTTGGGTAAACTCTTCGATTGGAATATCATCAACTCCGTGTTCGATCAGCCATTTTTTCAATGCTTCCTGATCTTGAGGTGATAAGCCATCGGCATTGATCCATTGTTGCCAGTTATTTTTATCCAGATTTTGTTCATTCAGCATTGCAACGGTCAATTGATCATATTGTTTAAAAAAAGTTCCTTCTATTACTTGATCGTTGTTTACGATAAGCGGTGATGCCATGACCATATAAAATACAAAAAGCCATAGCAAACCAATGATAGAGCCACTAATAAGGCCCAAACCTTTATTAATTTGTTTGATCAAAGGAATACTGCTGATAAACTTAACCAATGGCCTAAATAAGATAAAAATCAATTTTAAGACAATCACCAACAAGATGAACCATGCTAGATTATTTATCGTATCATAGAGCAAAACATCAAAAACCGCTTGATTGGCAATATACCAACTATGAGGCCAAAGATCAAACATATCAGCAAAAACAGGACCTAAGATCTTAGCAATGATCATTGCCAAGATCAAGCCAAATAGGCTTACTACTTGATTTAAGAAACCTTCCTTATATCCTCTTATTATATTTAAGATCAAGAAAATAATGATCGCAATATTTATAAATATAAAATAATGTGTATCGATATACATATATTAAAACCTCTTTCGTAAATATGATACTCAAAAAAATTCAAATAAGCAAATTATTATGCTAAAATATAAGCCATGAATACGATAACCTTAAATCTTAGCTCAGCTCATGCTGAAAAATTATATGAAGCCTTTAAAGAATATCAGGTCGATAGTCCCAATCAATATGTTCGTTATATGCTAAAGCCTGAAAATTGTACGATAACTTGCTATACCAGCAATAAGGTAGTTTTTCAAGGAAATGATGCTGAAATCTATGCTGCAGCTTTTCAAGATAAAAATCCTAGCGAATCCCAAAGAAAAGATATTTTTATCGATCATGCCGGCAGTGATGAAGTCGGTACCGGCGATTATTTTGGCCCAGTAGTTGTCGCTGCATGCATCGTAACAAAAAAGGACCTTCCATGGCTGCAAAAAGAAAATATCACCGATTCTAAAAAATTAACCGACGAATATATCATGAAGATCGGACCACAGCTCACCGCTAAACTTCCTTATTCTTTATTGATCTTAAATAACGACAAATACAATATCGTTCATCAAAGCAATAATCTCAACGCTATCAAAGCTAAGTTGCACAATCAAGCATATATTAATCTAAGCAAAAAATTTAAATTGCCTAAATTGATCGTTATCGATCAATTTGCTCCTGCCGCTACATATTATCGTTATCTAGCTTATGAACCAAATGTCATCGGTAATATTCATTTTGATACAAAAGCTGAAAGCAAGTATTTAGCAGTTGCGGCCGCAAGCATCATTGCTCGCTATGCATTTTTAGTTAAATGGGAACAAATGGAACAAAAATACGCTTTTGCTTTCCATAAGGGAGCATCTTCTTTGGTCGATGATGATATCCAAAAATTTATCGATAAATATGGCTTTGAGCGTTTGCATGAGGTTGCTAAGCTCCACTTTAAGAATACTCCATCAAAAAAGTAAAACTATTGCAGTTTTACTTTTTTATATAGGGATTCACATCCATAAAGGATATCTTCATAACATTGATCAAATTTTCGCGTATACCATGGATCGCTGATCGGTTGTCCTTTACGATCGCTATGATCAAGCAGCAGAGATACTTTGTTTTGTGGATCTTGCTGACACATCCTTAAAAGATTATGTTTATTATATTCATCCATGACGATGATCATATCATAATAGGCATAATCATCTATCTGAAATTGTCTTGCTCGTTTATCATCACAAGCAATACCTTGGTTTTCCAAGATTTTTTTGATCGGCGGATAGATCGGATTGCCTATCTCTTCTTGGCTGGTCGCACAAGAAGATATTTCAAAATCATTACCTTCACCATTTTTGATAACGATATCTTTAAAAACATATTCCGCCATGGGACTACGGCAAATATTGCCGTGGCATACAAACAAAATTTTAATCATGCTCTACCTCATATATATTTATTCTATCATGAATTTATTTTCTTTTAACGAAGAAACTTATTGATTTTTTGCGATAAAAGATAGGTGCTTTTGTTTAATTTCAAGATAATGATCCGGTTTACCATCATCGTACTTCAAGTAATAATTAAACTTTTAAGCATTGCTATTTCAAAAAAGACAAAAGGATCGTTTGCTTCCATATAAAACGGCAAAACGACCCTATTTATCCATATGCTTTTACTTGATATCATTACTTGATCTTAGAAAGATCTAGCATGATGCTATTTCTCATTTTTAATTTTTTCCACTGATAAAGAAATGGTATTGTTCAATTGTACCATCTCTACGCCGGCAGCATTAAGCATCATCTTACTAGCTTTGACATTATCTTGATCACGATATTTATCTGATTCATAAACGATTCTTTTTATGCCTGATTGGATTATAGCTTTAGCACATTCATTACATGGAAATAGCGATACATATAATGTACAATTGCTTAGATCTCTTTTGCTACTTAAGATGGCATTTAATTCAGCATGAACAACAAAGGCATACTTGCTATTAAGCATTCCTTCTTCTTTTCCCCATGGAAATTCATCATCATCACATCCAAAAGGAAGCCCATTATAGCCGATGGAAACAACTCTGTTCATATGATCAACGATGACCGCACCAACTTGGGTCGATGGGTCTTTGCTGCGCATACTAGACAAATGAGCTAAGCCCATAAAATATTCATCCCAAGTTAAGACATTTTCTCTTTTCATGCTTTTTCTCCTTGATAGATCTTAATTAAATTTTCCGTAAGCTTGTCAACATTAAAACCTGCATCTTTATAAATCTTGATGATCTTTAGATCTGATTGACCATAGATATCATTGATATACCGATTGTCATAGCATTTATATCCTACAGCAAGCAATAAGATGATGGCACAGATGATCGTATTTTGTTTTAGTACCTTCCACGATTGATTATTACTAAAAATGATTGCTAGCATCAAACCACATATCAAACCTCCCATATGTGCCAGATAGCCAACATTTGGTAAAAAATTGATCATGATATTGATCAGCAAGATATAAATTAAATTAGCCATGACCATAGGAATTTTATATATCTTGGTATTATATATATAAATGGCTAAAGCGCCGATCAAACCATATAAACCACCGCTCAATCCTACCGCAACGATATTATCAGCTAAAGCAAACATGCACAAACTGCCAGCTATGATACTAGCAAACAAAATTGATGCATATTTTGCATGACCATAATATTTCTCTAAGATCCTACCTAAACTAAGCAATGATATGATATTGACGAACAAATGCAAAAATTCAACATGAATGAATCCTGAAGTAATCATCCGATACCATTGCCCTGCTTCTATAAAGATCTTGTAATATGCTCCCATAGCAATCGCAATCTCACTGCTATTTAGATCAAAACGATAAAAATAGTAACTGCATAAATAGATGATAATACAAATAATAGCGGTAACATAGGTAACCCATGGTTGATCTTTATATTTGATCATCTTGGCTTTTTTCTGATTTAATTGCGCCATTGCTCTAAATTCTCCATATAACCTTTGCATTTCTGCGTCAACATTAGCTACGGCATGAATTTGTTGCTTTAATTCAGGAAAGTAACGACTTACATCACAACCTTGATAATATCCTTCATCAATTATAATGATATGCTCATCATTGCTGCTACCTTCATTTGCTACATGAATGTCAAGATATTCGCGATGACAATTTATATTAGCAACTATCGAGTCTAAGATCATCTCTTTGATCTGCTGTTGTTTGATGTCTTCTGGTAAACGTTCCGTTGTTAAGCGAATTATTGGAAATTGTCGATGTTTTTTATTGCACAGCCAAATTTCATTTTTTAACTGTTTCACTTCAACAATTTTGTAATTGAAATTTTTTATAAAATATAAAGCTAACTGATATAACTTAAGCATTATCTTCACTCCTGATCTTAGTTAAAAGTTCTTGAAAATATGCAGGTAATTTAGCTTCAAATGTCATCTTCTTTTTGTTTGTAGGATGAACAAGCTCTAATTTGTATGCATGTAGAACCTGACCTTGGGTATCTTTTATAGTTTTACGACGTCCATAAACTTCATCTCCAACGATCGGATGACCGATAAACTGCATATGGACCCTGATCTGATGCGTTCTTCCGGTTTCTAGCCGACATTTGATCAATGTATATTTCTTAAAACGTTCAATTACATCAAAATGTGTAATGGCATCTTTGCTGTTAATTTCCGTTACGGTCATCTTCTTGCGATCTTTAGGATCGCGACCAATTGGGGCTTCGATCGTACCGCTATTATGCTCTATTACGCCTTCAACCAAGGCGATATATTCACGATGACAGGTCTTATCAGCTAATTGAAGTGCTATAGCTTCATGAGCTTTGTCATTTTTGCACGCAACGATGCAACCTGTAGTATCCTTATCGATCCGATGAACGATGCCTGGTCTGATCTTACCATTGATGCCTGAAAGATCATGGCAATGAAATAATAATGCATTTACTAATGTATGTTCATAATTACCAGCGCTTGGATGAACGACCATACCTTTAGGTTTATTAATTACGATGATATCTTGATCCTCATAGATGATATCTAATGGAATATCTTCAGGTTTAGCCTCAATTGGAGCTAATTCAAAGTCAGCGATCGTTATAATATCGCCATTTTTCACTTTCGAATTGCTTTTACATGGCGCATCATTGATCAAGATCTTTTCATCATCGATTAATTGCTGAATAAAACTGCGGGATAATTCATCCTGTACCATATTTAGATATTTATCTACTCTTAGAGCTTTTTCTAGTTCATTTACCTTTATTTTTTCCATATATTAAATTCCTCGCTTACAAATATATAGATCAAGATGATCGCTCCAAAGGTTACAGCAATATCCGCAACATTAAAGATCGGAAAATCATAGCCAAAGATATAAAAATCTAAAAAATCTCTAACATATCCTAACCAAATTCGATCGATAAAATTACCTAAAGCTCCAGCAATCAACAGACTATAACACCACAGATGTAATTTATGTGCATTTGATTCTTTTAGAAAAAGCATCAAAAATACAGCTGCCATAGCCAAGCTGATAAAAGCTAAGATCTCAGTATGTCCCGAAAACATGCTCCAGCCTGCCCCAGTGTTTTTGGCATAAGTAAGATAGAAAAAATCTTTAATGACCGGTATAGAATCGTGCATAGCCAGATTAATCTGAAAATAGTATTTTGTTATTTGATCCACCACGATGATGGCAATTGCTAATATTCCTAATTTTAATTTCATTTTCTTTAACCTCGCTATGTATTATACCATAAGATATGAAAAAAACTAATTTATTGTTAGATCCATCAATGCTTCATCTAAGGTTTCATCACTAAATTGATTTGTATAAAGATGATGATAATAACCTTTTAAGGCCATTAATTCATCATGTCGTCCCATTTCTTGGATCTTTCCATTTTTTATGACCAAGATCTTATCAGCATTTACGATCGTACTTAAGCGATGGGCAACGATAAAAGTAGTATGATTTTTCATAACATGATCGATAGCATATTGGATGACCTTTTCCGTTTGCGTATCGATCGATGCTGTAGCTTCATCTAAAACAAAGATCTTAGGTGCTTTAATCAATGCCCGTGCAAATGATAACATTTGTTTTTGACCAGTAGAAAGCAAATTTCCGCCTTCGCCAACCTGACTGTCATATTTATCAGGCAATTGCTCGATGAATTCATCGGCTTTGATCAGCTTGCATACTTCTTTGATTTCATCCAATGTCGCATCTAATTTTCCATAACGTATATTATCTGCGATACTCCCGCTAAATAAATGCGGAGATTGCAGCACATAACCAATGTTGCTATGCAACCAACCAAGGCTACGCTTTTTATAATCAACGCCATCGATCAATATTTGACCATTTACTGGTTCATAAAAGCGACACAGCAAATTGATGATCGTACTTTTACCTGAACCTGTTTCACCAACCAAGGCGATCATTTCACCATGCTTAACATCTAAATTAAAATCTTGCAATACATATTGTTGCGGCAAATAAGCAAAATCAACATTAACAAAATTGACATCGCCTTGGATATTTTCATAATTGGAAATTTTAGGTGCTAGCTTTGTACCATATCTTTCGATAACTTCTGGATCGTCAACGATCTTTAAAGGCGTATCGATCAAGCCAATTACCCTTTCCCCACTTGCTTGCGCCATCTGCAGATCACAGATATCTGCTGCAATTGGTCGCATGGTACTGAATAAGGTCGTAACATATTGCACAAACATTAACAAGGTACCAAATTCCAAGGTTTCTCCCAATACCATATTACCGCCAAAATACAATAACAAACTGCTAGCAATGCCACTAAAGCCAAAAATCAAAGGATTAAACAAACTAGCAACCATTCCTCTTTTTACGCTAGAATTATACATATTGCTCGTTTCCTGCTTAAAATTATCATAGTTATCTTTTTCTAAACGTAATGTCTTAGTTGTTTTTGCCCCCGTAATACCTTCATTAAATCCATGAACGATCTTGGAATTGATGCTTCTAACCTTACGCGAATGAAAAAGTACCCTATTTTGCAGATAATAAGTAATAGCAAAAAGGATAGGCATCAAAATGATGATCATCAATGCTAAACGCAAATTAGCCATAATCATGATCACAAGCATGAAGATCATGCTGATAAAACCAAAGATAACATCAACAAAAGCCCAAGAAACAATTTCAGCCAATCGCGCAACATCATTAGAAACTCTTGCAACGATCCATCCAGAAGGCGTGACATCATAATAAGCAAATGATAGATTCTGTAATTTTTCAAAACAAATCTTTCGAATATCATAGCTAAAACTCATCTCGATCTTTCCAGCCATATAGAAAAACATATAACAGGCAAAACAAACAAAAATGATATTCAAACTAATCAAAACAATAAAATATGGCAAATACTCTAAAGAAACTTTCCCACTAGCAAAACTATCGATCGCAAATTTATAAAAAATAGGAAAAACCGCTTCTCCCACTGCATTCATCACTAAAAATATACTAGTAATGATAAAGATCTTGGAATTTTTCATTAACCCAAAGATTTTTTTCCACAAGGCAATATTTAATGAAGAAGTATTATATTCCTTCTCTTGATAACCTGACATCTGCTTCACCTCCAATCATCTTATTTTGTAAAGCATAAACTTTGGCATATAATCCATCCGCTTTTATCAATTCATCATGGGTACCCATTTCACATATCGTTCCTTTATCCAACATGATGATCATATCTGCATCGGCTGCACTGTTTACTCTTTGACAAATAATGATCTTCGTAAGGTCATGTAGTTTTTTCAATTTATTTTGTATATCTTTATCCGTCTTTGTATCAACAGCACTTAAGCTGTCATCAAAGATTACGATTTTAAATTTTCGTGCTAAGGTCCTGGCAATTGCTAAACGCTGCTTTTGCCCACCAGATAAGGTAACCCCTTTTTCACCAACTAAAGTTTGATAACCTTCCTTAAAACTAAGGATGACATCATGAACGCAGGCCAGCTTACAGCTTTCATAAACATCATTTTCCGTAATATCATCAGTTTTGATATTATCAAATATCGTTTTAGAATATAAATAAGGTTCCTGTAAAACAATACCTATCTGTTTACGAAGATTTAAGCGATTGATTTTTTTGATATCGATCCCATCGATCAATATCCTTCCACTAGTACAATCATATAGTCGAGTTAGCAAATGAACCAAAGAAGATTTACCAGAACCTGTTGTTCCCATGATCGCGATGGTCGAACCTTGCTTGATCTTAAAATTAATATCATGTAAAACCTCGATACCATTGCCATAGTCAAAACTAACATCCTCAAATATGATTTCATCTTTGATCTCATGATCGATACCAGATTCTTGATCTTCAACCAACACATCCATGATACCTTTTAAACGCTTTGCTGATACGCTTACCTTACCTATATCCGCAATGATCCTACCTAATTGTCTGATCGGATATAAGATATTAGTTTCATATGTTATAAACACCAATAGATCGCCAATGGTAATATCTTTGCTTAAGACCGCAAATATACCAAAAATCACTACTAATACGATCTGTGAATAAACTAAAAAATCACTAACACTGTAATATAATCCTAATAATTTGATCATATCAAAAGTAATATCACGATATTCTTGATTGTATTTATCAAATTGTGCAATTTCATATCTTTCATTATTAAAAGCTTTTACAACTCTTACACCATTAATAGCTTCTTGCAATTTAGAAACTAAACGCCCATCAGCATTATCACTAGCTAAAAATCTCTTTTGCATTTTAGAAAAGAAAACGATAGCAAAAACAAAAATGATAGGTATCGTAATAAAAGCTAATAATGCAAGCTTCAAATTTAAATAGAACAGGTAGGCCATCGCAAGCCCCGCAATCATGATACAATAGACCATTTCCGACAGCTGATTGCTAAAGATCCGGCCTATCATATCTACATCATTGGTACATTTTTGAATCAATTCTCCACTATCACTATTTACGAAATAATCATAAGGCAAAAGCTGAATATGATGATAAAGATCATTGCGAATATCGCATACCACATGTTCACCTAACTGCGCATTATTTTTACCGCGTAAGTAGTAAAACAATGCCAGCAACAAATTAACAGTAATAACCAAAAAAGCTCCAAATATCAAACTTTTATTTTGGTTTGCTATGTATGAAAGGCTTGCCCCACTGTCGATATCCGCCAAGACATCATCAACAATAAAACTAAAAATGATAGGAGTAAGCAAAGTAAAGATAGCTACTAAGATTGTCAAGACTACCATCATGATGATCTTCAAACGATACCGTTTGATATATTTTTTTAAAAATTCCATATTATAAATCCCCCAACAAAAAAAACAGCACCAATAATTAGTGCTGTTTACTTTCTTTATACTCTGTTAATGCGCGAGCAATTTGATCTGGGCAAGACGTCGGACGTGGTCCACATGTTATGCCTTTAAAAGCACTAATTACTTCATCAATATGCTTGCCTCTAACGATGCTTGAAATTCCTTTTAAATTACCGTTGCAACCACCAGTTACTACCAAACTTTCGATCACATCATGATCATCAATAACAAATTCCATCAACTTAGAGCAAGTACCATTTGTCTTATATACATAATTATTACTCATCATCTGCACCTCCTCTAAACATCTGGTTATAATTATATTACCGCCTATTCTTATTGTCAAATCTAAAAAAACCTCAATCTTATTTTTAATCAATATCATCATAATATCTTTTACTTTTTTATGCTTTTTTGCGATATTCGGTTTATTTATTAAATATTATTGATAACACCAGTCTATATTTTTTCGCTTCATAACTAAATAATTAGTTATGATGAATATAGAATGATTCAAATGATATTTCACTACTAAGTTTCTTGATTAATATGTATTGCCAAGCTCCATAATCCAAATAAGCCCCTGGCAATCATTAAATATATTTTATACATGAAAATAGATCCATATCAGCACTATTTGCCCAATCATGATCAATGGAATTCCCCATTTAAAAATTGGTTTCTTTACTTTATGATTAAATAATATCATACCTAAAATTGCCCCTATGCTTCCTCCACATAATGTTAAAATCAATAGATGTTTTTCAGGGATCCGCCAACTTTTGTTCATAGCTTTAAATTTATCTATGCCAAAACATCCCATAGTAATAAGATTTATAAAAAATAGATAATAACCCATCTTCATTTTACTTAGTATATTATAGTACTCCCGCAAAGAGCAGTAAAAATATACCAATGCTCCTGGTATATTGTTAATGACTCATCTAACAGTCACTACAATATACCTTTTCCTTTCTATCAACCTTCTTTATACCG
>CALVFJ010000007.1 GCA_944326795.1 uncultured Erysipelotrichaceae bacterium
ATTCATATTGAACTACCTCCCTTTGCTTACATTATACCACTAATTGGCTCATTCAGTTTAGTGGTGTGGCATAGCCGTCTTCTTTAAGAAATATGCCATGATGATCCTCCTAAACTAACACCACTAACACCATATAAATTATATCATAAAATTAATTTGTCAAGTAACCATAAAATTAAAAAATCCCTTTATTTAAAGGGAAAGTCTCAAAGGTGACAGCTATGGAAGTTCTAAAGATTAATGGTGTTATGTTCTAAAAACGGGAACGTTGCCAAAAGCATAGAAGAAGCTAGAGAAAAAGGTGAATTTTTGTCAAAGCAGGATCTAGCTCAAAGAACACAGCTTAGTGCTACTTTAATTAGAAAGCTCGAGTTGCTTGGCTGTCTGGAAGGAATGCAAGAAGAGAATCAAATGTCGTTATTTTAGCTTGCATTTTATTATCATTATAAGCTATAATATATGCGTAAAGACAAGGGAGTGCGAAAGCACTCCTTAAATATTGTTATGAGGAGGGTTATGGAACAATTAGCTTTACTTAAAGAATTATTTGAACCAATCTTAGAGGCAAATAAGGTTAACTTGTATGACCTGAAATTTGTTCAGGAAGGGAAGATGAAGATCTTAAGAGTATCTATCATGAAAGATGATCTAACGATGGATATCGATACTTGTGCTTTGGTAAGTGAACAGCTTTCATCCGTATTGGATAAAAATGATCTTATTAATTTTGAGTATTATCTTGAAGTGTGTAGCCCAGGTGCAGAAAGAGAAATCAAAGATCTTGATGAATTACCTAAGCTAATTGGTCATCATGTTTTTGTGCGTTTGAAGCATCCTGTAAAAAAGATGCTGGAAATAACTGGAGATTTGCTAGAAGTTAAAGATGGGATGATTACTTTGAGCTATCGTGATAAAGCTTTAACAAAAGAAGCTTGCTTTGAGCAAAGCGAAATTGAATTTGCCCGCTTGGCAGTAAGGATTTAGGAGAAAAGAAGATGGATAAATTAAATGAATTATTAAAGGCAATGTCTTTAATAGAAGATGATCGTAAGATACCAAAAGAAGTTGTAGTTGATGCTTTGAAAGAAGCTATGGCAAAAGCTTATAAAAAACATGTAGAGATTCCTGATATTAATGTGCGAGTTGATATCACCCCAAAAGGCAAGATTGAAATTTATCAACAATATCAAGTAGTTGAAGAAGTAGAAGATGATGAGTTGGAAATCTCTTTAGAAGATGCCAAAGAAACAAATACTGATGCTAAGATCGGTGATATTGTTGAGCATAAAGTTGAGATCAATAATTTTAGCAGAGCAGCTGCTACTTTAGCTAAAAGCGTAGTAAAACAGAAAATACGTGAAGCTGAAAAACAAGCAATTTACGATGAATACATCGATAAGCTTGATGAAATGGTATTAGGAATCGTAGAAACTGTTGAAGAAAAATTTGCGTTGATCAATTTAGGAAAAACTTTAGCGATCTTACCAAAAAGCCAACAAGTACCTAATGAAAAATTAACGGAAGGCGAAAAGATCAGAGTAGTAATAACTGAGGTAAATCGCGAAACAAAGAAATCACAAGTAACGGTATCACGTAGTGATGCCTTGTTAGTCAAACGTTTATTTGAAAAAGAAGTTCCAGAAATTTATAACGGCATCGTTGAAATAAAAGCTATTGCTCGTGAAGCAGGTGAAAGATGTAAGATAGCGGTAGTTTCACATAATCCAGAAGTAGATCCTATTGGTGCATGTATAGGTCCACGCGGATCAAGGGTTCAAGAAATAATCAATGAGATCCATGGCGAAAAAATTGATATCTTTGAATGGAATGATGATATAGCTAATCTGGTACAAAATGCATTGGCTCCTGCCACGGTTAAAGCTGTTATTCCTTCCGAAGATAATAAATGCGTATTGGTCGTAGTTGACGACACGCAATTATCTTTGGCTATCGGAAGAAAAGGCAAGAATGCTCGCCTGGCAGTTAAATTGATCAATAAGAAGATCGATATCAAAACGCAGGAAGAGTTAGAAGAAAATGGCATTGACTATCAAACATTGTTGCTAAATTATCAAGCTGAACAAGAAAAGATCCGTCGTCAAAAAGCTATGGAAGCAGCTAAAGAAGAAATGCTGGAAGAATTAGAAGATCAACATGTGGAAACAGAAGAACCATTAGTTGAAGAAATCGTTGAAGAACATGAAGAAACGATAGAAAGCAATGAAGAACCTAGCATTAACGAAAGCATTGAAAACCCAGTTATCAGCGATATCAATGTTAATGAGGATACAAGCAAGGCTGCAGAAGAAATCGAGCAAGAAGTAAAAGTTGAAAAGCGTCGTAAGGTTAAGTTAGAGAAGAAAGCTGATGAATATGTCAGCAAGTTTGAAAAATTAGTTGATAATACCAAGAAGCAAGAGCAAACAGCACCTAAACGTAAAAAGAAAAAAGATGATGAAGATCGTAAATTACGAGCTAAAGATATCTTAAGTCACTTAGATATAGATTATGATAATCGTCCAGTGTATTCGGAAGAAGAACTAGAAGAAATTCGTTTGCGAGAAGAAGCAGAAATGGATCAATATGATGTTGACTATGATGCTTATGAAGAATACTATGATGAGGACTAAGATGAAAAAAGTACCTTTAAGAAAATGTGTAGCTACAAATGAGGTCTTGCCTAAGAAGGAACTATTGAGGATCGTAAGAACTCCTGAACAGGAATTAAAGATCGATTTACAAGGAAAAATGAATGGCCGAGGTTGTTACATAAAAAAAGATGCAGAAGCAGTAGCAATCATCAAAAAACGTAAGATCATCGAGAAGAATCTTGATGTGAAAGTTGAAGATAGCTTTTATGAAGAATTATTGAGGGTAATTAATGGCAAGTAAGGCATTTTATCAATTGTTGGGATTAGCATTTCGGGCATCAAAACTAAGCTTTGGAGAAAATGCCATTGAAAGTATCCGAGCTAATCAAAGTCACCTTGTTTTGATAACCAATGATATAAGCGCACGTTCACAAAAAAAAGTTGAAGATAAATGTAGCTTTTACCATGTTGAAATGCTCAAGATAGATGACAGTCAAACACTTGCTTGTTATCTAGGGAAAAATAATATAAAAGTTATTTCAATAAACGATATCGGCTTTGCTAAAAGTTTAAAAATGAAATAAAGAAGGAGGTTCATAGATGGCAAAAACAAGAAAACCAGTATCAAAGAAAAACAATCGTAAACCAAGGGAGTATACGACCAGAAATGATGTTGTCGTAAAGGAAATTACTTATACTAGCGGAATTACGGTTGCAGCACTTGCACAGTTATGTAATAAAAATGCAAGTGATATCATCAAAATTTTGTTTATGCTTGGTAAGATGGTAACGATCAACAGCGTTTTGGATGATGAAACCGTCGAACTTATCTGCTTAGAATTTGGAATTGAACCAACCAAAGAAGAAGTAAAAGATGAAAATAGTCTTGAGGACGATATACAAGATGATCCTGCAAGCTTAGAAGAAAGACCGCCAATCGTTACGATCATGGGTCACGTTGATCATGGTAAAACTACTTTATTGGATACGATCAGAAAAACTAAGGTCGTTGAAGGCGAGTTTGGAGGAATAACCCAACACATTGGTGCATATCAGGTAAAAGTAAATGGCAAAGCTGTCACATTCTTGGATACACCAGGACATGAGGCTTTTACAGCTATGCGTGCACGTGGAGCTAGCGTTACAGATGTATGTATCATCGTAGTTGCTGCTGATGATGGCGTAATGCCTCAGACCAAAGAAGCTGTTGACCATGCGAAAGCAGCAAATGTACCTATTATTGTTGCAGTTAATAAAATGGATAAGCCTGAAGCTAATCCTGACCGTGTAATGTCGGAAATGGCAGATTTAGGATTGATGCCAGAAGAATGGGGCGGAGATACGATATTTGTTCGCTGTAGTGCCAAAAAAGGCGATGGAATAAAAGATATTCTAGAAACGATCCTTGTAGTTAGCGAAGTATTGGAATTAAAGGCAAATCCAAATCGTAATGCAAGTGGTACGGTTATTGAGGCTAAACTAGATAAAGGAAGAGGTCCGGTATGTACGTTATTGGTGCAAAAAGGAACCTTGAAACAAGGTCAGCCAATTGTAGTTGGTTCTTGTTTCGGACGTGTTAGAAGAATGACCAATGATATGGGAAGTGAAATAAAGCAAGCAAAGCCAAGTACTCCAGTTGAAGTCATCGGTCTAAATGAAGTTCCACAAGCCGGTGATATGTTTAAAGTATTTGATTCTGAAAAAGAAGCAAGAGCAGTTGCCGAAAGACGTAAACAAATAAAAATCGATCAAGAAAGAAATCAATCTAGTGCTATGAGCTTAGATGATCTAGCAAATCAAATCGAGATTGGAGAAATCAAAGAAATTCCAGTTATTGTTAAAGCTGATGTACAAGGAAGTGCCGAGGCCGTTAAATCAAGTTTAGAAAAAATTGAAGTTGGAAATGTAAAGATCAATGTCATTCGTAGCGTTGCCGGTGCTATTAGTGAATCTGATGTCATGCTGGCTAGTGCTTCAAAAGCTTTGATCATAGGATTCAATGTACGTCCGGATGCGAACGTTAGAAAAAAAGCCGAAGAAGAGGGCGTTTCTATCCGTTTGCATAATATCATCTATAAAGCAGTTGAAGAAATGGAACTAGCAATGAAAGGTATGTTAGCGCCTGTATATGAAGAAGTAATCATTGGTCAGCTAGAAGTACGTCAAACATTTAAAGTTAGCAAAGTTGGAACGATTGCCGGATGTATGGTTACGGATGGTAAGATCGTACGCGATGCTAAGGTTCGCTTGATTCGTGATGGAATCGTAGTATATGATGGAAAGATCGGTTCATTAAAGAGATTCCAAAATGATGCAAAAGAGGTAACAAGCGGTTTTGAATGTGGTGTTACCATCGAAAATTATAATGATATCAAGGAAGGCGACATTCTGGAAGCATATCAAGATCAGATTGTCGAAGCTGAATAATCATGGCAACGATCAAACAAGAACGTCTAAATCAAATTATCTTGAAAGAGATAAGCGATATTATTCAGTTTTCTTTAAAAGATCCTTCAGTTGGCTTTGTGACCATAACAGATGTTGATGTAAGCAATGATCATAGTTATGCAACAGTATATGTTACTTTTTTAGGTAAGAAAGAAAGAAATGACAAAGGCTTAAAAACATTAAATAAAGCTAAGGGATATATCAGAAGTGAACTAAGCAAAAGATTAAAAATTAGAAGAGTACCTGAAATTACCTTTAAGTTAGATGAATCGTTTGAGAAAGCGCGTAAGCTTGATGCTATTTTAAATGATATCCATAAACAAGAAAATAAATAAACTATATAAGGTCGTAAAAGTGTCTATTAGATGATAGACGCTTTTTTTTATCAAATGACGTATCAGCTTATGATTATATAAGAAAGCTGTTAAATACATATGCTAAGAATAAAAGAACAAAATGATGCTCATCTTAATTACCATGATATATGCTTGATATAATGTTAAATCTTTTTATAAAGTCATTTTATAAGGAGCTAATAAATTTTTTGCATATATATAAGCACTAGGAGGTATTAGATATGAGACAAATAATGATAGAAGTTGCACAAGTTGAAAATTGTGCTAATAAGATCGAAGAAATGGCTTCGTCTTATAAACAAGCCTATAATCAACTATTTGATGAAGTTGATTTGATGAAAAATAGTTGGAGCGGTAAGGATAATCTGGCTTTTAGCACCCAAATAGCCGGATATGAGGACGATTTTAATCAATTGTATGTTTTGATATGGCAATACATAGAATTCTTATGTGCAAGCGCAAAAGCTTATAAACAATTACAGGATGAATTGGCAGCTCAAGCGCAAGCATTAGCTAATTAAGGAGGTTAAATATGAATAATATCAAGATATCATTACAAGAAGTGCAAAATTGTCAAAAACAAATTGAAAACTTAAACGAACGTATATATGGATTGTTAATTGATATGAAAAATCAAATGAATAGTTTGAATGCTTCTTGGATCTCAGATTCTGCCAATACTATTAAAACTCGATTTAATCAATTTTCAGCTCGTTTTGATACGCAAAGGGAAACTATTGATGCTTATGCTAAATTTTTGGCATTAACAATATCAAGCTATGATAATTTGGAAACGACAATCAATACTAATGCATCTAATACGCATATCTAAATTTTTTCTAGCAATAATATTGCTTCTTAACATGACATCATGCAAGGCAAATAAAGAAGACTTATATTTAACTATAGATGAATGGTTTAGCTGCATCATAGAAAAGATGAATCTAGATTTAGTAAGCGATGAATTACTAGAATACTCAACTAAAAGTACTGATGCGAATCAACAAATAAGAACTTTAAAAGTTTGGAACATATTAAATGAAGAAGATGAATATATATTAACAGATAAACTAAATAATGATGTGTTTGCTAAGACCATCTTGCAAATACGTCAAGAAGAATATGTTGATCATTTAAAAACAGCATATGAAAAAGGTCTTATAGCTTCCATGAAACCTGAGGCGTTAGTTTTAAAAGAGGATGCGCTAAATCATTTAGCAGAAGCAGTCAATAAGCGTAATGATCAAATATTTCCAACAAATTATGAGTTTATTGAGAATCCCAATATCAAAAATATTATTAGTGGAGAATTAAAAGAAGATGAAATAATTGTTTTTGATGAAATACAGTTATATGAAGATGATATTATTAAATTTAATAATTTATATTATCAATTAAGTAACCTAAAATATGAAGATGAGGGCATAATCGCAAATATTGTTAGTTGTGATCCTATCCAAATTTATGAAGCTATAGATCTTAGCGGTACTTTTGATTTAGATTTATCGCATGCTGAAATCATTGACGATGAAGAAGATGGCTTTATCATCGAACAATTTAGCGCAGCTTATGATACTTATAATACGTTAAAACCTATAAGTATGCCTTTTTATAAAAGCAAGACTTTAAATATTCAAGGTTATAAGATTAATATTGATATAAGCAATTCGCAATTGGTCGTAAATGCTCAAAAAACCTTTGCTCATGGAATGGATCAATATATCAAGCTGACGTTAAATAATATAAAACCTTCATTTAAATTTAAAATGAATGATCAAAAAATTAAAGAAGCATATTTCAAAATTGATTTTGATACCATTGCCAGTGTCGGTATCAAAAATGGCATTGCTAAAGATTTATATGCTGATTTTAAAAACATAGATAGCAGCAATTTTTTAAATGCTGCTACTTCATTGTTTAAAAAACAACAAGATGTCGTTGAAACATCTATACCTTTGTGCACAATTGCAATTCCAATTCCGCAGATGCCACTAGTTACATTGATGGCAAAACTACAATTGAATATATATGCTAGTGGCAGAGCTGAATTAAGTTTAACAAACGATCATCAGATGGGAATGGAGATAATAGATGGCAATATCCGATTGATAAATGATCATGATCATAAATGCGATTTTTTGATAAAAGCAACTATTAGCATCATGACAAGAATATTTTTTGGATTAAATGCTGCTAACATGACCTTGATGGATATATATGCAGAGCCTGGCATAAAAGGACTTATACAAAGTCAAGTTCATATCTTTGATTCTAATAATAATCAAACGCTTATTCAAAGCAAGCTGCCATTAGATTTTTTAGATGAGATAAGCAGCGAAAATGAAGATGTGTTGGTATGTGGGGATATAAAAGCTTATCTAGTTTTAAATGTAGGAATCAATTCTGCTAATTCGCTTTTAGGTAGATTGAATCTTAAGAAAAATATAAGCATTTTCAATGAAAGAAATGCTCCTTTGATCAATGATGGAAAGTATCATATTGAAAATTGGCATTTTGTAGAAAAATGTACGCGAAATAGGAGCATTAAACCGCAACAAACCAATGAAATCATTGATACGACGCAAATAATTATTGAGGACTATTCATTGATCGTTGCAAAAAATAAAACGATAAAAATTAATGTTACAGGATTACCTAGTGGTTATTCTTTAGATGATCTGCAATATCATGCTGATAAGCCTTGCGTAAGCGTTGACGCAAAAGGCATGGTAACAGGAATCGAAAGAGGAAGTTCGATAATAACCATTCAAACTAATGATAAAAAATACATAACAGAATGTCATGTGCTGGTAAAAGGAGAACAAATATAAATGTTAGTATACATTGCTGCTAAGAACCAGCACATGGTTCTTTTTAATGATAATAGTGAACATATTTTCCTTACTTTAAAAATAAGAATAATGCAAAAGGATATTTTGATTAATAAGGAAATAGTTCATCTTGAACATGAGAAATCATTGAGTTTCATTCATGATCATATTCAATATTTTATATGTTTTAGTATGTATCATGATAATTATCATAAATATGTGCGTTACATTTTACCAGATCATTATCTAACCATTGGCAACAGAATCGATCATGATATTTGCTTACAAGATAAAAATTTAAATCAACCATTGATTTTTAATTTAAAGAAAATGCAATATGAATATCAAGGTGCAATCTATAGTTTTTCAGAAGGGCAAATATTTGAAATCATTAACTTACGTTTTACGATTCATCCTGATTTTATCATGATCAATCAACCACAAAATTGTTTTGTCAATCTAAATACTTTTAATATTAAGGATAATTTTCAAACACCAATTTTAAAGGTATCAGAGCCTTTCAAAAGACGTTTTAGACCATATGACCAGTTGCAAAAATTTAAGTTATCATTAGATAAGCCTGATAATATGCCGGTATATGAGCCAATGCCATTAGCGTTGATATTGATACCATCAATATTGATGTCATCGGCGTCTTTGATCAATGGTTTGATAATGACCTATAATGCTTTATTAAATCAAAGAAAGGTACTGGAAATCATCCCAATGCTCATCATGCCGTTGACCATGGTATTTTCTAGCTGCTTGGTATTACCATTGCAACGAAAGTTTGAACAGAAACGCTTTAAAAACAATTGTCAAAAGCGTAATGACAAATTTCGTAAAATGTTACAGGAAAGAAAATTACAGCTTACGAATTATAAAAAACTATATGTAAAAATAATTGAAGAAAGATTTTTTACGTTTATGATGCTATATAACAAAGCAATAAAACTAGATGAGATATTATGGTCAAAAACAAATGATCAAGATGATTTTTTAAAAATAATGCTAGGGAAAGCAATTTATGATATCAACATCGACCATCAAGAAATTGAAATTATTAAAGAAGATGATGTTTATTGTATATATAGTGAATTTATAAAAGATATAACAAAGATAGAATCTTATTTTTTAATTGATCTAAAGCGATATAAGATCATTGCAATTGTTGATGAAAAGAAAATTTTAGATTTTATCATCTTACAGCTAACGATATTTCATCATCCCGAAGATATTTTATTATGTATTATCTGCAACAGAGAATTTTTGAATAAACATAATTATTTTCGCTATATTCCGCATCTTTTGCATCGCCACGAACGAATGCTGATTTGTGATAAACTGAAGATAAATAAGATAAAAGAGATAGAAACCAATAAAAAAATAATAGTAATAAATTGTTTTCCTAAAATAAAAATCGACTTTCCAGGATTATGTATCAATGTTTATGAGCATCTTGATGACGTTAATAATTTTAATGAAGCAATCATTACCAAAGATAAATTGATTTTAAAAGATTTTTCTTTTCAAACATATAAATATATTCCAGCTTCAGTAAATTTAGAAAAGTTATATATGAAGATAAATGATCTTTATCAGCAAGAAAGAAAAAAACAGCATGAAATTAGCTTATTTGATGTTTTAGGGATTAATTTTCCAGAAGATATCGATATCTTAGCAAATTGGTCTCAAAATCATACATATGATGGTATTAGTCAAGCTATTGGCCTTGATGAAGATGATCATATAATTTATCTTGATCTTTCTGCTAAACGACAAGGTCCTCATGGGATCATCGCTGGAAGTACAGGTAGTGGAAAATCGGAACTGATAATATCATATTTAATGTCTTTATGCTTAAAATATGATCCTTATCACTTACAATTGATGATAATTGATTTTAAAGGAGGAGGGATAATCCAAGCTTTTGCAAATAATCGTTATAAGATACCACATCTTGTTCAGACAATGACCAATTTAAATAAGACAGACATAAAACGTTGCTTGATTAATCTACAAAATGAATGTCTTAGACGCCAGATATATTTTAAAAAAATGGCAGATATATTAAATATGCCAAGCATGGATATCGATAGTTATCAATTATATCATGATCAACAAAATGAATTACCGATGCTGGCTCATTTAATAATTATTGTAGATGAGTTTGCCGAACTCAAACAAAGTCATCATGATTTTATATATCAATTGATTTCAATTGCTAGAATTGGCAGAAGTTTAGGTATTCATTTAATCCTTTCTACTCAGAAACCTAAAGGAGTAATTGATGAACAAATTTTTGCTAATACACATTTTGTAATTTGCCTAAAAGTTCAAAATAAAGAAGACTCTATGGAATTGCTCAGCAATGATAAAGCATATAGATTAAAAAAGTGTGGTGAATTTATATTAAGTTATGACGAAAATCAAATATATGCACAAAGTGGTTATGGAATGATGCCATTTGATAAAGCTGTTAATAAAAATAAAGTTCAGATATTAGATGAAATGCAAAATATAATTCATGAAAGAGCATTTTCATCAATAAAGCGAACTAGTCAAATCGAATATATCGGAGCAAAAATGGCAAATATTCCCTTGCCAAGTAAAATAATGCCTTTGTGGAATGTACCACTAAGCAATATAAGCAACGAACAGATCACTTATTATCGTGAAAAAGGAATTCTTTTAGGAATTGTGGATGATTTTTATCATAATGAACAAAATTATCTTTATCATTGGAAAAAACCTTTGATAACTTTTATTCCATCAAAAGAAAGTCAGGCTGGTTTTCTTAAGATGTACCTGTTTAATATGATGAAAATAAAAGATCCTTATGGATTAGAGGCTTACATAATAGATGATGGTCTTTTGCTTGATGAATTTTTAGAGGAAAAATGTTGGATCGAAAAAATAGAAGATCAAGAGCAACTTATTAATTTTTTTCGTTTTAATTTAAAAACTAAGAAAAACAAATTGATCATCTTTTCTAATATCCATAGATTTTATAATACTTATGAGACACAATTACAAGAATTTTATGATATGCTTACCAATTATGAACTTTATAATATCCAAATATTGATCATGGCTTGTAGCGCTAATGCCTTAGCCGCGAAAATTATGAATTTGGTTTCCAATCGCATAAGTATAGGTGTAAATGACAAGCAAGAATTATTTGATATCTTTAACACAAATGAAGGAATGGAACTAGATCTTGAACATACTTATGGCTTATATAAAGATAAAAACTTGCTTCCCTTTATCAAAATAGATATAAATGACGATGAATTTATTGCGATGGTTAAACGAAGAAATTATTTTAAGCAACATAAGATCTTAAAAATGCCAAAACACATCACTTTATCAAAAATCATAAAAGGATGTTTAGGGATTGGGATTAGCTATCTAAATTATCAACCTATTTTAATAGGTGATTTTCCATTGTTGGTTATAGGTAAAGATCAATCATGCCTAAATAAATTGCTAGAAAATTGTATAAAACAAGATATTAAGGTAAGTAAAGATCTTAATGAACATGCAAAAGTATACATCATAAATGCTGCAGAATATCAAAGATTATCTGACTCAAATTATTATCTATCTCGTATATGGATAGGACCAGGGTTTAAAGAACAATATTATTTTAATTACTTGGTAAAAGATGATCTAGCTCTAAATGAAGGTATATTAGAATTTCAAGGAAATTATCAAAGAGTAAGAATTTATGACCAATGATCTTTATGTATACATGGAATTTGTAATTGTTCAATTATGTCTGGAATGTCTTTTAGATAAAAATAAGACACTTATTGATAATATTTGTTTGATTCAAAAAATGATACCATTGTTAAGATCATATGATCTTAACGATATAATTATTTATGAAAAATACACAAGTATTCATTTAGATCCCCATATATTACTTGAGGAATTAGGTCTATATGATGGCATTAGTATAATAATCTTTTAGGAATATGATATAATTTTGCTAGCGAGGTATTATGATGAAATTTAAAGATTTAAGATATGAGCCAATAGCTCTAGAAGAAACATGTAATGAACTAAAAAGGTTAAGCCAATCTTTAGCTGATGCAAATGATGCTAAAACATTTAAAAAAGTATTCAAAGAAATTTGTCAAATACAAATTCATATCGATACTATGTCAAATTTGGCAAGTGTTAGACATACGATAAATACTGCTGATCCATTTTATAATCAAGAAAATGACTGGTGGGATATGAATTCACCATTACTACAGAAATATTTTAGCGATATTGCAAATATTGCAGTAAATAAGCCATATCGAGATGAGCTGTTAGATGAAATATACGAACCATATTTTAAGATTGCTGAATGTAAAGCACGATCTTTTAATGAAAAAATAATTCCTTTGTTGCAACAAGAAAATCGTTTGGTATCTGCTTATGATAAATTAAAAGCGAGTGCTCAGATCGAATTTGATGGTAAGATCTGTAATTTAGCACAAATTGCTGCATATTCTAGCAATGCTGATAGAGAAATAAGGAAAAAAGCTTATGATGCTAAGATTAAATTTTATCAGGATAATGAAGATAAATTTGATGAATTATTTGATAAGCTCGTACATGTACGCCATCAAATAGCGCTGGCCTTAGGTCAAAAAAACTTTATTGCGGTAGGATATGATAGGATGCAACGTTTGGACTATGATGATAAAATGGTTGCTAGATATCGTGAAATGATTGCAACGCATGTAACGCCATTGGCTCAGAAAATTGTTGAAGATCAAGCGAAACGTATCAATGTTGAAAAAGTGCGTTATTATGATTATGACTATGAATTTAGTTCTGGTAATCCGATGCCATTAGCTAGTTATGATGAAAAGATAAATGCTGCTAAGCAGATGTATCATGCTATGTCAAAAGAAACAGCAGAGTTTATTGATTTAATGGTCGATAATGAACTATGGGATCTTGAAAGCAAGCCTAATAAAGAACTAGGTGGTTATTGTACGGAATTTGCAGAATATAAAGTGCCTTTTATCTTTAGTAATTTTAATGGTACTAGCCAAGATATCGAAGTATTGACTCATGAAGCTGGTCATGCTTTAAATTCTTATTTATCAAGAGACATCAGTATTCCTGATTGTGTTTTTCCTACATTAGAAAGTTGTGAGATTCACTCAATGAGCATGGAATTTTTTACCTATCCTTATATGGATAAATTTTTTGGCAACGATGCTGAAAAATATCATTATGCTCATTTTTCAAATGTGTTTAAATTTTTACCATATGGAGTATTAGTAGATCATTTTCAGCATGAAATCTATGCAAATCCTGAAATGACACCTCAAGAGCGTAAAGAAACATGGCGCAGATTAGAACATAAATATACGCCATATAAAGATTATGAAGGTAATGAAATGCTAGAGAAGGGGTGTTGGTGGTATCAGCAAGGACATATTTTTAGCAGCCCATTCTATTACATTGATTATACCTTAGCACAGGTATGCGCGCTGCAGTTCTGGGATCGCATGTATAACCAAGATCCTCAAGCTTGGCAGGACTATATCAAGCTTTGTAAGTTAGGAGGGACCAAAACCTTCTTAAAACTTGTAGAAGCTGTTAATCTAAGATCGCCATTTGATGACGATTGTTTGTTGAAAACCTTAAATGATGCAAGATCTTACCTAGACACTTTTGATCAAAATACATTGAAATAGCCTTTTATAGGCTATTTTTTGTTTAGAGATATCATGTATGTAATTTATGAGAGAAAAAAGTTCAGCCTATTTACAGCTGAACTTAGTTTTATGGTCTTAATATTTGAACCGTTGACGATAAGTACATCTTTGGCATAATTTCTCATGACATTGATTATTATGAAAATCATTAATGATATTAAGATATGTTGAGGTATTCAGTATTTCATTTAGATCTTGTTTGAATATGTTGCCTAGATTAATTTCTCCTTGAGCATCTAAACAGCATAGGCTAACCTGGCCATCTGCCAAAATAGCTAACATATTATTAGCAGCGTAACAATAACCATCATGATCTAGATTGGTGGCTATGGAAGGCCATTCAAATTCATCTTGAAAATATAAGAAAAGCTTATCAGCTAACTGATAGCTATCAGCTTTTTTTGTTGGCTGTAATTGATATTTTTGACAAATGATATCATATAATGCTTTTGATTGCTTTCCCATACTATTTCGATTCCAAAAACGTAATTCGATGTATGTTTTCGTTGTATTGGCAATAAACTCATCTATAGGTTGATAGTAAGTGTAAATATCTTGATTTTGTTGATCGATAGAATGTAAGGAAAAGCTTATTTTGCGTAAAGAAGAATGTTGGTAGATATTCATATGGTCTTTGATCAGGGTACCATTAGTTACTAATTGTACCTGTAAATTTTCTTGATCACATAATGTTAGGAAGGATTCGATCATCGGGTGCAACAAGGGTTCACCTTGAACATGAAGATAGACATATGATGTAATTGGCTTGATTTGCTTGATGATATGTTGAAATTGCTCTAGCGTCATAAAACGAGGAGAACGAGTGTTTTTTAGACAAAAACTGCAATTAAGATTGCAGTTGTTTGTAATTTCGATATAAATCCGTTTAATGCTCATTAGCGATTAAAACGAGCAAGGAAAGCCTTGGTCCTTTCGCTGGTAGGATGTTCGAATATTTGCTGAGGAGTTCCTTGTTCTTCAATAATTCCATTTGCCATAAAGACTACTTTTGTACTGACATCTTTAGCAAAACTCATTTCATGTGTTACGATGACCATTGTAAGACCTTCTTGAGCTAAACTTTTCATTACATCAAGAACTTCACCAACCATTTCCGGATCTAGCGCGCTAGTTGGTTCGTCAAATAATAATATCTCTGGATCCATACAAAGTGCTCTAGCGATAGCTACTCTTTGTTTTTGCCCTCCAGACAATGTATTAACATTTGCATGAGCAAAACTATCCATTCCAACCTTCTTTAAAAAATATAAAGCTTTCTCTTGAGCATCAGCGGCATTTCTTTTTAATACTTTTTGCTGGGCTAGCATGCAGTTTTTTAAGACGGTCATATTATTAAATAAATTAAATTGCTGAAATACCATTCCAACCTTGGCACGATATGCATTGATGTCTTTAGTATGCAGGATGTCTTGACCATCGACAATGATCTCTCCGCTGTCAGCCACCTCTAAAAGGTTTAGGCAGCGAAGCATGGTAGATTTACCAGATCCGCTAGCGCCTATCAAACATACGACATCATTTTTATTTACTTCAAAACTTACACCTTTTAATACTTCAAGATGATCAAAGCTTTTATGAACATCTTTGATCTTAATAAGTTCTTTCATGTTCTTCTTGCTCCTTTGCTAAATTCATGGTTTTGGCAAATGTGTCTGACTGAGGAAGGGTGGTTTTACTGTGATTCATCTTTTTTTCGATTTGATTTAAGATAAAGCTTGTAGTCATGGTCATGCATAAATATACGCAAGCGGTGATAAAATAAGTTTCGGTAAGTTTATAAGTAGAACCAGCAATAGATTTAGCTTGGAACATTAATTCAGTAATTGAAATGATCATTAATACACTGCTATCCTTTATGTTAACGATAAATTCATTGCCAATTGATGGGAAAGCGTTTTTAATTGCTTGAGGAAGGATAACATTGATCATGGTTTGCATATTTGACATGCCTAAGCTTCTTGCAGCTTCGGTTTGACCGATATCGATAGATTGGATACCGCTTCTAATTATTTCTGCCATATATGCTCCGGTGTTGATACTAATAACAAATATTCCTGCAGGGATATAGGTCCAATTGAAGATAGGGCGAAGAGCATAAAATAAGAAAAGGGCTTGAACCATCATTGGCGTGCCTCTAAATACTTCAATATAAATCCATGAAATGATGTCATAGACCTTCTTTATCATTTTTGCTGAAGAAGGAGCAGTCTTATCAAGCTTTATGGCTCTAATTCCGCCAACCAGTAGTCCTAAAGCTAAACCCATGATAGTACCGCTAAAAGCTATTAGTAATGTTGTTTTGATGCCTAAAAAGAAGCTAGGCCAATATTTGATCAAAATATTGGCACAATCTGTAAAAAATCCCATTATTCGTTAATGGCTGGTTGGCGGTTAGTTGCATCGATCATTAGTTGGTTTTTTTCATCTTGAGAAATACCAGCTAATATTTCATTGATTGGCTCTAATAATTCACTGTCTTTAGCTAAAGCAATAGAAACGGAAGTATCTGCTTCAAAACCATGTCCTTCTTCAAATTTTACAATAGTTAAACCTTCATTAGCTGCTACAACACCTTCAGCTACCGGAAGTTCAGCAGTAATAGCATCTACTTCACCCTCATTTAATGCTAAAACCATACGTGGATATGAATCTTGTGGCGTCATATGTTCAACACCATCAATTTGATCAATAACTTCATCATATAATGTAGCAATTTGACCCATTACTTTACGACCGCTTAATTCTTGAATATCAGTAATATCAACAAGATCGCTATCACTACGAACGATCACTACCATTTGTGATTCGTAATATGGTTCGGTAAAATCAACTTCTTCGCGGCGTTCAGGAGTGTCGGTCATTCCAGCGATGATAGCATCGATATCTCCTTGGTTGATAGCGATTATTAGATTATCCCATGATACTTTTTTGACTTCTAATTCTTTTCCTAATTCATCAGCAATTCTTTTTGCGATAACTACATCGTAACCATCACAATAATCAACATCGCTTATTTTTACCGCCGTATCGTTTGCCTCTATCTGGGTCCAATTGAAAGGGGCATAATCACATTCCATGCCAACAACAAATTTATCTTCATTGCTGTTGTTTTCTACAGTATCTTGAGTAGTTTGAGATGAACATCCTACCATTAGTAGGGCTAGGGCTAAAGCTAATAATTTTTTCATTTTCTTTTCCTCATTCTTTCTAGATAAAATAAAACCGTATGCATATTACATACGGTTGATCTGCAGTATATAATAGCACCTCTTCAATTGAAGGAGTGTCATAAGTATTTCCTATGACCCCACAAGATAAATATGCCTACTTATCTTGTTCGGCGATGGTTGCCTTTCACCAAATCTCAAACATTTGCCAACTAAATTTGGTTACTATTCTGCATCGCTACCTCTATGTTTTATTTTATGTAATGATAATAAATAGCAATTTGTATTTTGTCAACACTTTTTTTAGAAATTATTGATCATTTGTCATTTTCTTGTACTTCATGCCACAAAGAAAGCTGTTTTTCATTGTGCAATGCTAATAAAAAATTATTTTTAGCACTAGGATATTGATGATATATAGAATGAAGCAATTCTTTTATGTCTTGCCTTTTGGTAAAACCATCATTTGGACAAGTGCTTTTTACCACAGGTATATTTACTTCTTCAATGGTTTGTCGTAATTGATTTTCGAAAACATAGATAAAAGGACGGATAAACATCATTTGACTGTCTGTTAGAAACATTTTTGGAGCAAAGGTAGCTATTTTTCCGCCATATATCATATTAAGCATTAGCGTTTCGATAGCATCATCGGCATGATGCGCGAAAGCCGTCTTATTACATCCAAGCCGCTTAGCTTCTTTGATAACGCCGCCTTTTTTAAAAGTAGAACATAATGAGCATTTTAAGGTATTATCTTCATTATTATTTAATTTTAAGATATCGTAAAGTCTGGTTTTGACATCATGATATTCTATATTTTCTTTGCTGCAAAAAGCACGAACTTCTTTAAAGTCCATGTTTGAAAAGCCCATATCGAGATGAATGCCAACAATTTCAAAATTTTTATTATCGAACCTTTTAGCAACTGTTTGGTATTTGCTTAGGCAATATAATAAAAGCATGCTATCTTTTCCGCCGCTAACACCAACAGCAATCCTATCTCCTTCAGCAATAAGGTCATATGCTTTATCTGCTTTTCTTATTAAACCAACAAGTTTTTTTATCGACATATAATAATAAACTCCTTTAGTTTTGCTATTATATCACAAATTTAGTATAATCATAGAGGGAAAAAAGGTGAAAAAATGGATGCTTGCATATTAATTGATAAACCGCGCAATATGACATCTTTTGATGTCTGTCACAAAATAAGGCGTATAACAAATGAAAAGCGTGTTGGACACACTGGAACATTGGATCCTAATGCTACTGGTTTAATGATCGTGCTGTTAGGAAAATACACTAAATATTTACCTTATTGTGATCATGATCGCAAAGAGTATATTGCTAGTTGTAAGTTAGGTATAAAGACAGATACGCAGGATATTTGGGGCAATGTCCTAGAAAGTGCGGTTGTAAATCCTTATAGCTTTCAGCAATGGCAGCAATTGTTAACAAGTTTTTTAGGTAAACAAATGCAGGTTCCACCTATGGTTTCAGCGATAAAACATAATGGTAAAAGATTATATCAGCTTGCTCGTGAGGGCAAAGAAGTTGAGCGCAAGCCACGCGAAATAGAAATTTATGAATTAGAATTATTAGCGTGTGAAGATGATGAATTTACCATAAGAGCTGTTGTTTCTTCAGGTACATATGTTCGGACATTATGCGAGGATATTGCTGCTGCAAGTGGAAATCTAGGAACATTAAGCTCTTTAAGACGAACTAAGATCCAAAATGTTGAAGTCAGCAAAGCATGTAGCATTGAGCAGGTAAGCGAACATATCTATGATATTAATATCAGAAATATCATAAATGATGATTATCAGCAAATTGAAGTGAATGATGAAATTGTTGCTGATATCATGAATGGCAAACGATTGAAACTTGATGCTTCCACAAATATTGTGATTTTGCTTAATAATGATAAAATATTGGCAGCATACGAAAAAGAAAATAATAATATTTATAAATGTAAAAGAGGGTTATTTTAATGAGAATAATACAATTTAGCTTAAATCGCCATTATAATGCACATAAGCCTATCGTAGCATGCATAGGATATTTTGATGGTCTTCATCGCGGGCATCAGATGCTTATCAAAAAAACCATCGAAATAGCTAAGCAAAAAGAGCTTGAACCTTCATTGATTACATTTGATCCTGATCCATGGGTCATAGTTAAAAATGCCAAAGATCCTCAGCATCTTTCTACCATGCGCCAGCGTATCAATATGGCATCTTCACTTGGAATCAAGAACATCATTATCTTACAATTTACCCAAGAAATGGCTCATTTATCTTACCAAGATTTTGAAAAAAAAGTGCTTTTTCCATTGCAGATTAAAACCTTGATATGTGGCTTCGATTTTCATTATGGCTTTAAAGGTGAAGGATCGATCAATACATTAAAAGCGCAAAAAACAATGGATATCGAAATAATCGATTGTGTTAGCGAAGATAATGAAAAGATAAGTACAACAAGGATAAGTGAATTAATTTTGTGCGATAGGGTCGCAAAAGCTAATGAATTATTAGGTTATCGGTACCAAGTAGAAGGCAAAATCATCCATGGTCATAAACAAGGGCGAACGATTGGCTTTCCTACGGCTAATATTCAAGTTGATCATGAATACATTTTGCCATCGTTAGGTGTATATGCTGGATATATTCAAGTACGCAATAAATGGTATAGAACGATGATCAATCTTGGACATAATCCTACTTTTAATGAAACAGCAAAAGTTTCTATCGAAGCATATATTTTAGACTTTAAAGATATGATATATGGAGAAAAAGTAATTTTAGAGTTTGATCATTTTATTCGTCATGAAAAAAAATTCAGCAATAAAAGTAATTTAGCATTGCAATTAGAACAAGATGTCAAACATGTCAGGAAGATGTTAACCAATCATGAATAAAGATTTTTTAAATTATATGAAAGATATGCTAAAAGATGAGTTTGGCCTTTATCTTCAAAGTTTGGAACAACCATTTCATCAAGGCTTTCGGATCAATACTTTAAAGATCGATCCTAGTAAATTTTTTGACATATTTTCTTTGGAATGCCAACAATCTACATTTGCTAAAAATGCCTATATTTTAAAATCTCCCTTATCATTAGGTAATGAAATATTCCATAAACAAGGACTTATATATATTCAAGAAGCTAGTGCAGCAAGTGTTGTTGATCTTTTAGATATCCAAAAAGGTGATAAAGTATTAGATATGTGTAGCGCTCCAGGAGGAAAGGCAACACAGATTGCTCAGCATCTTGATAATACTGGATTATTGGTGGCAAATGAAATAGATAGAGGAAGATCTATTAAGCTTTTAAGCAATATCGAACGCTGGGGCATCAATAATTGTTTGATATTGAATGAAGAGCCAAAAAGAATAAGTAGTTTCTTTAATGGCTATTTTGATCGTGTTTTGATCGATGCTCCCTGTTCTGGTGAGGGAATGTTCAAAAAAAGTGATCAAGCCATTATTGATTGGAGCTTGAATCATGTTCAATCATGTGCCGATAGACAACTACAAATTTTAGAAGAAGCATATAAATGTCTAAAAAAAGAAGGGACAATGCTATATTCAACATGTACTTTGAATAAAATCGAAAATGAAGGTGTTATAGAAAAATTTATAAATAAACATCCAGATATCGAATTGGTAAAGATTGAAGTTCCTTGGGGAAGGCCAGGATTTAAAACAGACATAGATACGAGCAAATGTCGCAGATTATTGCCTATGGACGAAGCTGAAGGACATTTTGTGGCAAAGATGATAAAGCATGGTTCTTGTAATACCACATATATACCATCAAAAAAGACAGTATTGGATCCAAATGCCATGAAATTTGTAAAAGATAATTGGTATGAACAGCCTATTCATTTATGGGAGAATAATGGAAAAATATATGCTGGTAATCAGCCTTTTCTGGATCTAAAAGGATTGCGAGTGGTTAGAAATCAAGTGTTGTGTGGCGAACTTATAAAAGGAAGATTTGAACCACATCAACATTTTTATACAGCAGTTGGGTTTCAAACGACAAAGACCAATAATTGTCAAAATGCCATTGAATTAAATGAAAAAGACACGATAAACTATTTAAGAGGAAACACTTTAGCTATTAAAGGCATTAAAGGCTTTGTTGCATTAAGTTATCAAGGAATAAATGTCGGTTTTGCTAAAGGCGATGGCAATATTCTAAAAAATAAATATCCTAAAGGTTTAAGATTATTTTAAGAGGTAATTATGACATTAGCACTTTTTGATTTTATCAAACAAACGATTGCTGAATTTGAACAAAATTATCAAACATATGAATTTTTAGAAAATGCTTTGAAGCATATTTTTCGTGATGCATTGAAAGCTGAAGATCAGTCATATATTCGTATTTCTTCAAGGATAAAGCAAAAAGAATCTTTAAAAGAAAAATTGATCAGAAATAAGTTTTATCTAAAATATGATGATCCAGACGAAGCGCTTAGCAATTTAAGCGATCTTATTGGTTTGATAATAGAATGCCGCTTTATCGCTGATGAGTCAAGGATATATAATAAATTATTTGATATCTTTAAACAACATGATGATAATTATTTTCAATGCCTATATGATGAAAATGTTTTTTTAAATTTACGGATGCCTCAGCCCCAATTACAACGTAATGGCTTTACCATCTACCGTATTGATGGTTATTATTTATTTCAAGGCAAAGAAGTCAATTTTGAATTGCAGATCAAATCATTAGTACATAGTTTTTGGTCGGAAGTGGAACATCAGGTGGTATATAAAAACACTAATTTTGTTGCTTATGATGCTTTTATGAAAAATATATTAGGAACGATTCGTGATAATCTTGATGTAGTTGATAGACAACTAGAAATCGTTTATAAAGAAATATTAACAACAAGCAGCAATTCTGATTATATCGGTATGGATGAGCATAATTTTAAGATGTTTGTGGCAAAAACGATCAATGATCTGCTGATGATAAAATTAACGGAAGAAATCGGTTTTACGATAGATTTTAAAAAATGTTCATCGATCCTTAGTCAATTTATTTATATTACTGATTTTTTAAGTGCAGAACAACCGCAAATCAAAATGGTTGAATATTTTGAGCATTTAAATTTATTGCGAATCTCAGATTTTTCTTTTACGGATGAAATAAAACTTGAATTGCCATATCATCATGATGATCCTTTCAATAATGTTATTGGACAATATTTTGAAAGCATCATGAATGTAGATTATGAATGGCATGTTTTCTTCGTTATGTTATTTGCAATTCAATCTGGAAATAATATTCAAGATTTTACGCAATTCATCAATGTGATCAAATCGTTGATTGCTCAACCATCATGGTATGAAAATAGTTTTAACGCATATCCTGAAATCGAACGTCAAAAAGCAAAAGATATCTTGATGAAAGAGCTAGCAATTTGTTTAGTAGAAAATGGCAAGATCGAAATAATTCATGAAGATAAGCTTTATCGCATGATGATCATATTTAGAGAATTTGTTGAAAATCTACAAGAAGAATATACATCGTATGATAAATTTGCTGAGGATATCGATTTTATCAAAGAAATTTTACACCGTAAAATTAGTTCCATTTTTTAAGATATATTGATATAATACTAATAAGTAAAGAGGTAAATAATATGGCTGAAGAATATGTATTATTAAGAAGTAACGAAGAAATTGGCAAGATCGCATTAAATAAAACGGTTTTTAAGTCTATCGTTGATATTTCATTACAAGATAATGAAAATATTGTCGATGATAAGGATACACCAGTACAGATCAAAGTAAATAAGAATAAATTAGAAATCGAAACTGGTATAACATTAAAATATGGAGCAAACGTTAAGACGGTTTGTGAAAATCTACAGAAAGCAATATATGACAATATTTTTATGATGACCAATATCAAATGTAAATCTATCACAATTGATGTCATTGGTTTTAAAGCATAAAACGCTTGACGTAATATAAAAAATAGAGTAGTATATATAAGGTAATTAATTAATGTGGAAAGTAGAAGCACCTCTTCTCACCCGATAACCATATGGATATGGGTAAAAGCTACGTAAGATAAATGTAGGTTTAGTAGGTGCGCTATCGTATCCTACTTTTTAATTATTTATGGAGGTGAATTATTATCAGTAAACGCAACATGACTGAAGAATTGGTCAACGAAAACATCCGCTTTAAAGAAGTATTAGTAATAGGTCCTACTGGTGAACAGTTAGGTAAGATGTTCAGAAGAGAAGCATTAGAGAAAGCCGCTGAACTAGATTTGGATTTGCTATGTGTAGCTCCAAATGCTCAGCCACCGGTATGTAAGATCTTGGATTATGGTAAATATCGCTTTGAAGCTCAAAAAAAAGCAAAAGAAGCAAAGAAAAATCAACATGTTACCGAAGTTAAGCCGTTGAGATTATCTCCTGTAATTGATACTCATGATTTTGAAACTAAACTTAAGCAAGCAAGAAAATGGGCATCGCAAGGAGTTAAGGTCAAGATCGATATGCGATTTAGAGGAAGAATGATTACACGTCTTGAAGTTGGAAAGCAGGTCATGAATGAGTTTATTGAAGCTATGAGCGATATTGCTCAAGCCGATAAAGCTCCTGCTTTAGAAGGCAATACAATGTCAGTAGTTATTTCACCAAAGAAGAATAAATAGGAGGAAAATGATATGCCAAAGATGAAAACTAAAAAAACATTAGCAAAACGTGTTAAAAGAACAGGCACTGGAAAATTAAAAAGACAGCATGCTTATGTATCACATTTTGCAGCTAACAAAACACACAAACAAAAAGTTCAATTAAGAAAATCAACAACTGTTAGTAAGAGCGATATGAAGAGAATTTCGCAATTACTACAAGGTTAATAGAGGAGGTATAAGATGAGAGTAAAAGGATCAACACCTACACGTAACAGACGTAAAAAGGTTTTAAAGCTTGCTAAAGGTTACTTTGGTTCAAAGCATTTATTATATAGAACAGCCCATGAACAAGTAATGCGTTCTTTGCGTTATTCTTATATCGGCAGAAAACAAACAAAAAGAGAGATGCGTAAATTATGGATCGCTCGTATCAATGCTGCAGCTAGAATGCATGATATCAGCTATTCTCAATTGATGCATGGATTAAAATTAGCTAATGTTAATGTTAATCGTAAGATGTTAAGCGAAATCGCTATTCATGATGAAGCTGGTTTTGCAGCAATCGTTGAAACTGCTAAAAAAGCACTTGCATAAGAAGATATTCGTATCTTCTTTATGGCTCGTTGGTGAAGTGGCTTAACACATTGCCCTCTCAAGGCAACATTCACGGGTTCGAACCCCGTACGAGTCACCATATAAAAATTTAACGTGTAATCTATACACGTTTTTTTTGGTCTCATGTAGCTAATAACGCAGAAATGTATCATAAGCTAAATAAAAGTAATAAACAAAAAGTAGGTAGATATTTATATTAATGACGCATTATTATCTAGTGTTTAAGATATCATGATTTATCAAAAATGCCTGAAATCATAAAAACCAGCATATCTTTTGAATATGAGAAAATATCTAAATCCAAAAGTAAGCTGGTTTTTTGTGTATTGCATAAGGAATATCGTTATTTCTTATATATGATATTGTTTAACTTATGATGAAAATGATAACTTATTACTTTTTCTTTTTTGAAAAGCTTATATCTAATAGGTTGATAAATATGATCAAATTCGCCGATATGTTCAATAAATTGAGAGCCAAAAGATCTTTTATAGTTATATAACCCATAATGAGGATCATCTTTATTAGTAAAACCCGAGAATCCGCACATATCATAGAAAGTAACTCCGTGTGCTTTTAGATCATTTATTGCGAACCAATGAAGATTATCTACCGGCTTTAAAAAATTAAAATCTTTATGGTTATAGGTATATAGATCCCAAGACTTACAGCCATAATATAAAAATAAACCACATGCGATGATTATTTCGTTATTTTTATACTGTTGCTGAATGGCGATAGCCTTAGTCAGCTCATTTTCTTTTGCTTTGCGAGCCTCCGGATCTTTGGCGTATTTTTTAGATGCAAGTTCATCATTGATGCCTTGGATCATTTGCTTGATATTTAAAGATGTTACATATAATCGTGCGTTATCATTAAATTCATCTAAAATAGTTTTAAAATAACTGATTTTATTTGGTTTAAATCCTTGGATAGCACAAAGTTGTTTTTCAAATTTACTTAAATAAGATAAATCGGCAGATGTACCAATGTGGGTAGTTAAGCCAATGATGGCGTGACGATTCAATGAGGTAATTTTTTGCTTATTAAAACGTTTTTTAATTTGCGAAATATCATCATTTAGATCAATTGCCAAGGTATAACGGTTATACCAGCTGCCATCATATGCAAAATTATAGCCTTTATGGACAAAACCATTTTTTACAATAGTTTGGGTAATATCATCATGATCAAAGCCAGGCAATTGATTGCCCATGATATCTCGTGGACATCTTTGAACATTAGGATCGATTCGTAAAAAGGTTAGATGTAATTTTGCTGCATAATCTTTTAGCAAGCTTAATGCCTCACTTAACAATTCATGGTTTTCATAATCGATGCAAAGACCATTTGGAATATATAGATAGCGATTAAACAAATAACTATTTTCTAATCCTAAAGCAGTTGCAATTAGTTCATCATGTAAATAAAAACCAATATAATGGGCTTTATAGCCTTGATTGGCTTTAACTTTAGCCCACATACTGGTTTTCATATAATGAACATAAGGATTATTCTTGACAAATTGGTCATATAATGTAAGGTCATTAATAATTCTTAGTTCCATAGATATTCCTATTTTTCTAAATTTGTAATAGACGCTTTAATTCGCCGCAATGTTTCTTCTTTTTGTAAGATATGACCAATTTCAATGGCACCGCCTGGTGTAAATTGTTTGTTGGTCAAAGCAACCCTAATCGGATATAATAACTGTCCATTTTTGATTTGAAGCGATGATACAAGATTCATCAATGTATCATGTAGACTTTCTTCAGACCAATCTTCAAGATCATTTAAAATATCATAAGCCGCTTTTAAAGAATTTAATGCTATTTCGGGATTTGTTTTCATTTTCTTATTTGTATATAAGTTTATATCAAATTCTGGATAGTTATCAAAAAAATCTAGCATTTCATCTATCTCATTTAAGGTATTTGCCCGTTGTTGCAAGATCTTTGCAATGGCTAGATGATCATAGTTTCCTTTAACAGCATTTTTGATATGTTCATCTACTAGTTTAAGATAATCATGAATTTCCATGTTGCGCAAATACATTCCATTCATCCAAGTTAGTTTATCGATATCAAAGATCGCACCGCTGGTTCCGATCCTTTTAACATTAAATGCTTGGATCAATTCTTGTAATGTATATATTTCTTGATCTGTTTCAGGAGACCAACCCAAAAGGGCAATATAGTTGATGATCGCTTCTGGTAAATAACCTTTAGCAACTAGATCCTGAAAGCTGGCATCACCATTACGCTTTGATAATTTATGGTGTTCATCTTTCATAACTGGCGGACAATGGATGTATGTAGGAATATCCCATCCAAATGCTTCATATATTAAGTTATATTTAGGCGTGCTTGAAAGATATTCATTTCCTCTTACAACATGGGTAATATTCATTGTGTGATCATCAATGATATTAGCAAAATTATATGTAGGGAAACCATCAGATTTTAAAAGGATAGACTCATCAAGCGTGCTATTTTCCACGGTTATATCACCATATACCTCATCATGGAAAGTAGTAGTTCCTTCACTTGGTATATTTTGTCTGATGACATATGGTTCACCGTTAGCAATTCTTTGAGCGATTTCTTCAGGTGATAGGTTTTTACATGGATCATCATAAATGAATGATTCGCCGCGTGCTGTAGCGATTTGTCGTTGTTGTTCGATCTGCTCTTCATTACAGAAGCAGTAATGAGCACCACCTAAAGCAATTAATTTCTCCGCATATTCTTTATATATTCCTGATTTCATGCGTTCTGATTGCACATATGGTCCATAATCTCCTCCAACATCAGGACCTTCATCATGTTTTAATCCACATTGTTTTAATGTCTCGTAAATGATGTCTGTAGCACCTTCTACCAAACGCCCTTGATCGGTATCTTCGATCCTAAGCATGAAAACGCCATTAGGATCTTTTTTTGCTACCAAGTATTCATAAAGGGCTGTTCTTAAATTTCCAATATGCATATAGCCGGTAGGGCTAGGTGCAAATCTTGTTCTAATATTTGTCATTTTCTATTACTCCCTTAAACATAGTTATTTTACTCTATATTGCCTATAGTTTCAAAGGTTTTATATGTTTTTTTCGATAATGTGTTATAATTTTTAGGAAAGTAAAAAGAGGTTTAGTGATGGAAATATTTATTGCTACGGCAAATATGCATAAAGTTGCAGAATTTAAAGCTATGTTAGAACCATTAGGATATCAGATCAAAAGCTTAAATGATCTTGAAGAAAATATTGAAATTGAAGAAAACGGTCAAAGTTTTGAAGAAAATGCGCTCATAAAAGCTCGATATATTGCAAAAAGATATCATATTCCCGCAATTAGCGATGATAGTGGATTAGAGATTGATGCCTTAAATAAACAGCCAGGAATTTATAGTGCTCGTTTTTTAGGGCATGATACATCATACGAATACAAAAATTCTCAGATACTAAAAATGATGCAAGATAAAAAAGATCGCAGCTGTCGATTTGTTTGTGCAATTGCATTATGTTACCCGGATGGTCAAGAGTATGTTTTTCAAGGAACAATTGAAGGAAACGTAGCTAAAAAGATCGAAGGTCCAAACGGTTTTGGTTATGATCCTATTTTTTATTATGAACCATTTCATACGACCTTAGCTAATGTCGATCCTAAGCTTAAAAATAGTGTGAGCCATCGTCACAACGCTTTGATAAAACTTTTGGAGCATTTAAATGAAACCAAATAAGATAATATATTTTGTAGCTATATTATGTTTTATTATAGCTGCGCTATTATCTTGTATAGATTTTTGGGCGTTTAATGATGTTTTTTATGCTCATGAGTTTAAGCAAAATAATACAGCTGAATCAATTGGAATAAATGATGAAGATTTAAACACAGTGACAGAGCATTTATTAGGCTATATCAAAGATCATCATGCTGATCTTACCATCGAAGCCACCATTCAAAATCAAAAACGCGAAGTATTCAATGAAAAAGAAAAGCTCCATATGGTCGATGTAAAAAATTTATATCAGCATGCCATGATGGTTAGAAATATCGCTTTTGTCATTTTTATCCTTGGTTTCATCATAAATAAATTTGCAGATGTCCAGATGATATATACTTGTTATAAAAAAGTGCTGGCTATATTTTTAGGTATGGTGGCAGCTATTAGTTTTTATGCGTTTTTAGATTTTTCAAATTTTTGGGTAAATTTTCATTATTTATTTTTTACAAATGATTTATTTTTCCTCGATCCTAATACAGATATTTTGATCCAGATCGTCCCAGAATGTTTTTTCTTTGATCTGGTAGCTGTGATTATTGTTAGCTTTGTTTTTATTTTAGGTTTGACATTTTATGGATTAAAAAAAGGAGCAGAAAATCGATGATTAATGTTGTTTTATATGAACCCGAAATTCCGCAAAATACTGGAAATATCATGCGGACCTGCATGGCTGCTAATTGTCGTTTACATTTGATAAAACCTTTAGGTTTTAGTATGGATGAAAAACATCTTCGCCGTTCAGGAATGGATTATCGTGATGTTTGTGATTATACCATTTATGAAAACTGGGATGATTTTACCAGTAAGAATCCCGCGCAATATATATACATCACACGCTATGGTAAAAAATCGCCTGCATCATTTGATTATACAGCGTTGAAAGGTGATATTTATTTGATTTTTGGGAAAGAAAGCACAGGCATACCTAAATCGATCTTATCTCATGATCTGGATCATTGTTTTCGTTTACCAATGGTAGCTAATGCTAGAAGCTTAAATTTAAGTAATTGTGTGGCAATTTGTGTTTATGAAGTCTTGCGACAACTAGATTACCCAGGATTGAGCAAGCATGAATGCATCAAAGGCGAAGACTGGTTGGAAAGATAGGTGTTACCATGATAGAAAATATGAATGATTTTTTGTCTTTGATATTTCTAGTTTTTATAATTGGCGCATGTTTTATTTTTATGATTTCAGTATTTAGTCAGCATCATGCTAAAAAAATCCGTCAGATGGAAGACGAATACTATAACTTTACAGATGATAATGAAGATAGCGATGAGTATGAATAAGCAAAATGATTGCTAAAACATAAAAATTTACCTATACTAAAAAATATAAGAAGGAGATTAATGATGTTTAGAGAAGAATTAAAAAGTAAAAATGCCCCTAAAGCTGTGGGACCATATTCATGTGGTTTAAAACTAGGAGATTTTATTTATATTTCTGGACAATTGCCAATTGATGCAAACACGCAAAAAATGGGAGAGACAATTGAAGAACAGACAAAGCTATGCTTAAATAATATTCAAGCATTGTTAGCAGAGAAATATCTTGAACCTCGGCATGTTGTCAAAACTACCATCTATATGACGGATCTATCACATTTTGATACCGTAAATAAAATATATGGAGAATTTTTTGATGCTCCTTATCCTGCTCGTTCATGCGTAGAAGTTAAAGCATTGCCAAAAGGTGCTATGATCGAAATTGAATGCTTTGCCATTGATACTTTAGCTTTAGAAAGCATTCAAGGATGCTGTGGTGGTAATTGTAATGATGAAAACTCATGTCAATGTGATGGAAATTGCCATGAAGATTGTGGCAATTGTTAAATATGATAAAATAAATAATCAAACATTGGTCTTAACCTTAGATGGTCAGCAACATGTATTTGCTGATAAACCATTTAAGGTTATTTCATATTGGTGCCTACTTAATGGATCGAGCATGCAAGGTAGAGTAGATGCCTTTAAATTTGCATTAAATGTTAAGCAGAAATGTTGCATCATGATTAATGACGAGATTTTATTGATGCCAACGACAAGCCAACAAAATGATGAGTGTGTTTACATCAATTATCACGCTCTTTTTGCTTATCATCAGCTTAACCCTCAGCAAACGGCATTAAAGCTCTTTAATGGTAAAACGGAAATAATTGATTTTAATTATCGTATCATCGATAAACAATTCAAAAGATCACGACAATATTTGCAATATTTAGAAAAACAGCGGGGGAATTTTCGAAAATGGATATATTGATTGTTTTATTAATAATGTTGGTTGGTTTCATATGTTTGGGCTTTTTATTTAAAATAAGCAATGATCGTCAGCAAAGCAATTTTAAACAATTGATGCAAGAACAAAAACAAAACCAATACATAGATATGCAAACGTTTAAGGATAATATCGATCAAAATTTGTATAATTTTGAACACAATCTTATCAATAGCTTAAAACAAGATCTTCACTCATTAAATAATACAACTTATGAACGATTAATGACCATTGAGAAACAAGTAAGCTCAGGAATTCAGCAAAGTTTTGAAAAAACTAATCAATCTTTTAATAGTTTGATCAAGCAAATGACCAAGATCGATCAAACACAAGAAAGTTTGCGTACATTGGCACTTGATATTAATTCTTTGCAAAATGTGCTAACGGATAAAAAGACAAGAGGTACATGGGGAGAAGCTGAATTATACGATTTATTAGCAAATATATATGGAGAAAACGATCATCAGTATATGAAGCAATATCGTTTATCTAATGGTTTCATTGCAGATGCCGTACTATTTGCTAGTGAACCATTAGGCATCTTGTGTATTGATTCCAAGTTTCCAATGGAAAATTTTAATCGCATGATGAATGATGATCTAAGTAAAGAAGAACAGAATAAAGCGCAACAGATCTTTCGTAGAGATGTAATTAAACATATCGATGATATTGCAACAAAATACATCATTCCAGAAGAAACAGCAGATATTGCATATATGTTCGTTCCAGCTGAAGCGGTGTTTGCTAAGATTTATGGACAATTTGATGATGTTGTTCAGCATGCCTATAAACAGCATGTTTTTATCGTATCGCCAACGACCTTGATGGCATATATCACAGCAATCAAAGCTATTTATCTTGATCAAAAACGTAATGAAAAAGTAAAGCTTATTCAACAGGAATTTGTAAAATTAGCAAAAGAATTTGAACGCTTTGAACAAAGATATGATAATATAAATAAGGACTTTGAAAAAACATATAAAGATATGCAAAATCTAGCTATTACTTATCAAAAAATCATATCTAGATTCAAGCAGATCGAACAAGTTGAGATTAAGGATGAGGAAAATGATTTTTAATAGTAAAGAAGACGTAAAAAAATTATTCATGGTTATATTTTCAGCATTGATATATACCGTAGCTATGAATACCTTTGTAACCAGTGGTAACTTATTTCCGGGTGGCTTTGCCGGAATGTCGCGCATTATTTCGTTGATATTATCATCATACTTCAATGTAAACGTTGAATTTGGATATATCTTTTTTATTTTAAATGCAATCGTTACCATATTGGTTTACAAAAAGTTAGGAAAGAAGTTTTTGATTTTAACGGTCATTTGGTATAGTTTAACTTCGCTTCTTACTGCTTATTGTCCAAAGATTACCATTACTGAGGATATTTTATTGATAGCTGTTTTTGGCGGGATCTTAAATGGTTTGGCAATAGGGATTGCTTTAAAAAATGATGCAAGCAGTGGGGGAACTGATTTTATCGCGATTGTTGCTAGCATGAAATATAATAAACCAACTTGGAACTATGTAATGGTATTTAACGGCTTGATCTTATGTGTTGCCGGTTTGCTATTTGGTTGGAATCAAGCATTATATTCAATTATTTTCCAATTCGTTAGCACCCAGGTCATCAATACATTGCATCAACGCTATAAGTTATCTAATCTATTTATCATCACTGAAAAACCCGAAGAAGTGTCAAAAGCAATTTTCAAGGAATTTCGACATGGTATCACAAAGATAAACGGTATCGGTGAATACAGTCATAAAGAAAAAAGTTTGTTATTTATGACCATAAATACTTATCAGCTAAAAGGCGTGACAGAAATAATTAGATCTGTAGATGATCATGTTTTTATAAGTATTTCAGCTAGCAATGGCATTGTTGGTAACTATTATCAAAAACCTATAGAATGATGCGTTTGTTATTTAAAATTGATCTAAAGGATTATGATCCAAATGCTCATAAGATTGTTCGTGATTCAGCTAGAAGCATAATCATAAAAGACAAGCTATTAGCAATGGTCTATAGTTCGCGTTATGATTATTATAAATTTCCTGGTGGAGGTATTGAAAATGATGAAGATCCCCAGGAAGCTATGATCAGAGAAACTAAAGAAGAAGTAGGGCTGCAGATCATTAAATCAAGTGTAAGACCATATGGCCTTGTTAAGCGTAAGCAAAAAGGTCAAGAGGGTGGGATCTTTGTCCAAGACAATTATTATTATCTATGTCAAATTGAAGATATAAAAGTAGATAATAAATTGGATGACTATGAAAAAGAAGCTGGATTTTGCCTTTGTTATGTTGATCCATTAACCGTTATAAAAACTAATCGTGAGCATGACCATCAAAAAACGGATCGGATAATGCTTGAACGTGAATGTCGAGTAATAGAATTACTTATAAAAGAAAAAATTATTTAAAAAGGCTTGAAATTGTTATGATCCAAATGATGGATCATTGATTTCAAACCTTTTTTATTTATTTGATTTCTATTCCTATGGTTCTTTGAATCTGATCTAACTTTTTACTAGCAATTTTTTCAGCTCGTGCTTTGCCTTCAGCCAATACTTCTTTAATTACATTATTGTTTATGATTTCAGCATAACGCTCTTGGATCATTGCTAGTTCTTCACAAACGATATCTGCGACATATTTTTTGAATTCTCCATATCCTTTTCCTTCAAAGTTTTTGGTGATATCATCGAAGCTTTGATTAGTCAAAGCACTAATAATGGTCATAAGATTACTAATACCAGGCTGTTGCTGAGGGTCATATTGTACCTTAGCGATATCATCGGTCTTGGCTGCCATGATTTTCTTTCTTACGCTTTTTAGATCATCTAAAAGATAGATACAGCCTTTGTTAGTTTGTTCTGACTTGCTCATTTTTTTGGTAGGATCGCTCAGTGACATGATCTTAGCACCTACTTTTGCAACTACTGGTTCTGGTATATTAAATGATTTTCCATAGCGATTATTAAATCTAATAGCAGTATCTCGGCACAATTCAACATGCTGTTTTTGATCTTCACCAACTGGAACATAATCTGCATCATACATAAGGATGTCAGCGCTCATCAATGCTGGGTAGGTATAGATGCCTCCTGTTAGACCTTGTTCACCTTTTGCTTGTTTATCTTTAAATTGGGTCATACGATTAAGTTCACCAAGATAAGTATTGCAACACATGATAAAACCTAATTGAGCATGTTCCATCACATCACTTTGTAAGAAAATGCAAGAACGTTTTGGATCTAAGCCGCAGGCTAGATATAAAGCAACGCAGTCCTTAAGGTTTTTTCTTAATTCTTCAGGTTCGTTATATACGGTAATGCAGTGAAGATTAGCGATGAACACGAACATTTCATAATCATCTTGATATTTAACAAAATTGCGTAAGGCACCAATATAATTTCCTAAGGTCAACTGACCAGTAGGTTTTATTCCACTTAACATTCTTTTCATAATATTTCCTCCCTAAAATAAAAAAAGTACCAGAATATGGGACGACATTTGTCGCGGTACCACCCATTTTATCCTGCAAATAGGATCACTTATTGATAACGGCCAAGCATACCGAAGATAACTATTGCTATCTTGAGTGTTACAAAAACCCAATTTCGAATATAATAAATGCTGATTTGCATCATCCATCAGCTTTCTGTTTGCTATTTATTGATATCTACTAATTTTTTGATCATAACTCTTATTAACATTTAAACATAATTTATTTGATAATGCAAGTTTAAGTTAATGATGATATAATTACAGTAATGATGGAGGATCATTATGATTGTTATATATACATCTCCTGGGTGTGCTAGTTGCCGTAAGGTAAAAAAATGGTTAAAAGAACACAATTTAAAATACATCGAAAAGAATATCTTTACAACGTTATTAAACGAAATAGAGATTCGTCATCTTTTAAATCGTAGTGAAAATGGAACCGACGATATCATCTCTAAAAGATCAAAGATCATTCAAGAAAATAAAATAGATCTTGATTCAATGTCTACTACCCAATTAGTAGATTTTATCAGGCATAATCCTAGCGTTCTTAAAAGACCGATCATTTTAAATGAAAAGATATTTCAAGTGGGATTTGATGAAGAAGAGATCGATGCATTTATTCCAACTGAATTAAGAAGAATCGCAAAAAACGCCTGTAATGAACAGTGTCCCAATTGGGATGGATGCCAAAAACTAAGAAACTAAACGAAAGTTTAGTTTTTTAAAATATTGAGGATAGAAAGAAGGTTTATTATGAAAGTATTGGTTGGATTATCTGGTGGAGTAGATTCTGCCATAGCAGCATACCTTTTAAAAGAACAGGGACATGATGTAACTTGTTGTTTTATGCGTAATTGGGATTCAATGGCAAATAATGATTTCTTGGGAAATCCTACGATCGAAGATGATGTATGTCCGCAAGAGAAAGATTATATGGATGCTAAAAGCGTAGCAGACAGCTTAGGCCTTGACTTATTACGCGTTGATTTTGTCAAGGAATATTGGGATCACGTTTTTGCATGTTTTTTAAATGAATATAAAAAGGGCAGAACGCCTAATCCTGATATTTTGTGTAATAAATATATTAAGTTTGATAGTTTTTTACAATATGCAAAAGCTAGAGGATTTGAAGCCATAGCAACTGGTCATTATGCAAAAAAAGAAATTATCAATGGCCAAGCAGTAATGAAAAAAGCTCATGATCTAAATAAAGATCAAACATATTTTTTATGTCAGATCTCCCGTGATGCTTTAGCCTATACTTTATTTCCTTTAGGTGAAATTGATAAGCCTCAAGTTCGTGAATATGCTCAAAAATTAGAATTATCCATTGCGAGAAAAAAAGATAGCACCGGTATATGTTTTATTGGTGAAAGAAATTTTAGAGCTTTCTTGCAGAATTATTTACCAAGTAAACCTGGTAATATCATTGATATTGATAGCAAACGAGTTTTAAAGAAGCATGAAGGCGTATTATTCTATACTATCGGTCAACGCAAAGGATTGGATATCGGTGGTGCAGGAGGACCATGGTTTGTCGTAGGCAAAGATGTTATCAAAAATGAATTATATGTTGCAAGTGGAGATGATAACGTATGGCTTTTAAGCAATAGTTGCATTGTTTCCGATGTAAACTGGTTATGTGATGTTGAAGATAAGATCGAATGTTGTGCTAAGTTTCGCTATCGTCAAATGGATAATCCGGTCATTTTAGAAAAAATAGATGCTACTCATGTTCGTTTGACATATAACCAAGGAGTAAAAGCAGTTACTAGTGGTCAAGAAGCCGTTTTTTATCATAATGATATTTGCTTAGGTGGCGGTGTGATCGATCAAGTTTATTATAATGGTATAACCATCGAAGAAAGATTAAAGGAAAAATTAAAGGGGAATGCTCATGAATAGTCTGCAAATCTCACGAAAGAAAAGCGTTCTTTTGCTGCTTAGTTATTTTATAGGCTACAATTTTATCTTTCCGTTATTATCGCTGGTCATTGCCTTATATAATGGTTTTGATGAAATGGTCATATATTTTATTTTTGATCTTATTTATCTTGCATTTATTTATTATTGCACCAAAGAGATTATTATTGATGGTTTTAAGCGATTTAAGGATGATCTATGGCATAATTTATTAGAACTTTTTGGTCAAACCTTACTTTTATTATGCGTCAATGTATGTTGTTCGTTGGTTATTTATCTCATTTTTAAGATCGAGAGTAGTCAAAATCAAATAATGGTAGATCAAATGCTAACATCATTTTTTTGGTATACAGCTTTCAGCTCTATTATTTTCGCTCCTATCGTAGAGGAAACTATTTTTCGCTTAGCAATCTTTAGAACATTTATTAAGAACCATTTTTGGCTTCCTGCTTTAGTTAGCAGCATTGCTTTTGGCGGTATACACGTTTTTTCCTCTTTAATTTTAGGAAATTATCGTGATTTAGTTAATATTATCACATATAGCTTGATGGGATTGGTTATATGCCGCTATTATTATCGAAAGGATAACTTTGCCTCAGCTATATTGTTGCATATGATGAATAATTTGATCGGGGTATTGTTATTTTTGGTTTAAAATATGGAAGATATATATGGAAAATTAGCGCACATTATTTATGCCAATCAGAACAATGGCTATGCAGTCATAAGTTTTAAATTAGAAAAATTAAATGAAAAAAATATTATTTGTACGGGTATGCTTTACGGTTTGCAAAAAGATTTTCGCTATCACCTTGTTGGTGACTATATTGAACATCCTCGTTACGGACTGCAATTCAACGTGAATAGTTATGAAAAATGTTTACCTACTGATGAAGATGCCATTGTTCGACTGTTGTCAGGACCGCAATTTATAGGAATTGGGAAAAAAAGTGCACAACAGATCGTTGAAATATTAGGATGTGACGTTTTACAAAAAATACGTACTGATCTTAATGTTTTAGATGTCGTTCCTGGAATGACAGAAAAGAAAAAACAGGCAATTTGCGAAGGGTTATCCAGCATGGATGATGTTCTAGAAAAAACAATACAATTTTTCTCTACATATGGCGTTGGTTCGCGCAATATCATGCGTTTAAATATCGCATACGGTAAAGATGCTATTGCTAAAGTAAGTGAAAATCCTTATCGCGTAATATATGAATTAGATGGTTTTGGCTTTAAAACAGCAGATAAATTGGCAATGCATCTAGGTTTTGATCCTCATGATCCATTAAGAAAAGAAGCATATTTAGTAAATGAAGTCATGAATTATGGAATGAAAACAGGTGATACCTTCGTTGAAGAAGATATCTTGGCTTTAATTTACCATGAGCATATAAATGATGATGATTTTCACGAGATTTTACAGTTAGCAATACTGAATGTTCATCTTATTAAAGAAGAAAGTCGAATTTATCATCCAAGTCAATATCAGGCAGAATTGCAGATAGCTGCATATCTTAACCAGTTCCCATGTGAAAGTTTAGATCCATATGATGAAGATATATATGCTGAAGAATTGCATAACTTGCAAAAAGAGATAACTTATAATGATCTGCAGCTAAAAGCCATCGAAACTTTTTTTTCTAATGATATGATGATCCTTACTGGGGGACCAGGAACTGGTAAAACTACTGTTGTTAAAGCATTGACACATCTATTTAAAAAACTATATCCATCAAATCAAATAGTGTGCATTGCGCCTACGGGAAGAGCAAGCAAAAGGATAAGCCAATTATGTGATGTACGTTCCTCAACGATTCATTCGCTGCTGCAATGGAATTTAGAGACTAATACTTTTGGGAAAAACGCAGAAAATCCTTTAGATGTAGACGTATTGATAATTGATGAGTTTTCCATGGTTGATAATTATTTGTTCGCTAATTTGTGCTTAGCAAGCATAAATGTTAAAAAAATATGTATAATTGGTGATGTAGATCAATTACCTTCAGTAAGTCCGGGAAGTTTGCTCAATGATCTGATGACATCAGAATTATGTCCTGTTGTGTGCTTATCCCATATTTATCGTCAAAAAGAAGGAAGCGATATTGCTAATCTTGCATTTGATATTACTCATAATAATGTTGCATTTGCAAATTATCATAATGATTTACGCTTTTTTGATTGTGAGCGATATCAATTAAAAGAGCTTATCTTGCAAATTGTCCACAATGCTTTTGAAAAAGGCTATGATGTAAATGATGTACAGGTATTATCAGCTATGTATAGAGGGATCAGCGGTGTTGATAATCTTAATGCTGCTTTACAAAAACAGTTTAATCCTTTTGATCCTCATAAAAAGGAAATAAAGCATAATGGAATTACCTTTCGCGAACATGATAAGATCTTACAACTTAAAAATCAGCCAGATGATGATGTTTATAATGGCGATATAGGAATAATCGAAGAAATTGTATTACCGGATGAATATGATGATAAAGCACATATAATTGCACGCTTCGAAGACATTTATGTCGACTATACACATGATTTTTTCGATAATATTACTTTAGCTTATTGCATTACTATTCATAAATCTCAAGGAAGCGAATATCCAATAGTAATTATTCCTTTATTCAAAGAGCAAAGCATCATGATGCAAAGACGGCTGATCTATACCGCTGTAACAAGAGCTAAAAAAAGTTTGATCTTGCTAGGTGATAAAAATGTTTTTTTTGATGCTATAGCTTTGAAAGAAAAACATTTAAGGCAAACGACCTTAGGCTTACGGCTAAAAATAAGATAAATAATAAACGTAAATACAACCTTGATAAATTTAAATTTTATGTTATCATTATTTAGTAAATCGTATTGAAGATAAGTACCTTAACTAGTTTGACTTTCAGAAAGAAGATGGTTGATGCAAATCTTTGTCAAATGTTCGGGGAAGCTACTTCATAGAGCGCCTAATCAGCGCCGTTTCCTAACGTTATCAGGTAATTAAGCAGCATATCTTGTGTGATATGAAATAGGATGGTACCGCGGAAATTTCGTTCCTAATTTTAATTAGGAACTTTTTTATTTTGAGCAAAAGCGAATACCTGATGCAAAGCAAGTTTTTAATCTTTAGGAAAACGTTCATTGAATTAGAGTTTATTTGCTTGATATGTTCTAAGCTTTTTGCAATCAAATTAAAAAGTAAAGAAATGGAGGATATTATGAAAAATTTAACTGGAAATCAGGTTCGTCAAATGTTTTTGGATTTTTTTGCAAGTAAAGGGCATATGGTCGAACCAGGCGCAAACTTGATTCCTCATGATGATCCAACGTTATTATGGATCAATGCAGGAGTAGCAGCCTTAAAAAAATATTTTGATGGAAGAGAAAAACCAGCATGTAATCGAATTACGAACGCCCAAAAATCAATAAGAACAAATGATATCGAAAATGTAGGTAAAACAGCAAGGCACCATACCTTTTTTGAAATGTTAGGTAATTTTTCTATAGGAGATTATTTCAAAGAAGATGCCTTGAAGTTTGCTTGGGAATTTTTAACTAGCCCTGAATGGATTGGCTTTGATCCTAAACGTATCTATGTAACGGTTTATCCTGATGATGAACAAGCATATGATATCTGGGTCAATAAAATAGGCTTAGATCCTAAACACATCTTGAAAACATATGATAACTTTTGGCAGATCGGTGAAGGACCTTCAGGACCTGATAGTGAAATTTTCTATGATCGTGGTGAAAAATACGATCCAGAAGGCTTAGGAGAAAAATTATTTTTTGAAGAAATGGAAAATGATCGATACATCGAAGTCTGGAATGTCGTATTTTCGCAATATGACGCTAAAGAAGGCGTAGATCGAAAAGATTTCAAGGAATTACCACAAAAAAATATCGATACTGGTATGGGTCTTGAAAGACTAGTTGCGTTAATACAAGATGGCGAAACAAATTTTGATACCGATTTATTCTTACCTATCATTCATGCTTGTGAGAAAATGGCTAAGCATCCATATGAAGGCGAATATAAGATGGCTTATCGTGTCATAGCAGACCATATAAGAACTGTTACATTTGCTTTAGCTGATGGTGCTAATTTTTCTAATGAAGGAAGAGGCTATGTTTTGCGTCGTGTATTGCGCCGCGCAGTTCGCTACGGTATAAAATTAGGGATCCAAGGAGCTTTCATGTACAAGCTAGTAAAGATCGTTGCTGATAATATGGAAGCTTATTATCCATATCTTCAAGCAAAAGTTTCCTTGATCGAAAAATTAGTAAAAACTGAAGAAGAAACCTTCCATGCAACCTTAGCTAATGGTGAAAAATTATTAAAAGAAGTAATGGAAAAGAATGCAATTTCGAAGTTGATCGATGGCGAAAGCGTCTTTAAATTGTACGATACTTACGGTTTTCCAAAGGAACTAACAACAGAAATAGCTCAGGATGCTGGATATACGGTAGATATCGAAGGTTTTGAAAAACAAATGGCAATACAAAAAGAAAGAGCACGAAATGCTCGTGATGATGCTCAATCAATGGCTAGCCAATCTAAAGATCTGATGGATTTTATTACGCCAAGTGATTTTATCGGCTATGAAAATCTAACTTGTGAAGCAACGGTCATTGGCTTATTTAAGAATGGTCATAAAGTAGATAGCTTAGATGATGATGGAGAAGTGGTTCTTGATAATACTTGTTTCTATGCGGAAAGTGGCGGTCAAGTCGGTGATACCGGTACATTAAAAAACGATGATTTTTATGCAGAAGTTAAAGATGTGAAAAAAGCACCACATAAACAGCATCTGCATCATATCACAAATGTCAAAGGAAAAATAACGATAGGCGATAAATTAACCGGTAAGATCGATGCCGAAAAACGTATCAAGATCAAAGCTAACCACTCATCATTGCATCTGCTGCAAAGTGCCTTGATCAAGGTTTTAGGTGATCATATCGCACAAGCTGGATCTTATGTTTGTGATGAATACGGAAGGTTTGACTTTACACATTTTGAAAAAGTAAGCGAAGAACAATTAAAAGCTATTGAGGAAATAGTGAATGATTATATCATGCAAGAAATACCTGTAACAACTGAAGTACTAAGCGTGGAAGAAGCGTCCAAACGTAATGCAATAGCACTATTTGATGAAAAATATGGTGACACTGTAAGGGTGGTAACAATGGGCGCAGCATCATGTGAATTCTGTGGTGGAACCCATGTTTCAAACACAAGTGAATTAGGTGTTTTCAAGATCGTAAGTGAAGAGAGCATTGGTAGCGGTACCCGAAGGATCGTTGTTAAGACCAAGATGGCAGCATATCATGATCTAGTTCATAGTGAAAAACGCATAAGTGATATTTCAAAGATCTTAAAGCTTAAAAATGCCGCAGTTATTGAAGAAAAGATCGAGCAACTAATGCAAGAAAATGCTCAATTGAAAAAAGAAGCTGCTAAGCAACAAGAAAAGATGATGATGTTGCAAGCAGATGAAGTAGTAAATAATGCTCCGACCATAAAAGGGATCAAGACGATTATCTTAAAGCTTGAAAATGCTGATAATATCAAATTATATGCTGAAGCATTGCGCAATAAAGCTGCAAACGCTTTTGTTTTCATTGCCAATATATCGCAAGATAAGATCACTTATGTTTGCGCGTTAAGCAAAGATGTCATCGAAAAAGGATTCAAAGCTGGCGATATCGTCAAAGCGGCAGCATTGATGAGCAATGGTAATGGTGGCGGTAAACCAGACATGGCTCAAGCTGGAGGCAAAGATATCACCAAGGTTGATGAAGTACTAGCTATGGTTAAGGCTAAAATTAATGCAGAATAAAAATCAATTACGAGAATATTATCAAAAGATCAGAAAAGAAATAAATGATAAAGACACCAAGAGCATGATCATTATTGATCATTTAATCAAGCAACCAATCATTAAGAATGCAAAGATGATTGGTTGCTTTGCTAGTTTGCCTAATGAAGTACAAACTCTAACGCTTCTTAACCAAAACATTAATTTGTGTTTCCCTCGTGTTCAAGGTAAATATATGGATTTTTATGCTGTTGACAGTATAAATGATATGTGTAAAGGGCATTTTAACATCATGGAACCTAAACAAACATGTAGAATGGTTAACAAAGAGCAAATTGACGTTATGCTTATACCATGTATAGCTTTGGATGTGGAAGGTACGCGTATAGGCTATGGTCAAGGCTATTATGATCGTTATCTTAGTAATTATCGTGGTTTCAAAATGGCATTGTGCTTTACAGAAACCGTTTCAACCGAATTATTTCCGAGTGCGGAACATGATATAAAAATGGATATGTACATCGATGAAAATGGATTTCATATCATATAATTGTTAAATTTTATTTATTTTTCATCACATGCTTGAAAGTTAGATGTTTTAAAAGTATAATTAGAACTAATAAAGGAAGTGATAAATATGGCTAATAATAGAGATTTAACTGAAACAATGAGCTTTAATTCTGATCGGATCCGCCGCGAAAATATTAAGCAGGTTTTGAAGCTTACTCAAGAAGCGTTGGAAGAAAGAGGATATAATGCTATTAACCAAATGGCAGGATATTTGATCAGCAATGACCCAGCTTATATTTCAAGTCATAAGAATGCTCGCAGCATCATTCAATCAGTAGAAAGACATGAATTGATCGAAGAGCTTGTTCGCTTCTATCTAGAAGGACATAAATAAAATTGATGAGAGTTTTAGGATTAGATCTAGGAAGTGTTACCTGTGGTGTGGCAGTTAGTGATCCTTTAGGAATGATAGCACGTAGCGTTGAGACCATACGTTTTGCTGATGAACAAAATGATGATGCAATACCACGAATCAAAACACTATGCAAAGAATTAGGCGCTGAAAAAATCGTTCTAGGATTACCTAAACATATGAACGGTGATATAGGTATCAGAGCTAATATTGCTTTAGAATTTAAAGAAAAATTAGAACGATCTATTGGCTTGGAAGTTATTATGATCGATGAACGAATGACGACCATGGCAGCTAATAGATTGTTATTGGCACAAGATGTATCGAGAAAAAAACGTAAAAAAGTTATCGATCAGATGGCTGCCGTTCAGATCTTACAAAGTTATTTGGATAGACATTAAGGGCGTTTTTTTAAATGCCCTTTATTTAGGAGGAAATTATGCAAGATAATCACATGCTTATTACATTAGAAGATGGAACAACAAAGGAAATGGAAATACTGTTCACCTTTGATGACGATGCTACCAATATAAGTTATGTCTTATTTACAGATTTAGATGAAGAAAGCACTGAAGTATATGCTGCAAAGTATAATGAAGAAGGAGATCTTGACATGGATCTAACACCTGAAGAAATGGAAATGTGTGAAGAAGTATTAGGAGCTTTTAGTGATGAGCAAGAAAACTAAACGCCGCAAGCTCAAAATCAAAAATTTGATGGCTATTTTCCTGATATTGATATTGTTATTGGGAGCTGGATGTTTTGGCTATTATAACATCAGTCTAGGACCAGCTGATAAATCAGCGCAAGATGTTGAGTTTACCGTAGAAAAGGGCGAAAGCATTCGTTCGGTATTGCAGCGAATGCAAAATGAAGGCTTAATCAATGATGCTAATATGGTTTTGCTATATGCCAAACTAAATGGTTTAACTGATATTAAGATGGGAACATATATATTAAATGCTCAAAATGATGCTAAGACCATTTTAGAAATAGTCAACTCTTCAACCGCAGCACTTAGCAATGGCATTAGATTGACTTTTGTTGAAGGAGATTGGGCTAAACATATCGCCCAAAAGATTGCTGAAGGAACTAATGTATCAGAAGATGAATTATTGGCTCTTTGGAATGATGAAGATTATATACGCTCTTTGATGAATGATTATCCGTTTTTAACGGAAGAAATCTTTAATGCTGATGCAAGAATATTACTCGAAGGATATCTATGTCCTAATACTTATGAATTTGATAGAGAAACTACGGCAGATGCTGTTACACGTAAGATCTTGGATCAAACCTTAAATGTATATGAGCAATTTGCATCACAAATGGCTCAAAGTAATATAAGCATCCATCAAATATATACTTTAGCCAGCATTGTACAATATGAAGCAAGTAAGATCGAAGATATGAAAATGATTGCCCAGGTTTTTTATAATCGCATGAAAAATGATATGCCGTTACAATCAAGCGTTACAGTATGCTATGCTTTAGATATTGAAAAAGATGATGATTGGTTTAAATGTGAAGCTAATCCAAATTATGATTCGCCTTATAATACTTATATGTATCAAGGCTTACCACCAGGACCAATTCTTAATCCAGGAACTGAGGCCTTAGAAGCGGTACTAGAACCGCAAAACAATGATTATTTATATTTTATGGCTGATGTATACGGTGATGGAACCGTTTATTATGCAAAGACCTATGAAGAACATTTAACAAATGTCGAAAAATATCTAAAATAGGAGGAAAGATGATGAAGCCTATCATAATCGGTATTGCAGGAGGAAGTGCATCGGGTAAGACATCAATTGCGAAAATATTAAGTGATGCGTTTGATGATCAAAAAAGTGTCGTAATTATCCGCCAGGATGATTACTATAAAGATCAAAGTCATCTAACGATGGAAGAAAGAGTTTTGACCAACTATGACCATCCATTAGCATTTGACAATGATTTGCTTATTCAAGATTTAAATCAACTTTTGAACAGAAATAGCATTAAAAAGCCAATTTATGATTTTGTTCATCATACGCGAAGCCGTCAATACGAGATTATTGAAGCTTGCGATGTAATCATTTTAGAAGGATTATTTGTACTAGAAGATGAAAAATTAAGAAATCTGCTTGATATTAAGGTATTTGTTGATACCGATGCTGATATTCGCTTTATAAGACGATTAAAGCGAGATGTTGAAAAACGTGGTCGTACGATCCAATCTGTTATTGATCAATACACTGCTACTGTAAAACCTATGCATGAATCATTTGTGGAACCAAGCAAAAAATATGCACATGTCATAATTCCCGAAGGAAGTCATAATGTCGTTGCAATTGATTTGCTGATCACGAAAATTTCTAGTATTCTTAATCACTCTGTGATATAATCGTTTAGTAAATTAAGGAGTTAGTAAACATGGCAATGGAAGATAAGATTTACGTCACGGCGGAAGGACTTAAAGATTTACAAGATGAATATCAAAATTTAGTTCACGTAGTACGTGATGAAGTTAAAGAAGAATTAAGAGCAGCGCGTGCACAAGGTGACTTGTCTGAAAACGCAGATTATGATGCGGCAAGAGATCGACAAGCAAAGGTCGAAGCACGAATTGCTGATCTGGAAGTAATGTTACAAAATTATGAGCTGATCGATACGAAAAAAGGCGGAAGCCGTACAGTAAGAATTGGCTCTACGGTTACTTTAGAATTTCTAGATTTACATAGCGAACACGAATATACGATCGTAGGTACGACTGAAGCTGATCCGCTTAATGGGAAGCTATCAAATGAAACACCTTTAGCTGAAGCTATTTTAGATAAGAAGGTAGGCTCTACAGTAACTGTTAATGTTGATAAACCTTATGAAGTAAAGATTAAAAGCGTTAAATAGACGCTTTTTTCTTTTTTTATAGCAAAATTATGATTAATGGTTATTTTTTGTTGCATTTATCAAGAATATAACTATAATAAAATTTAAGGGGCATATATGATCAAGTATCTAGGTATATTAGGATTTTGTTTATTTTTTATTTATGATTATAACCAAATACGATGGAATAATATCATTTTAAAAAAATTCTTTCTTATCGGAAGCAGTTTAATAGGCATAACTACGATCTATTATTGTATAATGCCCATAAAAAATATCTTTGGTATAATGATTGCTTTAGTTGGATTAGCTTCAACCATTTATGTTTTATTTTTTGCCTTGGATTTTAAAGATACTTATATAAATGATAAGTTTAAAGTTTATGATAAGGGAGTTTATTCTTTATGCCGTCATCCAGGGTTTTGGACCTTGCTGATCATGTATCTAGGATTGCTAATAGCTTTTCAAGACAAGGAATGGCTTTGGATTACGATCTTGTATAATTTATCGAATTATATATATATCGTTTTCCAAGATAAGTATATTTTCATGATAATATTTGATGATTATTATAAATATAAAACTTATGTACCTTTTTTGATACCTACTTTTGCTAGCATTAATTCATGTTTAAATTATTTTAGGGGAAGAAAATGAAATTTGAGGAAAAATTAAGAACTTTAGGCAAAAAGGAAGTGTATGATGAATATTGTTCGTTCTTAGATCTAAATATAGAACAATATATGCAGATACAAAACAGCTTGCTTAAGGAGCAAATTGCATTATGGCAAGATACAAAACTGGCTCAATCAATATTAAAAGGCAAAAAGATTGAGTCTTTTAGTGATTTTAGAAAAGTAATTCCTCTTACGACATATGAAGATTATGCAGATATATTGCTGAAAAGAGATGATGAATATCTTCCTAGTCCAGCTTCACTTTGGATCGAAACAACATGGGAAGGTGGTAATCATCCTGTAAAGGTAGCACCATATAATCGTGCAATGTTAGAAACCTTTTTTACCAATGTTTGCGCTTGTTTTTTAATTGCGACCGGTAAACAAAGATATGATTTTGATATCAAATCAAGCTACCATATGCTTTATGGCTTGGCACCTTTGCCATATGCTACAGGGCTTTTGCCAATTAGCTTAGATAATCAAATAGGTATCAAATTTTTGCCTGATGTCGAAACAGCTACTTCGTTAAGTTTCAGTGAACGTAATAAATTAGGCTTTAAACAAGGTTTATTTGAAGGCATTGAGTACTTCTTTGGCTTAGGAAGCGTAACCTATTATATATCTAAAAGCTTAGATAAGATGTCTAGTCAACAAAAATCATTTAAGTATAGCCAGTTTTTTAAAAATCCTAAACGAGCAGCACGATTATTAAAAGGAATAAATCGTGCCAAAAAAGAAAATCGTGGATTGTTGCCTAAAGATCTTTTTGATTTGAAAGGCTTTGTCGTTGCAGGAACGGATAATGAATTATATAAAGATGATCTAGAAAAAATGTGGGGCGTAAGGCCATTGGAGATCTTTGCCGGTACCGAACCAACTTTATTAGGTACGGAGACATATAGTCGCAAAGGCTTGGTATTTTTCCCTGATAGCTGTTATTTAGAATTCATTCCCGAGGAAGAGACGATAAAATATAAAGATGATCCCGATCATGAATATACCACACATACGCTAGATGAAGTATGTGAAAACTGTAATTACGAGCTAGTTATCAGTGTATTGAAAGGTGGGGCATTCATGCGCTATCGAGTAGGGGATATCTATCGCTGTGTAGGCTTAAAAGATAAGGATGATAATATAAATCTTCCTATTTTTAAATTTATTGATAGGACAAAAGATGTCATCGATATCGCCGGATTTACACGCATTACCAAAAACAGCATCGATGATGTGATAAAGTTATCAAAATTAGATATAAAGGACTATATTGCATGTAAAGAAATCGATAGGAATGATCGACCATTTTTGCATATGTATGTTGAGATGAGCGATGATGCAATGTATGGTGATGCCATAACCATCGAAGTGTTAAAAGATCATTTAACAGCATATTTTAAATATTTTGATTCCGATTATGCTGATCTTAAAAAGATCTTAGGGATCGATCCATTACAGATAACGATATTGAAACGTCGCTCATTAAGCGAATATCCAGAGAAGATCGATAGAATAAATCCATCAAAAAATGAGATGGTGAAATTTATGAGATATATCAATGAAAGCGCAGGATATTAAAGATGGATAGTTATTTGTTTGTACCAGCAATATCCGTTGCTTTCTTATCATATCTTTTGATATCATTCATAGCCAGCAAGAAGAATCATTTGATCAAATCATATCTAGCTGTTTTGATTGCAATGATCATGTGGACCGGTGGATCATTTTTGATGAGGATCCAGTTTTATCCGGGAATGAAACTATGGTTTGATGTTTCCATAACAGGATTGCTTGGCGTATGTACGACAATCTATGCTTTTGTAAATATTGCAACGATAAAAAAAATCGATAAAATGTGTGTGGTCTGGTATCTTATCATGATCATAATAGCTATTACCAACGCGCTGTGCGGATGGTTTTTAAGCGTGCCTACGATCGTTGGAAATGGCGCTCACATCAAGTTCATATATGATGTGACATTTAGAACATTTATATTGTATGGCGTAGCATTTTTGTGCTTTTTGAACGTATGCTACAATTTATGGACAGCATTGAAAAAGAACATAGAATCAGTACAGGATATGTATCCAATGTTCGTTGGTGTAATCTTATTATTGATCGGACATATATTGTATTTTATGCCAATCTTCAATGGTTTTCCGATCGATATGCTTAGCGGTTTATTTTCAGCAGTTTGTTTGTATTATATGGTATATAAAAGACGGATGTTCAAATTGACCTTATTAGCAGGAAGAGGAAGCTTGACATTTGCATCAGGATTAATAACATTTTTTATTTTTTATATCTTGATAGATCCTATAGAACAAATCTTTGATACAGCTTATGGCAGCAATACGACATATGATTCATTATATATTTCGATATTGTTCGTCATTGTTTTAGCAGTGGTCTTTAGTTTTTTCAAATTTTTTACAAATTCGATCTTTGTCAAAAAAGAAATAAAACAAAACGAGGTCTTGAATGAATATCTTTTGGATGTTACGCAAAGTTTAGATATCAAGCAAGTCATCGAGATAACATTTAAAAAGATCAAAGAAGTGATTGATGTTGATACGATCATCATAGCATTGCATAATGATCGCAAACAATGTTATGAATTATATTCAGATAAAGAATATTTTAGTTATCCAAGCATCAGTGATGCAAGTCCTATCTTTACATATTTATCAAAGGTCACGGGTTGTGTAAGCTACAATGATTTCAATAGAAGCGTTTATGCAAGATCAATCTGGCAAAATGATAAAAATATCCTAGATAAGCTTAATATTAGTTTGATGATGCCACTAAAAGATAAAGAGCTATTTGGGGTCATCATGCTTCCGCAGAAAAAGAAGCCATATCATTATGATGAGACCTTATTTATCTCATCATTAGCCAATAGTGCATCCATAGCTATAAAAAATAGCAAGCTTTACAGCAAGGTATATCAAGAATCAATTGGCGATGATCTAACCAATACGTATAATCGAAAATACTTCTATGATGTCTTAAATCAAAACTTTTTAAGCTATAAATCATTTTTGACCTTAATGTATATAAGCGTAGATGATTTTAGGATCTATAATCAGCTATATGGTAAGCAAGAAGGTGATGAAGCCTTAAAAAGTATCGCGAACATCATAAAACTAGCAGTTGGACACTCGGGCATCGTCTGTCGGATCCAAGGAAAGATGTTTGCATTGATCTTACCCGAATATAACATCCTAAATGCTCGCAAATTAGGAGAAAATATTTGTAAACAAGTAATAAATATCAATAAGAATGAAGAAAATAATAAGAAGGTTTTAACGGTATCTATAGGTGTAAGCTGCATACCTTTAAATTCTACAACCGTAAAAGAATTATGTGCAAATGCCGATCAAGCATTATATGATGCTAAAAAAGCAGGAAAAAACTGTGTTAATATCTTCAGCTTAGAATCATATACCAAAGCCGATCAGCAACCACGAAAGAAATTTGATACTTCGGTATACAATGAATATAGCGGAACGATCTGTGCTTTACAGGCTGCAATAGACGCTAAAGATCATTATACTTTCTCTCACAGCAATAACGTAGCTTACTATGCGACAAAATTAGCAGAAGGCTATGGATTAAGCGATGAGGTCGTGGAAATCGTAAGAGAGGCAGCTTTGTTGCATGATATTGGTAAGATCGGAGTTCCTGAAAACATCTTAAATAAGCCGGGAAGACTAACAAGCGAAGAATATGAGACGATGAAGTCTCATGTTGAAAACAGCGTCAGTATCATCAAGCATCTACCATCACTAGATTATGTAGTACCGGCTGTTATATCTCATCATGAAAGATGGGATGGAAATGGTTATCCTCGGCGTCTAGCTAAGGAAGATATTCCATTAACTGGTAGGATCTTATGCATTGCTGATTGTTTTGATGCGATGACCAGCGCTCGTTGTTATAAGCAGCCATATCCGTTAGAAATGGCCTTAAATGAGCTGATCTTACAGGAAAACAAACAATTTGATCCAAAATTAGTTGAACTGTTTATTACTATGGTTAAAAATGGGCAAATTGTTTTACAAGATACTAAAATTTATAAAGGAGAAGATATGCTTTAAACATATATGTGAATGGTGATATTATGTTTAAAGTTTTTTTTATCGTTTTGACCATTCTTATTTGTTTGATAGTTGATCATAAGATCATAAATATAGATAAAATGGCAAATGCTAAAATAACTGTTGAAGTAAAAGGAAATGGTGCAATAAACGGTTTATATGAGCTAGAAAAATATAGCATATTAAATGATTTGCTTAAACAGATCGATCTAAAAGAAGATGCAGATCTATCGAGCTATAACTTACAACAGCCGTTGAAAAATAATGATGTCATTACTATTGATGTATATCAAGAACCGACAAAGATATCTATCAACAATGCTACGTTAGAAGAACTATGTACCTTAAATGGAGTAAAAGAAAAGACAGCTCAAAAGATCATCGATTATCGTATAGAAAACGGACCTTTTCAAAGCTTAGAAGAATTAATGGAGGTTCCTGGAATTGGTGAAGCAAAATTTTTGGCAATCAAAGATAAGATATGTTTGTGAGTTAGATTTATGGCAAGAAAGCTTGCTTATTGTGATATATTTTATCTTTAAAGATCTTTTGCCCATAAGTCTAGCAGTATCTATCATCTTTCTTTTGCTTCATAACCATAAAAAATGGATTATTGCCCTTGTATTTATCATTTTGTTGAATATCCCAGCAAATATTAAGGCTCCGCATACCAAAAACGGTACGATCATTGATATTAAAGCTAATTATTATATCGTGCAGTTAATTGATCAAAAAGTACTGTTATATACAGATGAAATATTACGATATGATCAATATATCAAAATGGAAGGCAGCTATGAAAAGATAGATGCAAATATAAATACCTATGGCTTTGATTTTAAAAATTTTAATGATCGCCAAGGAATTTATTATCAGATTGCTGCTTCAGATATATCCGTTCTTAAAAATAATCTAACTTTACGAAGCATCTTTTATGAAGCAAATGATGCTTCGTATGTCCGTAAATTTGTTTTTAATATTAACAGCGATGATGATATCATTAGTAGCTTTATCAATAGTGGGTATTGTTTTAGTTGCTTTTTATATCTTTTTTTGGCTATATGTAAGTTATTTATCAAACCTAAAAGGCTTGAAATGGTAGAAATAGTATTCTTGCTTTTTTTTGGGATCTTCTATCATTTTAATTTTATAACATGCCGTCTTTTATTAAATTTTATGCTAAAAAAGATAAAAGCTTCAAATAAACAAAAAGCTGCTTGGTTAGGAATTTTTAGCCTTTTGTTTTTCCCCCACGCTATATTTAGTTTAAAATTTTTGCTGCCATATGGGATAAATTTGATTTATGGTCTTTGCTATGATAAGGATTGGTTGATATTTTTTAATATATTTTTACAAAGCATGCTTTTTGCCCGCATAAATATCTTTTTATTATTCGGTTACAAATGGTTTTCTCGAATTTTAGGAATATGTTTTTTTCTTTGCATCATTGATTATTTTGTTGATATGTCCATGGCAATTGCCCTAATCAACAAAGGTATCGGTATAATGGATCTTTTTGTTATAAATCAGTCTGGAAAATCATTGGTTATATTATTTCTATATTTGGTCTTGCAATCATTAAGATATAAAAAAGCGTTAATTTATACGGTAACGATCATTTGGCTGATGATCAATGGATGGTTATTTCCTTTTGCAAGCGTTAGCTTTATTAATGTTGGTCAAGGTGATGCGATTTTAATTAAAGATCATTTCAATAAAGCAAATTATTTGATTGACACTGCTAAAGAATCACAATTTTCTGCTCTTGATACATTTCTTAAAGCGAAAGGTGTAAAGACCATCGATATACTATTTATAACGCACTATGATAATGATCATTGTGGGAACATAGAAAACTTAAAGACAAAATATCATATTGAAAATGTCGTTGATTATCATTTTGATCAAATAAACCATAATTTTACTTTCTATGAATTAAATGATCATTTTCTAGAAAAAAATGAAAACTCATTAGTTATATATACGATGATCAATGGTCGTAGCTTCTTATTCATGGGTGATGCTACGACAAGCAATGAAAAAAATATCATTGAAAATTATCCCGCTTTGAAAGCAGATTATATCAAGCTAGGGCATCATGGTTCAAAAACTAGTACATCCTTGAACTTTTTATATCAAATTCAACCAAAGCTAGCGATAATTTCTAGTGGTAATTTCGCGTATTATCAACATCCACATCCTCAAGTTATTACGCTGTTAGATGAATTACATATTCCATATTTAATTACGAATGATGATGGAGATATAGAAATTTATTTTACGTTGCTTGGCGAAATAATCATTACATCAAGTCAAAAAATATCATTTGTTTTTAACCCAAATATCTTTAATCATGATATAATACGGACGAGGTAATAGATGTGATTAAAGTAATATGCGGAACAGAACCATATTTGATACAAAGAAAAATAGATGAAATAATACATGAATGCAGCAAAGAAGATATAGCTAATTATGATGCTAGTGCAAAAGAGTTTGATATCATAAATGTCATCAATGAGTGCAACATGCCCAATTTATTTAGTTCTAGCAAGATCGTATTGGTAAAAGATCCTTATTTTTTAACCAGTAAGTCTACCTTAAAAGAAGCTGAAGCAAAGGCGTTGATAACTTATGCGAAAGATGTCAACGTTGGATGTGAACTGGTATTTTATGGGTGCCTAGAAATCGATAAAAGAAAAAAAATCAATAAAGATCTACAAAAATTAGCTCAATATATCGTTTTGGATAAATTAAGTAATCAAGAGTTCATAAATTATGTAAAGACGAGCATAAAAAAAAGCAAGCTTGATATAACTTCAGATGCATTAGAACTTTTAATTGACATCTTGCCCAATGATCTAGGAAACTTTCATCAAGAGCTGGATAAACTATGTTTGTACAATGAGAAAATCGACAGCAAAATTATTAAGAAGATGGTAAATATACCGCTTGATGATGATGTATTTAATTTAACTAATGCCATAATTGAAAAAAATGTCAGCAAGGCTTTCAATAAATGGAATGATCTGAAACAATTAAAACAAGAACCTATCGGGATTGCTTTGATCATTGCTAATCAATTTCGCTTCATGTATCAAATAAGATACTTAATGGATAAAGGATGGCAAGAACAAGAGATAGCGCAGTACCTAAAAGCTCATCCTTATCGTGTTTCTTTAACATGTCGAAATGTACAAGGGGTAAAACGTGAAAGATTATTAGAGATTCTTGCGAAATTAGCTGCTCTTGATCAAGGGTTTAAAAGCGGAAAAATAGATCGTAATATTGGCTTAGATAAATTTATGATAGAAATTATGAGGTAAATTATGCAATCATTGAAAGAACTATATAAGATTGGACGTGGACCAAGTTCTTCACATACATTAGCATGTGAAAGAGCTTGTAAATTATTTATTTTGGAATTTGGCAGATTAGATCATTATCATATCGAACTATATGGCTCTTTATCATTAACAGGTAAAGGTCATATGACCGATAAGGTAATGATCGAAACATTAGCGCCATCAGAAGTAAAGGTTGACTTCAAATTAGACTGGAATGAAAGTTTTCCTAATGGTTTTTATCTTGATGGCTACGATAGCGATAATAATTTGAAAGCAAGATGGACGGTATTTTCGATTGGCGGTGGATCGATACAAATCAAAGAAAAGCCTTTAAATTATAATGATGAAATTTATATGGAAAATACCTTTGAACAAATTAAAAATGTTTTGCAAAAGCGTCAATTTAGCTTGCTTAATTATATTTATGAGTATGAACCAGATATCGAAGATTATCTAAGCCAAGTAGTTACGGCCATGATCCAATGTGTTGAACATGGTTTGACCCAAAGCGGTTATTTACCTGGCAACCTAAAGGTTGAAAGAAGTGCAAGATCCTTAAATATCAAGGCAATGCTATGCGATAATGAATTAGAAAAACAAAGACTTTTGATTATGAGCTATGCTTACAGCGCAAATGAAGAAAATGCTAGTGGTCACCAAGTAGTAACAGCTCCAACACTAGGAGCATGCGGAGTCTTAGCAAGTATCGTTTACTATTGTTATAAAGATCTGCAGATATCAAAGATACAGCTGGCAAAGGCTTTAGCTATCGCTGGTATTTTTGGCAATCTAATCAAGCAAAATGCTACTATTTCTGGGGCTATGGGTGGATGTCAGGCTGAAGTAGGAGCGGCTTGCAGCATGGGTTGTGCCGCGTTAGCATATCTTAATGATCTAAATTTGAAACAAATAGAATATGCTGCAGAAATTGGTATTGAGCATCACTTAGGATTAACTTGCGATCCTGTTGGAGGATATGTGATCATTCCTTGTATCGAGAGGAATGCTGTAGCTGCTTTAAGATCTTTTGATGCAGTTACCTTAAGCAAGTACATGTCGCAGATCAAACCTAATAAGGTAAATTTTGATACCATCGTTGATACGATGAATTATACCGGCAAAAAAATTGCCTATGAATTAAAAGAAACAAGTTTAGGGGGATTAGCGCGTGAGTTCAAAGGGTAAGGTCGAGATCCTTGCACCTTGCGGAAGCCTTGAAACATTAAAAATGGCTGTTAACTGTGGTGCAGATGCCTGTTATTTGGGTTTAAATAATTTTGGTGCAAGAGCTTTTGCACCAAATTTTTCGCATGAAGAATTTATTGAAGCTATTAATTATGCACATCTATGTGGGGTTAAGGTTTATGTTACCTTAAACACTCTATATAACGAAGATGAACTACAAAATGTTATGAAAGAAGTTAAGTTTCTTTACGAAAATAATGTCGATGCTTTGATAATTCAAGATCTTGGTTTATTATATCTACTTTCAACGAATTATCCTGACCTTGAGCTGCATATTTCTACGCAAATGCATATCCATAATGCCCAAGGAGTACAATTTTTTAAAGCTTTTCCCAATGTCAAAAGAGTTGTGCTAGCTCGAGAAACGCCTTTAAGCATCATTGCTGAATGTCAAAAATTAGGAATAGATATCGAAATCTTTGCTTATGGTGCCTTATGCGTAAGTTATAGCGGACAATGTTTAATGAGCTATTATATTCATAAACGTTCAGGAAATAAAGGTATGTGTTCTCAAAATTGTCGCTATCGCTATGATGCAATCGATAGGAAAACCCAAAAGACCTTGATACATGACGAATACTTGCTAAGCATGAAAGATCTTAATATCATTGACGAGCTGCCAGCGTTATTGGATCTTGGAATTGCTTCGATCAAGATTGAAGGACGGATGAAAAGAAGCGAATATGTCTGCCAGGTCGTAAAGACTTTTAGAATGGCTGTAGATGCGTATTATGAAGGACGATCTTTCAAATTAAGCAACGAACAATTAAAAGCCTTAAAATTATTATTTAATCGAGAATTTACCAAAGGCTTGATAAATGGTGCAAATAAACAAGCTTTATTTAATCGCAAACGTCCTAATCATATGGGAATCTACCTTGGAAAGGTCATAGGTTTCAATAAAAAAAGAGTTCGGATCAAGCTAAAAGAAAGCTTGAATCAGCATGATGGCATAAGGTTTATTCAGAAAAAAGATGTAGGAATGAATGCCAATTATATTTATCATAACGATCTTTTGGTTAATCACGCTCAAGCTAATGATGTAATTGAGCTAGAAGTTAAGGATTATATCGAAAAGGATGCCTATGTGGTAAAGACCACAGATGCTTTGTTGCTGCAGGAAATTAATGATTATGCTCAAAAAATACATCGCCGGATACCAATCAAGATGCACTATCATGCCAAGATTTCTTCGCCATTGGTGCTTGATGTAATATGTAATGATATCACGATCACGGTAAAAAGCACTGAAATTTGTCAAAAAGCGCTTCGTAATCCTACCAGCATTGAAAGGGTAAAGGAACAGCTATCTAAAATAAATGACAGTGTATATTATCTAGAACAAATTACAGCTGAGCATCATGATGATATCTTTATAAGTATCAAGGCTATCAATGAATTGCGCAAAACCGCCATATGTTTGCTAAATACCAAACGTCTGGATCTATGTCGTCCAAAGTCAATACCATATAAACGTCAACCTCTTATAAAAGATCCTGATACAAGATGTATCGTCAAGGTCAAAAATATTCAGCAATATGATGCAGTGCTTGATCATAATGTGAGCATATTTAGCGAAGAAACAATAAATGGGGCCTTATTGCAAGATCCAATCGTAAATGAACAAGGAAAATATCCGATAGTTAATGATAGGATCATAAGCGAAATAGGAGGGTTAATGCTTGAAGGAAATAAGATCGCAGCCCCTTCTTTAAATGTTACTAATAGTTATGCTTTAGAATTTCTTTTACAGTATTGTCATAAAGTAATCCTATCTTTAGAAACAAAACCAGATCAAGTTATAAAGATCAAAGAAGCTTTTTTTCAAAGAAATGGCTTTGAACCTAATGTTTATGTTATGAAATATGGAAAAGTTGAACTAATGCATATCAAAGGTGATTTTATTTTTGAGAATTATAATTATGAAGACATCATTTTAACCGATGATATGGGCGATATGTTATCAATATATGCTGATCATAATAATATCAAACATCTATATACAAAAGAAGGAATTTATTTTAATGCTGATGCAAATACTTATATAAATTTCATTGATGAAAATTATCAGACGTGCAAGGAAATAATCGCAAGATTATTAGATTAACTATGAAAAACATTATTATTTTGCTATAATTATTCAGTTAAGGAGAAAGCCAAATGTTCCTAAAAAGAATTGAAATGCAAGGATTTAAAAGTTTTGCAGATAAAGTAGTAATCAATTTTGATCATGATATTACCGGTGTCGTAGGACCAAATGGCTGCGGTAAAAGTAATATTACTGACGCTATTCGTTGGGTATTAGGTGAACAAAGCGCTAAAAGCTTAAGAGGATCAAGCATGTCTGATGTTATTTTTGCTGGAAGCGTTGATCGACGTCCAGTAAACATGGCAGAGGTTACCCTGGTTTTTGATAACAGCAAGCATAGCCTTAATAGTGATTTGACCGAAATAGAAATAACTAGAAGATTATATCGTAATCAAGAAGCACAATATCTTATTAACCGTAATCCCGTGCGTTTGAAGGATATCGTTGATCTGATCTTAGACAGTGGTTTAGGAAAAGATTCCTTGAGCATGATATCGCAAGGCAACGTTACTAGCTTCGCTGAAGCTAAACCTATTGAAAGAAGAGCAATATTTGAAGAAGCTGCAGGAGTTTCTAAATATAAAAAACGTAAAATTGAGTCTTTAGCTAAATTAGAACGTACAAAAGACAATATCGAAAGAAGCCAAGATATTTTAAATGAGCTAGAAAAACAAGTATCGCCATTAAAACGTCAAGCAAAAAAAGCAAAAATTTATAAAGAAAAGAAAGAGCGATTAGAACAAATTGAAATTGCAGTTTTAGTAGATGAAATAACGAGCATATCGCAAGATATCGAAGATGCCAAAAAACATCTTTTTGATTTAGAAACTCAGCAAGCTATGTATCAAACATCCATTCAGATACAAGAAAATGAGCTAAATGATCAACGCGATATGGTAAATGCTCTAGAAAAAGAAATCAATCATTTACAAGAAAAGTTAATGCATACCATAAATGAGATCCAAATTCTGGAAACTCGCAAGATCGAAATTGATGAAAAACGAAAATATACGATCGAAGTTGGAGATCGTCAAGCTAAGATATCGCAATTAAAACAATTATTGAATGAAGCAAAGCTAGAATATGATGATCGTAGTTCACGTCTAAATTTATTAGAAAAAGATATACAACTTAAAACAAATCGTTTAGGTAATGTCGCACTGTCCATCAGCGATCTTAGACAACGTTATGAACAAGCTGTAGCCCATGTACGTCGATTAGAAAATAGAAAAGAAGTATTAGAAAATATGAGTCGTCAGCCTTTTAATAATCAGGCAGGGGTAAGATCGATCATGGATAATCAAAAAAACCTTCCAGGTGTATTAGGAGTAATAGCTCAAATTTTTAAAGCAAAAGATAGTTATGAAGAAGCAATTAGCATTGCGTTGGGTGCTTCAATGTATAATATCGTTGTCAAGGATGAAAAAAGTGCTCGTGATGCTATCTCCTTTTTAAAACGTAATCAAAGCGGAAGAGCTACTTTTTTGCCTTTAAATGTGTGTCAAAAGCGTTACTTAAATAAAGATCATCTTATCATATGCCAAAATCAATCTGGTTATTTAGGATTAGCAAGTCAATTCGTTACAAATGATTCGCTATTTGATGCTGTAAAAGATCTACTTTTAAACAATGTTATCGTTGTTGATAAACTAGAGAACGGCAATGAGCTTAACCGCTTATTAAAATACCAATATAAGATCGTTACTTTAGATGGAGATGTTATTTTCAAAGGCGGATCAATGAGCGGGGGTAAGATAAAAAATGCTACTTCTTTGATCACATTAACCAAAGAGCTTGAACAAGTGAAAGTTTCTTTGTCATCAGCTTCAGCCCAAAGCCAATTGGCACAAAAAAGCTTAAATGAAAGCTTAAATGAAAAGGCTAAGATCGAACAAGAACTAATGGAATCAAGGATCAGCATTGCTAAACTGGAACCGATAGTAGAAGCTAAACGAGCAAAATTTGAAAAGTTGCAAAATGATATGCAGACCCTTAATCCTAAGGATAATGATGATGAATTAAGCTTTGATGATGAGATCATCACCAGTTTAAACAAAGCATATTCATTACGAGATGAATTAACTACCTCGATAAAATTAAAACGTGAGAACCGAATGAGCTTATTTCAAGACAATGAGCGCAAAGAACAGCAATTACGTCAGATCAGAAAAGATCTTAACGATGCCAATAATCGAATAAATAATATCAAGATTTCACAAGCTAAAAGCGAAACTAAGCTAGAAACCAATTTGAATCGTTTGGCAAGTGAATATCAAATGACCTATGAATTTGCCAAAACCAAAGCTCTGGAACATATTGATAACGCAAAAGAGGAAGTAATTCAGCTAAGAAGAGAAATTGAAGCTTTAGGAAATGTAAATATGAATGCTCCTGAAGAATTCGAAGAAGTAAATAATCGATATGAGTTTTTAAGCAAACAGATCGAAGAACTTATTGATAGCAAAAATAAGATATTAAAAGCCATCGATGAGATGGATGTTGTCATGACCAAGCAGTTTAAAGCAATGTTCAATGCTATTAATAATGAACTAAATGAAACCTTTAGATCGTTATTTGGCGGGGGAAAAGCCAAACTTATCTTAGAAGATGCTAATGATATCTTAAATACTGGCATTGATATCGATGTTCAACCACCAGGAAAAGCAGTACAAAATATTCGCTTATTTTCAGGAGGCGAAAAAGCATTGATCGCAATATGTGTAATTTTCTCGATCTTAAAAGTAAAACCTGTTCCGCTGATCATCTTTGATGAAGTTGAAGCAGCGTTGGATCAGTCTAATGTTGAAAGATTCGCAAAATATTTAAAAACATTTGTTGATCAAACACAGTTTATTGTTGTAACCCATCGTCCAGGAACGATGCAAGAATGTGAGGTTCTTTATGGTGTAACCATGCAAAAACAAGGAGTATCGCAAATGTTGAAGGTCGAATTATATGATGCTATCGAAATGGCAGATGATACGAAGGAGGGCAAATAATGGATTTTATAGATAAGATAAAAGCTAAATTTGCTAAAAAAGATGATAAAGCCATTTATCTATCTGGCTTTAAAAAAACTCACGATAATCTTGGAGAAAAACTTAATGATATCGCTTATAAATACACTGGAATCAATGATGAGTTTTTAGAAGAACTTACTATTGTCTTATTAGAAAGCGATGTAGGGATCGAAACGGCAGATCTTATTTGTGAACGCTTAAAAGCTAAAGCAAAAAACTATCCGGTTATACGATTTGAATGGGCAATAAATTTTTTGTTAGAGATCATGAGCGAAATCTATAATGAAACCGAAGATATACCGGTGAAATACAATGAAGAGGGAACTACCGTCATTTTATTGGTAGGGGTAAATGGCAGTGGTAAAACTACCACATGTGCCAAGCTAATAAAAAAATATCAGCAAGAAGGCAAAAAAGTTGCTGTTGTTGCTGCTGATACTTTCAGGGCAGGTGCAATCGAGCAATTAGCCAAGTGGGCTGATAAATTAAATGTTCCATGTATCAAAGGCCGTGAAAACGGAGATCCTAGTGCAGCCTTAGTTGATGGTTGTAGATTTGCTAAAGAAAATGATATAGACATTTTACTATGCGACACTGCTGGCCGCTTACAAAATAAATTTAATCTAATGCACGAATTAGAGAAAATGTATAAGGTCGTAGGAAGAGAAATCCCTGGAGCACCGCATAACTCATGGTTAGTGCTTGACGCAACAACAGGGCAAAATGGCTTATCACAAGCTTTGATATTTGATGAAGCTTGTGATCTAACAGGAATCGTTCTTACCAAGATGGATGGCACAGCAAAAGGTGGTATCATCATTGCAATCAAACATAAATTAAAGATTCCTGTGGTCTTCATAGGCCTAGGAGAAAAGGAAGATGATCTAAGGCAATTTGATCTTGATGCCTATTTATATAGCATCTCTGAAGGGATTAAAAATGGATAAGTTTACTGCCAATGATCTGTTGGATCAATATGAAAACTTATTGACCGATAAGCAGCAAAAAATATGTCAATTATATTATCGAGAAGATCTTTCTTTGATGGAAATCAGTGAATTGATGAGCATAACCCGCGCTGCTGTTCATGATACATTAAAAAGATGCGAAAAATTGCTTGCAAGTTATGAAAAAAATTTATCTTTATGTGCTAAAAGTCATGAAAGATTTGTTTTATATCAACAGATAAAAGCGTATAATATAACTGATATCAATGATATTGTCGATAAATTAATAGATACTGAATAATAAGGAGGAAAAGAAAATAAATGAGTAAAGTTATTTCAGTAAATGCTGGATCTTCTAGTTTGAAGTTCCAATTATTTGATATGCCTAGTGAAAATGTTTTAACTAGCGGTCAAGCGGAACGTATTGGTTTGGATGAAGGTATTTTTACGATCAAAGTAAATGGAGAAAAGTTTGTAAAAAACTTACCTATCAAAGACCATAAAGTTGCTGTAAATTTATTGTTAGAAGCTTTGATCGAGCATAAGATCGTTAACAGCTTAGATGAAATTGATGCAGCTGGACATCGTATCGTTCAAGGTGGATCATATTTTGATCAATCAGTTAAAGTAGATGAAGATGTCGTTAAAAAAGTAGATGAACTATGCGAATTAGCTCCGCTACATAATCCAGCACATTTGATCTGCTATAACGCTTTTAAGGAAGCACTACCTAATATTGGTCATGTATTTGTATTTGACACAGCTTTCCATCAAACAATGACAGCTGAATCTTATTTATTCCCTGTACCATATGAGTGGTATACCGATTATAAGATCAGAAGATATGGTGCTCATGGTACTTCTCATCAATATGTGTCTCAACGTTGTGCTGCATTGATGAATAAAGATATCAAAGATATGAACATCATTACATGTCATTTAGGAAATGGTGCTTCGATCACAGCAGTAAAAGGTGGAAAATGTGTTAATACCTCTATGGGTCTTACACCTCTAGGCGGAATCATGATGGGTACAAGAAGCGGCGACATCGACCCAACTGTTGTATTCTACATGATGAAAAAATTAGGTTGTACTCCAGATGATATGGATGTTTATCTGAATAAGAAATCAGGAATGTTAGGTGTTAGTGGAATTTCTAGTGATGCCCGTGATATTGAAGATGCAGTTAAAGCTGGAAATGAAAGAGCGATCTTGACCCAAGAATTATATGTAAATCGTGTTATCAATGTAATTGGTGGCTATGTAATGCAAATGGGTGGTGTTGATGCCATCGTATTTACAGCTGGTGTTGGAGAAAACGATGCTAACCTTCGTGCCATGATCTTAGAAAGCTTGACCAAAGGATTAAGCTTAGATATTGATTATGATGCAAATAAGGTTCGTGGAAAAGAAAATTGTATCAGCAAAGAGGATTCAAAAGTTGCTGTTTGGGTAATTCCAACTAATGAAGAAGTTGTAATTGCTCGTGATACTGTAAGAATCTTAGGCTTATAGTATGCAAGAATTTGTTAAGATCTTTCAAAATTATCTAGATGAATATGAAACCATAACCATTTATAGACATACTCATCCGGATACTGATGCTTTGGGGGCTCAATTTGGTTTAAAACAATGGATAATAGATAATTATCCTCAAAAAAAAGTTTATGCTTTAGGAATAGAAAAAAGCGATGTTCCTTATTTTCCCCAAAGCGATGATATCAATGATGAAATCATCAGAAATAGTCTTGCCATTGCCGTAGACTGTGGCAATTTGGATCGCATCGATGATCAAAGGATCAAATTGGCAAAAAAAATCTTAAAAATAGATCATCATCCTAATGTCGAACCATATGGTGATCATAACTTGGTTGATACAAATTGTGCATCATGCACACAACTATTAGCAACTATTTTTAAAGAAATTGATTATAATAGTGTTTTAAGCGCTTGTAGCACATATTTATATCGTGGACTATTAACTGATAGTCTTTGCTATAAAACATCATCTACGACCGCTAAAACATTAGAAATTGGAGCTTATTTGGCATCGAAGGATATTGATATCCGCAAGATAAATCTAGAATTATTTGATATAGATCTTCAAACCTTTAAGCTACAAACGATCGTAAGAAATAAGATCAAGTTATATCATGATCATATTGCTTACTGTATATTTGATCTAGATGAATTAAAAGAATATAATCTAGAAGGAAAAAAAGCACGAGAATTTGTCAATGAAATGGGGAACATCAAAGAATTTGCCATTTGGGCTATTTTTACCCAACGAAAAGATAGCAATGGTCAAATCGTATATGATGGTTCATTACGATCAAAATATGTAGCCATAAATCAAATTGCAAGCAAATATAATGGCGGTGGTCATCCAAATGCATCGGGTATAAAAAATTTAACCGAAAATGATTTAAATAATATCTTAGAAGATCTTCAAAATATACTTTCAAAGCAAAATGACTAATTCATATATTATTCAGTTGATTTTTAAATGATGTTTGTATAAAATATTACAAGAAAAGGAGAAATAAATATGGAAAACATAAACAAAAAAGCACTAGTTGATGCAATTGCTGCTAAAACAGGCGCAACTAAAAAAGATACTACAGAACTTGTAGACGCTGTATTTGGAGCAATTACCGAAGAATTAAGCAAAGGCAACACTGTTGATATTGCTGGTTTTGGAAAATTTGTTGTAAATGAAAGAGCTGCTAGAACCGGACGTAATCCATTCACTGGTGAAACGATGGAAATTGCTGCAAGCAAAGTTCCTGCTTTCAAAGCTTCAAAAACTTTAAAATCAGTTGTTAAATAAAACATATTTATATATTATAAAAATCACTTCTTTACGAAGTGATTTTTTCAATTTCCGGACATTTATAATTTCCTTTTTTCAATGGTTTATTTTTATAAGTTATAGCTTTAACTGGACATAGATTTATGCATTTTAAACAAAACATACAGTTATTACCAAAAGCAATCTTATTATCTTTTAACGTTATATTTTTGCAAGGACAATCATTTATGCATTGTTTACATTTTATACAGTTATCATTGCAGCCAAAAGAGCAACTATCCAGCATAAATCTATAAAAACAATTATTAATGGTTTCAGATAAAAAATTATCCCAAAAATGATGATCCGATGATGGTAAGAGTTTTCTATCTTTGATCATTTCTATATATCGATCGACATCATTTATGCTACGTTTTATACATGCTATAGCTTCATCCTCAACTGGCGCTTTAAAAACAATTGTAAAATTATCAGGCATCGTGATACCTTTAAAACCTAAGATATTTAACTTATTACTTAATATCTTGTAAATATATTTATCTGCTGCTGCGTATTGGCCTCCCATCGTAACAAAAAAGTATGCAGCATCATTTCCTTCAAAAGTTGCATTTGCTAATATTTGTGATATTTTTCTAGGTATTTGCCATGCATATATTGGGCATACAAAAACAAAAGGGGATTTGCTAGAAAAATGCCATTTTTCTGGTTTATCTATTACGCTTCCTAAATCAATGATTTTATCATTTAATTTTTCTGCAAGATAATGTGCAAGTAATTTACTGTTTCCAGTACCACTAAAATATATGATCATCTAAATTTCCTCCTAAAATATTTTATCATATTATTTATTACTGAAATCTTAAAAAATAGTGTATAATATATACTGTGATGCGAAAGTGGTGGAACGGCAGACACGCTGTCTTCAGGCGGCAGTGCGAGCAATCGCGTGAGGGTTCAAATCCCTTCTTTCGCACCATTTTTTTTTGCATATTTTTGCTATTAGCTTATAATATATTACAATCAATATTACTAATAGATAAATAAGGAGATATATTATGAGATTAAAATTGATAAAACCATCTTTAGAATATAAAAAAGAAATAATTGAAATGTTAGAAGAATGGATAGAATACAATAAGAATCACCCAAAAGAAAACAATTCACCATATGCTATCTTTCGTAATGATTATCATGATTTTATCTATTACATCGAAAATATCGATATCAAAGATCCTCAAGATGGACTAGTACCTGATACAACCTTTTTTTGCCTTGATGAAGAAAGAAATATTATAGTAGGCGCTATTAATATTCGACACTATTTAAATGAGTATTTATTAAATTATGGTGGTCATATTGGCGATGGTATTAGACCAAGCGAAAGAAGGAAAGGTTATGCAACAGAAATGATAAGATTATCTTTAGATTTCTGTCGCCAATTAGGATTAGACAAAATATTATTAGTTTGTGATAAAAATAATATAGGTTCTACAAAATCTATTATAAATAATGGCGGAATGCTCGAGAATGAAATTATTGTAGATGGAAGAGTAGAGCAACGATATTGGATTACTCTCAAATAAAAAAATATTGTAAAATAGATTCATCAATAATAAGTAGTCTTTTTGAGATTAGTTGTGTAAAATTACAATTAAAAAAGTAATATGATAAGGTCTTTATCTATAATCTTATAATATTTATTGAAATCTAATATTAGTCGAATAAAATCACTGAAAAACAACAACTATCGCAAAACAATAAATACGTATAAATCGCATAACATACATTATGCGAACAAGACTATTTTCGCATTTTTGTATACCTTTAGAAAGTTAGCTTAGAATCTTACCATTATTCTAATTAAGCTAATATTTAGAATGTATGTGAAAAGTATACACCTTGAAAGCAATTTTTATCTCAATTTCAGTGATTTATCTTTATTATTTTTATCATTTAATTGCTGCTCTAAAGTAGCAATTTTTTCTTGTGCTTCTTGCAATTGATTATATGTTTCCATGTACAACAATTCGTGCTGTAATAATTGATTCATTAATTTTACATCAAAATTATTTTCTCTCTAATATATTTTTTAATTTTTGTTTTTTTATATGATTCAAACTGATTTTGTTTACTTATTATGTAGTTGATTACTGATTCATGTCTACTTGCTCCATTTTGATTTTTATATAGTGCTGCTCTTGTTATTCCGTATCGTTTACAAAAGCTAACTATTGAATAATTATGTTTGATTGCTTTGGAAAAATCATCATCAAATTCTTTTATTTCTTCTAAAAAGAATAAATAAGCATTTGTTAAATGTTTAATATTTGCATTTGACAACATTTCATAATTATATCCCAGTTTATTTAATTGCTTTTTTAATTCATTAATTTGTTTATTGCTCAATTTTTTTTCTTCCATATGTTTATCTCCATTTTAATTTCATCTTAATTATTGATAATATCTATTAATGATGGATGCGTAGTTAAAATATAGTCTATTCCTTTATTTTTAATAAATTTATCTAATGATTCAATTTCTGGAATTATTTTTTGATTAATTATATTCTGTATCTTATATAAGTCTTTTTCCGATTGTTGTTTATATCCTTGTTTCTTATTGTGTTCGTAGATTTTTATTCCATCCTTAAATTGATCATAATAATAAGGTAAATTGTAATAAAAATGTACTTGATTTTGACATAATCCATAGGCACACATCAATTCATCTGTGTCTGCATCATGTTCGCATAATCTATTAGGATTAGGTTTAATGCAACATCCACCAAGTTTTTGTCTAATAGGTATTTCTTTTGCAAGTTCTTCTATCACTGCATCAAGATTATTTTTAACTGTAATATCTTTATCCTTGATAAATGATTTTATTTTATCAGTATATGCATTTCCTTTTGGACCTATAATTTCTACTTCTTCTAATAAAACATCTTTGAATATATTTTCCGAAAATGAAGGATTTTCTTGAATATCATTTATATCTCGTCCATAATAATCAAACATCTTTTCATCATGGTGATTTAGAAGTGAAGCAACAGCCATATCACTATATCCTCTTTGTCTAAGCTCGATTGCAAAATATACCCTAAATTGTTTTTGCAACGGAATGTTTATAAAGTATCCATTTTTTTCTATCGGCTTACCAGAATAATGTTGATCAATACCAGCTGTCATGCATTCAAGTTCTTCAGCATTATTAATAACTATTTTTTTTAGAAAATTATTGATATCTTTTCCAGTTAAATTTCCTGATAAATACTTTTCGTTCTCTAATGATTCCAATATTCCAACTACTTTAACAACGTTTTTGGTAGCTATAGTTTCTACTATCTCATATTCTTTTGAGCTTGTCATAGATTTAGAGCATTTATATTCTAATTTATATCCAACAATACAATCTATATCAAAAGGTTTAAGACAACCTCTTTCTAAAAGCATTATTTCTGATGGACGAAGTCCTGTTTGGGTCTCTATATATAAAAGTCCTGCCATTTTTCTGTCATAAGTGCTATGTTTGTCTTCTTTTACATAATCAAATAATAAGTTAGTTAATTTCGACATGAATTTTGTTGGTAATAATGGAAGTTTATTACCTTCTCTCTCAAGCATATATAAATTGTAATCATATTGTTCAAGATAATTGTATATATTATTATTAAATTCAAATCCTGTAGCCATTTGATAAAAAGTATATAATTTTTTCAATGCTTGTTTATATTTAACTTTAGTTACTTCTTTAATAGATTTTGAATTTATATATTTTATAATATCTTGAGTGCCAGAATACTCTAATTTCTCTATTCCTTCCTTAAAAAGATATTTGACAAAATTTTTAGCAACTGCTGTTTCTATTATATTATTCTTTTGATGAACACTGTTTTTGCAAATTAACTCTAATGCAAATAGTTTTATTAATGTTAAATAATATGAACTTGAATCACATAGAGTATTAAAATTAAGATAGTAATTATCAGGATAATCATATTTTTCTGGCATTTCTTTAGTAAAATCCCAATTGTTAGAATTGAAATCAATTAATGTATTACTAACTTTTAGTATATGATTATCATTGGTTAATTGCTTGATGATTGATGATAATTGAACATATGATAAATTTTCTGAACTATTAATTGTCGCAATTAAATTTTTATCAACAAGCACATTATTTTTAGATTCATATTTTATCAATGTCATGTTATTTTCCTCCTTTTTTTAATGATGATAATTTATTTTTTTACATTCAATTAAATATTTAACATTTAAAGCTTTTTTAGCTACCAAAAATTCTTTTTCGTGTAAAATTTCAGTTTCTTTTATTTTTTTATCGATATCATTAATTTCATTTTCAAAATATGGTATATTAGCTGGTGTACAAACAAAATGTCTACACATTAGGCAGTCAAGATTGCTTGAGTTTTCACATTTTTTTGCTGAACAATTTCCTCTACCATTCATTACAATGTTTTCTATAATTTCATTATCGATCTTCTCTTTTACAAATCCATTAAGTAGTTTATTTCCGATTTCTACACCATAAAGCTGCATTACGATTTCTTCTGTATTATTTTTATAATAATTAGAGTAATGAACTTGCTTTGAATGTCTTGATATACTCTGTAATAAGTTCTTGTCTCCACCACTGTTAAGTTCTTTGGTCACTTTATTCATAAATCTATTACGAATTCCGCCAACACCATAGTAGTTTATATTTAGGTCATTGCAAATCAATTTTAATGTAGATATAGTAGTTGGACGTGTAAATGTAGTTACAAGCTTTGATCTTCTAAATTTTGTATGAATGAAAAGATAATCAGAAATATTTGGATTTATATTTCGATATTTTTCAGTTATATTTATGACTTCATCATGTAATTTTTTGATATTTTTAGTAATATTATATTTCTCGATTTCCTTTGTTTTAGAATTGGTTTGATAATAATATGTTCCTGGCATTGATTCAATAAGATCGTTAATTTTTAGACCTATTACTGTTTCATAACGCATAGATGTATTTAAAACATACAATAAGATTATAGTAAACAAACGATAATAATCTCTTATATTCTCATTTTCAGTATTGTTTGATTTATCATTTAAATAAGCCAATATCATACCAATTTCTTCTGCAGTGTAATAGTCGCTCTTTCCTTTACTATTTACATTTTTTAATTTTAATATATCTTCTGTAGCTTTATTTGTTATGATCATTTTTCTTAATTTTAAATAATCAATCAGCCCTCTAACTGAACTAACTTCTACAAAAAGTGATTGAGTTGATTTGCTAAATGAATTTATATAATTTTTGTATTGATAAACTATTTCATTTGTAAAATTTATTGGTAATTTTTCAGTTATAAAATTTAAAAATCTTATATAATAACAAGTATTTTGAACTTTAGTAGCGAACTTCATAGCTTTATATTCAAAGTAAAATTGCTTTAATATCATTCGAAATGGTACATATTTTATTGCAGTAAAGTCCAAAGAATAAAAGTTATTACAATCTATAATTAAAAACTTTTCATTGTTTTTTAATTCATCTTCATTCGGATTATAAGCAATTAAATACCCTTCATTGATACGACTAAATATATTATGAAAACCAAGAATATTTTTATCAATTTTTTCAAAATTACCATAATTGTTTTCTATTAAGAAAACATACAAATGCTTTAAATATTGTTTAGCATCATTACGTAAAGGTTTTCCTTCATATAAAAAGTCTTTATTAAAAAGCATAGAGTCAACTTTAATAGTTTCATCATTAAAATCATTTTTATTTAATGGTATTCTATTACTTAAAAAAGCATTAATAAACCTTGTGAGTGCACCGAAATCCATATTTAAACTATCTAAATATACTTTAAACTCATTAAATAATTCAATAACATCTTGGTGTATTTTGTAATGATATATATGTTTATTATTCTTTTTTTGTATAATACTCATATTTCCTCAACCCTTTCTAATATACTTGTTAATTGTTCATCCGTAGGATTATTGTATGCTTCTAAACTTCTAACAGATACATGTCTTGTATAATGAATAACTTCAAAAGGATCTAATTTATATAAATACAAGAGCTTCATGGCATATCCATGTCTAAATCTATGTAAAAGATTATTTTTATTTTTTAAATAATCTATTTGAATTCCTATATCTAAAAACATTTTTCTTGTATATTTGTAAATCATAAACAAAGATAAACAAGTTGCTTTTGTTTTATTCGTAAAAATATAATAGTTTTTGATATCATTATTTACACTATCTGCTATAGGATAGTTTTTCTTTTGATTAATAAAATAGTTAAAATTCATATCAAAGTAATCAATTATTTTTTCATAAAGTTCTTCTTTTATATAAGCAATTTGATATCCTATATTTTTTTTATGATAATTAGAACTCATATAGATTTTACGATCTAATACATTGCAACAGCGCTTGGCATGTTGATTTTTGTTATCAGATAATCTATTTCTGATAATGACTTTATAAAACAATTTACCTTTATCACTATAAATTGGTTCAAAATCTTCTAATGTTAATCCAAGAACTTCACCAATTCTTAGTCCGGAATCAAACATTAAAGTGTATATACATTCATATTTAAGTTTTTCAACTTTTGATAAAGATTCATCATTCATAATATATTTAATAATGCTATTAAATTCTTTTATTGATATAAATTTTGGACAGTCTAAATTTTTACTATTTGAAATACGATTAATGTTTCTTGAAATTAAAAGATTATAATTTTTGTAGCCACAATACTTCATGTAGTCTTGGCATCTTTTTATTATGGATTTAGAAGTTTCTAAATTTGCATTCTTTGTAGTATAAAATTCATAATTACTTTTTGGAATTTGTAGACCTGATAAGAAATACTGAAAATTATTTAAGTCTCTGCCATCCATCTCGTGAATAGGCTTATCTATAATAGCTGAAAATTCCATTAACCTTTTTATATATAAAATAATATTTATCTTTGATTTATTTGAAACAGAAAAATAGAAATAATTGACGTAATTAAATAATTATTTACAAAGATTTCCATCTTGATCATACACAAAATAATAAATATAATTTTTCACTATCAAAGTATTTACTATAAAATATATATTTTTTTCTTTTTTTTTGATACCATCATTATCATATTTGATTAGTTTATACATAGTACGATGACCGTTATTTAATTCATCAACGATAATTTTCATAAGAATTACCTCCTTTATTTCATGGTAGTGTCAAAAATCACATATTTTAATACAAATACACTACTCTATAATTTGTTTTTATCTTTAAGTTGTATTTA
>CALVFJ010000008.1 GCA_944326795.1 uncultured Erysipelotrichaceae bacterium
TCTATGCTTAGTTCAAAGAACATTATTGTTGATATAGTAAATGACGGATTTTTAATCCGTCACTTTTTTATTTTTTTGATAATTGATAATAATCAAAGCTAAAGTAAGGAGCATACCTGTCATGCTCATTATCAATCCAAGTTTTAAACCGTGAGGAATAAAAGACATGTAAATTTCATTGTAGCCAGCTTGAATTGGTATTCCCATGAATCCTCCATTGACTTGAAATGGAGTAATCTTATTACCATTCACGCTAACGCTCCAACCTGGATCATTTGGTACAGATATAACGATGAAGCCATCTTCAGTTGTTTCTATGGTTGTGTATAAAGTGTTGTTTGTTTTGGTGACATCTTCGATATAAACAACTTCTTTTCCTAATAAATTTTTTATTTCATCATAGTCTTCGGTTTCACAAATTACATAATCATCTAATTGACTTGTTTCGGAATAATTATCATAAGTAATTAAATTGGTATAAGTTTTTCCAAGATTATAATAGTCTGTATTTTGATAAATTTTAAAATAATTAAAATCAGTTATATACTGATAATTAGCAAATGGTACTTGAGATTCATCGGTAACAATCGCATACTTGGTGTTCACAAAATTAATGATGTCTTTATCACGAATATCAAATGTCCATGGTAAGTATGCTTCTATGTCAGATAAACGCTTCAGGTCATTAACTGTAGCATTATATGTGGAATCGTAGGCTAGAAGCCCCATGATATTAAAATCTAGATTTAGATTAATTGACATATCCCAATATACCGCTGATGGGTCAACATATACTCGATAAAAATCTGTTTGATTTTTAGGATCAATAGATATCATGTAATTGTTAAAATCATTCTCATTTAATAATACATTATGAATTTGTTTTATTGTTTTCTTGTCGAATGAACTAAAAAATGGGGATATATAATATGAAAATAAACTGCAGATGGACAGTTCAGTAACTAATGCGATGATGATAAATTTTTGATTCTGTTTTTTTATGGCAATGTATATGAATATTGCAGTAAATATAAAAGGTAATAATAGCAAATATTCTTTAAACATTGCTGCAAAGTTATTGTTAGTTAAAAATGTTGTTAGTGGTGTAGAAAATAAAATTATTAATATTGCGATATATAGGGTTGTTTTTAATTTTTTAGAATCTATTGTTTCTAAGTGTTCAATGAAAGGTAATATAATTACTATCAAGAAAAAGGTTGATGATTGTAACCATCTAAATGATGGCTCACTGAAACCATGCATAAATGATGATAAAAATGGAATCAAAGCAAATAAGCTAATGATCATAAGCGGTAAAGCATTTGTTAATCTTTTTTTCTTATCATTAAATAATTGTGGAAGAAGTAAAAATCCTAAAGAACTTGACCATAAAAATACAGCCATTACACTTTCGTTAGCACTAACATATGAGTAAATAACAGAAATTGCTGAATCACGATTGGCTAATATAGAGGTTGGAATGAATATGCTGGTAATATAATTTAAATAAGGAATTATGCTATCATAGACCAAAATTGAGCTTGAAGCTCCAACGCGCTCGTTAGCTAATATTGCCAGCGCCTCAGGAACAAGAGCAAAACTAGATAGGAGAATGCCTATAAAATAACAACCTATCAAAGGTAAAGCAGAAAGCATGAAACCTTTTATTTTTTTATGAACGGAAAAATAACGATATATAAAATATAATATTGTAAAAATAGAAACAGAATAGAATAAATAATAGTTATTTATTAATAAGAAAAAAGTAATGAAGATATATCCTAAATATTTTTTATTATAGATATAATTATCTACTGCCAAAAAATAAAGTGGTAAAAATACATAAAATGAACCAAAGAAAGGATGCATCATTGTTTGAAGGCCATATGCGGAAAATGCAAACATTAATGATCCTATAATTGAAGTTTTTTCACTATGCTTATTAAATCTAGCATATGCCCAAAAACAAAAACCAGCTGTAATAAATTTTAAATATGTTTGAATCTTTATTACTGTGTAATAACTTAGACTTGTAAAAGCGAAAGGATAGTCAAAAATATCCTGAAAATAAAATAATTTGCTGGAATAATAGTCGTTACCTAAAAACGAATGCCACGACCAAAATGGTAATTCTTTGTTTTCAATGCATGAATGTATAAAGTTTCTTAGGCCTTCAAAGTTAGAACTGTATAAAGTTCTCATATCCCAACCTAAAACAAATTCAGTATCACTCAATAAATAGGGTATGAATATAAATCCACATATAATAGTTAGTAGTCCAAAGAGAATCAATGGGTATTTTATTTTGTAAAATCGTTTTTTCATAACATAAATTTCCTTTTTTAGCATTATTATTTTATCATTATTAATGTATAATTAAATATAATAAATTTATAATTATGAGGGTGAAGATGAATAAAATCAAAAACATTAATAAAATAAATTTAATCTCAGTTATTATATTTATCATTATTTTTAGCTTGAATCTTTTAACAATAAAAGTAGCAGATGATTATGGTTACTCCATTTCTAATGGGATCATTGATATTTTTAATAAGGAAATAGTACAATATTTCACTTGGAATGGACGAAGTATTGCACATATCATTGCAAGATTTTTCTTGAGCTTACCTAAAATTATTTTTGATATAGCAAATTCATTGGTTTTTGTTTATATGTTAAATTTAATGTATCGGCTTATAACTAAAGCAAAAGATGATCATATCTTATTTTTGATGATAACCTGTGCAGTATTTTTATTTGTTCCTTTTTTTGGACAAACGATTTTGTGGGAAACAGGTTCATGCAATTATTTGTGGATGACTACGATCATTTTACAGTTTTTGTATTTTTATCAGTATGATATAAAAATAAATGCATTTGTATTATTCGTTTTAGGAATCTTAGCTGGTTGGAGCAATGAGAATACTGGTGGAGCTTGCATATTAATTGCACTTTCATTATCTATTATAAGATATATTGAACAAAAAAAAGTTCCAAATAGATTGGTAAGTGGACTTATTGGTGCTATCATAGGCTTTTTGATGTTAGTTTTAGCTCCTGGAAATGCAATGCGTGCAATGGAATTTGCTAATGATAATTCGACTCTTTACACAATAGTTCATGATTTTACTAGTGCAATAAGAGTGATAAAAGAGGGTATGATATATTTTATTGTATCTTATGTTTTCTTAATGTTGGTACTATGGAAAAGTGAACGAAAAATATTGTTGGTTGCTAGTATTTTTATGGTAGCTGCTATTGCAGATGTAGGAGCAATTATTTTAAGTCCTGTTCCAGTCTTATGGGATAGATCAATGTTTGGAGCAGCGATTTTATCAATTATTTCGTTGGGAATGCTGATATCAGGTTTAGATAAAAAAGTGCTGATCAATAAGTACCTAGCTAATGGAACTTTGGCGTTGATGGTAGTAGTAAGTTGTTTGCGTTTAAGTCATGCATATTTTGATATAGGATATATTTTTGTTCAAAATTATCAGCGTAATCAATACATTCAAGAACAGAAAATTCAAGGAAATCTTGATCCGATTGTTTTTCAGTTTGATAGCGAATTTTTAAGTACTTATAATGCAGTATATGGATTGAACGATATAACCCCTTATTATTCGTTTTGGTATAATGAAGATTTTGCCAAAGTTAATGGCTTGAATACTATTCAAGCGACTAATAAAAGTAAATGGCAACTAATTTATCAAAACGGTGATGTTAATTTGATGAGCATAAGCTTATTGCAAGAATATATTGATTATTTGATGAAACATACAGATCAATATCTTATTTTTATTAATACGAGCACTTTAGATGAACGTTATGAAGAATATTTGCCATATCTTAAAAAACTAGGTATTGATATTGATCATGAAAATTTTGTAGCAGTAATAGATGATGGTAGTGTCGTAAATGAATGTAGTAGCAATGAAGGCTGTGAACTTTATGGTAATTTTAATGAAAAAGAGTATTATGTAGCTAGTTATGCTACGGGTAATCTTAGCGATATAGTTATAGATGGTGTTGAATATACCAATAATCATTCTGGAATTAATTTTGTTGTATTTGATAAAAATGAATATCGAATCGTTGATTCCATATCATTTGTCCTTGATTATGGTATGCAAGGAATTAGATATGAAGTTGAATAAGAAAAAGCGCATCTTCCTTTATTCATAAGGATGATGCGCTTTTATTACTTCTTTAATTACATATTGCGGAGATTTATTTAAACTTATATAGATTCTACCGATATATTCACCAATTAGCCCTAAGGTCATTAATATTAGTCCGCTAAATAAGCTAATGACTGATATTAACGAAGTCCATCCTAGTTCTAAAGAAGGGTCTGTAGCTTTTTGGAATAATGCGTATATTATTAAGAAAATACTAAACACTGCTGAAAGTAGTCCAATTACTACAGAAACACGTAAAGGCTTGATGCTAAAAGCGGTAAAACCATTGAACCATAAAGAGATTAATTTTTTTAAAGTATAAGTTGACTCTCCAACTAATCGATCACGATGGTTAATAGAAACATTGCACATATTTGATGTTGTTCTAAGCAATAATCCGCGAATATATGGATAAGGATTGTCATAATTTAGTATTTCGTCAATGACAAACCTTCTTGCAACAAAATAACTGCATAGATATAAATCTTTTGGTTTATTGATGAGCTTGCAAGCCATAAAATCGTTTACTTTGCTACCCCAGTTTCTAAATTTACTGTGATGTTTTTGGGGGTATTTTCCAAAAACGACATCATAGCCATCTTCTAATTTATTTATCAATGTCATTACTTCACATGCTGGTGTTTGTCCATCATCATCTAAAGTTATTACATATTCTCCACTAGTATGGGCATAGCCTGCTAAACATGCTGAATCTTGACCAAAATTTTTTGGAAACTGGATAGCAGTGATATTATTATTAGTCTGGGCTAATTGTTTTATTATTTTACCAGTATTATCTTTAGAATAGTCATTAACCAAAATAATTTCGTAATCAAAAGAACTGATATTTTCTTGTTTCATCGTAACAGAAATTTCTTCTATAACAATAGAAATAGTGCTTTCAGAGTTATAACATGGAATTACAAAAGAGTATTTCATGGTACATTATCCTTTCAAATTTCTTATTTATTATACAATAAATATTAAATAATTGTTATAATTAATTAGTTAAATGGAGTTATAAATCATGATTAATAAAATAATAGCAAAATTTTATGATAAAAAATTTTTGATTTTTTGTATTATTGGAGCAGTAAATACTATTTTAGCTCAAATTATATATATGATCTTGGTAGCACTTAGTCTATGTGCTCCTGGACCAGCAAGTGTAATGGGTGATGTATTAACGATAGCAGTATCATATGTTTTAAATATGAAACTGACCTATCATGAAAGGTTGTCAATAAAAAGTGCAGTTAGTTTTCCAATAAGTTATATACCAGGCACGATCATTAATATGATTATTGTGATGATTGTTGTTAATATTTTGCATTTTCCGAAGATTTTTGCAAAATTAATTTCATTGCCAGTAACAATACCATTAAATTATATTTGTGTTTCTTTGATTGTTAAGATTACAAGAAAGGAGGATAAAGCTTGTGTTAAATAAGCAAAATAAAAAAATAATTTCGTTTGGTATCATTGCTTCATTAGGAATATTGTTTTTTATCATTTCATACTGGACTCCTCTTGCAGGAGACGATTGGTGGTACGCAGTAGTTGCGAGATATAATACACCTTTACAAGCTGCTATTAAACAATATATAGCATGGTCGGGAAGGTTTTTAAGCGAATTGTGGGGATATGCAATCACTCCGCATAAATGGCTTTGGAATATAATTAATCCATTGCTATTTGTTGGAATTTTTGTCTATGTTTTAAAAACTGCAAATGTAAAGAAAAACACAATTTTATGTACACTGCTAGTTCTTTTTTTGATCTTGAGCGTGAATGATTACGTGCGAATGCAAACATACAGTTGGATAATGGGCACAACATATGTTATTCCTTTGCTTTTGATTTTAATTTATATATCATTAGTGAAAAAAGTTGTATTTGATGGGAATAGCAAATGGTGGGTGCTGTTGACAGCTGCAGTGTTAAATTTGGCAATTCCATTATTTATGGAAAATGTTGCTGCAGCTTTAGTTGGGGCAAACATATTGTTGATCGTTTACAATTTTTTTGAAAAAAGAAAAAATGTAAAATATTTTATCTGCTTTTTTATATTGTCAATAATTGGGGTGTTAATTATTAGGTTATCACCAGGTGCAATATATCGTCTTGAAAGTTCACATGCTGAATGGACACAAATGAATTTTGTAGAACAGATGATTAGTAATTGGCCCAATTTCATTAGATTTACTTTTTTAGATAACAAATATTTAATTTGTGTTTTGAGTTTGATATTGATAGTTTTCGTTTTAACCAATAAATATCGCTATACAAAAGCAAAATGGCATATTTATGTATTGGTAGCTATTTTTGCTTTAGGCTTTGTTCAAAGCATAAGCGCAAACATAAATAGTTATTTTAACTGGTTTTTAATTTACAATATTTATGACTTAAATTATCCTTATACATTATTGATTACATCAGTCATTTATGTTCTTTATGTATCAGCAATCATATACTTGATTTGTAATTTTTATCGAGATGAGGATAAATGGGAATTATTATTTATCTTTTTAGTTGGTGGAAGTGCAAATATTGCAATGATGCTATCACCAATTTTTGACTCTAGAAGCAGTATATATACTATTTATTTTATGTTCATCGTAGCTGTAAAGCTATTTGATGATATAGTTTTTCCAAATGATATCGTTATTTATTTGATAGGCATCTTTTTAGTTGTCGGAAGTTTATTATTTGCTAAGCAATATATTTATAAATATAAATTAGTACGAGATACAAACAATGAAAGAATGGAACAGATAAAGTATTATCAAGATCATTGGGAGGATACTAATGCATATTTGATAAAAATGCCAAAGATGACCATTCACTCAGGTGATGTTGAAGATGGAGATACATTTCATCATGAAGCTTTTTATAAGTATTTTAACTTGAATCCTGATATAGAATTGCATTTTTATTATAAAGATAATTAAGAAATGGAGATTAGATGAATTATTCGATTATAAGTAAATATCGTAGCCATCTAATGGGGGTCGCTACGCTATGGATTGCATTGCTTCATGCTTCAATGTGGTTTCCCATTGAACCGATAAATTGGATAAAATTAACTGGGCAAGGTGGAGTGGATATATTTTTATTCTTGTCAGCTTTTGGTTTGTATTATTCATATAAAAATGACAATAATAAAATCAGCTTTTGGAAAAAACGCTTCATTCGTATTTTTCCTATCTTTATTCCTTTGGCACTGCTTCGTTGGTATTATAATGATTATTCTTTTGATCAAGGATTAATGATGATAAGTACAACATTATTTTGGCTTACAGGAGATAGAAGCACTTGGTATATTTCGGCCATTATACCTTTGTATTTAATAACCCCTTTTTATCTTAAAAAATTTGATACAAAGCCTAGGATGTATACTGTGGCTGCAATTATTGCTAGTTTGATCTTAAGTGTTTTTTTCTTTAGTGGACCATATATTGTTTTCTTTGCACGAATACCAGTGTTTTTCTTGGGATTTTATGCAGGGTATCTGGCGTATAATAAAAAAATAATTACTAAAAAAGCTTGGCTATTTCAAATATTGTTATTTATTATCGGTTTCGGTATGCTGCGCTATGTTTTTCTTTATACCAATGAAACGATATTATGGAATTATGGATTATATTGGTTTCCAATGTTATTTGCATCATGGCCATTTTGTTTATTGTGTTCGGTGTTATTTGCTAAGTTAGATGATTATCATATACCAATTATAACATCAGTATTTAAAAAATTAGGGGTTGTTACGCTAGAGTTTTATCTTTTACATGATTTAATGATTAAATTTTTCACTAATATTTTGACTATTAATCCTATGTACTCAGCATATGGCATTGTCTTAAATATATTGGTTATATTTGCAACATATTATATTGCTTTGTATTATCACGATGCAATGAATTGGCTGATGAAACAAATGAAAAATTATTTTAAAAAAATATGGTTATTTTTATTGATTATTTGCGTTTGTTTATCAGGAGTTATTATATATAAGTCTTTTTCTAATAAAAGTATCGATTTAGCTAGCAATGAAATAGTATCAGATGGTATGAATTTTGAAGTTCAAGTTATTGAGAACAGTTCAGAATTAAAGGAATTTATTGCAAATTATCCAGACATAACATTTAAAACTAGTCAGGTTAATTCTGTTCCAGTCCTAGAGGCTTATATTGATGATGGCAATAAAAAGCCTTTAGTTTTTTTTCTTCATGGCTTGAACGGTAATAAAGAGTCTTTTGCTTATTTGTTAAGTATATTTGCTCAAAATGGATATCATGCAGTAGCGTTTGATGCAGCTAGCCATGGAACACGAAATGATGGAAGCCATTATTTCTATGAAATAATAGTACAAACAGGATATGATTGTGAGATGTTATTAACGTACTTTAGCCAAGATAGTGAGGTTGATGTAAGTAAATATGGAGTTGTTGGCTTCTCCATGGGAGGAATGAGTGCATATTGGCTTGTATCAAATGGCAAGTATAAACCAGCCATAATAGCTCCTATAGCTTCAACGCCAAATTACTTAGATATTCAAAACTTATATCTAACAGATACAGTGGTTGAAAATGGAATTTCTGGAAGTGATGAATCAAGGCATGATGATATGGTAGAAATACTAAGCATAAATAATCCAAGCAATAATATTGAAGCGTTTAATAATGTTTATACAATTATATGTCATGGGAAAAATGATTTATTAATTTCTTATTCATTTGATGAATTGTTTTATCAAGAATTAATAGATAGAGGATATATGTCTAAATTATACTTGTATGACTGCGGTCATGTAATTCCTAGTGAATTTGTTCCAACTTTAGTTCAAGAATTTACTATTTTACAAGAATAAAAAGAATATTAAGCTTTTTTGCTTAATATTCTTTTTATTTTTTTACGGCTTTTTTCAAAAGTTTCAAATAAACCAGTTGCAGCAATTGGAAATAATTGAATGTAATATAATACTGAATATTGAGCTTTTCCTTCCCATAATGTTAAAAATAAGAAACCTCCTAATAAGATTGTTGGAATAAATAAATCCGCATAATTTAATGATTTCCAACGTAATATTATATAAATAAAACTAAATATATAGATAATATTTTGTAAATTGTTGATAATAAAAAAAATTAAATTATGAATGATCCCATAAATAAAAGAATTTGTCAATAAACTATATTGATCGTTGGCTGGATCATAATCAATGAATAAGAATGATTGTTTTTTTACGTCTCCTTGCCCACGATTTTGTTCTTTATTTGCGTTTATGGTCCAAAAGCCCTGAAAATCAGGGTTAATCCATATGGATTTTGATTTAATATTATAAAAATATAAGAGTTGGTGTGAATTAATTAGATTGTTGAAATTTTCTTTTAGTTGCCTTTTAGCTTCTTCTTGTTTGGCACTTTCATCATTTCCAAATTTATCTATTAAAGTTTGACCATATCCGGTATACCATCCAGCAGATCGTCCTCCCCAACTGCTTCCCATAACTAATGCAACTCTAGTGTAAAGGTTTGTTGAAAGATTTATGTCATCATTGAATTGCTCGATGGAATAATTTAATATTTTAGGAACTGAAATCAATAAAGAGGTGCAAATTAATACAGTGATGATATGCTTCTTATTGAGATATGTATATTGATAAAAGAAAAAAATTATTATAAAAGCAATAAGAATGACATAAGATGTTCCTTTAAAAAGAACTGCAAGAGTTAATGTGATAAAACCTGGAATTAAACTGTTATAGTTTTTAGAATAAAAATATTTGCAAAAATAGTAAATGCTGATTGACGTGAACATTGCTGAAGGAATATTAGAGTATAAGAACATCACATACATCTGCATAGGAATGAACATGATGCAAAACATTAAGCAAATAATAGCAGTTGTCTTGTTATTTAATAGTAATGCAGTTTTTATTAAAAAATGGTACATAACAAGAAGAAACAATAAATTAACTAGCTGAAATACGATATAATTTGTTTCGCCAATTATAATATTTAAAAAATAAAAATATAAAACTGTAGGAGTTAGAAAAGGATATGTTGATAAATAATTGCCCGGCAAGAATGCATCATAGATACCTTGTTTTAAATCAACAGCAGCATTATTTACAAATAGTGCATCCCAAGATGGATGAAGATTAATGTTTCCAATTAGATATATCATATATACAGTTATCATTAACATAAATACAAAGTAAATAATGGTTAAATTAAAATGTGATAATAGCCTGGCAATATAATAAATAAATGCACTTAATATTATAAAAAATAGTATATTTAAAAAGATGTTATCATTGATAAAATATGTATATTCTGCCATGTTATAATCCATCATTGCCGTTTGGGTGAATGACAAAAAAATCAAATAAAATAGTAAAATAAGGGCAAGAACTGCGCCAATTTTAAAAGATGTTTTGTTTAATTTTTCTAACATTTTATTCATTTTATATCTATCCTTTTTTTTATTTTATCATATGAGAATAGTAAATAATACGAAGAATATAAAATATATTTTATGATATAATTTTTTAAGGGGCTAATTTAGTATGATATTAAGTTCAATTGCTTTTTTATTAAGCTTTTTTTCGATGGCTATCATTTATTATTTTAGCCGGATAACGATGCGTAAAGTGCTGTTGGTATTGGCAAATACCATTTTTTATCTTTACTTTGGTTTGAATGGTTTTATTTATTTATTTTTGATCACATTAGTTAGTTATTGGGCCGCAAAGCGCAAGCAAATCAATTTAGTATATGTAACGATCATCATCATTTTGTTTGGCTTAGCAATCAGCAAGTATTTTACAAAAGAATTTGATATCATCGTGCCTGTAGGCATATCTTTTTTCACTTTTAAGATCGTTGGCTATTTATGTGATGTAAAAAATGATAAATATGCACCGGTTGATAATTTCTTTGATTATTATAATTATGTTTTCTTTTTTGCACAGATCACGGCAGGGCCTATTGAACGCTGCAACAATTTTGTTAAACAAATAAATGAACTTGACCGCCAATTATCATATGAAGAACTTAAGAGCGGTTTTGTGATCTTTGGCTTGGGCATGTTTGAAAAGATCATCATTTCGGCAAGATTAAGTACGGTTGCTAATAATATCTTTGCGCAGGCTGGTGATTTATATGGCGTTTATATCCTTTTAGGGATCTTTGCATATGGTTTGCAGATCTATACGGATTTTGATAGTTACAGCAATATTGCAATTGGTTTGGCTAAGATGTTAGGTATCGATACGATGCGAAATTTTAATGTTCCATATCTGGCTCATAATCTAAGTGACTTTTGGCGAAGATGGCATATTTCTTTAAGTTCTTGGCTAAGGGATTATCTATACATTCCTTTGGGAGGAAATCGTAAGGGGACATGGCGCAAATATCTAAATGTGTTGGTCGTTAGTTTAGCTAGTGGGATCTGGCATGGCAATACAGCTAATTTTGCCATGTGGGGATTTTTGCATGGTATCGGGCAGATCGTAGCCAATATGTTTCATATCAATATCAGCAAGAAGCTAACTTTCAATAAGCGTATGTGGCAAATCATTGGTAAGATATCAAGCATTATCGTTACTTTTGCTTTTGTGAATGTTTGTTGGTTGTTTTTTAGATTGGATTTTAATGCAGCTATGATGTGTATCAGTCATATGTTGAAGTTTGATGGTTGGCAGATTGATCTAACACTGTTAGGTATCAGTTACTTTGAGTGGGTAGCGTTGTGGCTGTTGATCGGTTTATTATTTATCAGTGATTTATTTCGCTATTTTGCTGAAGGTATCAAGGATTTTAATCGTTTGCCATTCATCGTGCGTTGGGTAGTTTATTTGTTGGTCGTATTCTTGTTTGTGATGCTATACCCTTATGGGGGCAATTATGTCAGTGATTTTATTTATAGCAATTTTTAGAGGTATTCATGATTAAGACGATATTTAAAGCTGGTTTTAAATTATCTATCCTTATTGGCTTCGCCATTTGCGTGGCACTTTTTGCGTCAAAATTAACTAGGCCGCAAACATATTTAGAAATTGATAATACCAAAGCTAAGGTTGATGGGTTTTATGCTTTAGAAGAAAGTAGCATCGATGTCTTAGGCATTGGTACCAGTCATTTATATAGCGGATTGAATCCTAGCGTTTTGGCACATTATACTGGGCTATCTTCATATGATTTTGCCGGACAATGCCAGCCAATTGAGATAACTTATACTTATTTGACAGAAGCATTGAAGACGCAAGATCCGCAGTTGGTAATTTTGGATATCTTTGCTTTGAGCGAACAAGCAACGGCTTGTCAGGTAGCAGGAGCATATCGTGCCAATATTCAAGATCTTAAACCTACCTTTGATAAAGTAAAAGCATATAAAAATGTATATGATCATAACTTGGTTGAAAATATATTTGATATTTCGCTTTATAGCCATCGTCTATCTATCATCGATTATAAGAATTTGGATAATATCTTTGTTCATCCGGATAACTATTATTTTGGTTATACTTTTGTATATACCAGTGGCGATAATATTTGGGACATTTCAGCTCCGCATGCAACTAAAGCCATTGAACCAGAAAATAGGCGTTTGGAATATTTAAATAAGATCATCGATTTATGCCAGCAGGAAGATATTCAGCTGTTGATGATAAAGACACCATATTATATTACGGAAGATGATGCAAACATCTATGCGTATGTTTGGCAGCTGTGTGAAGAAAAAGGCATACCTTATATCGATTTTAATTATATGTTAGATGAATTGGACTATCAGTATGAGCTGGATGGTGACTCGTGGCATGCAACTGGATCAGGAGCCTTCAAGATCACAAAATACATTGCTGATTATATAAATGCTAATTTTGTTTTTACTGAAAAAAACGCAAATCGATATCAAGATAATTATGACGATTTATATTTTGAAACGATGCAGGTGATCTTTAAATTTAATAAGCAGTTTGAGCGGATGATATCTTTGCTTGATGAAACAGATACATACGCAATAATACGCGATAACAAGAAGATATTTAATGATGCGGAAAATATCATTGTTTATAATAAAGGAACGATGTATTTTGATCGTTATTTAGAATTGAATGGCAATAGTTTAGAAGTTAAAGATAATGGCAGCGTATGGTTTAATGGCGAACAGATATATGGTGAAAATGAAAGTTTTTTTGTGGTGATAGTTGATACGGCAAGTGGCAATGTCATTGATATTGCGGATGAATACCGATTTATGGGGTAATTAATATGAATGTATATGATTTTGATGAAACGATCTATGATGGTGATAGTACCGTTGATTTTGTAAGATATTCTATGGTTAAAAGACCAAAGTGTCTTATTTGCCTGCCTAAGATTGCTTTTACCGGTTTATTGTATGTCTTGCATATCGTTGATAAGCTGACCTTTAAGAAGACCTTGTATAGTTATTTTCGCTATATCGATGATATGGATGATCTGGTTAAAGAATATGTAGAAAAGCATATCATGAATATCAAGAAGTGGTATTATGACCAGCAACAAGAAGATGATGTGGTCATTTCAGCATCTCCCTTGTTTATCGTTAAAGCTTTTTGTGATAAAATAGGTATCAAGAACTGTATGGCGTCAAATGTTGATCCATATACTGGCAGATATGATGGCAATAACTGCTGGGGCGAAGAAAAAGTAAAGCGTTTTTATGCAAGATATCCGCAAGGCAAGATCGATAATTTTTACTCCGATTCTTATTCGGATGATCCATTAGCTAAACTTGCAAAGAAGGCTTTTATCGTCAAAGGTAACGATATTAAGAAGTGGTGAGGTATCGGATGAGCGTTTTATCATGGCAATTTATCTTATTTGTAGGGATCGTATTTATATTGACGGCATTCGCCAATAATAAGTTGCGTAAACTTATTATTTTGATCGCGAATGTCTTTTTTGTTTTAACTTATGGCAAACCGATCCATTTGATATGGTTGGTATTGATGATCATTTATAGTTATTTGATGGCATACATCTTACGAAAAAGCCGAACTAAGGAATTACTGATCATTAGTATCATTCCGTTGGTAATTGGTTTGGCTTTTTTCAAATATTGTGGTTTATTTGGCTTTGATAATATCATCATGCCGATAGGCTTATCTTTTTATACCTTTAAGATCATCAGTTATTTATATGATCTGTATAAGAAAAAGATCAAGCGTATCAGTTTGATTGACTATGCTGTCTATGTTAGCTTCTTTCCGGTAATTACTGCTGGGCCGATCAATCGTGCTAAGTCCTTTGTTCAGCAATTAAATGCACCATATGCCTTTTCTTATAATGATGCTAAAAATGGGGCGGTATTATGCGCTTTTGGCATGTTTCAAAAGATGGTGTTTGCCGATTATCTTGGCATGGTGTGTAACAATGTATTTGCAAGTGAAGCAACCGGCATAACATTGATCTTTGGGGTCGTTCTTTATGCTTATTATATTTATTTGGATTTTGATGGTTACAGCAACATTGCGATCGGCATCAGCCAGATGTTAGGTTTTAAGATCGACCGCAACTTTAAGACTCCATATCTTGCCGCATCGATCATGCAGTTTTGGGATCGTTGGCATATATCTTTAAGTTCATGGTTAAAAGATTATATTTATATTCCTTTAGGGGGAAATCGTAAAGGAACTTTGCGCAAATATGTTAATATCATGATCGTATTCATCATCAGCGGTATCTGGCATGGTTCGACCTGGGTATTTGTTTTCTGGGGCATTGGACATGGCGTGGTAAATATCATCGAGAATATGATCAAGAAAGCTTTTAAAGGTGTCAATTGGCCAACGATGCTAAAAGTGATTGGCATGGTGATGGGCATCATCGTTAATTTTGTGATCGTATCCTTGCTGTGGATCTTCTTTAGAAGTGCTAGCATGGCAGAAGCTTTTGCCATCATCAAGGGCATGTTTGCAATCGATGGTTTAAGCATAGACTATCAGATGATCGGTATAACGATCAAAGAATTATATTGGCTGATGATCATCATCGCTATTACGATCATAACGGATATCATGCGTAATAATACTGATATGATCGCTTGGTTGGCAAGAAGGAACTTTATCATTCGCTGGGGCGTATATATCATATTGATCTTTGTTGTATTGATCTTTGGGGTATATGGTCCTGGTTATGATGCTAGTGATTTTATATATGCGATTTTCTAGGAGGTTTGCATGAGCGAGCTGCAAGAGTTTAAATGTCCAAATTGTGGGGGCAGCGTTGAATTTGATCCCCATGCACAAAAATTGAAATGTCCATATTGTGATAGTGAATTTGAAGTTGAAGCTTTGAAAGAATATGGGCAACAATTAGATCAAGAACAAGAAAGCGAGATAAAATGGAACAATACCGCCGGTAGCAATTGGCAAGATGATGAGCTTTCTAAGATGCGTACCTATGTATGTCAATCATGCGGAGGAGAGATCATTACCGATGATACGACAGCGGCATCTTTGTGTCCATTTTGTGGCAATGCCGTGGTAATGAAAGCTAATTTTGCTGATGATCTAAAACCAGATCTTGTAATTCCCTTTTGTTTGGATAAGCAACAAGCTAAACAAATGTTGCTAAAGCATTATCGTGGTAAAAAATTATTGCCTAAGTATTTTAAAGAAGAAAATGTCATTGAAGAGATCAAAGGCGTTTATGTGCCTTTTTGGCTGTTTGATGCTGATGTTGAAGCGAAGATGCGCTATAAAGGAACAAGGACTCGTTTTTGGAGCAGTGCGGATTACGATTATACCGAAACTAGCTTCTATGCCATCGTTAGAGAAGGAAATATCGGGTTTACCAAGGTTCCGGTCGATGGTTCAAGCAAGATGAGCGATGAGCTGATGGAAGCTATCGAGCCTTTTGATACTAGTGCGGCGGTTGATTTTGAAACCGCATATTTAGCAGGATACTTTGCTGATCGTTATGATGTTGATGTCGACCGAAGCATCGATCGGGCAAATGAGCGGATCGTGCAAAGCACCAAAGATGCCTTTGCCACTAGCGCCGGTGGTTATGGCGCCTTGGTTTGTGAACATGCCGGTATCCATCTGGATAATAATCAGGTGCGCTATGCGTTATATCCAGTATGGTTATTGACGACATCGTGGCAAGGCAAGAGCTATACCTTTGCGATGAATGGCCAGACCGGAAAGTTTGTTGGCAATCTGCCTTGTGATCCTAAATTAGCGCTTTTATGGTTTATTGGCATCAGCATCGGGGCGATGATACTATGCTATGTCTTGATCTTGTTATTATGGAACATGGGGATCTTGAGGTGATGAAGATGAAGAGGATCTATAAATTACTGATGATTATCGGTTGTATCTTTGCCTTTGGTTTAAATGTCAATGCTCAGAAACAATTGATCGTTGATGATGCTGATCTTTTAAATGAACAGGAAGAACAGCAATTACAAAACACTTTAACGCAGATAGCTGATGAATATAAGATGGATGTCGTTATCGTTACCAATAACAGCTTAGATGGTAAAAGTTCACAGGCTTATGCTGATGATTACTTTGACTATAACGGTTATGGGCAAGGCAGCAATCATGATGGCATCTTGTTGCTGGTCTCGATGGAATATCGTGAATGGGCGATCTCGACCTGCGGTAAAGCCATCAATGTATTTACGGATGCAGGATTAGATTATTTAGAAGATCAATTTATTGGGGATCTATCTCAAGGAAATTATTATGAAGCTTTTGACACGTTTGCTTCAACTTGTGATAATTTCATGCAGCAAGCCCAAGATGGTAGGCCGTATGATAATGGAAACATGCCTAAAGGTAAATTAAGCTCGATGTGGTTATTTTTAGCGATAGGATTAGGCTTAGTGGTAGGTGGCACAAGCACATATATGATGTATAGCGATCTCAATAGCGCTAAACCTCAGAAAGATGCCATTGACTATACGATACCTGGCAGCATGAAGATCACCAAGAGCCGGGATATATTCTTATATCGTCATGTTACCCGGCGCGCTAAACCTAAACAAACACATGGTTCTAGTACGCATATCAGTTCGTCAGGTCGTAGCCATGGCGGATCAAGCGGAAGATTTTAAAGGAGGATGTAATCATGGGATTGATAAAAGCAGGATTAGGTGCGATCAACAGCACCTTAAAAGATCAATGGAAAGAATTTATTTATTGTGACGCTTTAGATAATGAGACCTTGGTGGTAAAAGGTCAGAAAAAAACTTCTAGGCATTCAGCTAACCATGGAAATGACAATATCATTTCCAATGGTTCAGGAATCGTGGTGGCAGATGGTCAATGCATGATCATCCTGGAACAAGGAAGGGTCGTTGACATCTGTGCGGAAGCTGGGGAATATACGTATGATATTTCTAGCGAACCTAGTTTATTTACCAATAATTTAAGCGATGGCATCATGGAAACTTTTAAGACGATAGCTGCAAGATTTGCCTTTGGTGGCGATGCTGGTAAAGATCAAAGGGTATACTATTTCAATATCAAGGAATTGATGAATAATAAATTTGGTACCGCTAATCCGATCCCATTTAGGGTCGTGGATGCTAATATTGGTTTAGATATCGATGTAGCTGTTAGATGTAATGGTGTTTACAGCTATAAGATCGCTGATCCGTTATTATTTTATATGAATGTTTGTGGCAACATTGATAGCGTGTATCATAAATCTCAGCTTGATCAACAATTGAAAAGCGAGTTTATCAGTGCTTTGCAGCCAGCTATGGCTAAACTTTCTGCCTTGGGCATGCGCCCTAATGAGATCGTTGGTCATGTCGATGAACTTTGTAAAGCAATGAATGAAGCTCTAAGCGAAAAATGGATAAAAAATCGTGGTTTAGAAATCGTGACCATCGCGCTAAACTCCTTGACGTTACCGGAAGAAGATGCCCAAATGATCAAACAAGCGCAAAAAAGTGCGATCTTACGCGATCCATCCATGGCGGCTGCCCAATTGGCCGGAGCCCAGGCTGATGCGTTACGCATGGCTGCTAGCAATGCTAATGGCGCTATGACTGGTTTTATGGGCATGGGCATGGCTAACGCTAATGGCGCTAATTTTCAAGAACTTTATGCAATGGGGGCAACAAAAAACGATAAGGCCCAATGGCAGTGCAGCTGTGGCACAACCAACGATGGTAAATTTTGTCAAAACTGTGGTAAACCTAAACCAAGCAATTCAAATGATTGGATATGTGAATGTGGAACCATCAACGATGGCAATTTCTGCAAAAATTGTGGTAAAGCGCGTCCTAGCACAACATGGCAATGCACTTGTGGTACGGTAAACGATGGTAAATTTTGTAAGAATTGCGGAAAACCGCGTAATTAAAAAGGATGATAACATTGAAAAACGTTTTTAAGATTTTATTTAAGGTTATCTTGATCTTACTGATCTTTGTGGGAGCTTGGAGCATCTTGACCCCGGTTTTTCGTTATGATGAAAGCAACGAAGGAAATCAATTCCGTAATCTTCCTGAGGATATCTTAGATATCATCGTGCTAGGATCTTCACATGCGCAGTATTCGATGAATCCAGCCGTCATCTACACGGAAAGCGGATATTATAGCTATGTGTTGGGAAGTGGCTGTCAGCCTATGAGCATGTCTTATCATTTTTTGGTCGAAGCTTTGAAGACGCAATCGCCAGAGGTCGTATTGTTAGATGTATTTACGATGATGCCAGCTAGAAGCGTGTGCTACGCTGATGGTATGTACTATAATGCTATCCAGCAGATGACCGGATTGAATCGTTTAGAAGCAGGACTTGATGTCGAAAATGATGAGAAAAAATATGAATACACTTTTGATTTGTTGATGAACCATGGTAAATGGAAGCAAGACGATTTTTTAGAAACAAAAGATAATAATGAATATAATGAAATGCTAGGCTATGTTGCGCAACAGCCAGTTGATCTGCAATTCAATCATCTTATTCCTTTTGAGCGACAAGATACGCAAATTTCCTTTAGGGAAAATGATCTTGAAGCTTTGGATAAAATAATTGATTTATGTCAAAAACATGATATAAAATTAATCTTATTTAAAGCGGCAATTGATATCGATCAAGAAAACTATGATCATTTGCAAGCAATCTGGGATCTTGCCGATGAAAAAGGAATCGAACATGTAGATTTTTTAGCCTTGGCCGAAGAAATTGGCTTTACGTTAGGTATGGATGGCGATACTTGGCATAATAATACTTGGGGCGCACAAAAATCTAGCAAATATATTGCAAATTATATCAAAGAAAATAATTATGTAACCAAACATCAAGATAATGCAACATACGATCAATTATTAGATGATTTATCAGCAATTACCGTTGCAGCTTTATTTGATCAAAATGTTGATGTATATCAGTTGTTGGATTATGCCAGTAAATATGATCTTACATTAGTGGTTAAGTATACAGGTGCTTATAATACGACGATTGGCGATTATGAAAATCAATTATTGCAGGCTGCAGGAATCAATTTTGACTTCATCAACAGCAAGAGCCAAAATTATTATGGGGTTATCGTTGATAAGCAAGTAGTTGTATCAGGAAATGAGCCAATCGATACCAATGTAAATGGAACAAATATTCAAATTTTACAGGAAAAGATCGTTATTGGTGATCAAACATTTGAAGATCTTGGTGAATTAGAAATAATTTTCTGTGGTGATAATTTTGATTGGTTCAATGAAATGTCAATCAATTATGCTTCGAGATTTTTTTGGAAAAATGGTTGTGATGGTTGGAATTGTGAAGAATAAAGATAGCAAAAAGCTATCTTTTTTTTGTAGAAACATATTTTTTTGTTATACTAATATTGGTGATTATCATGAATGAACTAGTTAGCATCGTTGTACCGGTGTACAATGTCGAAAATTATTTGCCTAGATGCGTTGATAGCATCATTCAGCAGACATATAAACATTTGGAGATCATTTTAGTTAATGATGGCTCAACTGATCGTAGCTTGGAAATCTGCAAAAATTATGCCATCAAAGACATCCGGATCAAGATCATCAATAAACCTAATGGCGGTTTAAGCGATGCGCGAAATGTTGGTATCGAACATGCAACCGGAGAGTATATCGCTTTTATTGACAGCGATGATTTCATCAAAGAAACGATGATCGAGAAGATGATGATAAGCTTAAATGAAACATCTAGTGATATCTGTGTCTGTGATATGGAATATCTATATGATGATGGACGTATGAATTTTGCTAGCGGTGGAGATTTTAAAGAAGGTAATGTCCATGATGATCCAGATTTGATGGTAATAAACAATAGTGCCTGCAATAAATTATATCGAACATCATTATTTAATGATTGGCTATTTCCTGTAGGCAAATACTATGAAGATCTAGCTACGGTACCGGTTCTTTTGTATAAAGCTAAAAAACTTTGTAAGGTAGATGAAGCCTTTTATGTTTATTATCAGCGCAGCGGATCGATCGCTCATAGTGCGAATAAAAAGATCTTTGAGATCTATGAAGCTATTCATCGCTGCTTAGAATATGTTAAAATAAATAGTAATGATCATGAATTGATAGCTAAGCTATATAGTTTATACATCATTCATGGACTAGATCTAACAACCATCAGGATCAAAGATTTTGATGACAAAACAATAAGAAATGCATATCTTGCGGAAAATATAGCAAATTTGAAAAAATATTATCCTAATTATAAAAATGATATATGTTATCGTAAGTATGGATTGAAGAAAAAATTGATCTTTAAATTATTGGAGAAGGGAAAGTATAACTTGGTATTAAAGATTTATGATAAATAAACGTAAGGTTCTTTTTGTAAATGATGAAATGCGAATGGGGGGCGTAGCAAGGGTTTTAAATACGCTCATTTTGTATTTAGATAAAGACAAATATGATATCGATCTTTTGGTATTGCATCCTCATGGCGTATTGATGAAAGAGATACCTTTGAACGTCAATATCATTTATGGAACGCCTTTTTTTGATACGATCGATGAATCACTAGTTGAACTAGTGCGAAAATTTCAGGTCCATAAGCTTATCAAAAAGCTTAGGTTATTATTTTATATGAAAACTGGTTTGATCAAGAAGAAGATCGTAAAAGAACGTAAGAAGATGCTTAACAAGCAGTATGATGTCGAAATGGCTTGTAAAGAAGGCTTTTGCACGATATTTACGGCTTATGGCGATAGCTTGAAAAAATTAAACTGGGTATTAACTGATTATAGCGTATGCAATTATTCGAAGAATCATATGAAGTTGGTAAAGGATGCGTTAAGCAATATCGATCTAAATATTGCCGACAGCAAGCAAGCGATGATCGCTTATGAAAAGGTATTTGATGTTAATAATGGTGCAGTCATCCATAATTTGATGGATATTGAAAAAGTTGTAAATGGTGTTAAGGATAAGAATGCTTGTATCGTAAATACTAGTGGCTTAAATGTTATCAGTGTGGCGCGTTTTCATCCGCAGAAGGCTTTGGATCGCCTATTATATGCGCATAAGTATGCCTTGGATCGGGGAATCAAGCATAACCTATATATCGTTGGCAGCGGTTTTCAGGAACCATTGTTAAGAAAGATCGTCAAAGATTACAATTTGAAAAATGTCTTCTTTGTTGGCATCAAACAAAATCCATATGCTGATATTGCAAAGTGTGATCTGTATGTGCTTTGCAGCAAATATGAAGGATTTGCAACGGTCATCAATGAAAGCTTGATCGCGGGGACCCCAGTATTATCCACAAGGGTAAGTGGGGTTGATGAACAGATCATGGAACCATGCCATGGCTGGATCTGTGAAAATACTCAGGAAAGCTTGAATATTGCATATTATGAGGCTTTGAAAGATCCAGATCGTTTACATAAGATGAAGCAAGAGCTAGAAAATTATTATTATCCTAATGATGAAATATTGGAACAATTTGAGGAGGTTCTTTAATGATCAAAAAAATTGTTAATGAAAAAGTATTGATGTGGGCGGTAATCTTATTGATCGCCTTGCAGCCTTTGATCGATATGGATTATCTAATATATGATTTCTTGGATCAATTTGGTTTGCCAAGACTTTCAACGATCATTAGATTTATCATTATTCCATTGTTGATCTTAATGACCTTTTATCTAAAAGATAAACATAAAAAGAAGACAGTTATTTTCGCAAGTATTTATGGCATTTGTCTTGTGGTATATTTTATCTTGCATTGTCAGCAAGCTGTTTTGCTTTATCCTGAATTATCTTTAACAACTAATTTTAAGTTTAATTGGTTCCAAGAACTTACATATGTTTTAACTCTGGTATTACCTTATGGCATCGTATATTGTGTTTATAATTTGCATTTTACCGATAAAATAGTAAGAAATATTACATATTTTATGTCTGCAATAATAGCAATTCCTATTTTTTTAGGAGACCTTTTGGTTTTTGGTAAAAGTACATATTACGGGTATACGATTGCAAATTTCTTCAGCTGGTTTACAGGAATATATGAAAATAATCATCCGCGTGAATTAGCTAGTAAGTTCTTTTTTAATGAAGGTAATACGATCGGAATCTTGATGTTTGCCTTGTTGCCTTTGTTATATTACTTTTTCAGCAAAGCTAATAGCAAAAAAGAAAAGGTATTGGTTGGTGGATTGATTGTGATCCATAGTTTATCGATGCAGATCTTGGGGACAAGGGTAGCTACATATGGCGCTCTATTATTGCCAGCATGTTTTTTAATTTTATATCTATTTGATTGTTTGATCATGAGACATCAAAAGATCAAGATTAATGTTGTTGCCCTTGCTGGAGCATGTACGATCATTTTTGCCACTATTTTACCTTTTACTCCTGCAATTCAAAATCAGCAAGTTGATGCAGTAAATGATTTAGCGCTTTTGGACAATGGAATGGCTGATGAAGGTAGAGAAGCTTTTGCCAAAGATGTAGACTTGATACCAGGCTCAGTTGAATTTAATCAATATTATATTTATATGTTTGAACAATATGGTATCAAAGCTAAATATGCTCAAAGCATTCCAACAATGTATTATATTGACTGGTATAATTATAAATTTGATCCTTATTTTTGGTGTGATATGATCTTGAATCATGAAGTTGAAGAAAGGGTTGGTGGACGCCAAATACAAAAACTTTTCATGGATTATAAGTATGCAACTTTGGATACCAAGGAAAAATTCTTGGGTATGGGTTATTCTACATTCATGAATGGTTCTATATTATTGGAACAAGATTTTGTTCAACAGATCTATACCTTAGGTTATGTCGGTGAATTATTATGCTGCGTTCCATGGGTACTGTTAACAGTTGGTGGTGCAGTCTTGGTATTGCTAAGATGGAAGAAGCTAATTAATCTAGAGGTGATGGTTTATGCTATGGCAGTTGTTGCCACATTAGGGTGTGCATATACTAGCGGGCATACCTTAGACCAGTTTGTAACGACGATTTTCTTAGCAATGTTAGTGGCTATATTGCTTAACCGTATAAATGATTCATATAAGAAGGTAGAATAAGATGAATAAATTAAGTGTAATAGTTCCTTGTTATAATAGTGAAAAATATATTGCTAAATGCTTAGATAGTTTAGTTAACCAAACCTTAAAAGATCTAGATATCATCATTATTAATGATGGTTCAACAGATGGCTCGTTGGAAATAATAGAGGAATATGCAGCAAAATATCCTAATATCAAGGTATATACCAAAGCAAATGAAGGTATTGCTGCTGCTAGGAATTATGCTTTGGATAAGGTGGAGACACCTTATTTTGGCTTTTTAGATAGTGATGATCATGCGGAACAAACGATGTTTGAAAAGCTGTATCAAAAAGCAATTGATACGAAAGCCCAAGTTGTTGTTTCTAATTTTATATGGGTAGAAAATGACAAGCAGCGCTTAGAAAAAGAAGGACCATATGAACCGCATCAAGATATGATGATCAATTTGTTTGCAGTTTTATGGAACAAGCTTTATGAAACACAATTTGTCAAAAATACACATATTCGTTTTCCAGATGGCAATCGTTATGAGGATGCATATTTTCTGTATTGTTTATGTGCGTATGTAGAGAAAATTGCATTTGTTGATGAGGCATTTGTTTATTATGTTCAGCATGGCAAAAGCATAACGCATACTAATAATCATGAAGTAAAAAATATGATAACGGTATTCAATAAGATCGTTGAGCATTATCAGCAGATCGATAAGTACCAACAATATCATGATGAATTAGAATATCTGCATATCAAGTTTTTCTTAGGAAATAGTTTTTTGCGCAGTGCTAAGATCAAAGATAAACAAGATCGTAGTGAAACGATCATGATGGGCTGGCAGCTATTAAACGAACGTTTTCCGCATTGGAGCAAGAATAAATATTTAAAGATCTTACCAGGTATGAAAAATAAATATTTTAAGATCGTTCGCAGTTGGAATATCATGTTTTTTGCGTGGGTGTTTAGAAACTTAGCTAAATAAGCTTTTAGTTTGTTAAAAAATCAAGAATAATATTAAAATTTACTTTTTAAGCAAGATATAATAAAATATCAAAGATACGGAGGAAGAATATGAGCTTGTTATCGATCGTTGTTCCATGTTATAACGAGCAGGAAACAGTTTCGTTATTCTTTGATGCCACTAGCAAGGTATTATCATCGATGGATATGAATTATGAAATAATTTATGTTAATGATGGTTCAAAAGATAATACCTTAAATGAATGCATCAAGTTATATGAAAAACATCCTGATGTCGTAAGAGTAATTGATTTTAGTCGTAATTTTGGTAAAGAGGGAGCTTTGCTAGCTGGGCTAGAGCATGCAAAAGGTGATTATGTTACAGTAATGGACGCAGATCTACAAGATCCTCCTGAGTATTTACCAATTATGTTTGAACAAATATCTAAAAGCTATGATATCGTTGGAACTAGAAGAGTTTCACGCAAAGGAGAGCCACCTATCAGATCTTTTTTTGCTAGGCAATTTTACAAATTAATTAATCGATTTACTGAAGTAGAAATTGTGGATGGAGCAAGAGATTTTAGACTTATGACCAGACAAGTAGTAGATTCTATTTTAAAACTGCGTGAATATCATCGCTTTTCTAAAGGTTTATTTGTGTGGGTAGGATATAAAACAAAATATTTAGAATATGAAAATGTAGAAAGAGTTGCTGGGGAAACTAGTTGGAGTTTTTGGGGCTTGCTGAAATATGCAATTGAAGGAATTATTGCCTTTACCGTTGCTCCTTTAAGAATGGCTACATTTATGGGAATACTGATATCATTTATTGCTTTTTGTAGCTTAATTTTTGTTGTTGGCAGAGCTCTAATATTCAGTGATCCTGTTAGTGGTTGGCCTAGCATGGTTTCTATTATGCTGTTTTTAGGAGGTATTCAACTATTGGCTTTAGGTATAATTGGTGAATATTTATCTAAAACTTATATGGAAGTAAAAAAACGGCCAAACTATATTATCAAGAAAATATATGAGAACGGAGGAGATTATGAGCAGACAAACAAATAAATCACAACTTACCTCAGAAGAAAAAGCAAAAAGAAGAAGAATTAAAAAGGCAAATAATAATATTATATTAAGCATGATAGTATTATCGTTAGTTGTTATTGGCTTTTTTTCTTTTAATATAGCAAATATTTCATTGAAACATTCAAGTTCATCTGGTGACACTTTATTGGTTGAGTCAGGTAATAAACTATCTAATGATTTATATGAAATAGGCAATAATCCAACTGACATCCAAAAAGAATACTTTAATGAATTGACAAATGCTTTAGAAGATGATGACGATATGAAAGCAGTTGAATATTTGGTGAAGTCGTTTGTTGCTGATTGCTTTACATGGACCAATAAAGATGGTAATTATGAAGTTGGCGGGCTACAATATCTATATGGGCCTAAATATACGATGTTTCAGACACAAATGCGCTATGAATTTTATGCTGATTTAGATTTATATATTTCTCAATTTGGTCGTGAAAATTTACTTGAAGTTGACAAGGTCGAAACGCCGATAGTAGATAGAGCTGCAGATTATGTAACAGATGGTGTATCTTATAGTGCATATTATATCGAAGCTACATGGACATATAAACCATCTTCAAAAATTGATGTAGATGAGTTTCAAAAACAAGGGTATTTTACAATTATCGATCATGATGGAAGATATGAGATCGTATCCATTTACGATAACTGGGATTAGGAGGTGAAAAAATGCAGAGTAAAAAAACATCTTCTAGAAAATTTAGTTCAAATATGGTTCCGTATAATATTTTAATTGCAGTTTTAATTACATTGGTAGATTTTGGAATCATTTTTTTGATGTATTCATTAACACAGTTTTCTAACTTTAGTAAATTAATTTTTATTTTGATTAATATTTTTGTACTTTTAGTTTTATTGATGATTAATATTTTATTTATTATAAGTATAAAAAGCCGAAAGAAAAGTATTTTCAATACAACAATAATATTAGTTGTGATATTTGCTATGATATCTGGTTATGGAACATATGCTTCGCTTAAATTAAATAAAAGTGTAGGCAAAATTGTTACAACAGGGGAACAACAGGAAGTAGTTGAAGCTGCCGTTGTAGCTAAAAAAGACATTACTGCAGTTAGTGAACTTGATGGTAAAACTGTAGGTATTATGCCTGGGGCAACATATACATCTATAGGGCAGTCTAATATTGATAATGCAGTAACTAGTGTAGATTATATGGAATATACTGATTTAAACTCTCTTTTTACAGCCTTGATTGCTGATGAAATAGATGCTGCTATCATGCCAAGTAACTACTCTGGAATTTTTGAAGTCGTTGCTGGCTATGAGGAAGCATTGGAAAGCGTTGCAACAGTTGATGTATATAGTGATACTATTTCTGTATCAGTAGATAAATCAGAAAAAGATATTACATCTGAACCAATTTCTATTCTTGTGCTTGGCGTAGATGAGGGTAGATCAGATGCAAATATGTTGGTGACCTTTAATCCGATCAGTTTAACTATTACAATGACTTCTATAGCTAGAGATAGTTATGTTCCTATTGCTTGCTACGCAGGACAAGCAAGTGATAAATTAGGACATGCTAGAGTCCAAGGAATTCAATGTACCATAGATACTATTGAAGATTTGCTTGATATTGAAATCGATTATTATTTTGAAAGCAATTTCCAGGGCGTAGTAGATATCGTAGATGCACTAGGAGGTATTGTAATAAATAACCCTTATGAATTTACCGGTCAGAATTCATCTGATGAACGTGGCCATTATACGGTTTGGATACCTGCGGGAGAAAATGTGCCAGTAAATGGTGAACAAGCATTAGCTTTCGCGCGAGAAAGACATTTATATGCAACTGGTGATTTCCAACGGCAAGCAAATCAGCAACAAGTTGTTACATCTATTTTGACAACAGCAATGCGTACCCGTGATTTAAATAAATTGCTAAATGTTTTGGATGCCGCAGGTGATAATATAACTACTAATATTACGGTAGATCAATTCATTGACTTATTCAATTATGTAATGAAAAAAACATCAAGGATTTATAACCAAGAAAATATTGAAAGTGTATTTAATATCGTTGGATCGAGGGTTACAGGATATAATTCAAGCGTTTGGTCAGAATCTGCACAATTAGCATTATCGATTGTGCGCCCGTATGAAGGATCAATCCAAGATAATCATGATGCGATTATAAGAAATTTAAATTTAGATAGTGAAATAACAGCTCCTAAATCATTTAAATGGGATGCTAACTGGGAATTCTATGCCCCAACAATTTCTAATGAAACTTATTCAGAACAGATCATTCAATCTGAGACACCACAGTCTTACTGGTGTACAACAACTGGCGGAACATGGAATGGATCATCATGCGCTTGCCCAGCTGGTGAATTTGTTGAAAATAAGGGATGTGTACAAGATAGCGCATCAAACTATGCTGATGTAACTTCTTGTCAAGGCGCAGGCTTTATCTGGGATGAGTCAACAAATGCTTGTGTAACGACATGCCCTGCAGGAACGACATCTGATGGCAAGTATTGTCATGCTATTAAGGCAGATCCTAGCACATATGCTAGCCAAGGCGAATGTATCACAGCAGGATATAAATGGAACGAAAACATGTGTGTAGCTTCTTGCCCAACAGGAACCGATGATAATGATGGCGATGGTGTATGTAAAGCAACATCAAATGATTCTGCGACTAAGTATACTTTGACTGTTAGATATGCAATGAGTGATGGCAGCAAAGCACCAGAAACATATACGGGAAGTTATGCCGAAGGTGAAAGTTATTCGGTAAATAGTCCAAGTGTTTCTGGATATACACCTGATGTAGCAACAGTAAGTGGAACAATGGGAACAAGTAATATTGATGTTACGGTTACTTACAAGAAAAATGAATCAACACCAGATCCTAATGAAACATTATGTAAAAATAGTGGAGGAACATGGAATAATGGTGCATGTTCATGTCCAAACGGACAAACATGGGATAACACAAATGGCTGTATCGTGAAAGAAACCGAAGAACAGAAATGTAAAAATAATGGCGGTGAATGGATAAATGGTCAGTGTGTGTATAAGTCAGAAGAACAAAAAGCATGTGAGACGCAAGGAGGTACATGGAGCAATAATACATGTACATGTCCAAACGGTGGCGTTTGGAATTCAGGAACAAAAGCTTGTGAGGCAGCAAAGACCGAAGAACAGTTATGCGCTGAAAAAGGTGGATATTGGTATAATGGATCATGTTTAACTGACCAAAATCAAATAACTTGCATAAAAGGTGGAGGTGTATGGGCTAATTCAGCATGTAGCTGTAGTGATCCAAACTCTACTTGGGATGGAAGTGCTTGTGTTCCAAAGCAACCAGAGGGTAATACAGGAGAAAGCGGAGGAGATGGTAATGGAAATCAGCCAACTCTATCAACTTATTCGCAAAATTTATTAGAAAATAATAAATTAAGTTTGATTGAATATATCTTTAAGAACCTAACATTCATAAATAAATAAGAAAAGGCTGTTTTACGCATCTAAAGATGTGTAAACAGCTTTTTTATGATACAATAAATAAGGTTAAAAGGAGATATTTATAATATGAAAGGTATCATTCTTGCAGGAGGAAGCGGGACCAGATTATACCCGATCACAAAAGTAACAAGCAAACAATTATTACCAATATATGATAAGCCGATGATTTACTACCCATTATCTACATTGATGTTGGCAGGAATAAGAGAAATTTTGATCATTAGTACGCCACATGATCTGCCAAATTTTGAACGGTTATTGGGAGATGGCAGTCAGTTTGGGGTAAGCTTTTCTTATAAGGTGCAAGAACAGCCAAATGGTTTGGCTCAAGCTTTTGTCATTGGAGAGGAATTCATTGGCGATGATGATGTATGTTTGGTGCTAGGTGATAATATCTTCTATGGACATAAATTTGGTACGACCTTGCGTAAGGCTGCTAATAATAAAGGACGAGCAACCGTGTTTGGTATTCACGTAAATGATCCAGAACGTTTTGGGGTCGTTGAGTTTGATGGTAGCGGTAAAGTGCTATCATTGGAAGAAAAGCCTTCGTATCCGCGTAGTAATTATGCAGTAGTTGGCTTATATTTCTATGATAATCGGGTGGTGGAATATGCTAAACAGCTTAAACCAAGCGCAAGAGGTGAGTATGAGATTACCGATCTAAATAAGATCTATTTAGCAAATGGCGAACTAGATTGTGAATTACTAGGACGTGGTTTTACTTGGTTAGATACAGGAACGGTTGAATCTTTGGCACAGGCTAGCAATTATGTAAAGATCATTGAAGATGTCCAAGGTATCAAGATCAGTGTTCCGGAAGAAATTGCTTATTATAATAAATGGATAAATGAAGAAGAAATGCTGAAAGCAGCCGAAAGCTATGGCAAGAGCCCTTATGGGGAACATTTACGCAGGGTTGTCAGCGGTGCAGTACAGACAACATATAACAAAGGTGGTAAATAGTGAAGGTAATATTTATAGGTTGTGGATATTTAGGATATAATTTAAGCAAAGGATTATTAAATAAATATGATGTATCGATCTTAGGTATCGAAAGTCCTTATGTCGAGCATTCACCTTGGTTTAGATATGCTGATGTATTTGATATGGGAACAATGATCAATCAAGATCTGCAGGATGCTATCGTTATTGATACAGTAAGCTTGGTAGGAAATAGGACAACTAGCGATGATCCAGAACGCTTGTTGCGTAATATAAAATATAAATATCAAGGCTTGTTAGATGTTTTAAAAGCTAAAGGGGTCAAGCGTTATATCTTTTTTAGCAGTGGGGGAACGATCTATGGCGATAGCGCAGAACCAATCAAAGAAGATCATGTTTTGAACCCTAAAAGCTTATATGGCAAAAGCAAGATGATGCTAGAAGAGTTGATCAAAGCAAGCGGAATTGATTATTTGATCTTAAGACCTTCTAATCCTTTTGGTGGTTTTCAAGTAACTAATGGTCAAGGGGTCATTCCAATCTTGATCAATAAGGCATTAGATCAAGAAGCATTTGATATGTATGTTGAAAAAGACAGCGTTAGAGATTATTTTTATATCGATGATTTCGTTGATATCTTGGATAAACTTATTGCCAAAGATATTTCTAAAGAAACCCTGAATGTAGGATCAGGGATTGCCACTTCTTTGCAAGATGTCATCGATTGCGTAGAAAAATGTACTAAGCAAAAGATCATCATCAATGAAGTGGAAAAAGATGAAACAGCCGTCAAAAGCATCGTTTTAGATATCAGCAAGCTGAAAAAATTGATAGATCATGAAAATAGCGTTAGTTTAGAAGAAGGAATCAAATTAGAAACGGAAAGAATAGAAAGAGGAAGAGAATGAAGATATTAGTAACAGGTGGTGCCGGTTTTATCGGCGGAAATTTTGCTCACTATATGACCAATACCTATCCTGAAGATCAGATCGTGGTGCTGGATGCATTAACATATGCCGGTAACTTGGAGACATTGGAACCAATCATGGATAAACCAAATTTCAAGTTTATCAAAGGAGATATTCGTGATAGGTCTTTTATCGATGATTTATTTGCTAAGGAAAAATTTGATATCGTGGTTAATTTTGCTGCTGAGAGCCATGTTGATCGCAGTATTGAAAACCCTGGCCTTTTTGTGGAAACCAATGTCATGGGCGTACAAGTATTGTTGGATGCGTCACTTAAATATGGCGTGAAACGTTATCATCAGGTGTCTACGGATGAGGTATATGGTGATTTGCCGCTTGATCGAAAGGATCTGATGTTTACTGAAGAAACACCTTTGCATACTTCTAGTCCTTATAGTGCTTCTAAAGCTAGTGCTGATTTACTGGTATTGGCATATCATCGAACCTTTAAATTGCCAGTAACTATCAGCCGTTGTTCCAACAACTATGGACCATACCATTTTCCTGAAAAGCTTATTCCTTTGATGATCAGCCGCGCTTTGGCTGATGAAAGCTTGCCGGTATATGGCAAAGGTGAGAATGTTCGCGATTGGCTGCATGTGCATGATCATTGCACCGCTATCGATCTAGTTATCAGAAAAGGCCGTGAAGGTGAAGTATATAATATTGGTGGTCATAACGAAAGAACTAATTTAGAGGTCGTTAAGACCATCTTAAAACAATTAGGTAAACCGGAAAGCTTGATCCATTTTGTTACTGATCGTCCAGGTCATGATCTGCGTTATGCAATCGATCCAACAAAGATCGAGAATGAATTAGGCTGGAAGCCAGTTTATAATTTTGATACTGGCATCAAGCAAACGATCGAATGGTATCTAAATAATAAGACCTGGTGGGAAAACATCATCAGTGGCGAATATCAGGAATACTATGCCAAGATGTATAAAGATCGTCAATAAGGAGGAAGCAAGATATGAGTTATGATGTAATTGTCGTAGGAGCTGGATTTGCAGGAAGCGTTATTGCGCAAAAGTTTACAGCTGATGGCAAAAAAGTCTTGGTCATCGAATCAAGAAAACATATCGGTGGTAACATGTATGACTATATTGATGAAAATGGAGTCAATCGTCATCAATATGGGCCACATATCTTCCATACCAACAGCAAGCGGGTCGTTGATTATCTAAGCAATTTTACCCAATGGTATCCTTATGTGCATCGGGTATTAGGTAATGTCAATGGGCATATCGTACCGATTCCTTTTAACTTAAGATCGATTGAAGAATCATTCGAGGCTGATAAGGCAGAAAGATTGAAAAAAGTCTTGGTTGATAGCTATGGCATGGATAAGAAAGTTCCTATCTTGCAATTACGGCAAAATAAGGATCCTAATGTCGTAGAATTAGCTAATTATATCTATGAATATGTTTTTAAATACTATACGATGAAGCAATGGGGGCTAACGGTAGAACAGATCGATCCTGAAGTAACCAATCGAGTACCGGTAAATGTTAGCTATGATGATCGCTATTTTGCTGATGAATATCAGATCATGCCTAAGGAAGGCTATACTAAGATCTTTGAAAAGATGCTTTCTGGGGTTGAGGTATGGTTGGATACCAAGGCAAATGATGTCTTACGTGTAGATACTGACAATAAGAAGATCTATTTTAAAGATGAAGAATTTAAGGGTATCGTCGTTTATACCGGTGCCGTTGATGAGCTGTTGGATTATCGTTTGGGAGAATTGCCATATCGTTCTTTGCGATTTGAAATTGAAACACATGATGGTCAGTACCAACAAGCAACAACGATCAATTATCCTACGCCGCATAGTCAAAATGCCTTTACAAGAATTACGGAATATAAATTGATGATGGAAAATTATCCACAGGATAAGACAACGATCGCTATCGAATATCCATTGGCTTATGATCGTAAGGCTTATGAAGGAAATATTCCTTACTATCCGATCTTTACGTTGGATAATCAGGCTAAATATGAACGCTATTGTGATTTGCTAAATGGTATCGATAATTTATATCTTTTAGGACGCTTGGCAGAATATAAGTATTACAATATGGATGCCATCGTTGATAAAGCTTTAGATTTATATGAAAATATTAAATAAGCAAAGTGTAAAAAACTTTGCTTATTTTTTAAAATAATGGTTGACATGACGGTTAGCTAATGCTAACATATAGTTAGCATTAGCTAACCTAGTAATAGTCTCCTCATCTTTATACATCCATAAAGATACTAGTGCATGTTAGACGAATGCTTCCTTGATAATCTTGATGATATATTTATCTAAATGATAAAAAGCGCATATATCATCAATCATAACTTGAAGCAAGCTTTATTTACCTTGATCAACCACTTAGTCTTTCCTTTTAATTATCTTGCTTTAAGTTTCGCTCTTTGTTTAGATGCAAAGAGCTTTTTTTATGCAAAGAAAAAGATGCTAGGCATCTTTTTGGTTGGCTAAGATGATTTCTTTGATCTTTTGGCATCCGCCGAATTGTTGGAAGTATGTAGCTAGTTCCTGCATGTTTTTTTGATATTTATGATCGTCGACCAAGGCCTTGAAATCCTCATAGATATATTTTACGCTGAACAAGCTTTGACTTAAACGAAAGGCCCCGTTATTCTTGTACATGATACTGGCATTAGCCTGATGTGGATAAAAGTTATTGGTGATGATGATCTGGGGGATACGATATTGTAAAGCTAGGTAGGTATTGATATCGCTGCCATCATGGATAAAGACGCAGGCATCCTTTAAGACCGATGACATGATCAGATTATCTGCAACATGAAAGTTATAGGCTTGTAAACTTAGTCGTGGGCTATACATCTGTACATCATATGGACTATGCATGAAAGCTTCTTTGATGATCTTTAGTTGTTTATTTTCTGAAATGATCGCGTTTGCTAGATTGACCACGATCTTCTTATCGTAGCTGCTGCAGATATCATCTAGATCTTCGCCAACGAAGGTAGTTTTATCATCCATAGGAATTGGTTGGTAATTTAGTGATGAAAAAATAAAGCGATGATCGAGCTTTTCATAAAATTCATTCAATGATAAGACCTGTGGCAATTGATAATATGATAAGATGCGATTCAAAGCGCTGATGCCTTTGGCATAGATGGTCTTACGGTGCAAATAATAGCTGTATGTCCCATAGCATTTAGTGTTGGTCAGCTGGGCAGCGATGATCGCATTGAGATTATAATGGCTATAGATGGCATCAGGCTTATATTCCTTGATAGCTTTGATCATCGTTTCGATTTCTTCGATGCAGGTAATTTTATCTAGCATCTTATAATGATATAAGAATTCATCAAAGCTTTTGATTTCTAGCTTATTGTTTTGATTCAAACGGAATGAAGAATAGCGAATGTTCTTGATCAGAAAAAAAGGAATGTTCTTATTATGGTATTCGGGATTGCCCATGATGGCGGCATTATCAAAAGCCTGGGCCAGACGTTTTATCTTATGGGCACAGGAAAGATTTTTGCTGATGTAATTCATAGGTGCAATTAATATTTTCATGCCATAAGTATATCATATTTGTCCTTGAGTATTTATAAGAAATCAATTGCAAACTTTGATTTTGTTAGATATCATATTTATATGAAGGAGCTCTTTAGAAAATGGAAAGAGAAATTTATGTTATTGGCCACAAAAATCCGGATTGTGATAGCGTGGTCAGTGCCATTGCCTTAGCTCATTTAAAGCAATGTTTAGGTTATAATTGTGCGGCAGGGATCCTTTCAGATATCAATAATGAAACTAGGTATCTGTTGTCGCGTTTTAATTTTGCGATTCCCAAGATGCTTTATAGTGCTAGGTGCATGCTGAAGGATATCGAATATGATCATGCTATCTTGGTTTCTAGCGATATCACGATGAAGGAAGCTTTGGATAAATCGCTATCAATGAAAAATAAAGGCGTCATCGTCATTGATGATGATCAGCATCTGCTTGGTGTTGTATCGATGAGCGATCTTACTAGTTTATGGACCTTTGATGAAAAGGTCTTAAGTCAATTGATGAGCAAGGTAAAATTTGCCAATATCGTTAAGACCCTTAAAGGACAGATCTATTATGAACATCCTAATTTTCATACCAGTGGCAGCATTCAGCTGTTGCCTTCGCTTACCAACAGCATGACCATCGGTCAGGATAGCATCGTTATCGTAGGCAACAATCCTGATGTTCAGCGTAGCATCATTGCTAATGGTGCGAGCTTGATGATCATTGCTGGTGAAGATTGGATCGATGGAGTGACCTTGGAACTAGCGCGTAAGCATGGGGTCAGCGTGATCTATACACCGTTTACCGCAATGAAGGTCAGCCAATTGATCTTTCAATCTACCAGCATCAAAGAGATCATGACCGATGAGGTCATCAGCTTTAAGGCTAATGAATATGTCGAAGATGTAGTAGCTAAGATGGCCAAAACTCGTTTTCGCATGTATCCGTTGCTAGATGAAGATGATAAGGTCATCGGTTCGATCAGTCGCTATCATTTATTTAATTATGCAAAGAAGCAGTTCATCTTGGTCGATCATAATGAATATGGGCAATCGATCAAAGATCTAGAGTATGGTGAGATCCTTGAGATCGTCGATCATCATCGCTTAGGAGGATTAGAGACCAATGTGCCGATCAGCGTTACCAGCTTACGGGTTGGCAGCTGTGCCACCATCATTGCGAAGATGTATCTAGATCATAAGATCGAATTGTCATCGCAAATGGCGGGCATCTTGCTAGGGGCGATCATTAGCGATACCTTGTGCTTAAAATCACCAACCACAACCGAGCTAGATAAAAAGCTTGCTTCAAGTTTAAGCCAGCTTGCGCAAGTTGATATCGATGAATTAGCGCAAGCTATGATCGAGGCAAATGATTCGATCCTGAAGAAAAGTTATCTGGATCTTCTATATAGTGATTTTAAAGAATTCAGACAGGATGGTAAAAAATTTGCAATTGGGCAATGCAGCTGTCGTTTTTATGAAGATTATCAGCAGCTAAAAGCAGGCTTTACTCATTATTTGCAGGAAGTGGCTCAGCATCAAGGCTATGATCTGATCCTTTATATGTTTACCGATCCGCTTGGCAAAGGATCATATTTCTTAAGCGTAGGCAAATATGCGCATATCATCGAAGAAGGTTTTGAGAATATCGATGAAAAGGGCTTTGTTAAAGATGTGATCAGCCGCAAGCAGCAAGTATTGCCGGTCATTGTATCTTTGCTGAAAGAGTAAAAAGTGTTAAAATTGTTAAAACGGTATATAATTTAACAAGAGGTGAAATAATATGTTACATGTAATCGAACATCCGCTGATTACCCATAAGCTGGCGATCATGCGGGACAAAAATACGAAGACCAAGGATTTTCGTGAAAACTTGGATGAGATTGCAGGCTTGATGGCTTATGAGATCTGTCGTGATCTACCAACCATCGATGTCAAGGTGGAAACGCCGATCACTACCTGCATGACCAAAAAATTAGCTAAAGATATCGTCTTGGTTCCGATCTTAAGGGCGGGCTTAGGCCTGGTCAATGGTATCAGTGCTTTGATCCCTTCCTGTAAGGTAGGTTTTATCGGGATGTATCGTGATGAAGAAACCTTATTGCCGCATGAATATTTTGCGAAGTTTCCTCAGATGGATGAGGCTACGGTCATGGTCTTGGATCCAATGTTAGCGACCGGTGGCAGTGCTGCCGCCGCGATAACCAATATCAAAAAACGAGGAGCCAAAGATATTCGTTTGGTATGTTTGGTTGGAGCACCTGAGGGCGTTAAGACCATCCAGGAAGCCCATCCGGATGTAGATATATATCTAGCCGCTTTAGATGATCATCTAAATGAAAAAGGCTATATCGTGCCAGGACTTGGCGATGCTGGCGATAGGATCTTTGGTACCAAATGATGAAAACGCTGGTTAAGTTTTTAAATCTAGGCATCGTCATCATCTTATGCTTGCTGGCAGGGGTGGCAATCGGCCATTTGGTTGATATGGCATTTAACCTAGGTGTCGTTGGTAAATTTGTTGGTTTGTTAGCAGGCACCTTGTTAGGCTTGATGTATTTATGGAAGATCGGCAAAGATGGCTGATAAAAAAGATTATCTATATTGCTTGATCATCGGAATCATAGCAGCGCTCATCGCTTACTTTTTTAATTTTACATGGGGCAATGGTTTGTTGTTAGGGCTAGTTACCGGCTTGTTGCATTATTTGATCATGGCTTATTGTTTGGGCAAATTATTACAAAAACAAAGGTTTTCACCTATCCTTTTTGTATTATATTTTGCAGGCAATATGGGCTTGATGGCTTTGGCTTTGGCTATTAGCTGTTTCTACCCGACCATCTTCAATGTAATTGCTTGTGCCGTTGGCTTGATCATGCATAATTTATATATTTATTTACAGGCTTTTATTAGCCGTCGAAAATAGAAAGGGGTGTGGTTATCAGGATATGACGATAGTTATCCAACCAGAGGTATTCTATATCATTGCTGTTACCGCTGTGCTTTGTGTATTTTGCGTCATGTGCAAGCACGCTATCGAAAAGATGGATTATATGCAAAAACCACATGGCTTGGGCCATTTTGCAGTGATGATCGTCGAAATGGTCGATAAGATGGTTGAATCAAACACCAATAAAAGCAAGGTCAGCAAGCTGGCACCTTATATTGGTTGTTTGGCAATGTATCTTTTGGTATGTAATCTGATCGGCTTGTTGGGACTAACGCAACCAACCGGTAATTACAGCGTTACCTTGGCGCTAGCGATCATCTCGGTGATCTTAAGAGAGAAAGAAGCTTTGAAGACCAATGGGGTCAAAGGTTATTTTAAAGGCTTATTTGAACCTTTCTTTCCTTTTGTGATCCCCAATTTATTTGGTAAGATCGCACCGTTGGTTTCAATGTCTTTGCGTTTATTTGGTAACATTTTGAGTGGTTCGATCATTATGACATTGGTTTATGCTTTTTGTACTTGGTTGAGTTCTTTGGTGCCGGTTATTGGAGCTTTTAATTTTATCGGTCCAATAGTTGCTCCAGTATTACATGCATATTTTGATGTCTTTGCGGGATGTATTCAAATGTTTATCTTTATAACATTGACCCAAGTTTATATAGGTAATGAACTTCCGTTGGAAGAAAATAAATAACAATATCAAAGGAGGAAATTTTAGATTATGGATATTGGTAGAGGTTTAGTAGCAATTGGAGCAGGAATTGCAGTATTCACAGGTATGATGACGGGTATTGGTCAAGGTTTTGCTGCAGGAAAAGCAGTAGAAGCTGTAGGTAAAAATCCCGAAGCAGAAAGTAAGATTCGTACAATGTTGATCTTAGGTTGTGCTGTTGCCGAAACATGTGCGATCTATGGCATGCTGATTGCTTTCCTATTGATCTTTGTGTTCAAATAGGATCAAGCATAAGGATAGGTAAGCAAAGATGGAATTAAGTTTTGATGTTGCAGGACAATTGTTCCCAAATCTTAACACAATGATCATCCAATGGCTTTCTACCGGCGTATTATTATTTTTTGTCTATAAATATCTATGGGATCCTGCTAGAGAATATCTGCGCAAAAGAGCTGAATATTCCCAAAGCCAGATCGAAGAAGCCAATCAATTAAAAGCTGAAGCTTCTTTGTTACAAGATGAGGCAAAACATCAGATCAAACAAGCAGCCCAAACGGCTAAAGATATGTTGGAAAATGCCAAGAATGAAGGTTTGCAGATAAAAGATGGCATCGTTAAGCAAGCTAATATCGAAGCAAATCAAAAGCTAGAAGAAGCGCAAAAAGAAATTGCCTATGAAAAGAAACAGATGCAGCAAGAAGTAAAACAAGAAATCGTTGAGGTTGCCCTTGCAGCCTGTGAAAAACTGATCGGAGAAAAGAATCTTGAAGCTCAAGACCGTAAGGATATTCAAGATTTTATCGATAAGATCTAGATGAAAGATACAAGTGCCGCAAGATATGCGCAAGGCTTGTTCGATCTAGCTCTTGAAAGGCAAAAAACAGACAATTGGCAAAAACAAATGCGTTTGGTAAAAAAAGTATTTAAACAGGATGAAAGCTTTAAGAGCTTCTTTATGAATTATCAGATCAGCAAAGATGATAAGAAGGTGGTTTTGCGTCAAGCTTTTGGCGCTAGCATCGATAAAGAAGTTTTAAACTTTTTGTGTTTGTTGGTCGATAAGCATCGATTAAAAGAAATCGTGATGATCGCTAAAAATTTCAATACGTTATGCAATGAAGCAAAAGGTATCAAAGAAGGCATCGTTTATTCAACATTTGAACTAAAAGAAGAAGATGTCAAGCGTTTAGAAAATGCCGTATCAACTAAATTGCAAGCGCAGGTGGAACTAGAAAATCATATTGATGATAAACTGATCAGCGGGATCAAGGTCGTCATCGATGATATGGTCATGGATGATTCGATGCGTTATAAGATCGATACGTTAAAAGAAACATTGTTGAAAGATGTAAGGTGATGTTATGGATGTAAAACCTACAGAAATTAGTGCTCTGATCAAAGAGCAGATCAAAAATTATGAGTTAAAGATGGAAATGGCCGATGTGGGTTATGTCATCAGCGTTGGTGATGGCATTGCCTTGGTGCAAGGCTTGGATAATTGTATGTCTGGCGAGCTGTTGCTGTTTCCTGATGATATATATGGCATGGCATTGAATCTGGAAGAAGATCATGTTGGTGTCGTATTGCTTGGTGATGATACCAAGATCAAAGAAAATGATGAAGTGCGCCGCACCAACCGTATCGTGGAAGTACCGGTCGGTGATGGTATGTTAGGACGGGTCGTAAATGCCTTAGGCCAACCAATTGATGGTCAAGGAGCGATCAGTTATCAGAAGACGCGGCCGATCGAAAGAGTAGCACCTGGGGTCATGACCCGAAAAGGCGTATGTCAGCCGCTGATGACCGGCTTGAAGATCATCGATTCGATGATCCCGATCGGTAAAGGTCAACGTGAATTGATCATCGGCGACCGTCAGACCGGCAAGACAGCGATTGCGATCGATACGATCATCAATCAAAAAGGTCAAAATGTTAATTGTATCTATGTAGCGATCGGGCAAAAAGCTAGTACGGTTGCGCAGATCGTAGAAAAATTACGGTTGCATGAAGCGATGAGCTATACGACCATCGTAGTAGCTAGCGCTAGTGAAAGTGCGCCATTGCAATATGTTGCGCCATATGCTGGCTGTGCGATCGGCGAGGAGTGGATGGAGCAAGGCAAAGATGTCTTGATCATTTATGATGATCTTAGCAAACATGCAGTAGCTTATCGAACGATGAGCTTATTATTAAGAAGGCCTCCAGGACGTGAAGCATATCCTGGCGATGTTTTCTATTTGCATTCACGCTTATTAGAAAGAGCGGCAAAATTAAACGATGAACTGGGTGGGGGCAGTTTAACAGCCTTACCGATCGTTGAGACCCAGGCGGGCGACATCAGTGCTTATATACCAACCAATGTAATTTCGATCACTGATGGCCAGATCTTTTTGCAAAGTGAATTGTTTAATTCAGGCGTTAGACCAGCTGTTGATTCAGGATTAAGCGTATCTCGTGTTGGTAGTGCCGCGCAAACCAAAGCCATGAAAAGTGTCAGTGGATCTTTGAAATTAGAATTGGCCCAATATAATGAATTATTATCATTTGCGCAGTTTGGTTCTGATTTGGATAGCGCGACCAAGGCTTCGATCGATAAAGGAGCAAGGCTGCAGGAACTATTGAAACAACCGCAATATAGTCCAATGAGCATGTGTGATCAGGTCATCAGCTTGTTTGCAGCGAAAAATGGCCATTTGAAGACGATCAAGGTGGAAGATATCCGTAACTTTGAAAAGCATTTGTTAAAATATGTAAAGACCAACGGTGCCGATGTATATCAAACGATCGCTGATGAAAAGGTCATTTCAGCGCAAACCGCTGAAAAGCTAAATGAACTGTGTGCCAAAGCCGCAGGTGAATTCAGCTTATTGCATGGTGAGTGATCATGGCACAGTCAAAACAAGCGATCAAAAGTCGGATCCGCTCGATCAATGCGACCAAGAAGATCACCAGTGCCATGGAACTGATTGCTAATGTTAAATTGCAGAAGCATCGCAATCTTATGAGCAAGAATGCCGAATATACGCTGATGCTGAAGAATACCTTAGGCAATATCATTGCAAATAATCCGGATATTGAAAACAAGTTCATCATGAAAAATGATATACAAGATGAATTGTTGTTTGTGATTACCAGTGATATGGGACTTTGCGGTGGCTATAATATGAATTTGATGAAGCATGAAGCCTTAGCGCAAGCCGCACAGATCATCGTGATCGGTACGCATCAATACCATTGGCTGACCAGTAGGAATTATCCGGTGATCAATGAAATGTGTAGCAGCGATGATATCAATTTTCAATGTGTTAAAAGATTAGCTGAAATGGCTGTTGCGAAATATTTGAACAAGCAGATCGGTAAGATAAGCGTGCTATATACCAAGTTTGTCAATACCGTTAGTTTTCAGGTAGAAAAGGTAGAGATCTTGCCGTTGAAACCTAGCGATGATTATGAAAAGATCGCTCAGGAAACCTTATTTGAACCTAGCGCTGATGCGATCTTGGATGAGTTGATCCCCATGATGGTCAATAATTTGTTATACAATTTATTATTAGAAAGCAAGACCAGCGAGCAGGCCTCACGCCGCTTAGCAATGGAAAATGCTACTGATAATGCGACCGAACTGAATGATAAGCTGGTATTAGCTTACAATCAGGCTCGTCAAAGCGCTATTACCCAAGAAATTACGGAAATCGTAAGCGGGGCAGATGCAGCTTGATGAAAAGGAGTGAATGAAGATGAATGAAGGAAGAGTAACCCAGGTCATCGGACCAGTTGTTGATATTCGCTTTGAAGGCGAACTGCCGGCTTTACGCAATGCCGTAGAGATCGTCAGATCTAATGGTAATCTGGTCGTAGAAGTTGAACAGCATCTTGGCGATGATGTCGTAAGATGCATCGCGATGGATTCGACCGATGGCTTGGTACGTAATATGAAAGCTATCGATACCCAGGCAGCGATCAAGGTACCGGTAGGTAAAGAAGTTTTGGGAAGGATGTTCAATGTCTTAGGCCATGAGATCGATGGCTTGCCGGCTTTGGAAAATGTCAAAAGGATGCCGATCCATCGGGATGCTCCGACTTTTGAACAACAAAAGACCAGTACGGAGATCTTGGAAACCGGCATCAAGGTCATCGACTTATTATGTCCTTATGCTAAAGGAGGAAAGATTGGTTTATTTGGCGGTGCCGGAGTTGGTAAGACCGTTTTGATGCAGGAACTGATCCATAATATTGCAAAAGAGCATGGCGGACGTTCGGTCGTTGCTGGCGTAGGTGAAAGAACTCGTGAAGGCAATGACATGTATCATGAAATGAAAGACTCGGGGGTCTTGGATAAGACCGTCTTGGTATATGGACAGATGAATGAATCGCCAGGCGCTAGGATGCGAGTAGCTCTTAGCGGTTTGACGATGGCGGAATATTTTAGAGATGAAGAAGGCCAGGATGTGCTGTTGTTCATCGATAATATCTTCCGTTTTACCCAAGCAGGCAGTGAAGTAAGCGCCTTATTAGGCCGGATGCCTAGTGCCGTAGGTTATCAGCCAACGCTGGCTACCGAAATGGGACAATTACAGGAAAGGATCACCTCGACCAATCGCGGATCGATCACTTCTGTACAGGCTATCTATGTGCCAGCAGACGATCTGACCGATCCTGCACCAGCTACGACCTTTACGCACTTAGATGCGAAGACCGTCTTGGACCGCAGCATCGCTTCGTTAGGTATCTACCCAGCTGTTGATCCACTGGAATCAAGCTCAAGGGTCTTAGATCCATTGGTCGTTGGGGAAGAGCACTATGCAGTTGCCCAAGGGGTCATCCAGATCTTACAAAAATATAAAGAATTGCAGGATATCATTGCCATCTTAGGTATGGATGAATTAAGCGAAGAAGATAAGATCGCCGTTAATAGAGCGCGCCGTATCCGTAATTTCTTATCGCAGCCTTTCAATGTTGCCCAGCAGTTTAGCGGTATCGAAGGAAAATATGTCAGCATCAAGGATACGATCCGTAGCTTTAAAGCTATCTTGGATGGCAAGTATGATCATTTGCCAGAACAAGCTTTCATGTTTGTGTCAACGATCGAAGAAGCGGAAGCTAAAGCTAAGGAGCTGGTATGATGATCCATTGCAAGATCGTTACGCCTGAAGGACTTTATGCGCAATTAGATACCAAGATATTAAATATTGTCACGACTGATGGCCAACGGGGAATATTGCCCAATCATATGCCGTTGGTTACGACCTTGGCAATCGGCCAGATGACCACGGAGGAAGCTGATGGACGTAAACACTATGCTTTAAGTCAGGGCTTGCTGCATTTTGTGAATAATAATGCGACGATCTTAGTTGATAGCATCGAAAGCCAAAGCGAGATCGATGTCGATCGCGCCTTAGCTGCTAAGGAAAGAGCTTTAAGCTATTTACATTCCGATGATCCTAATGTTGATTATCGCCGGGCTGAAGTTGCTTTGAAAAAGGCGATGAATCGTTTAAAGGTAAAAGGATATGACGCTCGATAATATCAAAAATTTCTTGATCTATGTCATGGCTTTTAGTTTAGCGATGTATGCTTTACAAAGCGTGAATTATGAAAAGTTCATCAAGAAGGGCCGTGTCGTAGAAGCTCAATTGCTTTATATCTTGATTGCGATGGCCTTAGGCTATTTGATTGCCCAGTTTATCCTAGGAATAATAAGATAGATGCTCGTGCAGTACGGGCATCTTTTTTTGTGGCTTGCCTTTTTGAAAAATGGGTATATGATAATATGGTATTTTATGAGGTGAGATAGATGAATGATAGCAAAGTTCAAATGTCAGAATCTTTTGATCTGGCAATCATTTTAGCTGTAGCTGGAGGATTTTTAGATGCATATACTTATATTTGCCGTGACCATGTGTTTGCAAATGCGCAAACAGGCAATATCGTGCAGGTAGGGATCACGCTGGCTAATGGCGATCTTATTAATACCCTGCGTTATTTTATTCCGATCATAGCTTTTTTTATTGGCACCTTGCTGGTCATGTATATTCGTGATCACAATCGTACAGCTTGGCATTGGCGCCAATTGATCGTGGCTGCTGAATGCATGATCTTTTTGATCGTTGCATTTTTGCCATTGGAACATGATGCCAATATCTTAGCAAATGTCTTGGTATCCTTTAGCTGTGCGATGCAGGCAGAGACCTTTAGCAAGGTTTTGGGCAAGCCGTTTTCTTCCATCATGTGTACCGGTAATCTAAAAAGTGGTACCGAGCATTTATATCATGCTTTGAAAGAACATGATAAAAGGCGGCTAGCTAAGGTAAAGGATTATTTTTTGATCATTGCGTTTTTTATCTTAGGGGCAATGTTAGGAGCCTTTGCGACTTCTTTCATGAAGGAAAAAGGAATCTTCGTTCCATTGATCATCATGATCGGAGCCATTATCATGATGTTTCAGCAAGAAGCAAGATAAAAGCATATGTTAAGTAAGTAAGTAATATGTTATAATATTTAAGGTTTAGAAAGGTGGTTCAAGAAATGAATTTAGTTGAAGGCGCATTTCCGTTTTTTGTCCTGCCTTTTATTTTAAGCTTGGTCTTGGTCCCGATATGTAAGAAGATCGGTTTTAGCTTGGGGGTCTATGCTCAAGAAAATAATCGTACCGTTCATCATGGCAAGATCGTTAGGATGGGCGGGGTCGCTGTTTTTGTGGCTTTTATGATCGCGATGGCGGTCTTTGTCAAAGCCGATACGACCTTGAATGCGATCTTGATCGGCGGCGCGGTGGTCTTTGCTGGGGGCATCATTGATGATATCTATAATTTAAAACCGTTATATAAATTGTTGTTTGAAATTGCAGGAGCCTTGATTGCTTTGATCGGCGGTCAGCTTTATATTCAGACGTTTTATCTGCCTTTTGGTTTGGAATTCAACAATTTGATCTTTAACTTTTTGGTTTCCTTTGTTTGGATCGTTGGTATTACCAATGCGATCAATCTGATCGATGGTTTGGATGGCTTATCGAGCGGTATTAGTTTTATCGTTTGCTGTGTCATCGGCTTGTTGGGCTTTTTCTTAGGCCGAAGAGATATTTGTATCTTAGCTTTGATCTTAGCTGGATCGATCTTGGGCTTTTTACCGTATAATTTTCATCCGGCTTCGATCTTTTTGGGGGATTGCGGGGCTTTGTTCATTGGCTACATGTTGGCTTGTGTCTCGCTGCTTGGCTTTAAGACCGCGGCAGTAGTAACTTTGGCCTTGCCGATCTTGATGATGTTCATACCGATCAGCGATACGCTTTTAGCAATCATTAGAAGAAAGCTGAAAGGTCAAAAGATCTCGGAGGCTGATAGAGGGCATCTACATCATACCTTGATGTTCAAGGTAGGGTTAGGGCATCGCAATACGGTCATTGCCTTGTATATCGTTACCGCCTTATTTGGCTTAAGCGCATTGGTGATCTTCTTTAACGAGGATCTAGGCTTGATCTTGGTGGTGATCTTGCTGATAGCATTTGAGATCTTTATTGAAGCTACTGGCATGGTCAATGAAAAATTCCATCCGGTCATCAGTACTTTCAAGAAAATATTTAAACGCAAATAGGATAAATGATCAAACCTCCTTATATATAACATAAGGAGGTTTTTATGAATTATAATAGCGTCGAACAGGTCCTAGGCGGACAGGTACCAGAAGGAATATTTGTTAAAGATCATGCTTGGCATGCTTATCTTAACTCCAAAAGGATCGTATATGATGGGATAGATCAAAAGAATGTAGATTATAATATGATATCGGAAGCTAATTGGCTATTGCGCAAGGATGGCCTATCATGCGAAAAATTTGGGATCAATGTGGAAGCAGGTAATATTTGTTTTATTGATTTTGGTCAGGCATATCTAAATGAGATCGGGTATCAGCATTTTGGTTTGATCATGTCATTTTGCCAAAAGAAAGCATTGGTCATACCCATGACCAGCAATGCTATCCAGTATGAACATGCATATGATCCTTTAGATAATCCTCAAGGTAAGAAAAATTTATTTCGTTTAGGTACCATCAACGGAATGAACAAGCCTTCAGTTTTATTTTTGAATGATGCTAAATATATCAATACCGCAAGGATCATTGATGTAAAAGCTTATATCGATCCGCGCAGCATATTGTTTAAAAAAATTCGTAAGCAATTATTAGCGATTATGTTTAATTTATAGTTGCGAAAAAGTAAAAGTAATGATATTATATTTAGGCATTTAAGCCTTACTTTAAGCACGCTTGTTTGTTTAAGGCGGAAGGGAGAACAAAAATGAAAAAAGGAATTCATCCAGAATACAACAAATGTAAAGTTATTTGCACTAGTTGCGGAGCTGAATTTGAATCAGGTTCAACAAAGAAAGAAATCAAGGTAGATACTTGTTCAAATTGCCATCCATTCTTTACTGGAAGACAACGTTTTGCGGCTGCTCAAGGTCGTGTTGAAAAGTTCAATAAGAAATATGGACTTAAATAATAAGGATGCAAATCCTTATTTTTTTTAGCGTGAGGAATTGATTTATGAGCATGATGTATAATCAATATCGCCCAGGTTGGGTGGAGGTCATTGCTGGGTGTATGTTTGCCGGCAAGACCGAAGAATTGATCCGCAGGATCAAGGTCTTAGAGTTTGCTAAGAAAAGAATCGTTGTTTTCAAACCTAAGATCGATAATCGTTACAGCGATACGATGGTCGTATCGCATGCAGGAAGCAGAGTCGATTCGATCGTTGTCGATAGAGCCAGCGAGATCTTAGAGCAGGTAGATACTGATATCGATGTCGTCGCTATTGACGAAGTACAATTTTTTGATGAAGATATCGTAGAAGTTTGTGATATACTAGCTAGTGAAGGAAAAAGAGTTATCGTTGCCGGTTTAGATACGGATTTTCGCGGGGAGCCTTTTGGTATGATGGCTACCTTGATTACCAAAGCAGAGTTTGTAACTAAGCTAACGGCAGTATGCAATCGCTGCGGAGCGCCGGCAACCCGTACCCAGCGCTTGGTAAATGGCAAACCAGCCAAATGGCATGATCCTCTGGTCTTGGTCGGAGCTAGTGAAGCTTATGAAGCTAGATGCCGCCATTGCCATGAAATAATCGATAAACCTAATAAGTTAACAAGGAGGTAAGCAAAATGGATGCATTGATCGAAAAGCTTCAGGAATATGAAGATCGTTACAATGAAATAAATGATCTGATGGTTAGTGATGAGATCATCAATAAGCCAAAAGAAATGGCCAAATTGGCCAAAGAACAAGCATCGATCAAACAGATCGTCGATGCTTATGAACATTTAAAAAGCATCAACAATAATTTGGAACAAGCTCATGAAATGTTAAAAGAACATGATGAGGAACTAAAAGAAATGGCGAAGATGGAGCTGGAAGAACTAGAACCAAAAAAAGCTGAACTATTGGAACATATCCAATTATTACTAATTCCAAAAGATCCTAATGATGATCATAATGTCATCATGGAGATCCGTGGAGGAGCCGGTGGTGATGAAGGTAATATCTTTGCTGGTGATCTATATCGAATGTATTGTAAATATGCGGAATCTAAAGGCTGGAAGGTGCAGTTGCTAGAAGCAAGCGAATCGGAAGCCGGTGGTTTTTCGCAGATCATCTTTGCTATCAAGGGTACGGATGTCTATCGGGAATTAAAGTTTGAATCAGGAGCGCATCGTGTTCAGCGCGTTCCTAAGACCGAGACACAAGGTAGGATCCATACTTCAACGGCGACCGTATTATGCCAGCCAGAAGCTGAAGATGAAGATATCGAGATCCCAATGAGCGATCTGACCATCGAGACCCATCGTGCCAGCGGTGCCGGCGGTCAGCATATCAACAAGACCGATAGTGCTGTGCGTATCGTGCATGTACCTACCGGAATCACGGTCAACTGTCAAGAAGGACGCAGTCAGATCGAAAACCGCGAGACCGCATTGCGTTTGATCAGATCTAGGGTATATGAAGAAATGCAACGGATCAAGGAAGAACAAGAAGGTAAAGAAAGAAGAGCTAAATTAGGTACTGGTGATCGCTCGGAGAAGATCCGTACCTATAACTATCCGCAAAATAGGGTTACCGATCATCGTATCGGCTTGACCATCACCCAGCTAGATCGCATCATGGAAGGTAAGATGGATGATATCATTGCCGGTTTGTTGGCGGAAGAACAGAAACAACGCTTGAAAGAGGCTTAATTGATGACGACCTTTAATCAAGCCGTCCATGCGGCTAAGCAAGCTTGTGAAGCTCAAGGAATTCCTGCGGAAACGGTAATGAGCTATCTTTTTGAGATTGCAAATATGGAAAAATATAATCTATATATGCAGTTTGATGAGGAAATGCCTGAAAGTTTATATGAACAATTTAAGGCTGGGGTCCAAAGGATCATCGATCATGAACCACTAGCGCATATCTTAGGATATTCCTGGTTTTATGGCTATAAGTTCAAGATCAATGAAGACGTCTTGATCCCACGCTATGAGACCGAAGAATTGGTAGCACAGATCCTAGCGCGTAAAGATCGATATTTCAAGGATCAGCAGGTAACAGCCATCGATGTGGGTACCGGTAGCGGCGCTATTGCGATATCCTTGAAAAAGGAAGAAGATACCATTAGCATGTATGCTAGCGATATCAGTGAAAAAGCGATCGCAGTAGCTAAGGAAAATGCTATCGCTAATGATGCCAAGGTTGAATTTATGGTGGGCGATATGTTAGAACCTTTTATTGAAAGAAATATGAAGGTCGATATCTTGGTATCAAATCCACCATATATTCCTAATGATGAGAAGCTCGAAACGGAAGTTGTCGATCATGAACCGCATGTTGCATTGTTTGGTGGCAATGATGGCATGGATTTCTATCGTATCATCTTGAAGAATTGTCATCGATTGTTAAAACCTAGAAGTTTCATGGCTTTTGAAATTGGTTTCAACCAATTTGCCGCTTTAGAACAAGAAATAAAAAAATATTGCCCTGAGGCAACATATGAGATCGTAAAAGATATCAACGGTAAGGACCGGATGTTGTTCGTATATTTTAACCTTGCTTAAAGCAAGGTTTTTTTATATCAGATAAAGAATGATCAAAAAAATGATATTAGCAGCCGTAAAGATCAACAGATATTTATTTTTTAGCTGAGGATATCTATTAGCGATCTGTTTATAGGAAATCAAGCTAGCCATCGAAGCAATAAGGGTTCCTAAGCCACCAAGATTGGTGCCGATGATCAGATCTTTAAGATTGGTAGTATAGTTAGCTAATAGCATCGCACAAGGAACATTGCTGATGACTTGGCTTAATAAGATGCTGATCATTTTTTCATTGCCGCTAAGGATCGTTTTGATCAAATTATCAATAGCTGGAAGATGCTTGATATTGCCAACAAAGATAAAAAAGAAGATGAAGGTCAGCAACAGCGAATAATCAACCTTGCTTAGCAAGCTGCGGTTCTTGATGATGATCATCGCTAAAACGATGACAAAAAGATATAGATGTGGCAATAGCTTCGCAACACACAGCAAGCACAAAACAAATAAGCATAGATAATAAGCGATATCTCCTTTATCAAGCTTTAGTTCATCCTTCATGATCACTTTTAAAGAACTTTGAGGATAGCCAAACAAGACAGCGATCACTAGCATGATCAAAGCTGCTAAGGTAAATGGCAGCATCAAGCGTAAAAAGGCTAGGATATCCATTTGTGACAAAGAAAAAAGATATAGATTTTGGGGGTTGCCGATCGGGGTAAACATGCTGCCAAGATTAGCAGCGATCGTCATCAAGGTGATCGTATAGCAAAGCTTGCTAGTTTGATTAGCCATTTCTAAGATCATGATGGCAAATGGCACAAAGGTGATCAACGCAACATCGTTAGTGATCAGCATGCTGCTAAAAAAACAAAGCAGGACCAAGGTAAGGATCAACGTTTTCTTGGTCGTAACCTTGCTAAGGATCAAGCTGCCGATATATTCAAAAAAGCTAAGATCTTTTAAACCTTCGATAATGACCATCAAACAAAATAACAATATCAAGGTATTAAAATCGATATAACCAAGATATTCGTCATTAGGTATCACGATGAAGCATGAAAGAAAGGCCAATATCATCGCCGTGGTCAACACGACATCTTTTTTTAGAAATGCCCCTAATTTCTTAAACATATAATGCCCCCTAAAATAACAGAATTCATTATAGTTTTATGCTTGATAGATGTCAAATAAAAAAAGACAAGGAGCAAAGCTCTTTGTCAATAGTTCTTACGTTGATTTGCGTTCAATAAACGCTTAAATACGCTAAGGTTCAAGGTTTGATATAAGATCAAGAATGCTCCGCTACCAATCATCAAAAATAAGCTACCAGCTGTTAAGATCTCACTAAGTGGATAAAAGACCCAGAAAAGATCATCGATGATCGCTGGCACAAATACGCCCAAGATAAATAAGGCGATCGCTAAGATGATGCGATTGCTTTGATTAGCTTTCCATTTGTTATATTCATCATTGATAAGATCGTAGTCTGCTTCGCTAAGTTCAAGGTTGATCAAGACGTTGCGATCATTTTTGATCAAGCTGCTGCCTTTGATGATCAAAACGACACCAGCAAAGATCATGAAGATCATCATCAAGATACCGACGCTTGACAAATAAAAGATCTCATCCATGATGATCAATGGCAAGATCGAAGTGATGAATAAAAAGACCGCAAAAGCCAAACGATTATTAAAAGCTTTACGATTGCTGATATAATCGATGATTGCGCTGGTAGGGGTATGTAAACCATATATTTCCATCAATGTTTTGTTCAATGGTGGTTTTTTTTCATTGCGATTATTTTCTTCTTGTTCTTTTTCAGCTAAGATCTTAGAAAGTTCTTGGCTGTCTACTTTGCTGGCTGTTTCCTGAAATTCTTTTTCCATATCTGATCTATCCTTTTAATGGTTAAATTATAGCATAATTTGTTAAAAATATATGCTATACTTAAAAAAACAAAGAAGGTATATCATGAAAGATGCATTATGTGTTATTGGGGAAGCACTTATTGATTTCATTCCTCAGAAGAAAAATTGTCGTTTAAAAGATGTCATTACTTTTGAAAAAGCTGCTGGGGGAGCACCAGCTAACGTTGCTGGCACGGTTGCTAAATTAGGTGGAAAAGCTAAGTTATTGACCAAATTAGGACAAGATCCATTTGGTGATTATCTGTTGTCATGCATGGAACAGCAAAATATCGACACTTCATACATCAAGCAAACATCACAGTATGATACATCGCTGGCTTTTGTTTCTTTGGATGCTCAGGGAAATCGTGATTTTAAGTTTTATCGTAAGACAGCTGCTGATCTAGCCTTTGAGATTGACGATATCGATGAAAATTGTTTGAATGATGTCAAGGTCGTACACTTTTGTAGTGTTGATCTGGTTCCTTCTGCGATGAAAGAAGCACATCGCCATCTTATTGAGCTAGCTAAACAAAAGGGCATATTGATCAGCTTTGATCCTAATTTGCGATTTTCTCTATGGGAAGATCATGCGCTGCTAAAGGCAACGGTTAAAGAATTTATGAAATATGCCGATATCATCAAGATATCGGATGAAGAGCTAAATTTTATCTGTGATACCGATGATGTCATGATCGCTCAAAAGCAGATCATGAAAGGAAATTGCCAATTATTTATTTACACAAAAGGTGCAAAAGGGGCAGAGATCTTTACGCGAGATCAACATATCAAACAAGATGCCTTAAAAGTGAAGGTCATAGATACGACCGGTGCTGGTGATACCTTTACGGGAGCTTTTTTATATAAATTGTTAGAAAATGGTGAATATGATCTTTTAAGCTTGTCAAAAGAAAAATTACAAGAATATCTATGGTTTGCCACGGTTTATGCGGCATATATGACAACGGTCAAAGGAGCTTTGGCATCTTTGGCAGGCCATGATACCATTGAAGAATTCATTAATAACTTAAAATAAGCACTTATGCATGCAACATAAGTGCTTTTTAACTGAATTGACTGTTGAATAAACGATGATAGAAGCCTTTTTGCATCAGCAATTGTTGATGAGTGCCGTTTTCAATGATATGGCCATCTTTTAAGACTAGGATATCATCAGCATTCTTGATCGTTGATAAACGGTGAGCGATGACAAAGCAGGTCTTATCTTTCATTAGCTCTAGCATGGCATTTTGGATCAAGATCTCAGTTTGAGAATCAACATTAGAAGTAGCTTCATCTAAGATCAAGATCTTAGATGGTGAAAGCATGGCGCGAGCAATTGTCAAAAGCTGTTTTTGACCTTTGGAAATATTGATGCCATCATCGGTGATGATGGTATCGTATCCTTGTGGCAAGGACATGATGAAATTATGGATAAAGGCCTTTTTGCATACCGCGATCACTTCTTCTTTGGTAGCGTTAGGGTTAGCGTATGCGACATTATCATAAATGCTTCCTGCAAATAGCCAAGTATCTTGCAAGACCATCGAAAAGGCTTGTCGTAAGCTTTTACGGGTATAATGGTCGATAGGTATATCGTTGATCAAGATCTGGCCGTTGGTAGCGTCATAGAAGCGCATCAGCAGATTGATGATGGTGGTTTTTCCGGCGCCGGTTGGGCCAACTATTGCGATGGTCTGCTTGCTTTGAGCGATAAAGCTTACATGGTGCAATATCTCTTTATCTAGATCATAACCTAAGCAGATATCTTGAAATTTGACACTGATATCTTGATCATCGTCGAGCTTGATGGCATTAGGATGATCAGCAGTTTCAATGGGTTCATCTAATAACTTAAAGATTCTTTCGGCTGCTGAAACTGCCGATTGAATTTCGGTGATGATATTGGCTGTTTCATTGATCGGACCAGAAAATTTACGAGAATACATGACAAATGAAGAAATGGCTCCGATCGTGATGCCACCGTTTAGAAATAACAATGCACCAAACATGCTGATCATAGATAATGAAATGTTGTTGATAAAATTGACCGTTGGTCCCATGATGCTGCCTTCATAGTCGGCATCATAATATGCCTGAGAAGTGGCGGCGTTTTGCAGTTCATAACTAGCGATGATATTATCTTCTTGGCCATATGCTTTGATGGTCTTGTTGCCAGAAAGCATTTCTTCGGTATAGCCATTTAGCTCACCAAGCTTGCGGGTCCGGCGACGAAATAAGGGCTTGACCTTTTTCATGCGATGTTTGACCATGAAAAAAGCGATAGGGATGGTAACGATCGTGATCAAGGATAAGATAGGGGAAATGGTGATCATCAAATAAAAGGAACCGATGACCGTAATGGTGCCAGTGACAAACTGCAAGATATCGCTGGATAAAGAAGTGTTGATCGTGTCAATATCATAAGAAATACGTGAAATGATATTGCCGGTCTGGTTTTGATCGAAGTAGCGGATCGGTAGCTGTTCAAGGTGATGAAAAACTTCTTGACGCAGCTGATAGGTAATTCTTTTCGAAGCTTCGATCAATATCAATTGTAGGATGTAGGTCATGATGGCTGAGGCAACATATAAGACCACCAGGATGACACAATATCTTAAAATGATGTCCATATCAAATAAGTCATCGATATGGATAGCATCGATAGCGGTACCGATCAATTTGGGGGCATATAGCAGCAGTACATTGGAAACAATGGTCAAGATAGCGGCCATGATCAAAAGATATTTGACAGGATCTAGATAGGTCAATAAGCGTCTTAAGGTATCTTGTTTATTCAAATAGCGCACCTCCTAACTGTGAATCGTTGATATCATGATATAGTTTGCAGGTTTTCAATAGTTCTTCATGCGTGCCTTGAGCCATTATCTTTCCTTCGTCGATGACGATGATCTGATCAGCATGCATGATGCTAGAGATCCTTTGGGTAACGATGATCTTGGTTTTATCGCGATAATTGGCTTCGAGAGCTTGGCGCAACCGCGCATCGGTGGCATAATCGAGCGCGCTGCTAGCATCATCTAATAATAAGATCTCTGGGTCTTGAGCAAAAGCACGCGCTAATAATATCCTTTGTTTTTGACCACCAGATAGATTGGTTCCTTTGGAATTTAATTGATGCTCAAAACGCTCAGGAAGCTCAAAGATAAAATTAGCCTGAGCTGTTTTGGCTGCATCTTCAATGACAGTTAATGACAGATCTTGACCAAAGGCAATATTTTCTTTGATGCTGCCTTGGAAGATAAAATCATTTTGCATGACAGTTCCAAAGTGGCGGCGCAGATCTTTTAGCTCATAACTTTGGATATTTTTACCGTTTAATTTTATGCAACCTTTATCAATATCGTAAAATCTTAACAGCAGTTGGATGATGGTGCTTTTACCTGAACCGGTTACGCCTATGACGCCTAATGTTTGTCCGTGTTTTAATTTAAAGCTAAAATCATGGATGTTATCGATTTTTCCCTTATAAGAAAAACTAACATGATCAAATTCGATGGCAAAAGCAGGATCTGAAGCAGTATTTTTGGGACAGATTGCGATATCATTAGGAGCGTTCATGATTTGTTCGATACGTTTGGCACTAGCAACGCCTTTGGATATCATGATGAAGATGCGGCTGATCGACATCATGGCAGTACTTATTAAGGTAAAATAATTGGTAAAGGCGATGATCTTGCCGGTTTCGCTTAGACCTTGGCTAACGCGGATCGCTCCGATCGCGATGACGATCACTAAGCCAATATTGATGAAAAGATTGATCGCAGGATTGATGATTGCCATCTTGATGGCAGCTGCTTTTTCTTGATTGGCGAGATCTTCATTTACCTTCTGGTATCTTTTTTCTTCATCTTCTTGTTTAGACAAGGCCTTGATGACCCTTGCCCCTTGCGCATTTTCTCTAACGACGCTGATCATCTTATCCTGGGCTTTTTGTACGATGGTATATAATGGGATACCTTTGGTTGCGCGCAGATAGATCAATAGAGCGATCAAAGGCATGGTTGCTAGCATAACTAATGATAACGTTGGCTCCATCAGATAGGTCATGATGATGCCGCCAAGCAAGAGAATTGGAGCCCTTACGCCCATCCTTTGGCTCATGCCGATCATCTGATGGATATTATAGGTATCGCTGGTCAAGCGGGTTTCTAACGAAGGGATCGTATAATTATCGATCTCATTATTAGAAAGGTTGATGGTCTTGGCAAATAGATCGTGACGCAATTGCTGCGTAACGATCATTGCAATTTTGGAAGCATTACGGTTTGCTTTTACATCAAAAAGCCATCCACCAAGGGAAAAAATGATCATTATGCCACCTGCTAATAAGATATAGGAAGTGTTTTGCGTTGGAATGATAGTATCGATAGTATATTCTAAAAGATAAGGCAGCAGCAAGACCATCAAAGCTCCTAAAGCTTTGATAAAAAGCCCGATGATGATCTGAGAGCGCAATGGCTTAAGATAAAGACTAAGCGTTTTCATCTTGATGTTTGTTCCAATTGCTGATGAGCTTTTGCAAAAGGGTATGCAGCTGCTTTTTTTCTTCATCGCTGAAGCCTTCAAATATGCTATCGATCATTTCTTGACGCAAGGTAATGAATTCTTGCGCCATTTTTTCACCTTGCGGGGTTAAATTAATATGCAGATTTCTTTTGTCTTCAGGATCATTGGTACGAATGATCCAGCCTTCATTTTCCAGCTTTTTTAGCATCTCGCTTAAAGAGCCAGCTTGAACTTGCAACACTTCTAATAATTTTGATTGTGTTATGGGCTGATGATGGTAGATGGTAATGATCACCCGCTTTTGACCTAATTTATAACCGTTATTCAAAAAATGGGCACATTTTCGGATCATGGTATATAATTCGGCTTCGTTGGAATATTCGTTCATGGCCTTCCTCCTTAAAAACATAAATGTTAGGTACCTAATTATTATATGCTTGTTCTTAAAAAATAGCAAGGTACCTAACTAATTGAGAAAGAAAAAACCTGCTTATTGCAGGTTTAGATCGGCCACTCAGGTAAACGTCTTTTTAAGGTGATCAAAAATAAGGAAATTATGTGTGTACATAGCCAGACTAGGATGATCTGCCAATAGGGGTCACTGTGGATATTGATAATGTCAAATCTTAATAATAGGTAGATGATCATAGGGTGTACCAAATAATAGTATTTTGAGAGATCACGAAAAGGAAACTTAAGCTTTTTGGGTTTTTCGGTGATAAAAATGACGCTGACGAATAAAAAATAACTAAGCGGGATACAAGAAAGCAGGATGTTGCTGTTCAAACGATCGGTATTTCGTAAGAATAAGGCTTCAAATGACAATAAGAAAAAAGAGATGATCAAAAGGATGAAACAATGATTGGTAGGCAGTTTTGATCGCTGCCCGACATAATAGCCAAGTATGGTATAAAATAAGCCAAAAAACAAAAAATTACGGGTCGTAACAAAGATCTTAAAATAGAATTTAATGATCGAGGTTATGGTTAGCGGCAATACACCATAATAGGTCTCGGTTGCTCCAAATAACAATAGGATAAAAGATATGATCAAAAGATAGCGCACATCAAAATGCTTTTTCCATTTAGCTAAGGTCCAAAGCGAAAGCATCACGGCAGGAAAATACCAAAGATGATAGTAAATTCCGGAATAAACCAAGGCAATCAACATGATCAAGGGATAACCGAGCGCCGCTAAAGGAATGTATAAGACAGGTGGTATCTGTTCGATATAGCTCATGACAAATACGCGGTTATCATAGGCGTAAGAAATCAAGATCGGTAGATATGCCAAGCTATATACCAGGTATAAAGGTATCATCTTCTTGCAGTAATTTATGATATACCTTTGATCATTGCGCTCTTTTTTGGCAACGAAGTAACCGGTGATCATAAAGAAGATCGGCACGCATATACGCGTGATGATGTTGTTCAAAGCAAAATCAACATTTGGATATATCGTGTTAAAAAATGGGCGCAGATGCAAGATCATGATCAATACGGCACATATATATTTTAAGATATCTAGATTGTAAAAATTAGGATTGTTGGCAATGGCATTTTTATCGATGATATTTTGGATGAACATCGTTATGAAGCTAATGGTGATGATGATCAAAAATAAGGCAAGATAATTGATATACCATTCATTTAAATAGCATAACAATAATGTCAAGGCACTGATTACCAACGTGATATAAAAAGCATTCTTATTTCGCATGACCATTCATTTCTTTCTTATTGAAAATATTATATCGCGGATATGTAAATAAGCAAACCGTAATAAAAGTTATACAAAACTAACTTTTTTGTTGACATTACGTTAACAAGTGGTATACTACATATAGTTAGTTAAAACTAACACTCTTAGGCCTATGGGAGGTATCACAAATGAATTTATCACAAGCAAATGTCGGTACGGAATATCAGATCAAAGATGTTGCGATCGACGATGAAGAACTAAAGGAATTTTTGTTTACATTAGGATGTTTCAGTGGAGAGAAGATCACGGTTATCGCTCGACAAAAACGTAATTTTGTCGTATCGATCAAAGATGCTCGTTATAACATTGATCAAGAACTTGCAGAATATATCTTGATTTGTTAACAAGATGAATTTATTTGGACTTTTTGGAGGATGGAATTATGAGAATTGCATTTGCAGGTAACCCTAACAGTGGTAAGACCACGATGTACAATGCATTGACCGGTAGAAATGAGCGCGTAGGAAACTGGGCAGGCGTAACGGTCGATCGCAAAGAAAGCAAGATCAAGAAAACATATTATAAAGGCAGCGAGGAACTAATTGCAGTCGATCTACCAGGGGCATATTCAATGTCGCCATTTACCAGTGAAGAAAGCATTACCAGCGGATATGTAAAAAATGAGCATCCGGATGCGATAATCAATATCGTTGATGCGACCAATCTTAGCCGTAGCTTATTTTTTACGACGCAGCTTTTAGAACTGGGGATACCGGTAGTGGTCGCTTTGAACAAAAGTGATATCAATCGTAAAAAGGAAACGATCATCGATATTACCAAATTAACGGAAGAATTAAAGTGTCCGGTCATTGAGACGGTATCGGTCGTCAATGATAATAATGGCTTAGATAAACTGATCGCTGCGGTTGTTGCACTTAAAGGTAAAAAACAAGAAGCGCCTTATATGCAAGGCAATATCGATCTTACCGATAAAAAAGCGGTAGAAGAAGCTGATCGTCATCGTTTTGATTTTGTAAACAAGATCGTTGGAAAGGTAGAAACCCGTAAGATCAAAACCAATGAATATAACAAACAAGACAAGGTTGATGAGATCATTACCAATAAATGGATCGGTATACCGCTGTTTGCAGTTGTTATGTGGATCGTTTTTGATATATCACAGGCGCGTCTTGGTCCTTGGCTAGCTGAGATCCTTGTGGGCATCATCAAAAGTTTCCAAGCTTGGGTAGCTACGTTAGTAGAAGGTAGCTCGCCATTTATGCAAGCCTTATTGGTTGATGGCATAATTGGAGGCGTTGGGGCTGTAGTTGGTTTTTTGCCTTTGGTCATGGTCATGTATTTTATGATAGCTTTATTGGAAGATTGTGGATATATGGCAAGGGTCAGCGTTATCATGGATCCGATCTTCAAACGCGTTGGCTTATCAGGTAAATCGATCATTCCAATGGTTATTGGTACAGGATGTGCTATTCCCGGCATCATGGCTTGTCGGACGATCCGCAATGAGCGTGAGCGTAGAACTACGGCCATGCTTACACCTTTTATGCCATGTGGAGCCAAGCTTCCGGTTATTGCCTTATTTGCTGGTGTCTTTTTCCATGATGCTTCATGGGTAGGTACCCTGATGTATTTTGTCGGTATTGCTTTTGTATTCTTAGGGGCTTTGTTGGTATTGAAGATTACGGGACAAAAATATCGCAAATCTTTCTTTATCATGGAATTGCCTGAATATAAATGGCCTAGTTTGAAAAGAGCAACGATCTCGATGTTTGCTAGAGCAAAGGCTTATATCATTAAAGCTGGAACGATAATCTTGGTATGCAATGCGGCGGTACAGATCATGCAAACTTTCAACTGGCAACTGCAGATCGTCGAAGAAGGTATGGAAAGTACTTCGATCCTAGCTAGTATTGCTTCACCTTTTGCCATCTTGCTGATACCTTTAGGGTTTGGGGCATGGCAATTGGCTGCTGCAGCTATCACAGGCTTTATCGCTAAAGAAAATGTTGTTGGAACCTTAGCGGTCGTATATGGCTTAACTAATTTTATCAATGTAGATGAATTAGTATTGGTAGGAGGCGCTAATGAAGTGGCAGCAGCCATGGGCCTAACAACAGTAGCGGCATTGGCATATCTAATGTTTAACTTATTTACACCTCCTTGCTTTGCCGCAATTGGTGCTATGAATTCAGAAATGCAAGATAAAAAATGGCTGTTTGGTGGTATCTGCTTGCAACTGGGAACAGGATATTCGATAGCATATCTGGTTTATCAGATTGGTACATTGATTACTACCGGTTCGGTTGGTACTGGTTTTGTTCCTGGCTTGTTCGTGCTGATCGTATTTGTTTTGATCATTGCTTATCTGATCCATCGAACCAACAAGAATTTTGCCAAGGAGTATGCTTTAAAATAATTTATGGCTGATCTGATCGTTTTAACGGTTGTTATAGTTGTATTAGGCTTGGCAATTGGTTATTTGGTCAAAGAGAAAAAACAAGGATCAAAATGTATTGGCTGTCCTTATGCCAAATCATGCGCCAAAAAGCGTCAAAATAATTGTCATTGAATATGGGCTATATTTCCTAAAAAGAAATATAGCCTTTTTTTAGCAATAAACTTGACATGGTCAAACAAAATGAATATACTTGACAAAGTCAATTAAAAGGAGAGTGCAATGTTGAAGATAGCCGAAAGTTTTAAATATGGAAAAATAAATCTAAAAAATCGTATTATTTTTGCTCCAACGTCGATGAGCAAAGATCGTGATGAACAATTACGATGGTTTGAGAAATTAGCGCAAGGAGGTTGTGCGATGATCATCGTTGGTGATGTTCCGGTTAGCAATAAGGGACCAATGTCGTTATTTGATGATTCTGCTTTTGCTCACTATCGTCAAATTGCGGATATCGTCCATAAATATGATTGTTTGCTATGTGCTCAGCTGCATCAATCAGACAGTAATTTTAAAGCGTTATTACCATATATTCCTGCTTTAAAAGCAAAACTTATAACAGCTGATGACCTTCGTGCCAAGATGAATGAACAGGTTGGTCCTTATATCACTAAGCTATCGAAAGAAGAAATTGCGGTAATTACGGCAAATTTTGCTAAGGCAGTTAAGCAAGCAGTAAAAGCCGGCTTTGATGTCATCCAGATTCATGGGGATCGGATGATCGGCAGTTTTTCATCTTCAATTTTTAATGATCGTAAGGATGAATATGGCCAAAGTGCTGAAAATCGAGCACGCTTTGCTTGTGATATCATCAAGGCGGTACGCGCCCAATTACCTGATATCAGCATTGATTATAAATTGGCAGTTCGTCAAGAAAACCCACATTATGGTAATGCCGGTGTACTTTTGGAAGAATTAGCAACATTTGTTCCATTATTAGAAGAAGCCGGGGTAGATAGTTTTCATGTGACGTTGGCTGATCATAGCAAGCTTAGCGATACCATCCCGCCATTTGATCATCCAGAATTTGCTTCCGAAGGATGTTTCTTAAAGTTTTGTGATGAAGTGCGTAAATATACAAATTTACCGCTTTGCGGAGTTGGTGGTTTAAGCGATCCATGTTTTATTGAAAAGCAGCTTGAATCGCGGCGTGTAGATTGTGTTGCCATGAGTCGACAATTAATAGCTGATCCATCATGGCCAAATAAGGTGTTTGCTCAGCAAACGGATAAGATCATCAAATGTATTAGATGCAATAAGGGGTGCTTAGGTGGTTTGATGCATCATACTGGCATGGGTTGTATCTTTGATAGTAAAAAAGACCAAGCATGAGCTTGGTCTTAATTGTTACAGATCCTTTCGATATGTAAGGCAAGATAACCGATCTCGATATCATCGATGGTAAGATCTAAGCCTTTTTTTAGCTTTTGGATGATGTTGGTAGCGATGATATAGGAAGTTGGAAAAGCGTTTTTGGTGTAGTCGTTCATATCGATGTGGATCTGTTCCTTTAAGCGGCAGCGCGCAACCAGATATTTGATATGGGTAAGCAAACGCGAATAAGCTAGGCTGTTAACATCGATGCTGATGTTTAAAAGTTTTTCGATCTCGCTGATCGATTCATTGACCAAAGCAACAAGCATGACAGATTGCGATACTTTTTCATCGGTACGAGCACTGTGAAGATGAAGGGTAATATATGAAATTTCATCATCATTGATAAGGATATTACATTTTTCTTTAATGTATTTTTGCGCATTTACGGCAACTTTGTATTCATCGGCAAATAATAAACGCGCCTCATTTTTAAAAGGATTATTGATGATCATATCGTTTTGGATCCTTTTGATGGCAAACGCGATATGATCGCTAAGAGTTAGCAAGATGTTTTCATCAAAATCGGTAAATTGGGCTTTGGCATCTTGGATGATACTGTCGGCAACTTCTAAAAATATGGGATTATTTTTAGTGACTTGACTAGTGATATCGATGCCAGGTGCCTGAATATATTTTGTTGCTTTGTTTTCATCGATGGTAATTTCCATATTGGTTTTTTTATTAAAACCAATGCCGGTACCGATAAAGATTATTTCTTGCATCTTGTTTGGCTCAATAACTAAGATCGCATTGTTATTGAGTACCTTTCTAACTCTGTACATAAGCATCCCCTTATTATTTTATCATTATTACTTGTTCGCCGTGCTTGATAGTTCCTAATTTTGTTACTTCTAGTTTATTATTATCGCTTAGATTTGTAAATACCATAACGGTAGCGGTATCTTTGGCGTTGGCTTTGATATATGGAAGATCAAATTTTAATATTGGTTCTCCTGCTTTTACTGATTGACCTTCTTTGATCAAAAGGTCAAAACCTTCACCATTTAATTTGACGGTATCGATGCCGACATGGATCAGCAATTCTAGTCCAGAAGTATGTTTTAATCCTATAGCATGCTTGGTAGGAAAGATAAATTCTACATTTGCATCGCAAGGTGCATAGATCGTACCATCTTCGGGAACGAACATCAGACCATCGCCCATCATCTTGGAAGCAAAGGTTTCATCGGGGGTGTTGGTAATGACATCCGCCTTACCATCAACGATGGCTTGTATCGTTATCATTTCCTTGGTATTTTCTACAGGTGCTTTTTCTTCGATTGCCACAGGGGATTGAATTGCGTTAGGATTGGCTAGATAATCTTCGATATTTGACTTGATAACTGATACTTTTGGTCCGTAAATAACTTGAATGCCATTACCTTTGACGATAACGCCCGCAGCTCCGCTGGCTTTTAAGGTATCTTGTTTTACTTTAGTGCTTTCTTTTACCGTTACTCTTAAGCGGGTGGCACAGCAATCTAGATCGGTGATATTATCAGCACCTCCTAAGCCATCTACGATCATCTTTGCCTGTGAATCATGAGATGCTGCTTCTTTAGCTTCTACATCTTTACGGGTATAAAGCTTCACTTCACCATCACCATCTTCACGACCTGGCGTTTTTAAGTTTAATTTTTTGATCAAGAAAGAGAATACAAAGTAATATACGACAAAGTAAATGACACCAATGATGACGATCCAGATCCAATTGGTCTTATCATTTCCTTGCAGGATGCCAAATAATGTTAGATCGATCAAGCCTCCAGAGAAGGTCATGCCAACCCCAACGTTGAAGATATGCATCAACATATATGCTAGTCCGGCAAATACGCAATGGATCACATATAACAAAGGTGCAACAAATAAGAAGGTAAATTCTAATGGCTCCGTGATTCCAGTAAGCAAGCTGGTCAAGGCTGCACTTAACAATAGACCGCCGACGATCTTTTTCTTATCATCTTTGGCACACATATACATGGCTAGAGCTGCTCCAGGTAATCCAAAGATCATTAGCGGGAATTTACCAGCCATGAAACGAGTTGCTTCAACGGAGAATTTTACGGTGTTTGGATCAGCTAGCTGAGCAAAGAAGATGTTTTGAGCACCTTCTACCAGCGTGCCATTGACCATTGCAGTGCCACCAACAGCTGTTTGCCAGAAAGGAATATAGAAGACATGGTGCAAGCCAAAAGGAATCAAAGCCCTTTCCATCAAACCGTATATCCATGTTCCGACATAACCTGATCCTCTAACAAGATCACCAACGGCATAGATACCTTCTTGGATAGTAGGCCAGATGAAGAACATCAGGATACCAACGAATAAATAAACGATGGCACTAATGATCGGAACAAATCTAGTTCCCCCAAAGAAGGAAAGTACTTGCGGTAATTCGATCTTGTAAAATTTGTTATGCAAAGCGGCAACGCCTAAGCCAACTATGATACCGCCAAATACTCCCATTTGTAAAGATTGGATACCAAGTACTGAAGTAATTGATCCAGCAGGTAAGGTATCTGCAATTCCGGTTAGTTCGATAAGGGCGCTGATCGAAACATGCATGATAAAGAAAGCAATTACTGATGATAGCGCAGCTACTTCTTTTTCTTTTTTGGCCATGCCGATAGCAACGCCCATAGCGAAGATAACAGGTAAATTAGCAAATACGATATCTCCTGCTTTGCTCATGACATAGAATAAAGAATACAATATCGTACCTTCACCCATGATGCCTGTAAGATGGTATGCTTCCAGCATGGTTGCATTGGTGAATGATCCCCCGATACCTAGAAATAATCCGGCTACCGGCAAGATGGCGATTGGCAGCATGAAGCTTCTGCCGACACGTTGTAAAACTGCAAAAATTTTGTCTTTCATATATGTCTATCCTTTCTTTGATAACAGCAAAAAAGGCATCAACGAAAATCCCAACAAAGGGAAATATATCGTTGATGCCTGATCGTATCAGTAACACGCTGTTATTTGTGCTTATAATATAAACCATATGAATAGTTGGTGTCAAGAAAAAATTGAAACGCTTACTTTTAAAATAAATAAAAAAGCCTTTTTGCAAAGGCTTAATTAACAAAATGGTGCGGGTGAAGGGACTTGAACCCCCATGCCTTGCGGCGTCTGATCCTAAGTCAGGTGCGTCTGCCAATTTCGCCACACCCGCATTGCTAGATTATTATAGCAATCTTTACCAATAAAAGCAAGCATAAAATTAAATATATTGTTGTCGAAAAGCAGTAGGTGATATACCAAAGTGTTTTTTGAAAGAATTAGAAAAGTAATAAATATTTTCAAATCCTACATTATTAGCAATATCAGTAATTCTAAGATCTTTGTCTTGCAGCATTTCTAATGAGCGATCCAGCTTATATTCGATGATCGCCTGTGATACGGACATATGCATAACTTTTTTAAAGCAGGTATATAAATAAGATTGTGAAACATTTAAATGAATACAGATATCGAAAACCTTTACTGTTTCGCTTATATGAGTATCGATATAGCGTAAAGCTTCGATGACACATTCTTGGGTACGATTGGTATAGCTTGTATCGATATTTTGTTCGATATTGTTATTTTTAAGATAAGCGCTGTCACAAAGGATAAAAAGTTTTTCGATAGCAATTTTTATCATATAGTAATATCCATACTCATTATTAGCTTTCATGTTATGGGCGCGTTCAAGGAAAGAGAACATATTATTGGTTAAAACATTTTCGAATTTGATGATGTTTTTTTGCTCGATCATATGATGATTGGTATTATCTTTGATAAAAATTTTTAAGTTGAAATTTAAGATAAAACATTTAGCGTCTAAGCTAAGACAAGTTATTTTATAGGAATTAAATGGCGGGATAAGCAATACGTCACCAGCTTCGATGGTAAATTGCATCCCTTTTGTTTCAACTTTGTAAGTGCCAATAACAATAGCAGCTATGCGATAAGTATATATGGCCGTAATAAAAGTGCTTTGCGAATGATGATTTTCGTAAAGGAAAAAAGATATAGGGGTTATATCAAATTGTAGAAGCATCTTAGATACAACATCAGGTATTAGGATCTTATTGATATTTTTCATATGATAATTATATCATTAGTTATGATTTTTATAAAATGTAAACTAATGATTATATTGTGAAAATATTAATTTGCGTTATGATATAACTGAAATTGGAGGAAAAGAAAGAAAATGAAAAAGTTAATGGCATTACTAATGGCTTCTGCCTTGCTTTTGGCTGGTTGTTCATCAAATACGACCACGACCGAAGAAACAGAAGCGCCATCATCTACGGAAGCTACGGTAACAGTAGATGAAGAAAAGAATGCTGATGTCATCGTCGTTGGTGCAGGTGCTGCTGGTTTGAGCAGTGCGATCGCTGCTACTGATAACGGGGCAGAATCAGTAATCGTAATTGAAAAGACAGATAAGACCGGTGGTAACTTATTATTAACATCTGGTTCAATGTCTGCTGCAGAAACTTCGATCCAAGAAGAAGAAGGAATCGAAGATTCAAAAGAATTATTTGTTCAAGACATCTTGAAAAACGGAGCTAACCTTGGAAATGAAGATTTGATCCGTGCATTCGTTGAAGAAGATACAGCAGCATTTGAATGGTTGCTTGATCATGGATTGGATGAAATGTTTGCTGAGGGAAAAGCAAAGGCTGTATTTGCTCCTGAGCATCAGTTATATTCAGTTCAACGTACTTATAAACCAAAGGCAACGGAAGAAGGATATTCTAGTGCTGCTCATCAAGTATTAGATACTTATGTTAAAACTTTGGATCAAGTAACATTTGATTTCAATACCGAAGCAGTTCAATTATTGCCAAATGAAGAAGGTCAAGTATTAAGCGTACTTGCTACGACCGCTGATGGCAAGACCATCAAATACACAGCTAACAAAGGTATCATCATGTGTACTGGTGGTTATAGCGGAAACTTTAATTTGTTAGAAAAATATGCTGAAAATGGTGGAGACTATCTAAGCAGCACGACTTCTATGGGTGAAGGTCTATACTTAATGCAAGAAGTTGGCGCATATATTGATGAAGAAACAATGTCTTATATTCCTACTTTCCCAATGGGCGTACAAACTGGTGAAAGATCTGGTACCATCGGCTCAACTTATACTTGGAAAGCAGGCGGTATCACTGTTAATCAAGAAGGCAATCGTTTCGTAAATGAGCAAGAAGATAAGGTCGATGTTCGTGAAGTTGCTTTGGAAGAACAACCAGGTGCTGTTCAATACGATATCTTTACTGATAAGATCGTAGAAGATCTAAGAGCTGCTGGTGGATCTATGATGTATGATCTATACTTTGCTGAAGGTGGCAGAGCTGAAAATTTGGTACAAAGCGCTGATACTTTAGAGGAATTAGCTGAAAAGATCAATGTTCCAGCTGAAAACTTGGTTGCTACGGTTGAAGCTTATAATGCAGCTGTAGAAGAAGGTGGAACTGATGAATTTGGACGTAGTTATGATCCAGCTGAAGTTGGTACTTCTTATAATTTAGCTATCAATAAGATCGAAGGCGACAAATATTATGCTATTCCATTAAAAGCATTATGTGTAATGACCTTAGGTGGTGTTACGATCGATACTACTGGTCATGTGCTTGATGAAGCTGGCAATCAGATCCCTGGCTTATATGCTGCTGGTGAAGTTGTTGGCGGTATCTGGGGTAAATTTGTATCTGGTGGTACTGGTGTAATGGGCCCTATTACTTTCGGCCGCATTGCTGCTAAATCAGTAATGAGCGATGAATTGGCTACAGGTTATACGGTTGCTCCTGCTTCAAATATCTTTGATAAAGCATTGTTTGAAAACAATACTGAAGCAGTTGAACGCTTCGATATGAGCACTGCTTTAACTGATGGTACTTATACTGCAACGGTTGATGGTCAAGATGGACCAATGGAAGTTGAAGTTGAAATTGCTGAAGGCAAGATTGCTAATGTTACGATCGTTTCTAATAACGAAACTGAATCAGTTGCAGGAAATGCTTTGACCAGCTTGCCTGAGACCATCGTTGCTCAAAACAGCGTTAATGTTGATACTGTTACGGGTGCTACTTTGACATCTAACCGTATCTTGGATGCTGTTACTGATTGTTTGAATCAAGCTAGTAAATAAAAAAGAAAATGCAGATCAATATGATCTGCATTTTTTGTTTACAAAAACCCCTAGATAGTCTAGGGGTTAGGGAAAGCTTTAGCGGAGTGATAATGAAAAAAATAGAAGCAGAGGTTTGCGTAGACCATATACACATGTTGATAGAGATACCACCGAAAATGA
>CALVFJ010000009.1 GCA_944326795.1 uncultured Erysipelotrichaceae bacterium
TTACAAATGAACCTTACCGTTTTCAACCTACGGTATAAAGAAGGTTGATAGAAAGGAAAAGGTATATTGTAGTGACTATTAGATGAGTCATTAACAATATACCAGGAGAAGTTTGTACTATTGATCATAAAAGATAATGGTATAAAAAAGATTATATGACAAATAATATGAATCAAAATATATATAATAATATTAGTGAAAAAGATTGGTTAGTAACATTATTGCTGTGTATTTTCTGTGGTGGTATTGGAGTACATCGTTACTATGTAGGAAAAATTGGAACAGGAATTCTTTATACCTTAACCCTTAGTTTTTTAGGTATTGGATGTCTTATTGATTTGATCATGATTCTCACTGGAAAGTTTACTGATAAGCAAGGAAGGTATATTCGTAAGAAGTAATTAAAAATAACGTTTAACAAATTAAGAAAGATAAGCTTATTATTTTACATAATTCTTAAATGGTGCATAAAATGATCAGATGGGTAAAAACCATCTGATTTTTATATGAAAACTTTTTAAATAAATACTAAAAACTACCCGCTACGGGTAGGGTAAAATATATAATATTGTGCTATATTAAAAAATAATCATTTGTCTATCGCAAAAGTTAATGTGCTTGTTATGCGAATAAAGCATGATGGTTTGTGATATAATACAAAAAAGAGGGATAAATCTATGAAATATAGAAAAATAATAATTTTACTAATTTTCATGGTATTGGTTTGCTCAGGATGTTATGATACGATCAAAAATGAAGAAACACCAACAACCATTACCATTTGGCATGTATATGGTGGACAGACAGATTCTCCTCTTAATGATTTGATCGAGCAATTTAATCAAACAGTAGGTAAGGACAAAGGAATCAATGTTCAAGTTACTTCAGTATCTAATACCAATACGATACATGAATTAGTACTTGCTGCAGCTAATAAAGAGCCTGGAGCTTCAGAATTGCCGGATCTTTTTACATCATATCCAAAAACTGTCTTAGCTTTACAGGATGATGATATATTGGTAGATTTTAAAGATTATTTTAGTGAAGAGGAACTTGCAGATTTTATTCCAACTTTTATTGAGGAGGGAATGATCGATGAACGTTTGCTTATTCTTCCTATCGCCAAATCAACAGAAATCATGTTTATAAATAAGACCATATTTGATCGCTTTGCTCAAGATACTGGTGTAAGTATCGATGATCTGAATACTTGGGAAGGATTATTTAAGACAGCTGAAATTTATGCCGAGTGGACCGATGGACAAACTCCAGATATTCCTGAAGATGCAAAAGCTATGTTTGTTCATGATTATTATTTTAATTATTTCCAAGTGGGGGCAAGATCTTTGCATGAAGACTTTTTTGATGATGATAAAATAATCTTTGATACAGCTTTTAAGCAAGCATGGGATCCATTAGCACAAGCAGCACTTAAAGGAGGTGTCTGGTTAAAGGGAGGGTATGCGACCGAATCTATAAGAACAGCAGGAAGCATCGTGAGCGTAGCTTCTTCAGCAAGCATCTTATACTATAGTGATTTTGTAACATATCCTGACAATACTTCGGAAGAAATTACTATTATTTCGCGACCATGCCCAATATTTGAGAATGGTGAAAAAATGGTGATGCAAAGAGGTGCTGGTATTTGCATGGTGAAATCTACTCCTGAACGTGAAGAAGCTGCTTCTATCTTCTTAAAGTGGTTGACAGAACCACAACAAAATGTTGAATTTGTTACTCAGGGTGGATATATGCCAGTCACTAGAACTGCATTTGAAGATGAGTTACCAAAGGCAATTGAAGCGCTAGATAGTGAAAAATATGCATCGCTTTATCAGGCTTATTTGGATACTCAAAAAAATTATGAGTTTTATGTACCTCCACAGATAGATACTTATCTGAGTCTTGAAACAACGTTTGAAAATAATATTAGGTCACAATTGTCATCTGGCAGACGTGATTATCTAGATGCTGATCAAACAAATCTAGAACAAATCAGCTCAGAGCGCTTTCAAATGTTACAGCAGATCATGGAGAGGTGATATGAGAAAGGAGGAACATCGTGCTTAAAAAACTAAAAGAAATAAGAGCTCTTAATGCTTTTGCGAAAAAGCAAAGCATAGGAATGCAAAGAAAATTGATGCTTTATTGGGTATCTATGATCTTGGTAGTTTTTAGCACGGTTATTTTCCTTTTATCGATTGCTGGCGCGTTTTCTCAAGATGATAAGCAACTTCATGAAGTAATGAAATTATATCTTAAAAATACTCAAGATCACTTAGTTGATCATTTTGATAATATTACTGCAAAGAGTTTAAATTTATCCAAAGAATTAAGTAGAGAGATTGAACTAGAATTATCTAAAGAAGGTGTTGATTTTGATGAAATCAACGATGATCCTCAACTTTTGCTACATTTGCAAGAAGTCATGTATCCTCTAGTGAATACAACTCTTCAAACTGCCGATTGTAATGGAGCATATGTGATCTTAAATGCAACGATAAATACGGCTTTATCAGATGCAGTTAATTCACGAAGCGGAATTCATTTGCGTTATTCTAATTTAAGTTCAAGCAGTCCAGTTAGCCCGACTGTTGTATACTTTCGCGGTATTTCTGATATTGCTTTGCAAAAGAATTTGGAATTACATAATCGCTGGAATCTAGAATTTGATATTAGCCAGATTCCATTATGTTTTGAGATGATGAATGCAACTTTAGATCGGCCAGCAGAAAATTATTATTGGACAAAACGTATTAATTTGAAGGACACTTGGGAATCTTCCATGCTACTTAGCGTTCCTATCGTTAGTAGTGATGGTACGGTTTATGGGGTGTGTGGAGCAGAAATAAGTGCATTGTATTTTCAATTTTCTTACCCAATGGTGGAAGATAAATTTGGATCGGTAGTTACTGTATTAGCTCCTATTGAAGATAATCGTCTTGTATTAGCAAAAGGATTAGTTGGCAGTGTTAGTGGTACTTATTTAGATTCGCAAGAAAGCTTGGTTATCCATCAAGGTCGATATTTTAATGAATATGATACTGGTAACGGAAAATATATTGGTTTGCATAAAATTGTACCGATTTCAAATAGTGAATTAGACGATACAGTTTGGGCTGTTGCGATAATGGTACCGCAAGATAGCTATGTTGCCTATATTGCAGATATAAAACAAAATTGGATAATTGCGGCAATGATCTTATTATGTATATTGTTGGCTTTTTCCTTTTTCCTATCAAGAAGATTTGTCCGACCTATCACGGAAAGTCTAAAGCGATTCCAACAAGAAGAAATGCTTGAGCAAGCCATGTCTTCAGGGATTTCGGAAGTTGACGAACTTGCGGAATTCTTGAATGCAAGAGCTCGTAATCAAAGATTGGAACAAGGAGATCTTCCGCCAAATATTGCAGATTTGTTTGATCAATTTATCGAGCGTAAGCATTTGCTTACAACAGCGGAACGCAATATCCTTAGGTATTATATTGAGGGTCATGAAATTGCAGATATTCCAGATCTTGCTTTTATCAGTATGAGTACGGTTCGTAAGCATAATCGTAATATATATGAAAAGTTGGGCGTTTCATCACGCGATGAATTAATGCTTTATATCGATCTTCTACGTCGTTGTGGAAGGTTAAATGAATTGTTATAAAGGATATTAAAGATGTACAAGATGCTAATTTTACCATTTGTACATCTTTTTTTTGTCCATAAGATACTTCTATAAAAAAAGTATCCTTTGGACCATATAATATTTCTTATTAATTATGTATATTAATTATAAAGAAAGGGGGAATGAGCGATGATGAATTTGCTGATCGATCATCTAGAAGATTGCTCTACTCCTAATTACTTTAGTTTCGCCATTCGCTGTGAAGTATGTGGAGAATTTTGGTATAGCAACAGCATTCCTTTTTCTAAAGCAGGACAGGTTACAGATTATGTTGATAAAAAAGAGCTGTATGATGTACTTTATCAAAAAGAAAAACAACGTGCGCAATTAGCAGCAGCCAAGGAAGCTAGAGAACACTTTAGCCAATGTCCTATTTGTCGACGCTTGGTATGTGATTCTTGTTTTCTAATTTGTGATGAAATGGATATGTGTAAAGAATGTGCCACGAGGATGAAGGAAGCAGGAGAACCTGTGATACCATGAAAGCGCGTATTATATCGATTGTTTTATTGCTAGGATTGTTATTTAGTGGTTGTACGATCTCACGCGAAACAAGATATCTGATCGTCAATGTTGAAGGCCTTGAAGAGTATAGTAAAACCTTACAAGATTATCTAGCAGGATATGAAATGGGCATAACAACAGATACTATTTATGCTGAGGTTGCAAAAGGTAATGCTGTAGCATGTTTTGATGTACAGGCAATCCCAGCAATAAATCAAGGTGTGGCAAATTATTGGTATCCACATGCTTTATCGACCGTTGTTATTGCGGTTGATAGAACGCAAACAGATGCTGTTATAACGGGATGGAAGAGTCTTTTAGATAGTAAGGAAATAGTGGGAATCAGCAGCAATTCTATCATTCGTGATATGCTAGTTATGGGCTCGATATCCTATGGCTTAGATCCAATAAGTCCTTCAAAAGATGATGTTTTGAATTTATTAAAAGAGTTAGAGAATAATGATAGATTTATGCTTGAGGATTCTAAGTCTCCTATTTTGCTCTGTTTGGATCATGAAGTTGTTGCTTGGAATAAAGCAGGTAGCAATTATGAGATAATCGTGCCTAAAGAAGGAACATTATCATTTCAAGTAGGTTTATTATCTGATATTCCTTTAACGATAGATGAAGGATTTGATGATGCATTGTTAGCGGCTGAATTACCATTAGCAAACGGGTCATATCCAAAACAATATCCTGAAGGTTATCAATCAGCTCATAAGCTCAGTGATGAAGATTATAAGTGGTTTTTAAATGTAACAGATGATTGTAGCAGAGATCTAAGACGAAAAGTTTTTAAATCTCGACTATATACGACGGCTGATCTTCGTGAACATATCTTATTTGCTATAGGGATAATCGCAGCAATATTACTTTGGAAGGGTACGGTATATCATCGCATGATTCGCCCTAATGTCAGTAAGGTGGTAAGTATACTGTGCTGGTTGATGGTTGGATGGATAATGTTGCGATTGTTTAAATATCAACTAGTTACAGAGAATGAGCTATCTCGTTTGTGTTGGTATGGTTATTATATTTTTCAGCTAGCTTTACCTGTTACATTATTATATCTAACGGAAATAATGGATCAAGCTGAAGATGGATCGCATTCTTTGAATTTTATGTATATTCCTTTTACTATTTATATCTTATCGGTATTGTTGGTATTGACCAATGATTGGCATCAACTAGTATTTATTTTTGATCCTAATGGAAATTGGGCTAAAGATTATAGTTATGGTATTGGTTATTGGTTCATCATGATATTTTTTGTTTTGATTTTTATCCTTGCCATCATCAAACTTTTTTGTAAAGGTAGAAGAAGTAATTATGTTAAAGCTAAGGTTTTATTGCTTTTACTTTGTGGATTATTATTTTTATATATCATTGGTTATATATATCGTGTTCCTTTAGCATGGGAAAGTGATATTACTATTTTTATTTGTGTCATAGCTGTTATATTTTTCGAAACCGTTCTTCATACGGGATTGATTCCAGTAAATATACAATATCAAAGACTATTTGCTAATGCCCCAATAGGTTTGAGCTTATTAGATGATAAGGGGAATATGGTTTTATCTTCCAAAGGAACACCACCTATTTCACGATCAATTTGGAAACGATTATGTATAGATATGGATAAGCCGTTATTGCGTGATAATGATACACAATTACATGCCATTTCTATTCATGGTGGCATAGCTGTATGGCAGGAGAATCTTGCTGTTCTAAATAGAATTAGGAAAGAAATCAAGGAGGTTCAGATTCGACTTGAGACAGCCAATGCATTGCTCAAAGAAGAAGAGGAAGTTAAAAAGCGTTTGTTGCAAGCAGAAACAAATCGAAAGCTTTTTGAACATCTTGAACGTGATATGGAAAGTCGAATCAATGCTTTAGTTGAATTGGTTGATGGGCAATCGCAAATCAAACAGGCAAATGAATCTATTGCACTTATCATTTTGTGTCTTTGTCATATCAAGCGTAGGTGTAACTTATTTTTCTTGGCATGCCAAGGCAATAAGTTATTAGGTGAAGAATTAAGCGTTTATCTTGATGAACTGATTGAGCTGGCTAGCTATGATGGATTAAAAGTTTTGATTCGATGTGGACAAAGTGGTTTTATAGGAATTAATAATGCTACCATTTGTTATGATTTTGCTTTTGAAACAATTACATGGGCCCTAAAGGACACTGCTTCTGTGTTGATGGGCTATCTTGAAAATGATGATGGATGTTTGATGTTCCGTTTTCTTCCAGGAAGCGATCCAAATAAATGGTATTTTTCTGATGAATTAATAGCTGGGATATCTAAGGCTAATGGAAATATTGTATACAAAGATCTAGATGATGCAATTGGAATTTGTTTGGTTTTACCTTTAGGAGGTGAGATTGATGGCTGAGTTTTATTGCTTTCCTCACTGGATGCTTACGGCATTGGTAATGATAATAGCGCTGTGTATCATCATGCAAACGCAAACCATATCATATAGCATTAGAAGGTTACGGATTAGCTGGGTCCGTAGATTAGAAAACATGCTAGAATGTGCAATCTTGATAATATTATTTTTATTTGCTGCACTGTTAGCGCAAGTGCAGTATGCTTTGGATTGTCAATTTCTTGCGTATAGTGACTATATTGTTGCTAGACAAGTTGGATTTTTGCTGATTACGATAGTTGGTACCGTTACTGCTGTAGGAACAGAGCTAGTTTGGCCTTTATTGATCATTGCTGCATCTGCTGTTTTGTTACCGATGGCCGAAGATATTACAGGATCTTTTTATCCAATCTTATTTTTCATTAGTATCATGTTTTATCTGATTCGCAGTGTTCATATATGCTTTATTCGTCGTCTTGATATTCATACGAATATTTCTTCAGATTCTATCAAGGAAGCAATTGATAAGTTACGTACAGGTTTATTGTTATATAACATTGATGGTGATATTTTGCTAAACAATCATCAAATGGATATCATTGCAAAGCAGATGATTGGCAAATCTTTGGAAAATGGTAAAAAATTTCAACAAGTTATTGAAAGTGATACATTTTTGAAAGATTGTACTAGAGAATATTTAGGAGGTCAACTAGTATTCCGTCTTTCTAATTCTACGGTATGGAATATTTCATTTTATGATATTCCAATGGGGCGAGATAAACTGATGTTACTTTGTGCTGATGATGTTACGCAACGTTGGGATGCAATGAAACATCTTGATGTTCAAAATCAACTATTACAAAAACGCGGAGAAGAATTACGTCATACGATAGAAAATCTGCAAGCAATTTGTGAAGCAGAAGAAATTGTGCGTAGTAAAGGTAAGATTCATGATATTTTGGGTCAACGCATTAGTTTGTTGCTTCGTGCTATTCGTGATGGGCAGCAACCGAATAAAGCAATGTTGATAGATTTTATACATAATCTTCCTACAATATTTCGAGAAGAACAAGTATCGAGTCCAGCACAACGACTTAAAATGCTAAAGGATACTTTTCAAGGAATGGATGTGTTCGTGGAAATACAAGGAGAATTACCTGAAGATGAAGAAGTAGCAGATAATTTTGTGAATATTGCGGCTGAGTGTGTAACCAATGCTGTAAGGCATGGATATGCCTCACACATTCAGTTTCATTTTTTTCAGAATGATTGTTGGCGCATGAGTGTCACAGATAATGGCATAACACTTAGTAAACCAATTAGAGAAGGAGGAGGAATCAAAGATATGAGGCGAAGGATCGATCGTCTAGGGGGAACCTTAGAGCTTTATACAACCCCACGATTTAGCATACAAATTTTTGTTCCAAAGGAGGAAAAAAGAAAATGATCAAAGTTCTTATTGTAGAAGATCACGCATCGATGAGAGAATCATTGACTTTAGCATTAACAGCTACTGGGGAATTTATGATAGTTGGTGAAGTTACAAATGCTGATTATGCCCTTGATTATTGTGGCCGTTTACATCCTGACATGGTCTTGATGGATGTGTGTACAGAAGGAGGATCATCGGGGTTAAAAGCTGTAGAAGCAATCCGTAAATCTTTTCCTGATATAAAGATCATTGTTATGACCGCTTTTGATGAGATAACTTATATTCCACGTGCAAAAGCAGCAGGAGCTAACGGTTTTATTTATAAAAGCAAGAGCTTGAATTACTTTTTAGAGGTTGCCAGAGAAGTCATGGCTGGTGGTAGTATTTTTCCAGAGCCTAAGACCATTCCGGTACCCCAAGGAGAAGCACCATTGACAGAACGAGAAATGGAAGTGCTAAGGTTGATGTGCAAACATATGACCAATAGAGAAATTGCTCAAGAATTATTTATAAGTGAAAATACCGTTAAGTATCATAAGATGAATATGTTAGGAAAGACTGGATTTTCCAAGGCTGTTGATCTAGCTTTCTATATGATTTCCAATGGTTGGATCAACCCATTATATTAAACAATTAATTCCACCCTTTAAAATTGGTGGAATTTTTATTTTTGGATAAATACTACCCATAGCGGGTAGGGTTAAATTGAATAAAAGCGGTTACAATAAAATTACCAATATAGATTGAGCAAGGAGGTGGGTGTCTGAAAACAGTGATTTTAATAATGCAACGCGCTTCTTTAGCTCAAGGCTTAATAACTAAGGTACGTAATATCTCAAATATCAAGTTATATTATGAGCCAGATTACAATAATGCAAATGATACGATCAATAATTTTCGTGCTAATGGTGCATTAGTAGAAGTAAGCGAAGATGATAAACATGATATAAACTCTTGCTTAACTTTGTGTGCAACGTTACGAAAAGCAACTCCTGAATGCCATTTGATGTTGATGTGTCCTGAAGGACAAATGGAAACAATACATCGAGCTATTGAAGCTAAACGTAAAGGGGAAATTAATGATTTTGTATTTTATGATGCATCATTAGATTATCTTGTGGCTTGTCTACAATCTTTGTAACCGTAAACATATTAATATATTTTTTGAAAAGTCACGATTGTATCTAAGAGGTAATTAATTGCTTCAATAATTTAAACGATAATAATATGAATGATGAAACAAATTGAGTTACATAAAGCGTTTGCGTTAACTAACATCAATAAGTTCATACAATGAAATAATTTGATAGCGTAGGTTGCAAAAATTATCTAAGACAATTTTAAGGAAAATTCAAACAAGTTCCTATACTACTAATGTCCATATTATATCTTTAAAGATTAATTTGGTAGATGGAAATATTTAAAGTAAAGAAAAAAGAAGAGGAGAAAAATTATGGGACTAATTAAAGCTGGATTAGGAGCTACAGGCGGCGTTTTAGCTGATCAATGGAAAGAGTATTTTTACTGTGAAGCAATTCCATCAGATATTCTTGCTGTAAAAGGAAAGAAGAAGGTAACAGGACGTTCAAGCAATAACAAGGGTGATGATAATATCATTACTAATGGTTCGATAATTGCAGTTGCGGATGGTCAATGTATGCTGATCGTTGAGCAAGGAAAAGTTGTTGATGTTTGTGCTGAACCTGGTGAATATACTTACGATATGTCAACAGAACCAAGTATCTTCTCTGGTGATCTTGGAGAAAGCATTGGACAGGTTTTCCAAAATATTGGCAAACGTTTTACATTTGGTGGGGAAGCACCAAAAGATCAAAGAATTTATTATTTTAACACTAAGGAAATCATCGGTAACAAGTATGGCACACCATCTCCAGTTCCATTTAGGGTGGTTGATCAACGAGCAGGGGTAGATATCGACATTGCGATTCGTTGCTTTGGTGAATATAGTTTTCATATTATAAATCCTTTGTTATTTTATACCAATGTTTGTGGTAATGTTAATGATACTTATAATCGAGATGAAATTGTTGGACAGATGAAAGCAGAGCTTTTAACAGCGCTACAACCGGCATTTGCTAAGATTTCAGAGATGGGAATTCGCTATTCTGCACTTCCAGGGCATACCTTAGAGCTATCTGAAGCTTTAAATGAACAATTATCTTCGAAATGGCGAGATCTTAGAGGAATGGAAATTGTTTCATTTGGTGTATCAAGTGTTAAAGCTAATGAAGAAGATGAACAGATGATCAAGGAATTACAGCGTAATGCTGCATTCATGGATCCAACACGTGCAGCAGCTCATCTGGTAGGAGCACAAGCTAGTGCGATGCAATCAGCAGCAAGCAATCCAAACGCTGGACCTGCTATGGCATTTATGGGCATGGGCATGGCTGGACAAATGGGTGGCATGAATGCTCAAAACTTATTCCAGATGGGGCAGCAAGCTCAACAAACTACACCACAACCAGCTCCTGCAGTACCAAATAATGGTTGGACTTGTTCGTGCGGACAAACAGGTATTAGCGGATCATTTTGCCCAAATTGTGGAACAAAGAAACCAGATGCTTCAAATAGTTGGAAATGTGATTGTGGAGCAATTGTAACAGGGAAATTCTGTCCAGAATGTGGCAAACCTAAACCTATGGCAAATGGCTGGACCTGTTCATGTGGGGCCCAAAACAAAGGGAAATTTTGTAGTGAATGTGGTAAACCAAAACCTGCAGGTGTTCCACAGTATAAATGTGATAAATGTGGATGGGAACCAACTGATCCAAAGAATCCACCAAAATTCTGTCCGGAATGCGGTGATCCTTTTGATGACGGCGATATATAGGAATAAGAATATAAGAGGTGCTACATATGGAAGGACAAAAATTTTTAAAAGTAACTTCGATATTAATGATAATTGGTGGAATAATAGGCGCTATTGCAGGTACCATCGTTATTTTAGGAATTGGAGCATTGTTGGCTTTAGCTGATGATGCTCAGGGCAGTGGTCTTTTCTATGCTAGTTCGATCATCATGATCGTTGTATCCATAATTCAATTTATTGCGGGTATCAAAGGAGTAGGAGCTTGCAGTGCTCCAGCAAAAGCTGCTTCTTGTATCAAATGGGGCGTTATCGTTGCAGTTTTAACCGTCATTTCGATGATCATTGGACTAATTGGTGGAGGAGAATTTAATCTGATCAATATCGTATTGAATTTATTGGTGCCTGGTTTATATATCTATGGAGCAATACAGCTAAAAGATGTTGTTAATAAATAATATTGAAAAGGAGAAAGAATTATGGGACTTTTTGGAAAATTGTTTGAAAAAAAGGAATGCTCTATTTGTGGTGGTGAAATTGGTTTATTAGGGAATCGCAAACTAGACGATGGCAATTTGTGTAAAAATTGTGCAAGTAAACTATCTCCATGGTTTAGTGATCGACGCCATAGCACGGTAGCAGAAATTAGTGAACAATTAGCTTATCGTGAAGCCAATAAAGAAAAAGTAGCTAATTTTCGTACAACTAGGACCCTTGGTGAAAGAACTAAGGTATTATTGGATGAAGATGCAGGTTTGTTCATGGTTAGTGCAGCTAAAGATCTAAAAGAAGCTAATCCTGATGTATTATCATTTGCTGATGTTACTGGTTGCAAGTTGGATATCGACGAAAGAAAAACAGAAATCGAATATCGTGATAAAGAAGGAAATCGCCAAAGTTTTAATCCTCCTAGATATGCATACGCATATGATTTCTATATCGTGATCAATGTCAACAATCCATATTTTAATGAAATTCGCTTTAAATTAAACAGCGAAACAATAGATAATGATGTAGAAACATTATTAGATGGACCAAATGATATGGGATCGATGCGCACCGGTCTTCGTCCTAAATATGGAGGCATGCGAGGTGGTTTTCCTACTTCAAATGCTGATGATGTTCGCGCTAGTGTAGAATATCGCCAGTATGAAGAAATGGGATTGGAGATCAAGGAGGCATTGCTTCAAGTAAGACAAAAGGTACGGGAAGAAGTAGTAGCAGCTAATGCACCTAAAACTGCCGTTACTTGTCCGTTTTGTGGTGCTACAACTACTCCTGATGCTAGTGGTTGTTGCGAATTTTGCGGTGGTGCTATTAATGGCTAAAAAATGAGGTAAATTAATCATGAAAAATAAGATGAGATTAAAATGGATACTTGTTATAACAATGATGTTATCTTTTATTACTGCCTGCGCGAGAGAAGTTAAACCAAATCCTGATATAAAGGATGAAGCCACTAAAATGTCAGAAGTTACTGATAAAGAATTAAGTTCGGAAACAACGATCAATACGAATTTGTGGGATCTAGTTTATGATGAAAATGATGGATGGGTATATGAAGAGAATGATCTTTATGATGATGAAACATTTTCTAATATCATGATGACCATTCCAGATGGTGATGATACATTGATTTATCTAGAAATTTATGTTGCGATCGAAGAACCATATACTTTCCGTGAATATCTAACTAGTTTTGGCTTCGATCAGTATGAATATGCTGTTAATGATGCTTATGAACTAACCAATGTTGGAGGCATAGACTGTTTGAAAAATGAAGGTGAATACTGGGGCTCAGAACGCTTGCGTTACCTAAATCGTGTAGAAGGCGCTAATGCAACGGTCTTAATTGAAGTTACTGGTGATTGTCATGATGAACGCGTTGATAAGCTATTATCAGGCTTAACGATCAAGCTAGAAGATATTGGTAATGAAGATGGTCCTTGGTATTGGGAAGGTGAACCATTTAAAGCTGAGGCGCATAGCGTTACGGTTGGTTCATATACGATCAATAGCGAATGGATCGCTATAAATGACTTTATAATGACGGATGAAACCTTTAATCACGATATTGCTGGTATCAATGATGAAGTATTCTTATTAGTAGATGGAGTGCTTAAACGTTATGATTTTGATGGGAAATCTTTAAACTTTGTGGAAGATGTTGCTTTAACTTATGCTTATGAAAAAATTGATGCTGATGTTAATGGTAATATTTGGTTATCAAACTTTGGTGGTCCATTGACACAATTGCAAGATGCAACAGAAAAAGCTTCTTTTGAAGGTACGAATTATGTAGCGATGGATCCTACAGGAGCTTGGGGCATTAGCTATTTCACAGGCCCTGATTGTGAAAAGATCACGATAACTAACGAAGCTTTGGAAATCAAACCAATCGTTTTCAGTGATGTTGATCTTATAAATCGTGTATTTGTGGATAATGATCATATTTACATTTGTGGTTCTGATGTAGATGGAAGCGGTCATAAGGTATTTATTTATGATACTGAAGGTAATTTGCAGATGAAATTGGCAGATGAAGATGGTAGCAGCTTAGGAAGCATTAGTTTCTTTACAGCAACAGATAATGGTTATGTTGCTTTAGATGGTAATATGCGTGAAGTCGTATTATGGGATAAGAATGGTACACATATTGGTGCGATAGCTGATAGCGATATCTTCGGTACAAGTTATCCATGGTTCTGTAATGGTACAAGGTTACAAGATGGTAGCATCATTGTAATTTTGACCGAAGAGCGTCCAGATAAATCAGCTATGGAATTAGTTGCGTTTAAACTTACAGGTTTTTAATTGAGGAGGATCGAAAATGAAACATTTAAAAAAATTATTAAGCATCCTAGTTGTGATCATGATGATAACAAGCTTAACAGCTTGTGGCGATACTAAACCACCAACAGATAATGATGAGGAAGAAGACGAAATATTATTAAAAGTTGGCAAAGACTATGAAATATTATACAAAGATGCTTTTATTACCAAAGATTTTAATGATCAAGATGTCCTTGTCGTAGAATACGATTTTACGAATAAAACTTCTGAAAAAGTAACATTTTTCTGGGCAATCTTAGATCAAGCAATTCAAAATGATACAGAGTTGGAATATGCCCTAATTTTCTATAATGAAACTTATGATGAATTAGAAACAAATAAATTCATCGAAATTGAAAAGGATGAATCTATCTCAGTAATTGGAGCATACAACTTACAAGATTTAGAAAATGAAGTAGAAATCATCGTTGAAGATATGAATAGCGATAATAAAGATTCATTCACCCTTGATATATCAAAACTATCATATAAAGATGTGGGAACTTCTGAAGATGGTGAAAATGTTGAAGAAGAACCTAAGGGTAATGCTACGATCGATAAAGCAGGTGGTTCTGATAAAACAACAGGTAGCTTGGAAAGTATTACTGATTGGTGGAATGGCGACTATTATGGCTGGTGGGTCATGACAGGATGCTCAGGTTATTATGAAGGCATGGATGGTGAATGGTGGGATGTCAATGGCAATATCATCATTGGTGATGATAATGTTGGTACCGTAACATTATGGGACGAAGATTACAGTGCGATAGATCCAATGGCTTCAGTAATCGTCAATCTTAGTGAATATGGAACAGGTCCTTATGGTACTTTAACTTCAGAAGAAGGATGGTTTACAGATATTAGTGTTGAACATGCTGATTGGATCGTAGATCCAGCATTATTAGATTACGAAGATATGATCTGGATCAATGGTTTCTATGAAAATGGCGAAGATGAATATACATACGATATTTATTTGCGTCCTTGGGGCAAATATTGGGATGATGTAAATCCAGAAGAACGCCCTAGATATTATGATGATTGGTATATTCCAATGATCGAAGCTGGAAATTATATGCCAGATGCCATCGGCGAAGGTATGTAAGGTAAAACCTCAAGATTGAAGATGGCGAGGAATAATATCTATCCAAATGCTTAAAATGGTTAAGGATTGGATACGCTGATAATATTTACAAGATCGGCTCTCGCCTCACTTTGAGGTGGGAGCTTTATTATTTTTAGATGATAGTAGTAATAATTGCAATCTTATAGATAGAAATGAGGGATATAGATGACCACACAAGTTACAAATTATCAATGCCCAAGTTGCACAGGTCCTCTCCATTTCGTAGGATCATCAGGTAAATTGGAATGTGAATATTGCGGATCGACTTATGATGTCGAGCAGATCGAAGCTCTTTATAAAGAAAAGGAAGAAAAAGCTATTGAAGCATCACAGGAAGCTAAAAGCAAGGAAACGGATGGCAGCACATGGGATACATCTGATTTTCAAGAATGGGGTAATGAAGGTAAAGATATGCAGGCATATAGTTGTCCTAGTTGTGGAGCGGAGCTAATTTGTGATAAGACTACCGCTGCAACTTCTTGTCCTTATTGTGGAAATCCAACCGTAGTTCCAGGTAAATTTTCAGGAAACTTAAAACCGGATTATATCATTCCTTTTAAGGTCAGTAAGGAAGAAGCAATCACAGCCTTGAAAAAACATTATAAAGGCAAGGTTTTTTTGCCAAAAACCTTTACACAAGAAAATCATATTCAAGAAATTAAAGGAATATATGTGCCTTTTTGGATGTTTGATGGTATGGCAAACGGATCGGCTAATTATGAAGCATCACGTACCCGCGTATATCGCTCGGGAGACTATGAAATTGCCGAAACCAAACACTATGAAATATATCGTGAAGGAAATGTAAAGTTTGAAAGAGTTCCGGTAGATGCTTCAAGCAAGATGCCTGATGATCATATGGATTCCATTGAGCCATATAATTATAAGGAATTAAAAAATTTTTCAACAGCTTATTTACCTGGCTTTCTAGCAGATAAATTTGATGTATCGGTAGATGACAGCTTAGAACGAGCAGATACCCGTTGCGAAGGTACTCTATCAGCGGCATTACGTGGTAGTGTAACTGGCTATGATATGTGCGTATTGAAAAATGAAAATATTAATTTACAAAAGGGTAAGGTTCATTATGCTATGATGCCTGTTTGGTTACTTAGCACCAGATGGCATGGTAAAAATTTCCTTTTTGCCATGAATGGACAAACTGGAAAATTAGTAGGTGATCTTCCAGTTGACTGGGTTAAGTTTTGGGGGTTATTTGTTGCCATTGCTATTCCTTTATCGATTGTTAGCTCGATAATCGCCATTATAATTTTATAAAAAGGAGGGAATATTAATGATTAAAAAATTTTATACGATCCTAGCATTAACCTTAGTCCTAACATTATTCCCTTGCCTTTCGGTAAATGCTTCAACCGAGTTTGGCGTAATCTATGATGAATCAGATCTTTTAGGAACATCAAGCCTGCAAAAGCAAGGTGAACAAATTCTACCACAGTTAATTGAAGAACTTGGTTTCGACATACGCGTAGATGTCTTGCTTGGTATCAATGGTGATAATCTAAATGAAACAGCTTATTGGATCTATGATTATTATGATTATGGCTATGGTGAAAACAAAGATGGGCTTTCGTTAACAATTTATCTTGAAGAGCAGCCAGATGGTAGTTTAGTCATGCCAATAGATGTTAAACCGGTCATTTATGTTAATCTAAGTGAAGAAAGAGGATCATCACAAGTGCTATTTGATGAGCTTTATGAAGCTACCAAATCATATTTAGATCCAAAGGCATGGAATGGTGGAGATGTGGATAAGAACGCAATAGCTCTTACACAAGCGGTAGATGCCATCATCAATGTAACAAGTAATTATTTCTTATCATCAAATAATGTAAATGATACCTCAGCGGTTAATGATCATGAAACAGAGACTACAGAGCAATATGATCAATATGTTTTTGATACTGTTGAACTACTTTCTTATAAAGAATGGGAAAATTTAGAAGCTTTAGCAAGAGATATCTCTAAAAAACAAAAATGTGGTGTTTATTTTGTGATCGTAGATGATTTTACAGAGTATGGTAATGGTGATGTTTATGATGTAACTACCCAAATTTATCATAATTATGATTTTGGTTATGGTAAAAGAAGAGATGGCATAATCGTCTTGCTAAGCATGGAAGAACGAGATTATGCGATGTTTGTTTATGGTGATTATGCTGAATATGCTTTTGATAAATATGGTCAAGAACAATTAGAAGCAGCTTTTTTAAGTGATTTTGGCAACGATGATTGGTATAGCGGCATTTCTCACTATTTAAATACCAGCGATGAATATCTAACCTTGGCAGATGAAGAAAATCCCGTACGCCGACCATATTTTCTATGGATCTTAGTTATGGTTGGTGGTTCTTGTTTGGTATCTGGAAGCATTTGCTTCTATTTGTTGACAAGAATGAGATCAGTTCATAAAAAAGTTGATGCTAATGAATATGTCAATGCAGAAGGTTTGAATTTAATGCAAAAATATGATCGATATACCCACACGACCGAAACCCGTACTAAAATTCAAAAAAATAACTCTAGTGGTGGAAGTACTAGATCAGAAAGTGGCGGTGGTGGAAGTGGTCGCAGTGGTAAATTCTAGAAGGAGGTCAGCCAATGAAAAAAATAAAGTTATATCGTTTCTTTCTAACGATATTAAGTTTGACCTTAATTTTAGGTTTAACCACTTCTTGTTCTTCGTCAAAAACATCATCTGAAGAAAAAATAAGCGTAAAAAATGATAAACCATCTAGGAACATTCCTACTACAAAAGGTGAAAAGGAAGAACCAGTAACCAGAAAAAATGATGATAGAAAATATGAAGCCGCTATTAAACAAGAAGATCAAGCACTTGAAATGTTAAAAAATAGCATTAATAAAGATGAATTTTATGTAGGAGCAGTTGTTTATCTAGGTTATGTAGGACCGGGCGATAAAAACTCATTAACAAAGTGGTTGAAGGATAATTGTGCGGACTATCTCGATCAAATGCCATTTATCTTAGATATCCCAAGAGATAGGATCATTGGTCTGGGGCATGGTGATTTATTCTGTATCATTCCTAAAGATGATAATACGAGCATTTCAGTTAATCATATCACATGGAATTATGAAGATGATGAAATAACATCAATTATCGATGATGTGCTTTATCGTAGTGAGAATGCTGAACCATTGTTGGTGTTCGTAGAGCATGGTGCATGGCCAAGCAATCCAGATACTTTCATTGTCATTGTTGCTAATGATGGAAATATGGCACAATGGTATCCAATCATCAATGACCATGCTGATCCTATCTTGCCTTTTGATTCGATGGGAAATCCGCTTTTGATGGATCTTACGATTCAATATGAATATGTATATGATGATTATGATGAATATTGTTTTGGTGATAGTTGCTGGCTACCACCTACGACCTTAGGTTTAGCAAATACCAAATGGACATGGGATAAATGGCTTCTTGAATTATATTTTGATGATAGCGATACCAATTATCAACCATCAGCATACCTATATTTTCATGAAGATGAAATCAAAGATTACGTTCTTGATTATTATGGATGTTGGGAAATGAAAGATAATTGTTTGGAATTAGAACTTTACGATTATAATGGTGACCATATAAAGGGTTGCTTTCCAGTAATTATTGATCCATCGGGAGAAAATCTTCTTATTGAACAAGATAAAGTAAATAGAGTAAAACTACCATTCTTTGTCAATGATGAAGTTTCTTTGAATTTAACATATTTATATGATTAAAAAGTAAATACGAGATATCTGTAAAAAATGAGAGGAGAATTTATATGAGCATATTTGATAAACTTAAAAATACTGCGGTGGGTGCTATGGCTTCATCTACGACAAATAAAGACCAAACAGTAAGCTTTAGTTTTAATAGATTACCAGAAAGCCTTGCTGAGCTACAAGCTCTACCAGAAGCATCTCTCGATACTCCTTTTAAAACATCAGCTCTTACGGTCTTAGCTTTATGCGCATATGCAGCTGATCGTAATATCGGTAGCGAAATGCTTAATTGGCTTAGAGGACCTCGTCCTTTAAATGGACAAGATATTTCTTTTTTAAATGATCGCTTTCGCGATGGAAAAACATATCTTCCTTTTACTTATTTTGTTGGAGCAACGCCAGACAATGACTACACGCCAGCGACTCCATATACCATCCGAGTCAAAAGCAACCATGTTTCAGCTCAGGAGCAAGGATACATGAAGTTATTTATTCCTTGTGGGGGTGCAGATGATCCGCGTCCAATTAAACTGCGTCAACGCGGTAGTGATGGAAGGTGGTTCTTATGGGAACAGTATTTGCTTACAGGGGTAAAAACACCAAAAGGTGCTGATCCATGGGGATAATATATAGAAAAAATCAAAAAAACTTAATTGTTACAAGTAACCTAAGCTATTAGCATAGGAGGTAATTATGAAAACAATTTTGTTTATTTCAGCTAACAAAATACTTGCTCATGGTTTATCTACGGCAATTTTATCCAAGCCAGAAGTTGGATATAAATGGACAACTCATCTTAATTATGCACAAGCTATGATTGGAGTCGATATTATTACGGCGGATATGGTGATTTTTGATATAGTAGATCAAAATGAAATAGATCATGCTGTAAAGGTTTGTCAAAGGCTACGCTCAAGTAATCGTAACATTAAGATTTTGTTTTTGGTAAGACCTGAACAAGAAAACATTCGTAATAAATCTGTTGATGCACAAAATGCAGGAATAATTAATAATTTTATTTTCTATGATAATTCTATGAATTATTTACTTGCTAAGTTAGAGGCATTATAGTTTATAAAGGTAATTAATACGTTTGATAAAATTTAAAGCATAACAATATTGTTTAAAAAATGTGATTACTTAATGTATATGATAAGTACATTAATTGATATGGTAATCATTTACAAGCTTAATAAATAAACGTTATATTACATAAAAATTATAAAATTTTTGTGGTAACAAATGGTATATTTAGGTAATGATATATATAAAGAAAAAATTGAATAGTGATCTCAGGTAAGCTTTGATGAATTTGTATAATATGAATACATAATTCGTAGGTATGCAGATGTGCTCAAATTAGCTTCGTTTATTCAATAATCAAGGTTCAGTAGATTAATCATATATTCTAGACTCTTTTGAAATGTTGATCATCAACAGCATTTTGGGAAAATTAAATGCAAAAATTTGAAAAGATATCTAGGTAAATATAGGCTGTTGAAGCATATTATGAATAATATGTCGATGAAAATGTACACGATTTTTCAACTAGGTTGCAAAAAAATTATATCTAAAGAAAAAAGGTGTTGATATTTATTGATGATCACAGGAGAAATACTTAGTTAGATTGTATCGTATAAATTTATAGAGTGCATAAAAGATATATCAGATTATAAAATAAAATTTTGTCAACAGACAATATAGTATTATTTACTACGAGGGGATTTTCGCGTAACGAAAAAACTATCCATAACGGGTAGGGTGTGGAATGTAAAATAAGGTTATAATAATATCAAACATCCACGATGCAGATAGATTATACTCTTGCATTAAAATGAAGAAAGGAGATAAGTATGAAAATCAACATGAAGAAGCGAGCATTTACATTTCTAATGATTCTGGTAATGGTGATTGGCTTGGTTGCCTGTGGCAGTAAAACTATTGCAGGTAATTACAAGTTGACTGAAATTGAATCATACGGTGAAAAAATGAGCGTAGAAGACCTAGCTAGTCTATTGGGAATGGATATCGACATGACCTTAAATTTAAAAAGTGATAAAAGTTTTGTTTGGGATACAGGCTTTTGGGGAGAGGATGAAAGTATCATTGGCAGTTGGCAGATAGAAGGAGATTCTTTGATCTTAATTGTTGAAGGTGAGGAATTATCTGGTACTTTTGACGGTAAAAGCATCAATATGGATTTTGAAGGTGAGATATTTATTTTTGAGAAGCAATAGATTTATGCAAATTATTCTTTAGAACATTATGATTATAATGTTGAGGTTCTACAATAATAGTTGAGATGAAGAAAAGATTAGATGAAAATTTGATATCTAATCTTTTTTTGTGTATGTAAAAAATAAAAGGTTAAATTACTTATTGAGATAGTAGTTTGCTTAAAAAAATTCGTAGCTTGGGGAAAGATGAAAAGCAGTATCGAAAATTATTTCGCTAAAGAAAATATGAATAAATTTTACAAAAAAAATATTGCATTTTGGTGAATATTATATATAATAAATTTGGTTTAATTAATAATAACTTTTAGTTTAGCAATATTAAACAAAAGGAGGTAGTTATGGATCTAGGTAATCGCATTAGAAATTTGCGAAATAAAAATGGGCTTACCTTAGAGGAATTAGCTAGTCGCTGCGAGCTTACCAAAGGTTTCTTAAGCCAATTGGAACGTAATCTTACGCAGCCGTCGATCACGACTTTGGAAGACATCTGTGAAGCTTTAGGCATTACCATGAGCAAGTTTTTTGAAGAAGAAACTGATGAACAGATTGTCTTTTCACCTGATGACGCCTTTGTTGATGAGAAGGAACTGACCATTACTAATTGGATCATTCCAAACGCCCAAAAAAACGAAATGGAACCGATCATTCTCGAGCTTAAACCTAGTGGAGAATCACAGCTGATCTATCCTCATGAAGGTGAAGAGTTTGGCTATGTTTTAAGCGGGAAGATCACGATCTATTTCGAACAGGATAAAAAAGGGATCGTAGTCAAGAAAAATGAAGCATTTTATATCAATGGCGATAAAGAGCATTATCTTAGAAATGATGCGATGAACAATGCTAAGGTGCTGTGGGTATGTACCCCACCAATCTTTTAGGGGGAGGATTTCATGAAAAAAATTATTCAGTTTAAAAATATCGTTAAACAATTTGACAATCAGATCGTTTTAAAGGGCATCAACCTAGATATTTATGAAAATGAATTTGTTACTTTATTAGGACCAAGCGGTTGTGGTAAGACCACTTTGCTGCGGATCCTAGGTGGTTTCTTGGATGCCGATGATGGTGAAATTATTTTCGATGGTGAAGAAATTAGCAAGGTGCCAGCCTATAAACGTGATATTAATACGGTATTCCAAAAGTATGCTTTGTTTCCGCATCTAAATGTTTATGATAATATTGCCTTTGGCTTAAAACTGAAGAAAGTATCAAAGGATATCATCGAGCAGAAAGTTAATCGTATGCTAAGCTTGGTAGGCCTTGAAGGCTATGCCAAACGTGATGTTACCTTGTTGTCAGGCGGACAGCAGCAACGTGTGGCGATTGCTAGAGCTTTGGTCAATGAGCCTAATGTCTTATTGCTTGATGAGCCATTAGGTGCTTTGGATCTTAAGTTAAGAAAAGAAATGCAGATCGAACTTAAGAACATTCAACAAGAAGTAGGCATCACCTTTATCTTTGTTACCCACGATCAGGAAGAAGCCTTAACGATGTCCGATAAGATCGTGGTCATGAAAGATGGCGAGATCCAACAGGTGGGAACGCCTACGGAAATATATAATGAACCGATCAATGAATATGTCGCTCGTTTTATCGGTGAATCAAATATCATTGATGGTATCATGAAGGATGATTATCTAGTAAATTTTGATGATCATGATTATAAATGTGTAGATTTTGGCTTTAAGAAAAATGAACCGGTAGATATCGTTATCCGTCCTGAAGATATCGATCTAGTACCACGTAATAAGGGCATCATGAATGGGGAAGTAAAATCGGTGCTGTTCAAAGGCGTACATTATGAGATCATCGTTGAAACGACTAGCGGTACTTCTAAAACAGTAACCATGCATGTCTTAGGAAATAAGGATATCGTCAATGATGAGGCGCATGAAAAGATAAGCGCTAGTGATTTCTATATGGATCTTGAAGATGTGGAAAATCTTACGGATGCTATTGTGGTAGCTAGAGCTAATGCTCAAGCCTGGAATAATGAAGATGAAGATGTTTCTTTGGCAAAGATCGAATATGATGTCAAAAATGCCATCGGTACCTATCCTTGTACCTTTGCAACAGCTAAAGGCACCGAAATTACGATCAATATTACGGTAGTTAAGCCGGTATATACCGAAGATAAAGCTAACGATGAAGCAATCCAAGCTTTTGATTTCTACAAGACCGTTGATGAGATCAAAGAAAGCATTGCTTTAGATACAGATCTAAAACAATGGGCAAACGCTCAAGCTTGGTCATTGGAAGATGAAAGTCCAATTGAGATTTGGGATGTTAAATATGATTTTGATGACGAAGATATCAAGGAAGGCGATTATCAAATCACATTCTCGACCATGGGACGTGAATTAAAGGTCCATACTACTGATTATCAAGAGGTAGGAACCAAGGTAGGGGTATTGTTTGCTCCTGAAGATCTGCACGTTATGAGCAAGATGGGTAATTGATATGAAGAGCTTTTCACGTTTTACCTATCCATATATCATATGGATGATCATCATGATCTGCCTTCCGATGCTGATGATCGTGTTCTATGCTTTTACGACCCAAGGAAATGAGGTCTTGACCCTACAATTTACTTTGGATAATTTTTTAAGATTTTTTGAGGATAGCATCTTCCCTAGCGTGTTGTGGCGCTCGTTGAAGATTGCAATCAATACGACCCTTATTTGTATTGCCATCGGTTATCCTTGTGCTTATGTTATTTCTAAATTGCCTGGTAATAAACAAAGCTTGATGGTCTTGCTTATTACTTTGCCGATGTGGATCAATATGTTGGTGAGAACGTACGCATGGCGGGGCATGTTAAATGACAGCGGATTATCTAATGAAATGAAGGTATATATCGGTATGGTATATAACTTCTTGCCTTTTATGATCTTGCAGATCCATACTTCTTTGAGCAAGATGGATCAAAGCTTGTTAGCAGCGGCAGAAGATCTAGGAGCTAGCAAATGGCAGGCATTTTTAAAGGTTACCTTGCCTTTAAGCTTACCAGGGGTCATCAGTGGCATTACCTTGGTATTTTTGCCGGCGGTATCGAGCTTCTTCATTCCTAAATTGTTAGGAGGAGGAGACTTTGTCTTGATCGGTAACTTGATCGAAAGCTACTTTATCTCCACCGGTGACTGGAACTTTGGAAGTGCTATTTCCTTGATCATGGCGGTGATCATCTTGATTTCTATGTATATAACCAAGAAGCTGGATCGTCAATCCAAGGAGGTACATTAATGAAAAAAGGTGCCTTGTTGTCAAAGATCTATTTATTCTTGATCTTATTATTCTTTTATGCGCCAATCGTTTATGTGTGCTTTTTCAGCTTCAATGATTCAAAGTCACTTAGTCATTTTACGGGTTTCTCTTTGCAATGGTATGAAAAAATGTTTAGAGATCGAACGATCATGGAAGCTATCTATTATACGGTGATCATCGCAATCATCGCAACGGTGGTTTCTACGATCGTAGGAACGATCACGGCAATTGGCATGAGCAAATCTCGTAAATTGATCAAAGAATCAATTGAACAGGTAAATAATTTACCGATGCTTAATCCAGAGATCGTTACCGCTATTGGCTTTATGTTGTTTTTTACTTCATTAAAGATCGAATTAGGCTTTATGACCTTATTGTTAGCACATATTGCCTTTTGTATCCCGTATGTGATCTTGAGCGTTATGCCAAAATTGCGACAACTAGATGATAATTTGGCGGAAGCAGCCCTTGATCTTGGGTGTACACCTTTGCAAGCACTGACCAAGGTCATCATTCCGCAGATCAAGCCTGGTATCGTAGCAGGAGCATTGGTTGCCTTTACCATGTCCTTTGATGATTTTGTCATCTCTTTGTTTACGACTGGCCCGGGCATCAATAATATTTCGATCTATGTATATTCAAATGTTAAGAGGATCAATCCTACCATCAACGCATTATCGACGATCATCGTCGTGGTCATAACGATCGTTTTGGTCTTAGTTAATGTGATACCAATGATAAAAGATAGAAGGGGAAAGAAAAGAAATGAAAAAATTATGGAAAGCAGTATTAGCTAGCATGCTGGTGCTAGGAATGAGCGGATGCAGCTCATCTAGCGATGTTGAACAGGTCATGGACGCGGAAGAGGTCTATGGATGCAATGTTTTGAATGTTTACAACTGGGGCGAGTATATCGGAGAAAATACGATCAGTAATTTTGAAAAGATGTATAATGCTAAGGTAAACTATTCTTTATTTGATTCTAATGAAGCAATGTATACCAAACTTTTAGGCGGTAGCGCTTATGACATCTTGGTTCCAAGTGATTATATGATCGAACGCTTGATCGATGAAGATCTATTGCAGCCAATCGATAAGAATATCGTAACTAATCTTGGCAATTTGGCTGATGGCGTAAAGAATCTGCCATATGACCCAGATAATACATATTCTGTGCCATATTTCTGGGGAATGGTTGGTATCGTTTACAATAAGAACAATGTATCTCAGGAACAATTAGAAGCTGAAGGCTACAATATCTTGTTAGATGAACAATATAAAGGTAAGGTATTCTTATATGATTCGGAAAGAGATAGCTTCATGATGGCATTTAAAGCTTTAGGATATTCGATGAATACTGAAAATGAAGATGAGATCCAAGCAGCATATCAATGGCTATTAGATGTAAATGAAGCTGTTGATCCTGCGTTTGTAACTGATGAAGTAATCGATGCCATGGTCAATGGGGAAAAAGATATCGCGATCATGTATAGCGGTGACGCAGCATATGTTCTAAGCGAAAACGAAGATATGGCTTACTTTACGCCAAACAGCGGCACTAATGTTTGGTCAGATGCTATGGTAATACCAGCTAATGCTAAATGTCCAGGTTTAGCAAATGAATTTATCAACTATATGTTAACTTATGAAGCAGCATATGATAATTCGTATACGGTTGGTTATACTTCTGCTAATGCTCAGGTCATGGAAGAATTATCCGAAGAGTATGATCCAAGCGCATATATTCCTCGTACCGGTTATGAAAAAGATGAAGTATTCAAACATAACGAAGTATTGAAAAAAGAATTGACCGATCTTTGGATCAAAGTTAAAAATTCATAAAAAAAACCGCTTGAAGCAATTTTGTTTCAAGCGGTTTTTTTTAACCTAATAAAGATCAATGATTTTTGCTTTCGATCTGGTCGATCAATGCCAAGCGTTTGATGTGGCGGTCTTGTTCGAACTTGGCATTTAGCCAAGCATCAACGATGGCTTTAGCCATGTTTAAGCCAACGATCCTTGCACCAAAACAAATGATCTGCGCATTGTTGTGTTCTTTGGCAAGCTTCGCGCTTACTGGTTCGCTACATACGGCAGCACGGATATTTTTAACTTTATTTGCGGCAATGCTGATGCCGATGCCAGTTCCGCATATGCAGATACCACATTCAACTTCATGGGCGTTGATGGCGTTTGCTACGGCTTCACCAGCTAATGGGTAGTCATAAGCTTCGCAGCTGTCAGTTCCATAGTTGATCACTTCATGACCTTGCTGGGTCAAATAGTCAACGATGGCGTTTTTTAATTCAACGGCGCTATGGTCGTTACCAATTCCAATTTTCATCTCGTTTCCTCCATGCGCCTTAATTATAAAGATATTAGCAGAAAATTACAATAAAAAAAGCCTTTTTCAAGGCTTTGATCTTTAAGATGGTGGAGATAATGGGACTTGAACCCATACGGTATTTCTACCACCGGATTTTAAGTCCGATGCGTCTGCCTATTCCGCCATATCTCCAGGTATGGAGGTTCCTACCGGATTTGAACCGGTGATCACAGAGTTGCAGTCTGTTGCCTTACCAACTTGGCTAAAGAACCAGTTTTACGTCCGTGCTCAAATATATTACCATAATCTATCATATGATGCAATACTTTTTTTAAATTAATTTTTGTAAACATAATTATGATATGTATTATATAATATGATAGCAAATGATAAAATTTTAAACATGTAAAATAAGGATATATGTTATATCAAGATATCGCAGATGAAAAAAACAAAAAAAGTAAAAATAATACTTGATTTTAATCGTCAGGTTTGCTATTATAATATAGCACTGTGAAAAACGGTGACATATGCGCCCATAGCTCAACTGGATAGAGTGTTTGACTACGGATCAAAAGGTTGCGGGTTCGATTCCTACTGGGCGCGCCATATATAGTCGGGATGTAGCACAGCTTGGTAGTGCACTTGATTTGGGATCAAGGGGTCACAGGTTCGAATCCTGCCATCCCGACCATTTATTTGAATTGCTAATATGGCGAGGTAGCTTAGTTGGCTAGAGCGTTCGGTTCATACCCGGAAGGTCGTGGGTTCGAATCCCACCCTCGCTACCAATTCTAAGGATCGTAAGATAAGGACCCTTAGCTCAGTTGGTTAGAGCTACCGGCTCATAACCGGTTGGTCGTAGGTTCGAGTCCTACAGGGTCCACCAAGAAATGGAGGAATACCCAAGTGGTTGAAGGGTCCGGTCTTGAAAACCGGTAGGTCGGGAAACTGGCGCCTGGGTTCGAATCCCAGTTCCTCCGCCATTTAAAAATTGATATCGCGAGGTAGAGCAGTCTGGTAGCTCGTCGGGCTCATAACCCGGAGGTCGTTGGTTCAAATCCTTCCCTCGCAACCATTATGGTCTTGTAGCTCAGTTGGTAGAGCAATGGACTGAAAATCCATGTGTCGCCGGTTCAATCCCGGCTGAGACCACCATTTAAAAAAATACTCGGGAATAAACCTGAGTTTTTTTGTGCATTTAAATAAAATAAAAATACAATAAAAAATAAAAAATAATAAAATAATATTTTACTTTTGCTGGAAATGTGCTATACTGCTGTTGTAAAAAGAAAGCGCTTTTAAAAGGAGATGGAAGATGGATCTAAATTTACCAAACAGAAAGCTACTTTGGGGTGGAGCAACTGCAGCTAGCCAATATGAAGGAGGCTGGCAGGAAGGAAATAAAGGGATAGATACCCAAGATGTAAGACCATATGTTCCTCGCACTTCCAATGCAACTACTACAACCAGATTGCTTACACAAAAAGTTATAGATGAAGCAAAGGTAAGCAATCATAGAAGATATCCGTTTCGTTCTGGATCGCAAGGTTATTATCATTGGGAAGATGATCTAGCGCTATTAAAGGAACTAGGAATTGATATCTATCGCTTATCGATAAGCTGGGCTAGGTTATTTCCTCGTGGGGATGAACAAGAACCTAATCCTGAAGGTTTAGCTTACTACGATAAGATCTTTGATCGGTTAAGATCCTATGGCATCCGGGTTTTTCTTACGATGAATCATTATGCTATACCACTTTATTTAGTAGAACATTATGGTGGTTGGACAAATAGGATACTAATTGATTTTTATTTGCGTTTTGCAAAGGTCGTTTTTGAACGTTGGGCTGATGTGATTGATTATTATTTGCCATTTAACGAAATCAATGCTGGTTATTTTTCGCCATTTAATGGGGTAGGCTTGGTCAAGGAAGAAGATAAGCCATATGATCAATCGTTAGTGTTTCAATCTTTGCATCATCAATTTGTAGCTAGTGCCAAAACCATAGAATTAGGACATAAGATGGTTAAAGGTAAATTCGGCTGTATGGTTGCTTGTTTTTGCTATTACCCTTATTCATGCAAACCAGAAGATAATTTAAAACAGGTAATTGATGAAAATACTAATACCTGGTTTTGTGCTGATGTATTGACCAGAGGTTATTATCCAAGTTATATGCAAAGGTTTTTTGAGGAAAGAAATATCGAATTTACGATCACCGAAGAGGATAAAAAGCTTCTTAAGGAAAATACTGCAGATTTTGTTAGTTTTTCCTATTATCAATCTTCAGTAGCAAGCACTGAAGAAAAGGAGAAAACGGCAGGTAATTTAGTCGTTACGACCAAGAACCCATATTTAGAAGCTAATGAATGGGGATGGCAGATCGATCCTGTCGGATTGCGCATAACTTTGAATAGAGTTTATGATCGCTATCAAAAACCGGTATTTATTAGTGAAAATGGTTTAGGCTATCGTGATGTTATCAGTGATGATTGCAAGATCCACGATGAATATCGGATTGATTATCTAAAAAAACACTTTGAGCAGATCAAGGAAGCACAAAGAGATGGCGTAGATGTTCTTGGTTATATCATGTGGGGAGTTATCGATATCGTATCGGCAGGTAGCTGTGAAATGGAAAAACGCTATGGTGTCGTCTATGTTGATGCTGATAATTTGGGAAATGGAAGCTATCGGCGGATCAAGAAGGATAGCTTCGCATGGTATCAAGATTTTATCGCAAAGGAGAAGTAAAGATGAATGATATTTTAGCAAAACTTAATACGGAACAACAAAATCCTAATACGGTTGATATCGATGTATGTTCGACATCTGATATCTTAAAGAAGATCAACGATGAAGATAAAACAGTTGCCTTGGTCGTTGAAAAACAATTACCAGCTATCACTGCGTTGGTTGATGCAGCATTTGCCTCTTTGCAAAAAGGAGGAAGGATCATCTATGCAGGTGCAGGGACCTCGGGAAGACTAGGTATCTTGGATGCTTCGGAATGTCCTCCAACTTATGGCGTTAGCGAGGAATTGATCCAAGGTATCATTGCAGGAGGAACTGAAGCAATTTTTAAGGCAAAAGAAGGGGCTGAAGACTCCAAAGAATTGGCAAAACAAGACCTGATCGAGCGTAATTTAGGTGCTAATGATATGGTAATCGGGTTAGCGGCAAGTGGTCGTACCCCTTATGTAATCGGGGCATTAGAATATGCGAAAGAAATTGGAGCAACAACAGGAAGCGTTTGTTGCGTCAAAGATGCAGAGATCTCAGCGTATGCAGAATTTCCAGTAGAAGTCGTTACAGGCCCAGAAGCTGTTACAGGTTCAACAAGGATGAAAGCAGGCACTGCGCAGAAATTAGTCTTGAATATGATTTCAACAGCAACAATGATAAAATCTGGCAAAGTATTTCATAACTATATGGTTGATGTGCAACCAACCAATCAAAAATTAGAAGTTAGAGCTTGTCATATCATCGAAACACTTGGCAAAGTAGATGGTGCAAAAGCTAAAGAATTATTTATTGCCGCTGATAAAAATGTTAAAACAGCGATCGTCATGGCGCTAACCAATAAATCACGGTTGATCGTTGAAGAAACATTAAATAAAACAAATGGTCATATTACCAAATCGGTAGAGTTATTAAAGGAGGAATAAGAAAATGGAAGAAATGGAAATGATTATTTTTGAAATTATTAGTAATGGTGGAAATGCTAAAGGGTTGGTTTATGAAGCTATTAGCGCAGCTGAAAACAAAGAATTTGAAAAGGCAGAAGCATTATTGAAAGAAGCTGACGAATTCTTAGTACAAGCTCATCAGATTCAAACTAATTTGATCCAACAGGAAGCAGCTGGAGAGCATCATGAAGTAACTGTATTGTTTGTTCATGCGCAAGATCATTTGATGAGTGCGATGGAAGTAAGAACCATGGCAGAAAATATCATCAAGATAAATAAACGTTTAGCAGCTTTAGAAGCAAAATAGGTGAAATTTAATGGTTAAAACTGCAAAATGGGATACAAAAAAAGTTAAGAAAACTAATCAAACTAATTTTTTAGGTGATACTGATTATGATATTCCGCGCTTTGGCTATAAAAGTTCGTTTATTATCTTGATAACAACTTTGTTGTCTCTTTTTATCGTGCCATTTGCTTGTGAGTTATTGATGATAGATTATCGGATGCCTACGGTAATTATAGGTGGCACAGCAGCAGGATTTTCGACGGCATATACTCAATTTTTTATTGAACGGGATCAGAAGATAAATAAATCATTTTGGATCGTAGGAACTTTATTATCGCTTTTTAGTGCGATATTGATCTTTTTGTTGGTGTATATGGGTAAATTGGTGTAATAAAATTTCAATTAAAAGTTATTTTAGAGTAAAATAATATTGCAAGGAAGCGATTACATTGCTATAATTGTACTGGCAGTAATAGAAAGGAGAAAAAAGGATGAAAGTCTTATTAGTTTGTTCACAAGGCATGTCAAGTGCGATCGCCGCTAAAGCATTGCAAGATGCAGCAGCAAAAAAAGGTCTTGAAATCGAAGTTCATGAATGTTCAACTCAAGCTTTTGCTGAAGAAATCAAGAATGGTTATGCGATCGGCATGGTTGCCCCTCAAATTCGTCATCGTTACGATGTGTTAAAACAGCAAGCTGATGCCGCTGGAATTCCATGTGTATTGATTCAACCACAGGGATATACTCCATTAGGCGGAGCTAAATTATTAGCACAGATTCAAAATGAACTTGGCGAAATCAAATAATATTTAATATTAAGGGAGGATCTTTTAAATGTTCGACAAATTTTCCACATTTATGGATGAGAAATTGTCTACACCAATGGCTAAATTGGCTGAACAACGCCATTTAAGAGCCATTCGTGATGGTATCATCGCAACATTACCGCTGATCATTGTTTCATCAATGTTCATGGTAATTGCTTTTTTACCTAACTCTATGCCTACTGATTGGGGCATCACTCAATTCATTGCAGCTAATCAAGCTAAAATTTTATTACCTTATCGTGTGTCAATGTATATCATGACATTGTATGCAGTGTTCGGTATTGGTTATTCTTTAGCAAATTCTTATGATTTAGATGGTTTATCTGGTGGTATCTTAGCAGAATTAGGTTTCTTGCTAACGATCATTCCTGCTTCTATCGGTGCGCCAAGCGAGGCTGTTGCTGCTTTAGCAGCAGAAAATGCTGATTTGGCAAATTATTTAGCAACTATACCTAGCGGTTTCGTATTACCAATGGGAAATTTAGGATCAGCTGGTATGTTTATTGGTATCTTGGTTGCATTCTTTGCCGTTGAAGTATATCGTTTTACTCAAAAGAGCGGATTCAAGATTTCAATGCCACCTCAAGTACCTTCTTCAGTTGCTAGATCATTTGAATCTTTGACACCTACGGCAATCGTATTGATCGTAGTAGCAACGATCACGATGTTCTTAGGAATCAATGTTCATGCTATCGTAGGTAATATTGTTTCACCATTGATCAAAGCTACGGATACCTTACCATCTGTATTGGTATTGATCTTCTTGGTTACATTCTTCTGGTCATTTGGTATCCATGGTGTTTCTATCGTTGGTTCATTAGCTAGACCTTTATGGTTAGTTTTGCTTGAAGAAAATACGACTGCATTTGCAGCTGGAACAGCTGTGACAAATATTGCTGCTGAACCTTTCTATCAATGGTTCATTTGGATCGGTGGATCTGGAGCTACGTTGGCTTTAGCTTTATTGTTTGCATTTAGATCTAAATCTGCTTATGGCAAAGCTTTAGGTAAAACTTCTTTGGTACCATCAATATTTAACATCAATGAACCAATGATCTTTGGTGCTCCTATCGTATTGAACCCAATGTTGATCATTCCGTTCATCATTGCTCCAATGGTAAATGGTATCATCGCTTACTTATTGACTAGTGCAGGTATGGTTAATGCGGTTGTAGCAAGTGCTCCTTGGACCCTTCCTGGACCAATTGGTGCATTCTTAGCGTGTGGAAATGATGTGCGTGCAGCTTTATTAAATGTTGCTTTGATCGTATTAGATATCGTTATTTATTATCCATTCTTTAGAATGTATGACAACAATCTGCTTGCAGATGAGCAAGAAGAAGCATAAACTATATTAAAAATAATGCCTTGTTTCAAACAAGGCATTTTCAAAAGAAAGAAGGTAAAATATGCGAAGATTAGGAATTTCGATTTATCCTGAAAAATCTGATAAAGCAACGATCCTAAATTATATCGATCAGGCTGCAGCAGCAGGATTTTCAAGGATATTCTCTTGTTTGTTATCGGTAGAAAAAAGCAAAGATGAAATAAAACAAGATTTTACAGAAATTAATTCATATGCCAAAACTAAAGGCTTTGAGATCATCGTTGATGTATCTCCTAGAGTATTTGAACAATTAGGTATCAGTTATAAAGATCTATCTTTCTTCCATGAAATCAAAGCTGATGGCTTGCGCTTAGATGCTGGTTTTAGTGGAAATGAAGAAGCTTTGATGACTTTTAATCCTTATGGTTTGATCATTGAAATAAATATGAGCAATAACGTTCATACAATCGATACGATCATGGATTATCAGCCAAATCGTTATAAATTATATGGCTGCCATAATTTCTATCCGCATGGATATAGTGGTTTAAAATTAGATTTCTTCAAGGGATGTACGGAACGTTTTAGTAAATACGGCATAAGAACAGCAGCATTTGTTAGTAGCCAAAATAAAGATACTTTCGGCTCATGGCCGGTTACTGAGGGATTACCAACTTTGGAAATGCATCGTCATCTACCTCTTGATGTTCAAGTTAAACATATGATCGCTCTTGATAATATCGATGATATCATCATTTCAAATTGTTATCCAAGTGCTGAAGAGCTGCAAAAAGTTGCTGATCTAGATCTATCTTTGGTAACTTTTGATGTTACATTGGTTGATGGGGTACCAGAAATAGAGCAGAAGATCTTGTTTGAAGAACTACATTTTAACCGTGGCGATCAAAATGCCAATATGTTACGTTCAACCCAAAGCCGAGTTAAATATAAAGGTCACAATTTTGTATTGTTTAATGCGCCAGAAGTTATCCATCGTGGTGATGTTATCATCGAAAGTAGCGAATATGGTCATTATGCAGGTGAATTACAAATTGCTTTGCATGATATGAAAAATTCTGGGATGACCAATGTCGTTGGCAAGGTAAATTCAGATGAACTATTTATTTTGGATGCCATCAAACCATGGCAAAAATTTAGATTAAGAAAGGCCAGATAAGATGAAATACTATATTGGTATCGATGGCGGCGGTACTAAAACAGCTTTTGTTTGTTATGATGAAATGGACAATTTGGTGTCTAGCTGTATAAGACCAAGCTGTCATATCTTACAAGTAAATGATGAAAAAGCTATATCTATCCTACGTTCAGGAATTGAAGAATTGTTAGCTAGTGTAAACGCAAAAGATGAAGTATATATTTGCGCCGGTTTAGCAGGTTATGGCAAAAATATCAATTTGCGCCAAAGAATTGAACAAAATGCTGCTTGTGCTTTTAAAGGATATCGTTATATCTTGCGTAATGATGGTGAAATTGCGTTAGCGGGCGCGTTAGATGGCGGTGATGGAATTTTAGTGATAGCTGGCACTGGTTCGATAGCCATTGCATCTAAAGACGATGTTGCTTATCGCTGCGGTGGCTGGGGATATATGATTGGTGATGAGGGAAGCGCCTATTGGATCGCTAAACAATTACTATCAGCATATACCAAGCAATGTGACAATCGTCAGGACAAAAGTTTGTTATATTCTTATCTTTATGAAAAATGGCAATTTAATGATGATTATGATGTTATTCCGTTTGTAGCTGATAAGTTGCAAAATAAACGTGATGCGATTGCCGGGCTAGCAGTTTATGCTTATGAACTAGCGTTGATGAATGATCTAGAGGCATTGCATATTTATGAAGAGGCGGCGCTAGCTTTAGCTCAGTTGATCAATGCTTTGGCAATTAATTTTCCTGGTAAGGTCAAAGCAAGTTATGCTGGTGGAGTATGGCATGCCAAAGATATTTTGATGCCAATGATAAAAAAACATTTAGTGCAAAATGTTGATTTTATTGAGCCTCACAGATCACCGGTTGACGGCGCTAGCTTATTAGCGAAACATTATTTTTCACAAAATTGTAAAAAATAATTTCAAATTCACTTAAAAAATAGTATCCTATATATATCAGGAAGCATGAGGTAGTTAATAATGAGCTGTATATATAAGATCAAAGAAGCATTAAATTCTTTTACTTCGACCGAAAAAGCCATCGCCGATTATATTTTAGAGCACCGTAGCGAAACGATTGAAAAAAGTGCTCAGGAATTAGGAGCGATAACCAAGACTTCAGCAGCAGCATGGATAAGGTTTGCTCAAAAGCTGGGATATAAAGGCTTGACCGCCATGAAGGTCGATATAGCGAAAGGTTCGCAGGAAGAAGATGAATTATTTAGCGTGATAATTGAAGAAAATGATTCATTAGATACGATGGTCAAAAAAGTTTATCAGATGTCTTTGCAGCATATTGATAAAACATATAAGCTTTTAAATAATGAAAGCTTAGACAGTGCCATTAATTACTGTATTCATGCTAAAAGGGTCTTTTTAGTAGGTATTGGTGGAAGCGGGATCGTATGTACTGACTTGATGCATAAGCTGACCAGGATCAATAAAGAGGTAATTTATCATGAGGATCCTCATATCTTGCTGGCAAGGATCGCCCATATCCAAAAGGAAGATGTGTTGATTGCGATAAGTTATAGCGGTGAGACCGCATTGGTCAATTCTTCAGTTGAGTATGCGAAAAAAAATGAAGCACCAGTAATTGCGATTACGCAATATAACATCCGTAGTACTTTGGCAAATCTGGCCAATGTTAAGCTTTATACGCCAATTGTGGAAAAGGAACTGCGTTTAGGAGCTATTGCTTCACGAAATTCTGCTTTGAGCCTAACTGATCTTATATATTATGGTGTAGCTAAGATGGACTTTGCAAAGACAAAGGAAGATCTGATCAAAACAAGAAATTTGATACATGAAATGGATACCAAATAGGTATCCTTTATTTTAGGAGGTATAAATGTTAGCAGTTGGATTAATGTCTGGAACATCATTGGACGGTATTGATGCTGTTTTATGCGAGATTGAAGGTTATTCTATTAATACTAAGATCAAACAATTAGCATTCATAACCATGGATATTCCAGAATATGTCAAGGAAAAGATCAAGCGTTGTTGTGCTAACGAAGCAAATGTAGCCGATGTTTGTTCTTTAAATTTTGAATTTGGGGAATTATTGGCAGAAGCTGTAAAAAAAGTATGCGCCATCAAAAACATATCAACCAATGAATTGGCTTTTGTTGCTAGTCATGGTCAAACGATCTATCATTTGCCTAAAGCAACGAAAGATCATGTTGCTAGTACATTGCAGATAGGTGAAGGTGCGATCATCGCTCAACGTTGTCATTGTTTGGTGATTAATAATTTTAGGGTTAAAGATATGGCGGCAGGAGGCGAAGGAGCTCCGTTGGTTCCGTTTAGCGAATATATACTTTATCGCAATGGTGATCATGCGATTGCTTTGCAAAATATCGGTGGGATTGGTAATGTAACCGTAATTAGTTCTAATGCAGATATCGATGAGGTATTTGCTTTTGATACTGGTCCTGGAAATATGATGATCGATGAAGCAATGCAATTGCTTTATGGGGAAAAATATGATGATCATGGGCAAATTGCAGCTAAGGGCAAGATCATCGTAAGTTTGCAAGAAGAATTGGCTCAACACCCTTATATAACGATGGATCCGCCCAAAACAACAGGCAGGGAAGTGTTTGGAGCTTTTATGGTCAAAGATATTTTGGCACGTTATCAAGATGCAAAGAAAGCTGATATCATAACGACTTTTACTTGGTTTACCGCTTATAGCATAGCCAGAAATTACCAGCTGTTCATATTGCCGAAGCACAAGATCAAAGAAGTTATTTTAGGTGGCGGTGGAGCTCACAATGATACCTTAAAGGCTATGCTTCAGCAGCAATTACCTGGTATCAAGATTTTGACCCAGGAAGACAAAGGATATTCCAGCGATGCCAAAGAAGCGATTGCTTTTGTGATCTTAGGCAACGAAACATTGCATAAGCAATTTTCAAATGTGCCAACAGCTACCGGCGCTAAGCAAAAAGTTATCTTAGGCAATATCGTTTATCCTGATTAATTGATATTTTAATTAAAAAATATCAAAGATATGCATTATAATAGAAACGATGATAATGCGAGGTAATTGCAGATGAAAAGAAAAAATCATAATGTGATCGTTGTGATCACAGCTTCGTGCTTACTGATCGTCTTTGCATTTATGATCTATTGGAGCACGATCCTTGTTCGCAATAAGATCTTATATAATGCTGATACCATGGGTACTTATCTGGTTCAAAGCTATGCTACGGAAGAAACCAATATTTTAAACATGCACAAGATCTTTTTAAAGCTGGGTTCGACCTATATCAATGAATATAAAGAACAAGGCATAAGTATGGAGACATTGCATGAATGGATGCAAAAGTATGCTGAAAATATTGCGCAAACGATCGGTTATGATATAGTTGATCCCTATGCGGTCATCGATGGTCAGATCGTAGCCGCCTATCCATGGGAAGGTGGCAGTGATTATGATTATGCCAATACTAGCTGGTATCAAAATGCCATGGAAGCTGATGGCAAGATCATTACGACCGATCTATCCACGGATGCGATTACTAGTAAGAAACTGATAACGTTGGCAATGAAATTAAATGATGATGGAGATGTCTTAGCTTTTGATATTTTTAATGATAATTTTCATGCTAAAAAAGAGCGAGAATCAATGCCGGATGAATCATCTTTCTTCTTATACGATGCTAGTGGCAACCTGATGTATTATAACAGCACCTTAGATAATGATGATTATCATCAGTTTATCGATCAGCTATATGAAGATGTAAAAAAAGGAATATATGATCCATACGATTCTTTCTTCGTTGATACCAATGGCAATAAGCGTGGCGTATATTATGCTATATTAAGCAATGGTTGGGTAGCGGTGATAACCATTCCTACCAATCAGCTATTACATGGTGATATGGACTCAGTGATGTATCTGTTGGTAGGAATGTCGGCAGTCTTGCTAATTGGCTTGGCAATCTTGATCGTTTACAATATGTTTAAAGATCGAAAGAATCGTTATGTCAATGAAACCTTAAAGATCTTAGGCAATACTTATTATGCGATATATCGTATCAATTATGAAAATGCCACTTACCAAGCGATCAAATCAAATGAAGATATGGCTGATCTAATAACAACGAAAGGGCATTATGAAGATTTGATCAAAGCAATCAAGCTTAAGGTTGAAGAAAGAACCTATGAAGAATTTGAACGTAGTTTTTCCTTGCAAAATATCAGAAGCTTGATCGATAAGAAAGTTTATGAATTTGGCGGTGATTTCCAACGTAAGTTTGATGATGGATACCATTGGGTTAGCATTCATATCATTTATAGTCAGCAGCTAGGTATCAATGAAGTGCTTATGTGCTTTAAAAACGTAGATACCGAAAAGCGTAAGCAGTTGGATCAATATCGTATCATGGAAAATGCTTTGAAGATTTCAAAACAAGCTACAAATAAAAAGAATATATTTTTCAGCAATGTTTCCCATGATATGCGTACACCACTTAATGCCATCATTGGTTTGTCAAAATTAGCTATGGAAAATAAAGATGATTCGAATAAAGTAATGGATTATCTGCAGAAAATATCTCGTTCAGGAGGCCAATTGTTAAATTTGATCAATGATATCTTAGATATTTCTAAAATGGAGCAAGGTGGCAAAAATGCTTTGAATTATAAGATGATCAATCTAGATGAATGTATCAATGAAAATGTTAGCGTTTTTACCGATACCTGCAAAGAAGCACATAAGCATATGGAGTATCATTGTAATGCTAAAGATCTAAACGTATATGCTGATGATTTCCGCTTGAAGCAGATTTTGAATAATCTGATCAGCAATGCCATCAAATACAGCTTGGAAAATGCCACGATCAAGGTGACGTTAAATCAGATCGAACAAAACAGCAATATCGGTAAGTATCAGATCATCGTTGAAGATAATGGCATTGGCATGACCAAGGAATTTTTAAATATCATCTTTGAACCGTTTGCCCAAGAGACGATGTTTAGACCTACTAATGTAACAGGTACAGGCTTAGGAATGTCGATCGTCAAAGGAATAGTGCAGCAGATGAGCGGAGAAATCGCGGTTGAAAGCGAAGTAGGCAAAGGCTCAAAATTCACGGTTACCTTACCGTTAGAAATCGTCAATAATTATCGTCAGGATAAAGTGCAAGATCAGACAAAAGATGTTCAAGAATATGATCTGCAAGGAAAAAAGATCCTGTTGGTCGAAGATAATAATATCAATATGGAAATTGCCAAAGAGATGCTGGAAATGTTTGGTGGTGAGGTCATTGAAGCATGGAATGGCTTAGAAGCAGTAGAAATATTCAGCAAATCCCAAATCAATGAATTTGATCTTATCTTGATGGATATGCAGATGCCGAAAATGGATGGTTGTACGGCGGCTAGAACCATCAGAGAAATGGATCGTGATGATGCAAAGAGAATCTTGATCATTGCGCTTACCGCTAATGCTTTTGCCGAAGATATCGCTGCAACCAGCGCAGCTGGTATGAATGGACATGTTTCTAAACCAATTGATTTTAAACAATTATTAGCAACGATTGCCAAATTAAAAAAAGACATCGAATGATGTCTTTTTTTTTGTGGGATTGACCTTGGTAAGAAGAAAAGTATATAATAAATTTAGTTAGTTGATGATAACTTTGTGTTCAAAAGAAAGAGGTTAATGATGAAAAAACAGCTTATTTCTTATTTGTGGTTAATAGGGTCTATTGTCTGGGGCGTAAATGCTTTGGGCAATTATCTGCAAAATAAGCAAGGCATGGCAATAATAAATATTATCATCATGATCTTATTTTTGCTTCATGCTGTGCAAGGATTTATGGAAAATAAATAAAAAAGCCTTTTTCAAGGCCTTAGATATTTAAGCAATGGTGCCCGAGGCCGGACTCGAACCGGCACGGTATCGCTACCGATGGATTTTGAGTCCATTGCGTCTACCAGTTTCACCACTCGGGCATGCTCAAATATTATATAATAGTTTGTATTAATTTGCAATCACATATTTAAATTTTTGAAAAATTTATCAGCATAACTAAGATAATGCTCCAGATCAAAGCATGTAATGCTATGATCTTTGGTTATTTCTTCGCAAAGATGATTATAAAACCATACAGCCATGACGCAGGCAAGGTAATTATCTTTTACTAAAGCACAAAGGGCGCAAATAAATCCTGTTAGCAGATCACCGCTGCCTGCGCGAGCCAAGGCTTGATTGCCATGGGTATTGATATATGTTTCACCATTAGGAGAAACGATGATCGTGTTGGTATCTTTCAATACCACGATGGTATGATAATCTTTGGCAAATTCTTTAGCTAAGCTAATCTTATGCGCTTTAACCAATTCTATAGGCTTGTTGATCAGGTCGGCAAATTCTTTGATATGAGGCGTTATGATCAATTGGGGCTTGCTTAGCTTTAAGATAAAAAGCTTATCGATCAAAAGACGAATCGCTTGAGCATCCAAGATTACGGTCTTATATGAATATTGTAGCAATACTTCAAGAATATCGTTGCGATAAGGTAAGCGATCTATTCCGCTGCCATAACATATGGCATCAACATTATGCATGATGCTTTCGATTGCTGAGCGGAAACAATTGCGATCAAAGGGGTGGAACACCACGTTAGCAAAGCGGGATGCTAAGATCGGATAGATCGTATCTTCGCATGCTACATGAAGATAGCTCATTCCACATGATAATGCACCGATGGTATTTAGGATGGCAGCTCCTGCCATGCCGAATGATCCACCGATTATCAATGATTTTCCATTGCAACCTTTATGATCGTTAACTTTGATCTTAGGATAGGATTGTATAAAAGTTTCTTGATCCATCGTATAAAAATCGGTTTTATTTACTTTAGTTAAAGGAAGATCGATCAACATTAGTTTTTTAAACATTTGGTGTTCTTTTTGGAACATATGAAATGGTTTATAATGACCTAAAGCGATGGTTAGATCTGATTTGAAGGCATGCGGGTCACAGCAAGGGTCATCAGCTTCACAACCGCTGTTGATATCGATGCTGATCTTATAGGCATCAATCTTATTCAATTTATCAAAAAGCGCTTTTTCCTTATAGCGAATATGTCCTTTGAAACTAAAGCCATAGATGCAATCGATGATGATCGTAGGATGATAAATGCTGATGTCGCTTAATATATACGTAGATGGCAGAGCATTGAGCAATTGCTGATTTTCCAAGGTTTTAGCTTTTTCGTGAAATAAGTAAACCGCGATATCATGACCTTGGTGCAGCAAAAGCTTGGCTAAGGCCAAGCCATCTGAACCATTATTACCTTTACCGCAAACGATCATGATCTTGTCATCTTTTTTGATCATTGGTTCGATGACATTAAATAAAGCTTTGCCAACTTCATCGATCAGTTCCATGGTCGATAAAGGTGTCATTGCTTCGATTGCTTGCATTTGCTCAACATTTACGATCATATGTAAAAATCTCCTATAATTATTTTAGCAATAAAACATTTTATTTTAAATATTATTTACATTTTTGTCAAAATTTTTTATAATACAATAGAAGCAAGGGAGGCGATTGTAATGGCTGAAAAGAAAACAACTAAGAAAACTGCTACACCTAAGAAAGAAAAAGTAACGAAAGTTGCTGTAGAAGAAGTTAAAGAAACAAAAAAACCAGTTAAAAAATCTGCTCCTAAAAAACCAGCTGTTGAAAAGAAATCATTGCAACATTATATTGATGTGATCAACTGGAAAAAATGGGAAGCACATAACATGGATTGGCTATATATCGAAGTTAATGCTGGGGATTTATTAACGGAGATCGAAGCAGGTGTCAGCAATCTTAAAACGGCATGCAATGCAATCTTAGATTGTATGCTTGAAGGTGATACTTTTATCGTTGAACCAAAATCAAAGACTAAAGTTAGTGCATCTTTAACGGTTAGATATTATTGCGATAACTTAAGCGAAACCAGAAAAAAATATTCCGAAGTAAATGAATAAGAAAAAAGCCTCTACTAAGAGGCTTTTAAATTGGTCAAAAAGATGGAAGAGCAGCTAATATATAAGATTTCACAAACTCCAATTATCGACCCGTATTGTAAGATCAAGGCCAGACAGACACCGATCATCATTAAGTAAAGTTTTTTGAAATTTAATGGCAGATGGATATATGTTAGATAGTTAAAGATGAATAGAGCAGCATATGCTAAAAATACATGCCAAAAACTATAAAAAACATGCTCTAGATCATAAGGTATCCATAAGGTTGTAAAGCTCAATAAAAAGAAGATCCTGGCATACTTTATATTAAGATCCTTTAATAGATAATAAAAATAAGCTAAGATCAAACATGCGGATAATCTAATTGGCCAAAGATGTAGCAATGAGGTATAGTTTGCAATGAAAAGCCGATAATGCCAACCGGTAATGATCATAAATGCAGGTACCCCCAAATAACCAAAAATTTTTAAAAATAATTTTCTCATGGTAAAATTATACCAAAGAAAGTAGGGGAAAATAAATGTATAAAGTAGGATTTCAGGGAAAAAATGGTACTTTCAGCGATCTGGCGGTCGATCGTTTTTTTGCCGGTAAGGATTTTCAAAAAGCAAATTATCCCAATTTTAAACTAATCATCAAAGATTTGGAAAAAGATAAGATCGATTATGCTTTGATACCGGTAGAAAATACTACGACTGGCATCATCTCAAGGACCTATGATTTTTTCTTTGATCATGATATCTATGCCATAGGGGAGATATGCATCGCCATAAAAGAGCAGCTTATAGCATTACCGGGAGCTGAATTAACTGATATCCAAGAGGTTTATTCACATCCTGAAGCGTTGAGCCAATGCTCACACTTTTTAGCTGCCCATCCTGAACTGCGTTCGATAGCTTTTCAAGATACCTCGGCAAGCGTTGAACATATCAAAAACTGCAATGATATCCATAAAGCGGCGCTAGCTAGCGCGAATGCTGCAGCATATTATGATCTACCGATCCTGCTTAAAGATGTTCAGGATAATGATCATAATATGACCAGATTTTTATGTATCTGTCATAAACCACAAAAGGTAGAAGGCGCTAATAAGATCAGTGCTATGTTTATCTTAAAGCATGAAGCAGGATCGTTGTTTCGCTTGTTAGAAGTATTTGCCAAGAAGAATATCAATCTTTTAAAGTTAGAATCGCGTCCAATGCCCAAGCATAGCTTTGAATATTTATTTTATCTTGATTTTGAACTGTTGCCGGGCCAACCTTGTATCGAATCTTTGCTTGCAGAAGCTAGTAAGCATTGTGCGGCTCATAAGTTATTAGGTTATTATAAAGCTTATGAAATGTAAAAGTTTTCAGTAAAAAAATGTTTGTTTACATTTTTAGAATTATGTTGTAACATATCAGCATATAAATAAAGATATACTTTGGGATATCAGCTTGATATGGACAATATATGATAAAAAGTTAGCTATATAGATATTGTCTATATAGCTTTTTTGTTGGGGGTAAAAGATGCGCATTGAAGTTAATTGCAGCCGAAGCTATCCGATAATCATTGAAAAAGGATGTTTGCAGCAGGCACAAAAATATATAGATGGTCAAAGACGAATAATGATCATAACCGATGATATGGTTCCCGCAAGTTATCGGCAGATCTTGCAAGAACAGTTTCCTCACTGTGATGTCAAGATCGTAGAACATGGTGAAAAAGCTAAAAGCTTGGCGGTCTATGAAGATTGTTTAGCCGCATTATTGCAGCTAAATTACTCTCGTAAAGACATCGTTATTGCCTTAGGTGGTGGAGTAGTGGGCGATCTAGCGGGCTTTGTAGCGGCTACTTATAAGCGTGGCATTACCTTTATCAATATTCCTACCACGACCTTGTCACAAATTGATTCTAGCATTGGGGGCAAGGTTGCCATCAATATGTTAGATATAAAAAATTGTGTTGGAGCCTTTTATCAGCCTTCGCTAGTCTTGATCGATCCTTTGGTATTGCAAACGTTAAGCAAGCGACATTATCATAATGGATTGGTTGAAGCAATAAAAGCGGGCTTGATCTATGATCCTGCTTTATTTGCGATGTTTGAACAAGATGATCTTGATATCGAAAAAGTCATCTATCGTTCGTTGCTAGTGAAAAAAGCAGTTGTCGAACAGGATGAGAGAGAAAATGGTATCCGCAAGATCTTAAATTTTGGTCATACTTTCGGTCATGCTTATGAAAGCTATTATCATCTGCATGATTATTATCATGGGGAATGTGTTGCCTTAGGCATGATGACAGTATTACAAGATCTGGATATCAAAAAACGTTTAGCAGCGATCTTACAAAAGATGGATATTCCGATAATGTGTGATGCTGATAAGGAAAAGATCTTTGCATTATTAGCAACAGATAAAAAAGCCGACCATGAAATGATCGATCTGATCGAGGTCACCAAGATTGGTCAGGCCAAGATCGTAAATCTTCCACTGGCTCAATTAAGGGCATATTTATAAGAGGATATGGGATATGAAGAATACTTTTGGCAATAATTTAACGATAACCTTGTTTGGGGAGTCACATCAACAAGCTATTGGAGCAACCTTAGATGGTTTGCCAGCCGGCATATATATTGATGAAAAAGAAATTGAACGCATCATGGAGCTACGTAAACCGCAGGGAACGATTTCGACCAGCCGTAAAGAAAGCGATCGTGTCGAGATCATCAGCGGCTTATTTGAACAGCATACGACCGGGACACCATTGACCATCTTGATCAAAAATGAAAATGTTCGCAGTAAGGACTATGCCAGCCAGCGCTATATTGCTCGCTGTTCCCATACGGATTATAGTGCGTACATGAAATATCTTGGTTATAATGATTATCGTGGCTCAGGTCATTTTTCAGGGCGCTTAAGCGCAGCTATCGTTGCTTGTGGAGCTATTTGCCTGCAGATATTAGCGTTAAAAGATATTCATATCTATAGTCATATCAAACAGATCGGGACCTTAACCGATGAACCATTTGCTAGCTGTGATAAACATCTATTAAACAAGCAGCTTATGGCATTAAAGGATGCTTATTTTGCCGTGATCGATGAAGAACAAAAAGCAAAGATGCTGGAAGCAATAGAGGATGCTAGATTGCAGCAAGATTCGATCGGCGGTGTTATAGAATCTTTGGTAGTTAATCTTGATCCTGGCATTGGTGAGCCGACTTTTGATTCCTTAGAAAGCATGCTTGCTCATGGTATCTTTGGCATTGGCGGCATCAAAGCCGTAGAATTTGGTGATGGAATGGCGATGAGCACGATGTGCGGCTCAAAAGCCAACGATCCTTTTAGGGTCAAAGATGGCAGGATCACTACTTTGACCAATCATAATGGTGGCATCAATGGCGGTATCTCCAATGGCATGCCTTTAGTGATCAAGAGTTATATCAAACCGACCCCATCGATCATGCAGCTGCAGCAAACTGTTGATTTTAAAAAGTTAGAAAATGTCGAATATCAACTGAGTGGTCGGCATGATCCGTGCATCGTTCATCGAGCAAGGATCGTAATCGATAGCATGATTGCTATCACGCTTTGTGATATGCTGATGATGCGTTATGGCGAATTATATTTTAACGGAGGATTTAAAGAATGAGGGGCTTGATCGGTTTTCCATTAGGGCATAGCTATTCACAATTGATCCATGAATATCTTACGCATAAGCCTTATCAGCTTAAAGAACTTGATGAGGAAAGCTTTCATGATTTTATGAAAGAAAAAAAATTTTCCTGTATCAATGTTACGATACCTTATAAGCAAATGGTCATTCCTTATCTTGATAAGATCGATGAATTAGCATTGAAACTTGATGCCATCAACTGTATCGTGAATAAAGATGGCAAATTATTTGGATATAATAGTGATTATTATGGATTTAGGCTGATGCTGGAAGCTAACGGCTTTGAAATCAAAGATAAAATTGTGGCGATATTAGGCAATGGCGGAGCTAGCAAGGCGGTATATGAAGTAGTAAAGGATATGCAAGCTAGCAAGATCTTGATCGTCGATCGGCGTACAAGGCCTAATACGATTGGTTATGATGCGGTTTATGCCGCTGATCCTCAGGTAATCATCAATACGACCCCGGTAGGTATGTTTCCCGACAATGATGGCTGTATCGTTGATCTTGAGCGATTTTCCAATTTAGAAAGCGTGATCGATATCGTATACAATCCTTTGCGAACAAAATTGGTGCTTGAAGCAAAAAAACGCGGGATCAAAACCATTGCCGGCTTGGAAATGTTGGTAGCTCAAGCCGTAAAGGCTTTGGAATTTTTTGATGGGATACCTGTTGATCTTGGTAAGATCAAAGAATGCCAGCGAATGTTGGTCAATGATAAACAAAATATCGTTTTGATCGGGATGCCTAGCAGCGGTAAGACAACGATCAGCAAATTATTACAAGATAAGCTGCAACGTGAAGTGTTTGAGATGGATGAGATGATCGTGCAAAAAATACAGATGCCGATCAAAGATTATATAGATAAATATTCAGAAGAAGCATTTCGTCAGCAGGAGATCGCTTTGGCCAAAGAATTGCGCAACCATCATCATGCGATAATTTCTTGTGGCGGAGGCATCATCTTAAAGCAAGAAAGCATGAATTATCTGCAGGAAAATGGTTGTATCATCTTTATCGATCGTGATCTTGATAAATTATATTGTAGCGATGATAGGCCATTGTCCAACACCGTTGATAAGTTGCAGCAGTTATATCATCAACGCTATGAGTTATATCAAAAATATAGCGACATCATCATAAAAAATAATGGCGATCTAGAAACAACGGTTGCCAAGATCATAGAAAGCGTAGGTTAAAAAAACATGATCATAACATTAAAAAAAGATGCTCCTAAGCATGAGGTAGAAAAACTAATCAAGCAGTTTGAAAATCAAGGATTAAAGGTCAATCTGATCACCGGTGAAAATTATAATGTCTTCGGTTTGGTTGGTGATACGGCCAAGATCGATGAACGCCGTGTTCAAGCTAATGAATGGGTAGAAAATGTTCAAAGGATAGCTGCACCATATAAATTAGCGAATAGGATGTTTCATCCGGAAGATTCGATCATTGATGTTGCTGGCATCAAGATCGGTGGTAATAAACCGATCGTGGTCATGGCAGGACCTTGTTCGGTTGAAGGAAAAAGCATGATCGAGCATCTGGCTCAAGAAGTGAAAAAAGGCGGTGCCAAGATGCTAAGAGGTGGAGCTTATAAACCACGTACCTCACCATATGCTTTTCAAGGAATGCAAAGTGAAGGCATCAAATGTTTGGTAAGCGCCAAGGAGAAAACCGGGTTGCCGATCGTAACAGAGCTGATGAGCGCCGATAAGATCGATGAATTCGTGGAAAATGTCGATCTGATCCAAATTGGAGCGCGTAATATGCAAAATTTTGATCTGCTAAAAGCTGTTGGTAAGATCGATAAACCGATCCTTTTGAAACGAGGCTTGAGCGCAACCATCGAAGAATGGATCATGAGCGCAGAATATATCATGGCTAGCGGTAATCCTAATGTCATCTTATGCGAACGCGGGATCAGGACCTTTGAAAAATATACACGCAATACCTTGGATGTTAGCGTTATTCCGATCATCAAGGAAAAGACGCATTTACCGATCGTTATCGATCCATCTCATGCGACTGGTGATTGGAAACTGGTAGAAGCGATGTCTTTAGCAGCAATCGCGGCAGGGGCAGATGGTTTGATCATTGAGGTTCATGATCAGCCGGATTGTGCATGGAGCGATGGCGCACAGTCTTTAAAACCAGAAAAATTTGCACGTTTGATGAAAAAGGCTAAGGCCGTAGCTAAAGCCGTAGGCCGTGAGATATAATGAAAACAATCATTCATCCGCAGAAAAATGCGGTGGTAAAAATCAATCTGCCTTGCAGCAAATCTTTGGCCCATCGCTATATCATCTGTGCTTGTTTATCTAAAGGGCATAGCAGCATCACTAATATTACGCTTAATCAGGATATCATGGCAACGATCGAGGTCTTGCGACATTTAGGAGCTAAGATAACGATCGATGGTGATCGGGTCGATATTGATGGTATAGAATGTTGGCACTATGATCATGAAATCTTAGATTGCCATGAATCAGGTTCGACCTTGCGATTTATGATTCCTTTGTGTGCTTTAATAAGTGAAGATGTAGTTCTTAGTGGATCGAAGCGATTGCTGGAAAGACCGCAGACAGTATATGAAGAGCTATTTGCAAAACAAGGCATCAAGTTTGAACGCAATCAGCAAAAGCTAATCGTTGGCAGCAGGTTGACAAGCGGAACTTATGTTATTGATGGCAATATTTCTAGTCAGTTTATAACCGGTTTGCTTTTGGCGCTTAGCTTATTGCCTGAAGATTCTGAACTGATCATCAAACCACCGTTTGCATCTTCTTCATATGTTGAGCTAACGATCGATGTCATGGCTCGGTTTGGAGCTAAGATATCTTATGTGAATGATCATCAGCTGCATATCCAAGGAAATCAGGGCTTTATCGGTGGTAATCATCAAGTAGAAGCCGATTATAGCCAGCTAGCTTTTTTTGCTGCCTTAGGCACTTTGAATAATGGAATCAAGGTTGGTCGCTTTGCTTTAGATTCTAAGCAAGGTGATAAAGCTATCATCGCGATCTTGCAGAAGATGGGAGCAAAAATAACCTTTAATGATGGTTATTATGAATTTTATCCTAGCTGTTTGCATGGAACGATCATCGATCTGGAAGATTGTCCAGATCTGGGACCGATGCTGTTTGCGTTAAGTACCCAAGCGCAAGGGCAAACGATTTTTATCAATGCCAAGCGCTTAAGGATCAAGGAATCAGATCGTATCCAAGCGATGGAAGAAGAATTGCGCAAATTAGGCTGTGAGATATCTTCTAGCGAAGATACTGTATATGTTAGCTATCAGCCTAAGATTAAGCCTTTAGCGGCATTAGATGGGCATAATGATCATCGTATCGTGATGGCTTTAAGTATCCTAGCCACGATTGCCCAAGATGATGTATGGATCATAGGCTCGCAGGCTATCGCAAAAAGCTATCCGCGCTTTTTTGAAGATCTAGCATCAGCTAAGATAAAGGTGGAACATCATGAGGATAACTAAAGAAACAAAGATCTGCATCGTTGGCTTAGGATTGTTAGGTGGTTGTTATGCCCAAAAACTAAGGGCATTAGGATATCAGGTCATGGCTGTCGATAAAGATCAAACAAGCATAAATTATGCTATGGAAAAAAATTATATCATTAAAGGATCAACCGATCCATCGCTGGTTAAAAATGCTGATCTGATCATTTTTGGTTTGTATCCTCAAGCTTTGATCAACTGGTTAGAAACTTATCAAGATCTATTGCCTAAAGGTTGTGTCTGTACAGATGTTACTGGCATAAAGCAGATGATCATTGATAAGATCAAGCCTTTTTTGCGATCAGATATTCATTTTGTCTTTGCCCATCCTATGGCTGGCAAGGAAGTGTCTGGCGTACAAAATAGTGATGCAACGATCTTTAAAAATGCCAATTTCATCATTATCAAAAACGATGATGAAAAAGCCATGACTATGATCCATCAATTAGCCCAATTGTTAGAATTTGCTAATATCAGCTATCTTGATGCTCAGGAGCACGATGAGATGATCGCTTTTTTGTCTCAACTTACTCATGTCATTGCAGTTTGCTTGATGAACTGCAAGGATAATACACATTTAAAGGATTATACCGGTGATAGCTTTCGCGATCTAACCAGGATCGCAAAGATCAATGAGGATCTGTGGTATGAGCTGTTCATCGATAACAAAGAAACATTATTGGCGCAGATTGTCCAATTTAGCATGACCTTAAATGATTTCAAAGAAGCATTGCAAAATGAAGATGAAACAAAGATCAAAGCTTTGTTTAGACAATCGACCAAAAGAAGGAAGGAGTTTGATAAGAAATGAAGATCTTGATCATCAATGGTCCCAATATCAATATGATCGGTATCAGAGAAAAAAATATCTATGGAACCTTGTCCTATGAAAAGATCATTCAGTTGATCACCCAAGAAGGAAAAAAGCGGGGAATGGAAATTACTTGTGTCCAGTCAAATCATGAAGGAGATCTGGTTACTTGGATCCAGGATGCATATTTCGAAAAATATGATGGCATCGTGATCAATCCAGGGGCGTATACGCATACCAGCATTGCCTTGCTGGACGCTATTAAGGCCATTGTTCCTTTACCAGTAGTTGAAGTTCACCTTAGCAATGTTGATGAACGCGAAAGTTTTAGACATCTTAGCTATATCTCCCAAGCCTGCATCGCTACCATTAAAGGGCATAAGGAACAAGGTTATATCGAAGCCTTGGATATCCTGCAAGCACATATAACGAATAATTAATGTTGGTGCTTAAACGTTATTTTGGAGATAAAGCTTTTTATTTTAAGACTGCGAAGATTGCTATACCATTAGCATTGCAGCAAATGCTGACCAGTGCTCAAAGCATCGTAGATACCATAATGGTAACATGGATCAATATGGTTACTCCCGTGGGAACGGCAGCGCAGATCGATACTTTATGCAATATGATCGCCTATGGGGTGATCGGTGGGGTCAGCATGTTTTCTGCACAGTTTTATGGTGCCAATGATGAACATAATCTTAAACGATCGTTTGGCTTAAGTTTGGTATTGGCTTTAGGCAATGCTATTTTTTGGTGCTTGATCGCATCGCTTTTCGGTGAGCAGATCTTGCGCTTTTATATGAATGATGATCAGATCATCATGTATGCGTTAGAATATTTGACGATCATGCGTTTTTCGTTGATCGTAGGAGCTATTACTTTTTGTTTTAGTTATATGTACCGTTCATGTCAAAAAGCGACGATCGCATTGAATACCAGCATCATCATGACCTTGCTGAATTGTACTTTTAACTATCTTTTTATCTTTGTCTTTGATATGGGCGTCAAAGGAGCGGCGTTAGGTACTTTGTTGGCGCAGGGCATAGCTGCTATTTTCTTGGTCGTATATGCCTATGCTACCAAGCAGCCTTTTGTTGGCAGCTTTGCGGAAATGTTTGGGGGCTTAAAGCGCAACTTTGTCGAACCGATCATTACCAAGATTGTTCCGTTGATCGTAAATGAGACACTATTTGGTTTTGGCACGACCTTATTCATCAAAGCTTTTGGTCAATTAGGCACTAAAAGCATGGATGCTTATTATGTAGCTAATCAGATTTTTAATGTTTTCTTGTTCATCGTTTATGGCTATGGTTCCGCTGTTCAGGTGTTGTTAGGATCAAAGTTAGGCAAAGGACAGATCGAGCAAGCTAAGCAAGAGTGTGCATATCATCTTGGAATGTCTTTTATCTTAGCCATCATCTTGGTTTTTGGCATCATCGTCTTTGCGCCTTATATGGTAGATATTTTTGCTTTGAGCGATATGTATGTATATGATCTTGCCATCAAGATGATGTATGTCTTTGCCATCAAGATTTCGATGCGATTGTTTAACTTCATCATCTTTTCGATCTTGCGCTCAGGTGGTGATACCAAGATCATTCAATTTTTGGATTCAGGCTTGCTTTATATCGTAGGTTTGACCTTAGCTTTTGGCTGTGTCAATATCTTACATATCAATGATATCGTTTTGGTACTTTTGATAACGCAGCTAGAACAATTGGTAAGGATGATCTTTGGCTTAAAGAGGGTATCAGCTAATATTTGGGCAAAAGATTTAACGACAACTGTGATTTAATAGTGTATAATACCTGTCTTTAGAGGTTTGCATTAAAATATGGTGAGAAAATATTAATGAGCTACAATTTGTAACTCATTATTTTTTCGTATTGTTTTTGGTTGATCATTGCATTCGTGATGGGGAGTTTAACCTTTTTGGCTAGCTTGGTAATAAAGTCTGATCTAGTTGCCATATTGATATATTTATTTCCTACAAGTACATAATAGTATTCTCTTATGAATTTAAATATATCTTGATATGAATCTTCATCTTTTAGTTCATATATTTGAAGTAGGCGAATGA